>CAYFZI010000019.1:0-44858 GCA_964347635.1 uncultured Dehalococcoidia bacterium
GTGTTCGCAAGCCAGCAGCCGGCCCTGGGGGTCTCGGGTCAGGCCGTTGGCCCGGCAGCGACGCGCCCAGCGCCACTGCGGAGGTATCAGAGCCGCCGCGCCCCAGGGTGGTGAACTCGGCCGCGCGGCTCGCGCCTTGAAAGCCGGCGATGATCACCACGTTGCCGGCGGCGAACTCGCGCTCGATCCGTTCGGTGTCGATGCCCCGAATCCGCGCGCGGCCGAACGTGTCATCGGTGAAGACGCCGGCCTGTGCGCCGGTCAGCGCGACGGCGCCGCGGCCGAGCTCCTGCACGGCCATCGCCAGCAATGCACTGCTGACGATCTCGCCGGTGGCCAGCAGCATGTCGGTCTCGCGCCGCGGCGGGCGCGGGCTGACGGCGCGCGCCAGCGCGACCAGCTCATCGGTGGTTTTGCCCATCGCCGAGACCACCACGGCGATCGGCGCGCCGCGATCGGCGCGCGCCGCGATCCGCGCGGCGACCGCCTGCAGGCGCTCGATCGAGCCGACGCTCGTCCCGCCGTATTTCTGCACCACCGTCACAGAATGGCCGCCCCCGATGGATCGATCGCGGTCACGAAGCCGCGGCCCTCGATCCCGCGCTGCTCCGCCGCCTCAGCGAACGCGGCCTGCACCGCATCGGCCGATTCCGCGCCGGCCAGCGCCATCAGCGTCGAGCCGCCGCCCGAGAGATAGGCCGCGTGCGCCCCGGCCGCAGCGGCGGCATCGAAAAACTCGAACATGGTTGGAAACATTTGGCTGCGCGGACGCTGGTGCAGGCGATCGTCCACGGCGGTGTGCAGCACGCTCCACGTGCCGGTCGTCAATGCCGCCGCCAGCAGCGCCGAGCGGCATGAATTATGCACCGCGTCGGCGCGCGAGAGCTGCTCGGGCAACAGCGCCCGGCCCCGCTTGGTCGACATCCCAAACGAAGGCGTAAAGCCGACGAAGCGCAGCCCCTCGGCGACGGGCAGCGCGACGCGACGCACCTGCGGCCCATCCATGGCCACGACCTGGCAACCGCCGAACAAGGCCGGGGCGATGTTGTCGGCGTGGCGCTCCAGCGCAGCGCCCAATTCGAGCAGCTGCTGATCGCTCAGGCGGCGCCCAAGCAGGGCATTCGCCGCGACCAACCCGGCCCCGCGGCCGGCCGCGCTCGCGCCGAGGCCGCGGCCGAGCGGAAAGTCCGCGTCGACCGCCACCTCGATCCGCTTCCGCTCGGGCGGCTCCAGGCCCAACGCCTCATGCACCGCTGCAACGCCGGCGCGCACATGCCGAGCCATCGGCGCGCGGCGGCGCGCGGCGGTGCTGTCGAGCGCAACAGTGATCGTCGCGTAGAGCTGCAGCGCCACCCCGACCGCATCGAAGCCGGTGCCCAGGTTGGCCGTCGAGGCCGGCACGCGCACCGTGACCCGCTCGACACCGTCCACCACTGCGCCCCCTCGCTCCGCACGCACACAGCGCACGCGGCGCTGCTTGGCCAATCAGTCTATGCCCAGCCCGGCAAGCGATCACTGCGCCGGCAGCAGCCCCGCCGCGCGCAGCCGCGGCTCTGCCGCCGCCGCTGCCTGCTCGAGCACATTGGCCGCCGGCTGCGACGCATCGAGGCGGACGACGCGAGACGGCGCCGCCGCCGCGATCTTGCGGAAGCCCGCGTTCACGCGGCGGTGGAACGCCAGCGCGGCATCGGCGATCCGATCACCGCCGTCGCCGCGTCCGCGCCCGACGCCCAGCTCGACGGGCACATCAAGCAAGAGCGTCAGGTCCGCTTCCAGCCCGCCGGCCGCCGCGGTGTTCAGCTGCTGCAGCAGCGCGAGATCGAGCCCGCGCCCGTAGCCTTGGTAGGCCAGCGTCGAATCGGCGAAGCGGTCGCAGAGCACCAGCTCGCCGCGCTCCAGCGCGGGGCGGATGATCTGCGCCGCATCTGCAACGCGGTCGGCGAGGAAGAGAAGCGTCTCCTGCCAGTCGCCGAGAGCGGCCTCCGGGTGCAGCAGCAGCCCGCGCAGGCTGCGCCCGATCTCTGTACCGCCCGGCTCCAGCGTCGTGCGGAGCGGTACCCCGGCTGCCGACCAACGCTGCGCCAATGCGCGCACCAGCGTCGTCTTGCCCGCGCCCTCGCCGCCTTCAACCGTAATCAGCATCGCCGCCGCCCCGCCGTTCAGCCGGTCCCCGTGACGATAGAGGGGGCTGCCGTCTCATCTCCCGCGCGCGCAAGTGGGAGGGAGGAGAGAAGGCCGAAGGCAGAGGGAAGATGGCCGCCCCTCACAGGCCTGGTCTATCAGCAGGCCGCTCGCGCTGGGCGCCGAGCCGGCGCGGCAGCACGCGGCACTAAGACGGATCGACGGCATGGACAAGCGAGAGCGCCAGGGGCTGAGGCGGGGGCACTCGTCAGCGGCTGATGTAAGCAACTAGGTCGCCCAGCCGCCGCGCGGACGCCCGCCCACCCGCTTGTTGCCCCCGGCGTTGCTCCGCCCCTCCTCCAGCCGCGTGCAGCTTGATGCCCGCGCTGTCTAAGACGCGCCTGAGGTTTCAACGACTCCATCTGGCTGAGCTGCAGCTCAGCGGTGACGCGCTCCAGCGCGCCCCGCTTGGCCCAGTGGTTGAGCCCCGCGTAGAGGGGAGCGCCGCCGTCGGGAGTATCTGGGAGGCCAGGCGTCGGGGGATTGCTCCCCTTCGGCGCCCAGCGTATCCAGCAAGGTGTCGGCAGCGGGAGGTGCGGAAGGACAGTTCGAACTGGGGGGCAAGGCACACGGCGCTGCCTGCGCGGGCAGCGACGGGGCGGACGGAGGGCTGGGCGACTTTCGATCCGCGGCGTCTGCGCCGCCGCCGAAGGTGAACAGGCACTAGCCGGCTTGGATCCGCACACGGCGGTTGGGCTCGCGGCCGCGGCTGCTCGAGCCGAGCGCTTGCCGCGCCGCCAGCTCGTGCTGCAGCTTGCGGATGTAGGCCCCGCGCGGCGCGAGCTCGACAGCGTCGCGCACGCCGGCGTGGATCGACGCGATCGCTTCCTCCGCTTCGGAGAGCGCCGCGGTCAGCTCGTCGCCCGGCGCCGCGCCCTGCGAGAGCGCGCGCAGGCTCTGCTGCATCTGCATCACGGTGTTGTGCTTCAGCACAACGATGGGCAGCCGCTGGGCCTCCGCAGTGCGCAGCGCCGCAGGGCGGCGGCGGAACGACGAGCGCAGCGTCATCAGCACATCCGCGTCCTCAACGCGCTCGACCAGCGACGCGTTCGCACCGCTCTCGCGAATCGCCTCGCGCAGGCGCGCGGCGGAGATTCCCAGCGCGAAGATGCGCCGATGCGGCGCCGCAGTCGGCTCGGGCGCGCGCGGCTGCCCGCGCCGGCGCAGCAGCTGCTCGCGGCCGCCGTTGCGCTCCGCACCGGCCGCGGCGAAGAAGTCCGGCGAGGGGCCCGCACCCTGCGCCCCCGGCACGGCGGCGGCGCGCTGCCAGGGCAGCGGCGTCTGCGCCGCGGCGTGCGTGTGCAGCTCGCCGAGGTCGTCGACCTCGCGGATTTCGGGCTCCGCCGATTCGCCGTGCAGCAGCGCATCGACCGTCGAGCCGACATCGCCGTGCACTGCGACCCGCGTGAACGACTGGATTTCGACCAGCGCGTTGAACGTCGGCGGCGCCTTGCGCTCGAGCACCGACTTGCGCGTGCCGCGCCGCCGCGCCTCCTCATCGGACAGCGTGACTGTCTGAATGCCGCCGATCAGGTCCGCCAGCGTGGGATTGAGCATCAGGTTGGCGAGCGTGTTGCCGTGCGCGGTGGCGACGAGCTGCACGCCGCGCTCGGCGATGGTGCGCGCCGCCAGCGCCTCCAGCTCGGTGCCGATCTCATCGATCACGATCACTTGGGGCATATGGTTTTCGACCGCTTCCACCATCACCGCGTGCTGGCGCTCGGGGGTTTCCACCTGCATCCGCCGCGCGCGGCCAATGCCCGCGTGGGGGATATCGCCGTCGCCGGCGATTTCGTTCGAGGTATCGACAATCACCACCCGCTTGCCCTGCTCGGCCAAGACCCGCGCGGCTTCGCGCAGCAGCGTCGTCTTCCCGACGCCCGGCCGGCCCAAGAGCAGAATGCTTGCACCGGCGCTGACGAAGTCCTCGATCAGCGCGACCGATCCGGTGACGGCCCGCCCCACCCGCATCGTCAGCCCGACAATTTTGCGCTGGCGGTTGCGCAGGCAGGAGATGCGGTGCAGCGTGCGCGCGATCCCGGCGCGGTTGTCGTCGCCGAAGTCGCCCAGCTGGCGCACGACGCTCTCAAGCTCCGCGCTGGAGATCTCCGCTTCGGTCAGCTCCACCTCGCGGTCCTGGTAGCGCGCGCTGGGGCGGCGGCCCAGATCGAGCACGACTTCGAGCAGCGAGCCGAAATCGCCCTCCGCCTCGATCGCGTGCCGAATCGGCGCAGGCAGTGTCTCCAGCAGCAGGTCGATATCGCTCAGCGCGGCGCTCGGATCGGACAGCTGCGGCGCCCGTCCGACCATTAGCTCCTCAGCTCCCCAGCGCCTCAGCTCCCCGCGGCGGCCGGCGCCGCGCGGCGGCAGCGCGCGGCGAAGCGCCGGTGCAGGCGCAGATCATCGGTCAGCTCTGGATGGAATGTGCTCGCCGTCAGCGCTCCGTATTCCACCGCAACCGCTTCGCCTTCCAGCTCCAGCAGCACGCGAACGCCTGCGCCGACCTCGCGGATGCGCGGAGCGCGGATGAAGATCGCATGCAGCGGGTCGGCGCCCAGCTCAGCAGCGAGCGCACCCCCGTCGAGGTCCGCCTCAAACGAATCGATCTGCCGTCCGTACGCGTTGCGCTCGATCGTCATCGGGATCAGCGAGAGCCCCGGTCGGTCCAGCCATTCGATTCGGGTCGCCATCAGAATTGCGCCGGCGCAGGTGCCCCAGATTGGGAATCCGCTGCGCCCGGCTTCGGCGATCGGCGCGTGCAGCTCGTATTGGAGCAGCAGCCGCGCGATCGTCGTGCTCTCGCCGCCGGGGATGATCAGCCCGTCGACCGCGGCGAGGTCGGCGCGGGTTCGCACCTCACGCGGCTCGGCGCCGACCCGCACCAGGCTGTCCGCGTGCTCGGCGAAGTCTCCCTGCAGGGCCAGCACACCGACGATCGCGCCGCCAGCAGCACTCATGCGCGGAGCGTTACCACCCTCTCGGGGCGAGCCGTTCCTGCTCGGGGATCTCCGAGAGCTCCAGGCCGGGCATCGCCTGGGGCAGATTGGTGGAGACTTCGGCCAGCACGTCGTCGTCTTCGTAATGGGTAACGGCGCGGACGATCGCTTCGGCCATCCGCGCCGGCTCCTGAGACTTGAAGATGCCGCTGCCGACGAAGACGCCGTCTGCGCCGAGCCGCATCATCAGCGCCGCGTCGGCGGGCGTGGCGACGCCGCCGGCGGCGAAGTTGACGACCGGCAGCCGTCCGCGCTCGCGCGTCTCGCGGACCAGCTCAACCGGCGCGCCGATGTCGCGCGCGTAGGAGACCAGCTCTTCATCGCCCATCCCGCGCAGCCGCTGAATTTCGCCCTGCACGGCGCGCATGTGGCGCACCGCCTCGACGATGTTGCCGGTGCCGGCCTCGCCTTTGGTGCGGATCATCGCCGCGCCTTCGGCGATCCGCCGCAGCGCCTCGCCCAGATCGCGGCAGCCGCAGACGAATGGCACGGCGAATTCGTGCTTGTTGATGTGGTAGCGTTCGTCGGCCGGGGTCAGCACTTCCGACTCATCGATGTAGTCCACGCCGAGCGCCTCGAGGATCGAGGCTTCGACGAAGTGGCCGATCCGCACCTTGGCCATAACCGGAATCGAGACGGCCGCGATGATCCCGCGGATCAGCGAGGGGTCGCTCATCCGCGCGACGCCGCCGGTCTTGCGGATGTCGGCCGGCACGCGCTCCAGCGCCATCACTGAGCAGGCTCCCGCTTCCTGCGCGATCGACGCGTGCTCGGGCGTGACCACGTCCATGATCACGCCGCCCTTGAGCATCTGCGCCAGCCCCGCCTTGACCGTATGGGTTGCCGTCTCAACGACCATTGCGAATCCTCCTCAGCGCACGATCGCAGCCTTGCTTAGTCTATCGTCTGCGCGGCGCAGCGGCCGCTTCCCCGTATACGCCCCGCATACTGTGTTCACCCTTACACTACGGCTAGACTGCGCTCATGCTGATCGGCCTGATCTCCGACACGCACGTGCCCGAAGCGGGCGAGGAGCTGTGGCCGCAGGTCTATGAGCGGCTTGCCGGCGTGGACCTGCTCCTGCACGGCGGCGATATCCACGACATTCGGCTGATCGACCGTCTGGAGCAGCTGGCGCCGATCTATGTGGCGCGCGGCAACGGCGATGACGGCAGCGGCGGGCGGGCAGTGCAGCCCGAAGATCCGCGCCTGCGCGAAGCCTGGACGCTCGAACTGGAAGGCTTCCGCGTCGGCCTGACGCACGACATGGCGCTGCCCGAATGGCCGCCTTACCGAACCGTCGAAAGCATGATGCAGCGCTACTTCGGCGGCCCGCAGCACATCGTCGTCCACGGCGACACGCACGTCGCTTCGGTGGAGACGATCCGCGGCGTGCTGCTGATCAACCCCGGCAGCCCGATGTATCCGCGCAACCTCGACACCCGCATGGGCACCTTGGGCTTCCTCGAAATCGAGGACGGCCGGCTGCACGCCTGGCTCGAGCAGATCGATGAACAAGGCACCCATCTGATCCGCGAACAGCCCAAGTACGCCTACTGATTCCTGCTGACTGCACTGACTGCCGGCTGAGCCTGGCTGTTGACTGAACGCTTCCTAACGGAATGATCAACCGTTCACTGCAGGCGGGAGTATCCTGCGTGTCCGCGCCGGCTGCGTTGCGTTCTCCGCCGGCGCTCGGGACTGCTGTGGCCGGCATTCGCGTTCTCGTCCCGTTCGACCGCTCCGAAGCGAGCCGCTGCGGCCTCCGCGTGGCGCTCAGGCTGGCGGGCGTCGAGCGGCGCAAATCGGCCGTGCATCCGGTCTATGTCGTCGAAGTCGATCGCGCGCTCGCGCTCGACGCCTACGTCCCGAGCCTCTCAGCCGTCGGCGAGGCCGCACTCGCAGAGGCCGAAGCTGAGGCCAAGCAAGCCAAGGTCAAGTGTGAGAGCTGGCTGCTACAAGCCCGCGAGGCCGGCCCCGGGATCGTCGAGCAGGCAGTCGACGCCTCCGTCGATCTGGTCGTGATCGGCGTCTGCCGGGCGACGACGATCGGCGACCGCGTCGATGTGCAAACGGCGCACGCGCGGCACAACGCCGGCGCCGTGGACCTGGGGCGCACCGCCGACTATGTGCTCAGCCACGCGCCCTGTGAGGTGATCGTCGTGCGCGAATCCACCGCCGCGGCCTTCGCCTAGCGATGCGCGTCGTGATTATGGGCTGCGGCCGGCTCGGCTCGACGCTCGCGTCGGAGCTGGACGCCGAAGGCCACCGCGTGACCGTGATCGATCAGGATGCCTCGGCCTTCAACTGGCTGCCGGACGCCTTCCGCGGCGACACGATTCTCGGCGCCGGCGAAGATGCCGGGGTCCAGGCGCGCGCCGGCGTCCCGGGGGCGGATGTCTTCCTCGCCCTCGCCAACGGCGACAACCGCAACGCGATGGCCGCCCAGGTAGCGCTGCACATCCACGGCGCGCGCCGTGCCGTCGCGCGCATCTTCGATCCCGAGCGGGCCGAAGTCTACCGCGAGCTTGGCATCCGCGTGGTCAACCCCACCACCGTACTCGATTCGCTCGTCCGCGAAGCGGCGTTCGAGCGCTAGCCGGCGGAGGCGGCGTGTACATCATCATCGTCGGCGGCGGCAAAGTCGGCTGGGGGGTGGCCCGCGATCTGCTCGCGGCCGGCCACGAAGTGTGCATCATCGAGCGCGAACCGCAGACCGCCTGGGCGATCAACGACGAGCTGGGCGAGGTCGCGCTGCTCGGCGACGGCACCGAAGTACGCGTCCAGCGCGCCGCCGGCATGAACCGCGCCGATGTCGTTGTCGCCGCCACCGGGCGCGACCAGGCCAACCTGGCCGTCTGCCAGGTGGCGCAGCAGCGCTTCGATACCGCGCGCGTGATCGCGCGGATCAACGACCCGCGCAACGAAGCGATCTTCCGCGCCGTCGGCATCACCGCCACGATCTCCGCCACCCGCGCGATCCTCTCCAGCATTGAGCAGGAAGTCGATTCGAACATGTTCCGCCTGCTCGAGCTGCGCAGCGACGAATTCGAGCTGGTCGAAGTCGTGATTCCAGCCGAGTCCGAGGCGATCGGCCGGGCCGTGCGCCACCTGGGACTGCCGCCGCGCACGGTGCTGACGCTGATTCTGCGCCCGGGCGGGCGGCCGGAGGTGCCGGGCCCGGACTCGATACTCGAACCGGGCGCGGTCGTGCTGGCGGTCACCGAGCCGGCGCAGGAAGAGCGGCTGCGTAGACTGCTCACGGATACGCGATCATGACCAACCCGACCAACATGACCAGCGACACGACCAACGAGCCGCCGCGCCGGCGCGTCGCTTTTCTCGGCCCGCCGGGCACATTCTCCGAACAGGCGGCGGTGCTCTACGCGCCGGACGCTGAATTGATCGATTACCCCACGATCAGCACGGCCGCCGAAGCGCCCGTGCGCGGCGACGCGGACTGCGCCATCGTGCCCTTCGAAAACTCGATCGCCGGCGCGGTCGGCGAGACCCACGACCTGATCATCCATCACCTCAACCTGCGCATCCGCGATGAACTCGTGCTGCCGATCGAACACTGCCTGATCCTGCCGCCCGAGTCTTCGACGGCCGCTGTCGAGCTGATCATCTCCCACCCGCAGCCGTTGGCGCAGTGCCACCTCTACCTGCAGCGCCGCTTCCCCGATGTGCGCACCGAAGCGACGCTCTCGACCGCCGAGGCGGTCGGGCGGGCGCTCGCGTACGGCCGCGGCGCGGCCGCGATCAGACCGCGCCGCGCCGCCGAGATCCACAACGCGCAGATCGTTGAAACCGGCATCGAGGACGACCACCGCAACGCCACGCGCTTCATCGTGCTCGCCGCCGACGACCGCGGGCCGACGGGCAACGACAAAACCACGCTGGTCTTCAGCACCGCCAATCGGCCCGGAGCGCTGCTGCGCGCGCTCGAGCACTTCGCC
The DNA here is from genome assembly GCA_964347635.1 of uncultured Dehalococcoidia bacterium. GTDB lineage: Bacteria > Chloroflexota > Dehalococcoidia > Bin125 > Bin125 > CATQGW01. The sequence continues at coordinate 9,137 of CAYFZI010000019.1, forward strand.
GCGCGCAGCATCAACCTCACGCGGATCGAATCGCGGCCGGCCCGCGAGCGGCTGGGCGCGTACCTCTTCATCGTCGACTGCGACGGCCACCGCGAAGACGCGGCGCTCGCCGGCGCGCTGCTCGACCTGCAGCAGGACCTCGCCCGGCTCCGCGTAGTCGGCTCCTATCCGCGCGCCGAGCCGCCCGCCGCCTGAGCGCCGATGCCCGAAATCCCCGAGCTGGAGCATGTCAGCCGCGTCCTCCGCGCGCGGCTCGGCGGGCTGCGGATCAGCCGGGTCGAGGTCTCCCGCCCGATCGTCATTCGCCTGCCGCGCGATCAGTTTGAGCGCGGGCTGACCGGCGCGAGGCTCGAAGATGTCCGCCGCAGCGGAAAGTTTCTGCTCTTCGACTTCGACCGCGGCACGATCCTCGCTGTCGCGCCGATGCTCACCGGCCGCTTCCAGTGGGTCGGCGGCGCCAAAGCCCACGCCCGCACCTGCTTCACGCTGCACTTCGGGGGCGGGCCCGCAGCTGAGGCGGCGATCCGCTACATCGATGAACGCTTCCTCGGCAAGGTCTATCTCGTTCCCGCCGAGCGGCTGGATACCGTTCCCGTGCTCTCCGAACAGGGGCCCGATGCGCTCGACCCGCAGCTCACGGAGGCGGCGTTCCTGGCCCGCCTGCGGCGCCACCGCGGGCAGGTCAAGAATGTGCTGGTCAACGCCAAGTTCATCGCCGGGATCGGCAACGCCTACGCCGATGAGATTCTGTTCGAGGCCGCTATCCACCCATTCACTGCAGTCAAAGAGCTCAGCCCCGAGCGTCGCGCGGCGCTCTACGAGGCGATCGGCAGCACGCTGCGCTGGGCCGGCGAACGCGCCGCCGAGCAGATCGGCGAGCGGATCGAGAGCAAGCCGCGCGGGTTTCTGCGCGTCCACCGCAAGGGCGGCCAGCCCTGCCCGCAATGCGGCGCAGCGCTCTCCGAAGTTCGCCCCAACCGCCGCATCACATCCTTCTGCCGCACCTGCCAGCCGCCCTAACCGCCGCCCGCCGGCAGCTGCTCCGCACCGGGAATGAACGGCTCCCAGCCGGGCTGCCGTTCCAGATAGCGGGCATAGAGCTGCGCGAAGGTCGTCTTGGGCCGCACCGGCCGCGAGCGCAGCCGCATCCGCGCTTCGCTGGGCGTGCGGCCCGCCTTGCGGTGGTTGCAGGCGCGGCAGGCGGAGACGAGGTTTTCCCACGAGTGTCCGCCGCCGCGCGCCCGCGGCACGACGTGATCGAGCGTGAGCTCCGCTTTGCGCGCCCCGCAGTACTGGCAGGTGTGGCGGTCGCGGGCAAAGACTTCGCGCCGCGAGAGCCGCATCACCGGCCGCGGGCGGCGGATGAAGTAGACCATCCGAATCACGCTCGGCACCGCGAACTCGGCGGTCACCGTGCGCAGCAGCGCCGCCGCGCGATCGAGCTGATCGACCACCTCCGCCTTGCCGCGCGCCACCAAGACCACGGCGCGGCGCACGTTGCACACGTGCAACGGCTCGTAGTTCTGATTCAGCACCAGAACCGGCTGATTGAGGATCATGCTCCCCGCGCCCCGCCCGCTGCAGCACGCGGATGCGCCTTGGCGCACGCGGCGCACCGCGGGCCCGATCGTATCAAAATCGGCTCCGCGCGGCGGCGCTACAGCCCCAAGGACTGCGGGACCTCATCGAGCCCGATGAGGAACTCGTGAATCGCAAGATCGAACGACCCCGGCAGCAGCGCGCGCACCACCGGCACGTTGTCCATCATCACCGCGCCCAGCCGCGATTGCCCAACCTCCGCCGAGGCGCCGGGCAGCGGCGCGTAGATCGCCACCGCGATCAGCGCCTGCACGATCAACACCCCAACGGCAGCCCCGAACACCAGGCCCGCGGAGCGATCAGCCCAGCCCAGCATCAGCAGGCCCGCTGCCCCGCGCAGCAGCAGGCCCGCGACCGCGCCCAGCACGACGACCACGGCGACGATCGCCGCGAAGCTCGCGAAACGCATCTCCGCTGTCGGGGTTTCGGCGATCGCCAGGTCGATAATCACGCGCTCGTGATAGGCGCCGGCCACCGCCACGCCGACGCTCACCGCCAACAGCAGCACGGCCTTGCGGACAAAGCCCAACCGCCAGCCTGCGAGCGCGGGCAGGGCGACGATCACGGCGATCGTGATGTCCAGCCAGTGCACCACACCTCGCGCCCCGCTCGCAGCCCACTCTAGCAAGCACAGGGTCAAGCGCTGCGCAGCGCGTCCGGATCGCCTGCTGCCAGCCGCAGCTGGGCCGCTCCCAAACCCTCGAAGAGCTGCGCGCGGCAGGTGAAGACCACAATCTGCAGCCGCTGCGCCGCGTGCGAGAGGATGTCGAACATCAGCGACATCCGCTGGTCATCGGAAAACACCAGCGCATCATCCAGGATCACCGCCGCCGGCAGCCCCTGCTCGACCAGCATCTCGGCAAACGCCAAGCGCACCAGCACCGCAATCTGCTCCTGAGTGCCCATGCTGAGATGCTCGAAGTGCTCGTCGTAGCCCGACTCTCGCGACATCCCCGTAATCTGAAAATCTTCGTCCATCCGAATTTCCGCGTTCGGAAAGAGCATCTGCAGGTAGGGGCGCACACGCTTGAGGACCGGCTCGAGATACTGTTCGCGCGCTTCCACTTCCGCCGTCCGCAGCACGCCGATCAGCAGGTTGAGCACTTCGATCTCGCGCTCGAACCGAGCGTTCCGCTCTTGCAGATGGGCCAGTTCGCGCTGCATCCCCTCAATCACCTCGTCCAACCCTGCCCCCTCCTGCACCTCGATCCGCGCCCGCAGCCCCTCGATCGCGATGCGCAGATCGGAGCGATTCTGCTCGCGTTGGCCGAGCACGGCGCTCAGCCGCGCAATCCGCGCCTCCAGCTGCGGGCGCGCTCCGGCCAACTCAGCCGCCTCCAGCGCTTCCAGCGCCCGCGCCTGATCGATCCGCGCGCGCTTGGCAGCAGCAACCGCCGAAGCCAGCGCGTCGTCCGGCGCCGCCCCCTCCTTAACCTGCAATTCGGCGGCGCGGCGCTCCAGCAGCTCCTCCTGAGACCCAATACTGCCTTGCAGCTCGCTCAACCGTTGACGCTGCAGCAGCGCCGCTTCATCGCGTTCGCCCGCTGCAGCCCGCGCCTCCCGCTCGACGGCGCGGGCTGCGCGGGCCGATTCCTCCGCTGCGCGGTGGGCCGCCTCGGCCTCTCCGCGGCTCGGCGGCGGCTCCGAAGCCGGGGCGGGCGGCAGCTCGGCCGCCCGCGCCTCCAAGGCGGCGATCCGCTCCTTCAGCGCGGCTGCGCCGCCCTCCGGCGAGTGCAGTTCCAGCTCCTGGCGCGCCTGTTGAGCGCGCTGTTCGGCGCCGCGCCGGCGCTCGTTCTGCAGCTCCGCATCGGCCGGCGATGCCGCGCCCGCATCAGCCAGCGCCGCGCGCAGCTCTGACTCGGCCCGGCGGCGCGACTCCAGCAGCCTCTCGCGCTCGGCGACGCCCGGATCGATCAGAATTCGCCCGCGCTCCGGAATCACGATCGCCGTTGGTTCAACTGCCTCAACGGGTTGCGGCCGGCTGCTGATTGGATCCCCGCCCAGGGTCACTCCGGCAGCGCGGTCGGGCGGGATATCGAACGTGATCCGCGTGGCCGCGACGCTCAGCTGCGCCCGCGCCCGCGCCAGGCTGTTGTCCGCCTCCCGCACTCGGCGCAGCGCTGCATCGGTCGCGGGGAGCCGCTCGATCTCGCGCAGGGCTTCGTCCAGACGCGCCTGCGCTGAGGCGGCGGCATCTTGCCGGGCGGTCAGATCGGCCAGTTCCGCTGCCGCGAGCGCCGCATCCAAGGCGGCGCGGCGGCGGCCAACCTCGGCCTCTGCCGCAGCGGCTGCCTCCTCCGCATCGCGGACCTGGCGGTGCAGGCCCTCCCGCAGCGCCGAGAACTCGCGATCCGCAGCCTGCCACTCAGCCAGCCGCTCACGAGCCGACGTCAGCTGAACCTCCTCTGCGCTGAGCTCCCGGCGCTCTGCAGCCCGCTCTGCAACCGCAGCCAACGCTTGGTCCAACCGATTCTGGCGCAGGTCCAACTCGCTGCGGGCGGCTTCGATCTGCGACTCCTGCAACTCGGCCCGGCGCAGCTTGCCCCGCGCTTGATCGAGCTGTGCTTGCTCGGCGGCGGAGCCGGCCTGATCCAGTCGCGCCAGCTGCTCCTCCGACTCTGCCAGCCGTTCCAATGCCTGCGACATCTCCCTGCGCTGCTGCCGCCGCTCCTCCAGCTCTGATTGCAGCTCCCGCGCACGGTTGACCGCATCTCGGTATTCGCCTTTGGGATCGCGGCGCACTCTGGTGACCAATTCTCCGCGGCGACCCTCAAGCAGCTGCGGCAGCCGCTGCGCGCGGCGGCCGCCCAAGACCGCGCCCACCTCCGACTCCAAGCCGGCGCTCAACCCCACCCGAGCCGACTCCGACAGCGACGGCGCACCAAACGACTGCCCCTGCTGCACCCAGAGCACACCCCACATGCCCAGCGTGTCGGGGTTGGCGCCCGAACGGCCGGCCTCCGCGAAGCCCAGCAGATCGCGCAGCCGCGCCTCCGCCGCGTCCGCCTCCAACACCGTCCCATCGGGGCATTCCAGCCGTGCATAGGGACTCTTCACGAACCGTTTCGTCAGCGTGTATGTTCCGCCGTCGACCGCGAAGACGACTTCCACGACCGGGCCAGCCCGGCTGCGATCGTTCTGCAGCGCCGTGATATGCCGCGCCTTGGACGAGTAGCGTTCGAACAGCACCGTCCGCAGCGCGTCCAACAGCGTCGATTTGCCCATCTCGTTCGGGCCAACGACCAAATTGAGCCCGCCGCCGATCTCTGCCAAGCGCGTCGGTGCGGTGAAGCGCTTGAACTGATTGACGGCCAGCGAACGCAGCTGCATCAGGAGCCGGCCTCCAGCCTGCGGTACTCCAGGTAGAGCCGCAGCAGCGCCTCGCGCGCGAGCTCCGCATTGGAGCCGCCGCCCGCCGCCTGCGCCCGCAGTGCGTCTGCCGCCGACCGCACTACGCCGCCCGGATCGATCCGATCCAGGTCTTCCTCTGTCGGCTGCGGATACAGCTGCGAGCGGTCGATCCGCAGCAGCATCAACGCCGCCGACGCGCCCTCCTCGATCTGCTCCGCAAAGTACTGCGTGTCTTCGAGCGAGAGCGATCCGCTCAGGGTCAGGTCGACCAACGTCTCGGCCGGCGCGGCGCTCAGGTTCCGCAGCTGCTGGTCGAGATAATCGATCCCCGCCCGGTCCTGGATCGTTTCCCGCAGCGCCCGCCAGAGGTAGCGCCCCGTCGCCAGCGGCGTGACCGCAGGCGTCATGCCCGGGCCTGCGATCTCCACCAGCAGCACCCGGCCGCCGCTGCGGGTGTTGAACTTGTCGACCTCCGGCGTCCCGCTGTACCAGCAACGCTCACTCACTTGCTGCTGGCCGTGCCAGTCGCCCAGCGCCAGGTAGTCCAAGCGCGCCGATGCCGGCCGCTGCGGATCAATCGGATTGGCCCGCTGCGTTTCGTCCGATGCAAACCCGTGCACTGAGCCGTGCGCCAGGCCGACCCGAATCAACCCCGCTGCTGTTTCCGCGCCGTCCATCCATGCGGTCGGGTCATTGAGCGAGCGCCGGTGCTGGAGCGGCGCAGGCAGAATCACCGCGGCGCCGTCCACCGGCCGCGGCTCCGGCTCCGCGTGCACGATGAGATTGTGCGGCAGCCCCCGTGCGCGTATCCGATCCCACAACCCATTCGGCCGCTGCGGGTCGTGGTTGCCCGGCAGCAGATGCCAGCGCAGGTCGGGAAACTCCCGCATCCGCTCCAGCGGTTGATTCAGCGACCGCGACGACAACGCCTCCATGTCGTAGACGTCTCCCGCGACCAGCACGTCGGCCGCCCCGTGCTCGCGGGCCAGCCCGCCGATGCGGGTGATCGCATCCAGACGCGCCTGCTGGAGCAGGCCCATCTGCGCTGCGCCGGCAAAGCGGAACACCTTGCCGATCTGCCAGTCAGCAGTGTGGATGAAGCGGAACACTAGTGGAGCGCGGCCGCCCGTGCTCGGCCCCGTCAGGCCGGCTGGGGGCCGCGGACGAGGCGGCCGGGCAGCGCGCCGGTGAGCTCATCGTGCTCCAGCACCAGCTCGCCGTGGCTGATTGTCGCCGCGTAGCCGCGCGGGCGCTGCATGTAGCGGCGTGCGCCTTCGGGCAGGTCATAGACCATGTGCGGAGCCGGTGAATCGAGTTTGTCGAGGTCGATCACGTTGATGTCGGCGCGCTTGCCGATTTCCAGCGTGCCGCGGTCGTGCAGGCCGTAGAGGTCGGCGTTGGCGCCGGTCTGCTTGTGCACAATCGTCTCCAACGGCACGCGCCCGCCGCGCGTACGGTCGCGGCCCCAGTAGGCCAGATTCCAGCTGACCATATGCGCATCGGAGACGGCGCCGACATGTGCGCCGGCGTCGCTCAGACCGTTGCGGGTGAGCGGGTGCAGCATCAGCTCGCGCATATAGTCGAAGTTTCCTGCGGCGTAGCCCTCGAGATAGTAGAGCAGCACCGTCTGGCCGCCGTCCTCGATCAGGAGGTCGTAGAGCGCATCCTCGGTTGAGAGCTCGCGGCGCCGGGCCCACGCCGCGACGCTGTGCTCGAACTCGGGCTCGTAGACGGGCGGGTCGCCGAGGATGAAGAGGTGCTCGGGATCGTTGAGCACCATCTCCAGCATCCCGGGCATCAGGTTGCCGGGCGTCGTATCGACCAGGAAGGGGTGGTCGGCAGCGTCCGGGCGGTTGTTGCGCACGTCGTTCGTCAGGTCCCAATCGCTGGCCAGGATCGCGGCCCGCACTTCGGGCTCGCGCATCCGCGCGAGGCGCTCTGCGAGCGGCAGATCGGCGACGAGCTCGTTGTACGCGTTGTTGAGCACGTAGGGGTGCAGCGAGCCGTCGATGTTCATCAGCACCGTGGTGCCGCGCCCGCGCACCTGCGGGAAAATCCGCACGCCCGCTTCGGTGGCCTGCTCGACGATCCGAATGCCCTCCTTCCAAGCGCCGGGGTTCTGCGCGCCGCCCTCGCCGGAGAGGTAGGTGATCGTGAGATTGTGCTGCAGCGCGATGTTGTTGACCCACTCGCGCTCGAACGGGCCGACCAGCTGGAAGACGCCGCCGCCGGCGTCGGCCATACCTTCGGCGACCGCCTCGAGCTCCGGGTAACGGGCCAACGTGCCGGGGATCAGCTCGCCCTCCTTGGTGCGGTGGGCGAGCAGGCGGTTCGAGGAGAAGCCGATCGCGCCCGCTTCAATCGCCTCGCGCACGAGCCGCCGCATGCGGGCCAGCTCTTCCCCGCTCGGCTGCACATCCTCCGCACCGCGCTCGCCCATCACGTAGGTGCGCAGCGCGCAGTGCGGCAGCTGCGCCGCGATGTCCATCACCCGCGGCTTGCCGTCGATCGCATCGAGATACTCGGGGAACGATTCCCACTCCCAGGTGATCCCGGCCGACATCGCCGTGGCGGGGATGTCTTCGACGGCGTCCATCAGGTCCATGATCCACTCGCGGTCGGCCGGGCGCACCGGGGCGAAGCCGACGCCGCAGTTGCCCATCACCACCGTCGTCACGCCGTTCCAGCAGGACGGGGTCAGATACGGGTCCCAGGAGACTTGCGCATCCATATGCGTGTGAATGTCGATCCAGCCCGGCGCCACCACCAGCCCCTCGGCGTCGATCTCGCGCTTGCCGGGGCCGACGCCGCTGCCGACAGCGGTGATCCGATCGCCGTCGATGCCGATGCTGCCGACAAACTCAGGCGCGCCCGTGCCGTCGATGATTCGTCCGTTGCGGATGGTGATGTCGTGCATTGCTGTTCCCTGGTTGTCTCTGATCGTTTTGCGCGCTGTGCAGGATTGCAGCGCAGTCTAGTAGGGCGAACGGCTGCTCGGCGCTCCGCCGCAGCGCGCACGGGTCTGGGCGCGGCGCAGGTGTGCGGCTAACGAAGGCAGCGAAAGCGGCGGAGCTGGAGCTGACCCAGCTACCCTCGATACGCCCGCGGCAGCGCCTGCTTCATACTCAATGTCTGCGCCGCGGCCTTGGCGTTGGACGCGCGGTAGGCGTCCCAGCGCGCGCGTTCGCGGCGGCTGAGCTCAGGCTTGGCCGCCGTCGGCACGCGCAGGCCAAGCAGCATCGATGTATACCCGCTGTAGCCGAACATCGTTGCATTCGTTGTCAGCCGGCCCAAGAACCGCGAGGGGCCGAGCACAGCGTAATGATCGACAACATCCTGGATTGGGCCGAGCGGCGACTCCGCCCGGCAATGGCGCCAGAACGGCGTATCCTGGTGCTCGTTGTATTTGTAATGCAGCGCCAGGAAGTCGCGCACGTCGTCCCAGGTTGAGCCGAAACGCTCGTTGAGCAGCATCCTCAGCGAATCGCTGAGCATGCGGTCGGAGTCGACCAGCGCCCAGGCGAGGTTATAGAGCTGTTCGATAATCAGGTGCAGCGAGGTCGCCTCAAGCGGCTCGACGAAGCCTGCAGCGTTGCCGACGGCGACGACGTTCTCGACGATGTAACGCTCGCGCCGCCCGCTGGGGAACTTGAGCAGGCGCAAATCCGCGCCGGCCAGCTGCGGCTGCAGCGCGCGCAGCTCGAACTCCGCTTCCGCCTCCGTGCAGAACTGCGATGAATACACGTAGCCGCGCGTGACTGCGTCGGCAAAGTCGATCCGCCAGCACCAGCCGTGCTTCATTGTCGTCATCGTCGTGTAGGGCCGAATCACGTCAGTCTCGGGGAAGTCCGCCCGCTGCCACGACCCGACCAAGGCGCGGTCGCAATAGAGGGTGCCGCGGTAGGAGATGTACGGCTCTTCCAGTGCCTTGCCGAGCAAGAGCGAGCCGAATCCCGAGCAGTCGATAAACAGGTCCGCTTCCAGCTCGCGGCCGCCGGCCAGCCTGAGTGAGCGCACGCCGCCCGACCCGCGCCGCTCGACGCCGACGACCTGATCGGCAATCAGCTCCGCCCCAGCGGCGGCCGATTTGCGCTGGAGAAAATCGATGAACGACGCGTTCGGTATGTGATACGCCGCGCGCGGGTCGAGCGAGAGCCGTCCATTGCGGAGCGCCGCGGGCGAGCGGCCGCGGTCCATGATCGCGTTGAACGCGCTGGCATCGCGCATGTCGTGGAGGCAGTAGAAGGCGTTCCACTTGGGCAGCCCTTCGACCCGCTTGTCGAGATAGCTGTCGAAGGTGTAGTTGAAGTGCGGCGCATCCCTGGCGCCCCACTCAAAACGCAGGCCCAGCTTCCAGCTCGGCCGCACCTCTTTGTGGAACTCGCTGCGGTCGATGCCCAGATGTTCGTGCAGGTGCACGGGCACCGCCGGCGTGGTCGACTCGCCGACGCCGATGATCGGAATATCCGGCGCGTGGACGACGGCCAGCTTGATCTGCGGCAGCATCCGCCGAAATGTCAGCGCGGCCAGAAACCCGGCGCTTCCGCCGCCGACCACGACCGCGCTGCGAATCGGCTCCGTCATGCCGCCCGCCCCGCTCGGCAGACCGCCCAGAGCGGGAGCTGCCGCTCAGGCGTCTCAGACGTTGTTGAACCAGATGCCTTTGTAGCTCATCCCCTTGGGGAAGCCGAAGAAGGGAATGATCTCGAAGCCCTCGACGTGCGGTTGGGCGACCCATGAGGCCGGCCACTGCGCGATATAGGCGGACCACATGTGTTCCTCTTCAGCCTCCCAGACCTTGGCATAGAGCGGGATGCGGTCTTCCTGGCTGGCCGGCACCGCCGCCGCCCAGACCAGTTCTTCGGTGGCGCGCAGGTTGGCCAGCACCTGATCGTTGGGGTACTGGTTCACATCGGCGCGGCCTGTGCGCGGGCCGTCCTCGGGCGAGCCGTACATCCAGTTCTGCAGACCCTCGAATGAGGGCCGCAGCACCGGGTCGGGGTCGAACGGCGACTCCCACGACAGCGTTGAAATCGTCCAGTCCTCCGTCGCCAGGGTGCGCGGGATGATGTCCGCCTCGGTGCCCTTGATGAACTCCATCTCCATCCCGACGTTGCGCATTTGCGAGTTAACCGGCTCGGTCACAACCGTCTGGAACTCGGAGACGTAGCTCAAGTGCACGCCCTTGATGCCGTCGCCCCAGCCGGCGGCGTCCATCAGTTCGTGCGCCATCTGCGGATCGTGGCCGGGGTAATAGTTCTTATCCTTGGGCAGCGCCCAGCTCTCGACAGAGACCGGCGCGCGCGAGGGCTGGCCCAGACCCTCCCACGCGACATCGTTGATCGCGTCGCGGTCCAGCGCGCGGTTATAGGCGTGGCGCATGCGCGGATCGCGGAAGGCGTTGAAGGGCAGATCGCCGGTTGGGGCGTTCGGGTTCATGTTGAACCAGGTCTGCGTCCAGGTCTGCGCCGTGCCCGAGATGACTTTGCGGCCGTCGGCTTCCAGTTCGGCCTTGAGCTCGGCGTTGACCCCGCCCGTGGGCGAGTCGATATCGATATCGCCGTTCAGGAATGCGTTCCAGGCAGTGTTCTGGTCGGCGATGATGTTCTGCACGAAGCCGTCCAGGTGGACGTTTTCGTTGTCCCAGTACCCTTCCCAGCGCTCGCCGACCCAGCGCTCGCCCGGCTCGTGCACGACATGCTTGAGGTGGCCGGCGCCGACCGGGTTGGTCACGGCCGTGTCGAAGTGCTCGGGCGAGATCAACAGCCCGGTGCCGGGGAACTGCTGAAAGAATGCCAGCGTGGGGCCGAACGGCTCGGCGTTGACCAGCCGCCAGGTCTGATCGTCGGTCGCCTCAAAGTGGTCTGCCTTGTCGATCCCGCCGCGGTTGCGGGTACCGCCGGCGAGGTCTTCGACATCGCGGATGCGCTCCATATTGAGCTGCACCGCGTTGGCGTCGACTGGTGCGCCGTCGTGAAAGATCGCGCCGTGCCGCATCGTGAAGACGTAGGTCACATCGTCGGGGATTTCGATGCGCTCGGCCAGCATCGGAACCACCCGCGCTTGGTCGTCGAAGCCGAGCATGCGGTCGTAGATGTGGCACCAGTAGCCCAACGCATCGCCGCCGGTGATGCCGATATGCGGGTCGAAGCCGCCCTGCGGGTCCTCGAACCAGCTGTGCTGCAGGATGCCGCCGCGCTTTGGCCCGGCGGCTTGGGCTGCGGCCTGCTGCTGGATCGCCTGCTGTTCGTCGGCTTGCTGCTGGGCCGGCGCGGCCTGTTGTTCGGCCTGCTGCGCCTGCTGCTCAGCAGTCTGCTGCTCAGCCTGTTGCTGAGCCTCCGCTGCAGCCGGCGCTGCATCGTCGTCATCATCGTCTCCACCGCAGCCGACCAAGGCGAGCCCGGCCGCGCCCAGCCCGGCCCGTGCGCTGGCGTGCAGCAGCGAGCGCCGCGATATGCGGTTCCGCTTCATCTGCGCCCAGTAGTTCCGCTCGCTCATCATGTACCCCATTCAGAAGCGCGCACCATTCGTGCGCCGCTAAACATTCGGAGTATCGTGATCTGAAATTGCGAACGCAACCAAACGATCAGCGCACGTTGCGCAGGCGCGGATCGAAGGCGTCGCGTACACCGTCGCCGACGAAGTTGAAGGCGATCACCATCAGGATGATCGCGGCCGCCGGCCCGATCATCGGCCAGCCGTTGCGGCGGATCAGGGTTCTGTAGGCGTCCGCGACCATTCCGCCCCAGGCCGGCGTGGGCGGCTGCACACCGGCGCCGATGAAGCTCAGCCCCGCCTCGACGAGGATGATCCCGGCGGCCGAGAGCGAGGCCAAGACTAGGATCGGCGCCACCGCGTTGGGCAGCAGGTGGCGCCACATGATCCGCGCCGGCGTGGCGCCCAAGGCCCGCGCTGCATCGACGTAGACATCGCTCTTGATCGAAACCACGATGCCGCGCGTTAGCCGGGCGTAGCCCGGCGACCAGACGATCCCGATGATGATCATCGAGTTGGTGATCGAGGGGCCCAGCGCACCGGTGACAGCGAGAATCAGGATCAAGCCGGGCATCGCCATCACGGCGTCGACGATGCGCATGATCACCAGTTCATCGAGTTTGCCGCCGATGTAGCCCGAGAGCAGGCCCAGCGGGACGCCCAGCACGATCGCCACCCCGATCGCCGAGAGCACGATCTGCCAGGCGATGCGGGCGCCGTAGAGGGTGCGGCTGAGCACATCGCGGCCCTGCGCATCGGTGCCGAAGATGTGATCCCAGCTCGGCGGCTGAAAGACTGCTTCGAGCCGCAGGTTGGTTTGCAGCGGATCGGCCGGCGCGATCAGCGGCGCGAAGGCGGCCGCGAGGCCGAAGCCCAAGAGCAGGACGGCCCCCGCGACCGCCGGCCGGTTGCGCAGATAGACGCGCACGATCGGCGCCGCTTCCTGGATCAGGCCCAGATCGCTGACGCGCTGCAGCAGGCTGCGGCCTGCCTCCGGAGACTCGATGATCGCGGTCATTCGCCGGCCTCCGCGCCCACGCGGATACGCGGATCGAGCAGCGGGTAGGAGAGATCGACGACCAGGTTGACGAGGATGACCGAGACCGCGAAGAACATCGTCACATTCTGCACCACCACGTAGTCCCGCTCCTTCACGACCGCTTCAACGAACAGCCGCCCCATGCCGGGGATCGCGAAGACTTCCTCGGTGATCACAGCCCCGGAGAAGATCAACCCGGCCTGAAAACCGAAGACGGTCACGATTGGGATCAGCGCGTTGCGCAGGCCGTGGCGGATGATCACGATCTGCTCGCGCAGGCCCTTGGCCCGCGCGGTGCGGATGTAGTCGTCGTTGAGCACGTTGATCATCGCCGAACGGGTTTGGCGCATCAGCAGCGTCGTCGCGGTCAGCGAGACGGCGATCACGGGCAGCGCCATGTGTTTCATATTCTCGGCCGGATCCTCCCAGAAGGGCACGTAGCCGAAGATTGGAAACCAGCCGAGCTGCAGGCCGAGCACGATCACCAGCGCGATGCCGGTGAGGAACTCGGGAATCGAGTTGCCGATGATCATCAGCGTGCTGGCGCTCACCTCGCGCTTCGAGCCCGGGCGCATGGCGGCCAGCACGCCCACCGGGATCGCGGCCGCGATCACCACAATCAGGCTCAGAATGCCCAGCTGCATCGTCGCCGGCACGCGCCGCTCGAAGTATTGGTTGATCGAGACTTCGCCGATCAGCGAGGTGCCGAGATCGCCCTGCAGAGCGTTCCAGATCCAGCGTCCGTAGCGCTCCACCAGCGGCTTATCGAGGCCAAGCCGGCGCCTGGTCGCCTCAACGAGCTCCGGCGTCGCCTCGACGCCGAGAATGCCCGCCGCCGGGTCGCCCGGCAGTACGTTCATCAGCGCAAAGACGAGCACGCTGATCACCCAAAGGATGAACAGCGACGAGATCAGCCGCGTCGCGATGTAGCGCAGCATGTCCGAATCGTTATCCCGCGGGGGCGCCCGAGGCGTCTAGGGCGATGCGACCTTGCTGAATTGCTTTGAGGGCAGCGTGCCGAGCAGGGGCGCCCAGCCGGGGTCGGGGTGCGGAGGGTGCGCGGCCAGCCAGGCCTCATCGATCGCGGCGCCCAGGCCCGGCGCTTCGGGGACTGCCAGATAGCCGTCCTGCTGGGCCGGGAACTCACCGATACAGGCGTCCTGGAACCAGGCGCGCGCGCCGCCCTCGTGGATCTTGAAGTTGGGGATCGACGCGTCGATATGGAGGGCGGCGAGCACCTCCATCGGTCCGTGGATCGCGTGCGGCTGCACACCCACGTACTGCGCTTCGGCAAGCGCCGCGATGCGCTTCATCTGCCCGATCCCGCCGCACTGGATCACGTCGGGCTGAATCATCGCGACGATCTGGCGCTGGAGCAGATCGAAGTAGGTAAACGGGCTGTAGATGCGTTCGCCGGTCGCGATCGGGATGCTGGTGCCGCGCGCGACCTGCTCCATCGCATCGATGTTTTCGAAGGGCACCGGCTCCTCATAGACAAAGGGGCGGTATTCCTCGATCGCGTTGCCCACCCGGATCGCCTCGGCCGGGGTCAGGCGGCCGTGGACCTCTACCAGCAGCTCGACCTCAAAGCCGACGGCGCCGCGCACGGCAGCCAGGGTGTCGATCGCCTTGCGCTCCGCTTCGTAGCTGATGAAGAGGCCGCGGTGATCGAAGGGATCACCCTTGAGCGCGGTCAGCCCTGCGGCGGTCTGGCTCAGCGCAAACTCGGCCGCGCTCTCGGGCGAGGGGCCGTCCCAGCGGCCGTAGCACCAGATTTGGTCGCGCAGCTTGCCGCCCAACAGCTCGTAGACGGGCACCCCCAGGGCCTTGCCTTTGATGTCGTACAGCGCCATCTCGATCCCCGCCGCGGCGCTGTTCTGGATCGGCCCGCCGCGCGCGAAGTAGCGGTGGTGCATCGTTTGCCAGAGCTCTTCGATCCGGAATGGGTCCTCGCCGATGATCAGCGTTCCGAACTCCTCAACCATCGCGGCCGCGGCCATCGGGCCGCAGGTCGCGTCGCCCCAACCGACGATCCCTTCATCGGTCTCGACTTTGACGAAGATGAAGTTCCAGGGCGGAAAGTTGAACATCGGATGGGCGGTGACGCCGGGGGAGGCGGGGATGGCGCTGATCTTGGTGATTTTCATGGGGCAGTCCTTTAGGTCGTTGCTGCGGGGGCGCAGGCTAACGATTGCGCTGCAGCGCGTTGCGGCGGAGCCGCTGCAGCATCCACAGCCCCGCAGGCACCAAGCAGTATCAGCAGCAGCGGCGCGGTAACCTGCGGCCCAGCCGCGGACACAGGGGCGGGGGCACTGGATGAAGATCAGCGCAATTGAGACCTTCGTTGTCGACGCCGGTTGGCGGCCCTGGCAGTTTGCCGCGGTGCGCACCGATGAGGGCGTCACGGGCTACGGCGAAATGTCGGACGGACGCAATCCTTACGGGATTGTGGGCGCGGTGACCGATCTCGAGCCGCTGCTGCTGGGCCGCGACGCGCTCGCGGTGGAGCAGCGTTACTGGGACATGTACCGAATGGCGCGGCAGAGCCCAGGCGGGATCGCAGCCAAGGCGATCGCTGGGATCGAGCTGGCGCTGTGGGACATCAAAGGCAAGGCGCTGGGCGTGCCAGTCTATTCGCTGTTCGGCGGGCCAACGCGCTTCGAGCAGCAGATCTACTGGTCGCACTGCGGCAGCTCGCGGGCGCGCAACCATGAACTGATCGGCGCGCCGCCGCTGCGCACAATGAAGGATGTAACGGCGCTGGGCGCTGAGGTGCGCGAACGGGGCTTCAACGCGCTGAAGACAAACATCGTCTTCCCCGGCGACCCGGCCGAGGGCTACGGGCCGGGCTTCGGCGGCCCGCCCGGCACAACTGATCAGAACGTTACGCCGGCGCTGCTGCGGCACATTCGCGCGTACATCTCGGCCTTCAAGGAGGGCGCAGGGCCCGACGTGCAGATCGCGCTCGACCTCAACTTCCACTTCAAGCCGCTGGCGGCGCGGCAGATCTGCCGCGTGCTCGAGGATTTGGAGATGATGTGGGTGGAGATCGATATGTATGAGCCGGCAGGTCTGGCCGAGGTCAAGCGCTCGACTTCCGTGCCGATCACATCGGGCGAGAATCTCTACACGCTGCGCGACTACCGCCCCTTCTTCGAAGCGCGGGCGATGGACAACGTGATGATCGATGTGCCCTGGCAGGGCTTCGCGCGCTCGCGCGACGTGGCGATGGCGGCCGAGAGCTACGAGCTGAACTGCGCCCCGCACAACTACTACTCGCACCTCGCCTCGATGCACGCGCTGCATCTCTGCGCCAGCGTGCCCAATGTGCGGATTATGGAGATCGATATCGACGACGTACCGTGGAAGGACGATCTCACCAACGGCCCGCTGGAGATCACGAACGGCAAGCTAAAAGTCCCCGAGGCTCCGGGCTGGGGTATCGAGCTCAACGAGGATCTAGCCCGCCGGAAGGTCTGGGAGGCCGGACGCGGGCCCGGCTTCCTCACCCGCCGCTAGCTGCGGGCCTGCCCGCCGCGGCGAGTGTTTGGCGGGGCGGCGCCGGCAAAAGGGCTGCTGTAAACGCTCAGGTTCCGCTCCCTGTGAGCTGTTCGACGGAGGCCCCGACCGCGTACTCCAGCTTGCCGTCGACGTAGGTCTGCTGCACCGCGATCTCGCGGACGTGGGCGGGGTCGACCAGCGTCGGATCGTGGCTCAGCACAACCAAGTCGGCGCGTTTGCCGACCTCGATTGAACCGACTTCGCGGTCGCGGAACATCGCCGCGGCCGAGTTGATCGTGTAGGTGCGCAGAGCTTCGAGCGGCGCGATCGCCTGCTCTGCACCGACCACCTGGCCGTCGCGGCCGCGGCGCGAGAGCAGGCTGTGGAGGCCGAGCAGCGGTTCGAGCGGGGCGCAGGGGAAATCGGAACCCGATGCAACCGTCACCCCAGAATCGAGCAGCGAACGGTAGGGCAAGGGCGGCGGCACGTCGAGGCCGGACTCGATCCCGTACGCCTCCAACCCACCGCCGACTGAGTAGAGGAACGCCGGCTGATGCGAGATGATCACGCCGAGCGAGCGGGCCCGCTCCATCTGCTCAAGCTCGCCGAAGAAAAAGTGCTCAATGCGGTACCGCGGGTCCTCGCGCGGGAACTCGCGCTGAACGCGTTCGTAGGCGTTCAACGCCATATCGACAGCGCGGTTGCCCAGGCAGTGAATGGCGACCTGCAGCCCGTGCTTGGCCGCGTTGATCACCAGCTGGTCCACCTCATCCTGCCCGTAGTAGGGCGCGCCCAGCTCCTCCAGCGATCCGTCCGGATGGCATTTGGTCATTGCGAAGCTGGGATAGACGGGGTCCATGAAGATTTTGACGATCCCGCCGCGCAGGCGGTCCGAGACATCGTCGGCGAGGAAGGCGCCCTCGGCGGCGGCTTCGGGCGCGGCGAAGAAGCCGTTGCCGCCGCGCATCTGGTGGATCATGATCGGCAGCTTGCCGCGCTCGTCGGCGAGGCGGTAGATTTCGGCGCTCTCGGGCATCACGACGGCGTCTCCGACGCTGGTCACGCCGTGCGAGAGGTGGCGCCGGGCATTCTGCTCAACAAGGCCGGCGACGACATCCGGCCCGAGCCTGTCGATGTGCGCTCTCATCGAAGCCTGGTGGACCGGGTTCATCGCCCGTTCCCAGAGCATCCCGCTGGCTTCGCCGCGCGCATCGCGCAGGATCTCGCCGCCGCGCGGGTCGGGCGTGCTGCGCGTGATGCCGCCCAGCGCCATCGCCGCCGAATTGGCGTAGCAGGCGTGGTAGGAGCTGTCCATCACGCAGACCGGGTTGTTCGGCGCCGCCTCGTCGAGCTCGCCGCGCAGCAGCACCGCCTGAGGGTTGCGCCCCCCGGCGCTGTAGCCCAGGCCCCAAATCCAGCGGCCTTCGGGGCTGCCCGCCGCGGCTGCGGCGATCGCGTCCAGCACTGCTGCCTTGCCGGCCAGCGGCGGGACGCGGCAGTCGACCGAACGCGGCTCGAAGGTCGTCATCGAGAAGTGATTGTGCGGGTCGCAGAAGCCCGGTAGGAGCGCCCGCCCCTGCAGCTCGACATGCACGGCGTCGGGCGCGGCCGCCCGGCGGACCTCGTCGTCGCTGCCCACGGCAATGATCCGTCCATCCCGCACTGCGGCGCCCGAGGCGATCCGATCGAGCGCATCCATCGTGAGCACGCGGCCGCCGGTGAACAACAATTCCATCACGCAACTCCTCAGCGGCGCCGGCTCAGCGCCGCGGCAAGGCTAGGGCCTGCTCATGTGCGGGGTTCATGTTCGGCGAGGGCTTCGGCGTCCTGCTAATGCCTGCGGTGCGGGTCAATCGCTTTCACCACCGCGTCGGCGAGGAAGTTGAGCGAGAACACCAAGAGCGCCAGCCCGATTGTCGGGAAGATCACCCACCACCAGACGCCGGACGTGAGCCAGCGCCGACCCTCCGAGAGCACGATGCCAAGCGTCGGCGTGGGCGGAGAGGCCCCGAGCCCGAGGAAGCTCAGCGTCGCTTCGATGATCACCGCGAACGCCATCGCCAGCGCACCCTGCACGAGTAGGGGCGGCAGCGTATTCGACGCGATGTGGCGGAAGATGATCCGCGGCGGCGCAGCGCCCAGCGAGCGCGCCGCCAGAACGTAGTCGCGCTCCTTTTCGGCCAACATCTGCGCCCGCGCGAGCCGCGCGAAGTATGGAATCTGCGCGATTCCCAGCGCCAAGGCGACCTGCTGCGTGCCTGTTCCGAGGATCGCGAGGATCGCAATGCCCAAGAGCAGAATCGGGAACGCGAGCAGCGTATCGACAAGGCGCATGAGGATGGTCTCGGTCCAGCCGCCGGCGTATCCGGCGAGGAACCCGAACAACGTGCCCAGCGTGCCGCCGCCGAATACAGCCGCCGCGGAGACCCAGAGCGATATCCGCAGCCCAAAGAGCACGCGGCTGAATACGTCGCGGCTCAGATTGTCGGTCCCGAAGAAGTGCTGCCATGACGGTGCAACGAGGTGCGATCCGCGAACCTGCTCTGCTTCGCCGTACGGCGCGATCAGATCGGCGAACACCGCGGCAATGATCAACAGCAGCAAGAGGCCCAGGCCGATCGCGCCCTGCCAGTTGCTGACAGTTCGGTATGCGGTGTCGAACGCAAGCGATTCTTCCCGCAATCGGCGCATTGTGGACTGTCGGACAGGCGCCGCGTACTGGGACACTCCGCTACTCCGCTCCACCAACGCGGATGCGCGGATCGAGGAAGCCATAGGTGATATCCGCTGCTGCGTTGGCGGCGATGAAGATCAACACCAGGATCGCCAGCATCGCCTGAACCAACAGGTAGTCGCGGCCTGTGATGCCGTCCACCATCAACAGGCCGAAGCCGGGCCGAGTGAACACGATCTCGACCACGATCGCCCCCGCCATCACCGTCCCTACCTGCAGGGCGACGATCGTGACGACTGGAATTAATGCGTTGCGGAGGGCGTGGCGCAGCACGACCATTCGCTCTGTGAGCCCCTTCGCCCGCGCTGTGCGAATGTAGTCCTGGGCCAGCACTTCGGCCACCGAAGCGCGGATAAAGCGCGCCAGGATCGCGGCGATAATCGCCCCCAGCGACATCGCCGGCAGCGCCAGGCGGTGGATCGCCGCGACCGGATCATCTGTGATCGAAATACGCCCCGATACGGGGAACCAGTCCAGCTCGACCGCGAAGACCCAGAGCAGGATGATCCCGAGCACGAAGTTGGGGATGCCGAGTGTGAAGAGATTGTAGATACTGGCGATGTAGTCGGGCGCTTTGCCCGCCCAGATCGCAGCCGCAATGCCCAGCGGCACTCCAACTGCCAAGGCAAAGACATAGGCCGCAACAGCCAGCTCCAGCGTCGGCGGAAACGATTGCCGAATGAGGTCCTCCACCGGGACGCGCTTGGTGAACGACTTACCGAAATCGAACTGGAAGACGCCGCCGATCCAAGTCGTGTATTGAGTGAGGAGCGGGCGGTTCAGGCCGAGGCTTTCGCGAATCTCTTCGACCTGCTCGGGGGTGGCGTCGGCCCCGGCGACCTGCACCGCCGGGTCGCCCGGAATCAGCCTGATGATCAGGAAGATCGCGATGCTCGCCAGAAAGACGACGATCAGCGCTTCGATCGCGCGGCGGAGCAGGTAGCGACCCACGCTTAGCCGCCGCTCTCACTGAGCGCATGCGGCGTGCGTGCGGCGATCCCGCCCGCACAGGCGATTTGATTGGCACGCGCTGCGCGCGGCGCTAGGCGGTGGGGTCGATCCAAAAGTCCTGCCAGCGCTGCTGGCCGGTCGCGTTTTCGTTCCAGCCGCGGATCCGCTTGTTCCAGGCAAAGAGGAAGTTGGCAGTAGCAACCGGGGTCACCCATTGCTCGTTGTCCCAGAGGGTATTGAAGCGTTCGTTCGCGGCTGCTCGGTCTGCGTCCGTCTCGGCCGTCTTCCAGGCTTCAATCGTCGCTTGATACTCCGGCGAGTCGTAGGCGCAGGCGTTCACCGGCGTCCGCATCTGATAGTTGATGATCGGCAGGGTCGGCGGGTGCAGCTGGAAGAATCCGAAGTGCGAGCAGTAGCCGTCGGTGTGCGTGCCGCCGAGGAAGCGTTCGAGCCAGATGTTGAACTCGAGCCGGTCGACCTCGTAGTTGATCCCGGCCTCGCGCGCATCTTGCTGGACCAACTCCAGGATCTCCTGCTGGGGGCCGCCGAAGGTGGCGATCTTGAGCATCGGCGTACCCTCAGGGCCGTAGCCGGCCTTGGTCACGAGCTCGCGGGCCTCCTCGAGGTTGAAGTACTCATAGTCGCGCGCCGGGTCATAGGCGGGGCTGTGCTTTGCCCAAAGCAAGTTTCTGGTTTGAGCCAGGCCGGCGAACAGTTCAGTCACAATCCGTTCGCGGTCGATCACCCGCTGCATCGCCTGCCGCAGGAGCGGATTATCGAAGTGGTCGCTGCCGCCGCCCTCGCTCTTCGAGGTCATACCGATGACGAAGATGCTGTCGACCGGTCCGCCGAGCTCCAGCACCAAATCAGGATTCTCTTGGAACTGGTCATGCAGCGGATGCGGCAGCACGTTGGTGAAGTCGACCTCATCCGCTTCCAGCGCCAGCGCCATCGCGCTTTCGTCTGGGAATGTGTTGCACTCGATTGCGTCGAGATTCGCCGGTTCGTAATAGTTCTCGAACCGCTCCATGCGGTGGAATTCATCGACGCGGTAGGAGGAGCGGTCGAACATGAAGGGGCCGCTGCCGTTCACCCGCTCGTAGCCGTCCAGCTCTGGGAGGTTATCGACATCGGCAATGTTCGCGTACTCGAACACGTCGAAGATATACGTCCCCTTCCAGGCAAGGTTGAAGGTCAGCGTGGTCTTGTCGACCGCATCGATGCTCTCGATGTACTGGCGAATCACGCCGGCAACCTGGCTGGCCGGCGCGCCGTCGGCGATGTTCGCCTCGAAGCTGCGTTTCACCTCTTCGGCGGTGAGCGGCTTGCCGTCGTGGAACTCCAGCCCCGGCCGCAGCTTGACCTGGAGCACGCTCTGGTCGCTGTTGAACTCCCAGCTCTCGGCCAGGCGCGGCTGCGGCTCCAAGCCGTTGCCGTATCTGGTCAGCCCTTCCTGCATGGGCGCATACAGAGGAAAGGCTTCGCCCCACGCGCCGAACGGAAAAGCGGCCTGGTGCTCGGCCAGCGCCCGCCCGGTGCCTACGCGCATCGTGCCGCCGCGCTGCGGGCCCGCGCCAGTCTGCTGCGCTTGGGCGACGGCGGCCTGCTGCTGCTCCTGCTGCTGCGCGGGAGCAGCCTGCTGCTGCTCTTGCTGCTGCTGAACCTGAGCCGCGGCCTGCTGCTGGCCGTCGTCATCGTCGTCGCCGCAGCCGACCAGGGCCAGCCCGGCCGCGCCGACGCCGGCGCGCCCGGCCGCGCCCAGCATCGACCGCCGGCTCAACCGCCGCTTGCGAATCTGATCCCAGTAGCTTCCCTCGGCCATGATCGACCCTTTCCTGCACACCGCCGCTGTGTTGCTGAGCCGCGTTGGCGAGTTTGTCGGCAGCAGTGTGGCGCGGTGAAAAAGGGTTGTCAACCGACGCAGACCCAACACGCGCGGCATAGCCGCGCTCAACCGCGGCGCCGCCACCGGACCAGAAACGAACGATCTAGCGCACGTTTCTCAAGCGCGGATCGAGCGCGTCGCGGAGCCAATCGCCCATCAGGTTGCCGGTCAGCGAGACGAGCAGAATGGCGATACCGGGCATCCAGATCGGCCACCAGGCGATCGTCATGAAGTTGCGGCCTTCGGAGATCATCGCGCCCCAGGAGGGCGTACCGACGGCGACGCCAATACTGAGGAAGCTCAGCGCCGCTTCGATCAGGATCACCTGCGGCACATCGAGCGTGGCCATGATCACAACCGTGTTGAGCAGATTGGGGAAGATGTGGCGGAAGAGAATCCGCTTGTCGCTGGCGCCGATGGACTGGGCGGCGATGACGAACTCCTGCTGGCGCAGCGAGAGCACATCAGCACGGACCAGGCGGGCATAGCCGGACCAGCTGAAGACGACGATGATGATGATCACGTTGCGCAGGCTGGCCCCGAAGACGACCGCGATCAGCAGCGCGAAGAGGATGGCCGGCAGCGCCAGCTGAATATCGACCAGGCGCATCAGCACCTTGTCCCACCAGCCCAGCCGCCAGCCGGCAACGAGGCCTGCGAGCGTACCGATCACCGCGGACAAGGGGATGCAGATCACGACAACGAGCAGCGACACGCGCGCGCCGTACATCACGCGGCTGAGGATGTCGCGGCCGAGGTTGTCGGTGCCGAGCGGATGCGCCCAGCTGCCGCCCTCATGCAAGGCCGGCGGAATCAACCGCTCAACCAGCACGATCTCCTCCGGGTCATAGGCGGAGAGCAGATCGGCGAAGACGCCGCCGATGAAGAAGAGGCCGAGAATCACGATCGAGGGCATCAGAAGCGCGGCGCGCTGCCAGGAAATTCGCCAGCCTGATCTGCGCTCGGCGAAGATCGGCGCCTGGGCCGCTTCCTGCGCCGCCATCAGTTCGCGCCCGCCCGAATCCGCGGATCGATGATCGGATAGGAGAGATCAACCAGGATGTTGGCGATCACGATGGCGGCGGAGATCACGAGAATGCCGGCCAGCAGGACCGGGAAATCGCCGACGGTGATCGTATGCAGCATCAGGCGGCCGACGCCGGGCCAGGCGAAGACCTGCTCGACGATCACCGAACCGGCGATCAGGCGGCCCACCTGGATGCCCAGTATGGTGGCGACCGGCAAGAGCGCATGGCGCAGCGCGTGGCGGGTGATGATTGTGCCTTCGCGCAGCCCTTTGGCGCGC
The DNA here is from genome assembly GCA_964347635.1 of uncultured Dehalococcoidia bacterium. Classification (GTDB taxonomy): domain Bacteria; phylum Chloroflexota; class Dehalococcoidia; order Bin125; family Bin125; genus CATQGW01. The sequence goes on from CAYFZI010000019.1 coordinate 31,998, forward strand.
GCGGTGCGGACGAAATCGGTGCCCATCACGTCGATCATCCCCGAGCGCGTCAGCCGCATCGCGGCGGCGCAGCTGAGCAAGCCCAGCGTCACGGTGGGCAGAATGATGTGCTTGAAGCTGCCGCTCCCGCCGGTCGGCAGCCAGCCGAGCTGCACGGCGAAGAAGAAGATCAGCATCAGCCCGAGTCAGAAGTTGGGTGTGGCCTGGCCAAGCACAGCGAGTAGGCGCGCAAACCAGTCGGTCGGCGAGGCGCGGCGCAGCGCGGCGATGATCCCCAGCGGCAACCCCAGCGCCAGCGAGAAGACCAGCGCAGCGACGCCTAGCTGCAGCGTTTTCACGGACCGATTGGCCACTTCCTCCATCGCCGGTAGATCGCTGATGAACGAATTGCCCAGATCGAGCTGCACAGCGTTGAGCAGGAACTTGCCGTATTGCTCGGCCAGCGGCCCGCTCAAGCCCAGCTGCTCGCGCAGCAGCTGCTTCTCTGCCTCGGTCGTCTCGTCCGTCGTCAGATACTCGATCGGATCCCGCGCGGCGCGCGAGACTAGGAAGACGATCGAGATCACCAAGAAGACGACCAGCAGCCCCTGCAAGAGGCGCGATCCGAGAATCGTCCAGAAGTTGGAGCCGCCCATAGTCAGCCGCCCTGCCGCGCCGGCGCGGCGCTAGGTGACGAGCGGACGGATGCCCCAGAGGCCGCCGTAGTCGCGCGAGTTGCCCTTCATGTCCCACTCCAGGTCGTCCCGCATCAGACCGGTGGCAACGGTCTCGAACAGGAACAGCCAAGAGGCGTTGGTGTAGATCCGCTCGGCCAACTCATTGAGCGCCGTCTTGCGCTTGGCTGGGTCGAATTCCGTCGCCTGTTTATCGACCAGCTCCTGAATGTTTGTCTCGGGGTACTCGGCGACCGCCAGCGTGCCGCCGATCGCAACCTCGGCGGCGATCACCTGGAACGGGTCGGGCGACTGATTGGTGAAGTAGTAGTGCAGCCCCGGCACATCGCGCTGCGCCATCCGCGCGCGGAAGTCGGGCAGCGGATCGAGCTGCAGGTTAGTGCGGATGCCGACCACTTCCAGGTACTGCTGGACGGAGAGGGCGACCTGGGTCGGTGAGGGCGAAGAAGCCCGACGTGCCGTAGAAGTCCGATTCGAAGCCGTCGGAGTAGCCGGCCGCATCCATCAGCTGCACCGCCTTTTCGACGTCGTACTCCATCGTCAGCGGGCCCGACTGCTCGGGCTGCATGCCGCCGAGCTGGCGCGTGCCGATGCCGTAGGCGCGCTGCTCGCGGCCGGTGCCGAGCGTGGTGTAGATCGTCGGCACGTCGACCGCGTGGTTCATCGCCTGGCGTACGCGCAGGTCGCGGTAGGGATTGCTGCCGTCCTCGAGCATCGGCACGATCGTGTTGGGAAAGATCGTATGCGGGCAGCAGCCCGGGTCGAAGAGCACCTCGAAGCCCGGCTCATCGACGAACTCCTGCACGAGCTCCCACTCGAGCGACGGAGCGACATCAGCCTCGCCGGCCTGGATCGCCGCCAGCCGTGCGACTGGTTCGGGGCGCACGGACTGCACGATCTCTTTGACCCAGGCGCGGTGTTTGCGGTTGAGGTTCTCGTAGTCGATCGGATATTCATCGTTGCGAACGCTGCGCACCTCGATATCGGGCTCAAACGAGATCATCTTGAACGGCCCGCTCGCCAATCCGTCGCGGTTATACCCTTCGTCGCCCAGCTCTTCGATCCGGTGCTTGGGCACCAGCGGCATCGTGGTCCCGATGCTGTTCGGCGCAGTGACTTCAGACCGCACCGGAATTCGCGCGGTCAGGTCGTCGATCACACTGACCTCACCGTTGACCGAGTCGACGATATATGCGATGCCGGTCTTGTAGCTGCCGCTCTCGTTGTAGGCGGCGCGGCCGCCCGCCCGGTCGATCGAGAACTTGACATCCTCGGCCGTCAGCGGCGTGCCGTCGTGCCAGGCGTGGCCGGGGTCCACATGCATCAGTACGGCGGTGAAGTCCTCGATCCACTCGTAGTAACCCACGTGCGGCACGATCTCGCGCGTGACCAGGTCATACTGCAGCAGCTGATCGAAGTGCAGCGGCCCGTTCCACTTGAGGGTGTAGTTGCCGGGGCCTTGCACGTCGCGGCCGCCGACTGCGTTGGGCACCGCGACTGTCACGGTGCGTTCCCAATCGGTGTCGCCCTCGCGCGCCGAGGGCGCCGACTGCACCGGCTCGGCCTCCTGCTGCTCCTGCTGCGCGGCCTGGTCAGCCTGCTGTCCGGCCTGTTGCTGCTGCGCAGCGGGAGCTGGCTGCTGCTGCTGCTCCTGCTGCTCAGCGGCTGCCGGCTGCGCCGTCTGCGCCTGCTGCTGCCGCGTCTGGGCGACGGCGGGCGGTGTATCGTCATCATCGTCGCCGCAGCCGACCAGAGCCAGCCCGGCCGCGCCGACGCCGGCGCGCGCGCTCGCGCGCAGCAGGCTCCGCCGGTTCATCCGCGAACGCCGCAGCCGCTGCCAGTAGTGCCTCTCGCTCATCCGATCGTCCTCTCTGGGAACCTACGCTGCACGGGCCCCTCATCCACGTGATCGCTGCGCGCAGCCGGTTGGTCTGCCGGCTCCGCGGGGTGCGTGTTGATGTCGATAAACGGAATTCGGTCGGCAGCGTCGTTGCCCATGAGGCGCTCCTCCAGCGGAGCGGGCAGTTCGGTTCGCGTTCCTGGCGACGCGGAGAGTATCGCGATCTGCGATCGCGTTTACAACATGGAACGGCTCGAGCTGATAGGAGGCTGAGCAAACTAGACGTCCGGCCCGCGCCCCGAACCGTCGGCGCGCGCGCTGCTGCGGTTGCCACCGCTGCGCTGGAGCCTGGGCGCCGGCGGCGCTCAGGTCGAGCCGCGCAGGCGCGGATCGAAGATGTCTCGGACGGAGTCGCCGACGAGGTTGAACCCGAGCACGGCGATGGTCATCGCCACGCCGGGGAAGATGCTCAGGTGAGGGAACTTCCAGAGTGTGCGCGACTCGGTCAGCATGCGGCCCCAAGAGGGTTCGGGCGGCGGCACGCCGAGGCCGAGGAAGGAAAGCGCGCCCTCGAATAGGATCGCGCCGCCGATCAGCGCGGTTACATAGATCAGCAGCGGCGGGCCCATGTTGGGCAGGACATGCCGCCAGAGAATGCGGTAGGGCGAGGCGCCGACCACGCGCGCCGCTTCGACATAGCTCTCCGCCAGGGTGGCGAGTGTGCTGGCGCGGATGATCCGCACCAAGTTGACGGCGTAGACGATTCCCATCCCGAGCGCCACTGCCTGCCAACCGCGTCCGATGACCTGAGTCAGGAGCAGCAGCAGAACGAGACCGGGGAAGGCGAGCAGCATGTCGATGATTCGCTGCGAGAGCAGGTCGACGATGCCGGCCGCATAGGCCGAGACCATGCCCACGATGAGCGCGACGATGACGCCGATCAGCATCGCGCCGACCGCGAGCGACATCGAGAGCCGCGCGCCTGCGATCACCCGCGCGAAGTAGTCGCGGCCCAGCCGGTCGGTGCCAAACCAGTGCTCGCTGCTGGGCCCGGCCAGAATGTCGCGCGAGACTGTGTCGGGGTCTGCCGTCAGCAGCGGCCCGAAAGCGGCGAGGAAGATCATCAGCAGGGCCGTGAACAGGCCGAACGCACCGAGCGGGTGCTGCCGCAGCAGCTGCAGGCTGCGCTCGCGCAACGGGCGGCGCTGCAGAACGCCGAACTCGTCGAAGACGGCCCGGGCATCGGTCGTCTCGGCGGCGCTCACTGGAATCGAATCCTTGGATCAAACGCGCCGTAGCTCAGGTCGACGAGCAGATTGACGACCACAAACGCGGCCCCAAAGACGAGCATCCAGACCTGCACCACCGGCAGATCGTTGGTCAGCAGCGACTGCACGAGATAGCGGCCCATGCCGGGGATCGCGAAGATCTGCTCGATGATCACTGCACCGGCGACGCCGGTGGCGAAGACCAGGCCGATCAGCGTGATCAGGGGGATCATCACGTTGCGCAGCGCGTGGCGCAGCACCACGACGCGCCCCGCCAGGCCTTTGGCGTAGGCCGTGCGCACGTAATCTTGGCGCAGCACCTCGAGCATCTCTGAGCGCGCCACCCGGCCCAGCACCGCCGCACCCGCCAGGGCCGCCACCGCGGCCGGCACGATCATCTGAATCAGATTGGTGCCCGGGTCAACCCAGAGCTGCTGGTAGGGCAGCGGCGGCGCGTAGCCGGCCAGCACCAAGGGGATCACCACGACCAGCGTCGCCAACCAAAAGTTCGGTATCGCCAGAAACAGAATCGTGACGAACCGAATCACGTAATCGTCGGCGCGGTTTTGGCGCACAGCCGACCACACCCCCGTGCCGATCCCGATCGGGATATAGAGCACCAAGGTCAGCACCAGCAGCTCGAGGGTGACAGGCATGCGCCGCCCGAAGTTGTCCAGAATCGACTCCTTGGTCAGCCAGGAGGTGCCCAGGTCGCCGCTGAACACCTGGCCGACCCAGTTCACGTACTGGATGTGGACCGGCTTATCGAGCCCGAAATGCTCCTCCAGCTTCCTGCGGTCGTCCGCATCCGCGGTGCCTGGAAAGCCGGCGGAGAGCCGTGCATCGATCACCGAGCCGTCGACGAGCCGAATCAGCCCAAACACGAAGATCGAGAGCAGCAGCACCGTGACCGGCAGGAGCAGCAAGCGCCGGAAGATATAGGCTCGCATGCGCGTTCAGCGTTCCCGGCCGGGCGCGGCCTGCAGGCTGCGGTTCGCGCTGCGCTAGGCCTCGGCGCCCTCCGGAATCTGGTCGAACCACATGCCCCAGAGGATCGCGTTGCTGGCGGTTGGGCCCGGTGTCGGTCGAAAGCCCTGGAGGTAGGAGCGGAAGGTGACCGTGACCGTGCTCCAGGACCAGTACAAGCGCGGGTTCCACTCGCTCAACAGGCGGTCCTGCGCTTCGTCGTAGATCGCTTTGCGTTCTGCGACATCAAAGATTGAGCGCCCCTTCTCAACGAGGGCGTCGAACTCGGGATTCGAGAAGTTGCCGTAGTTCTGGCCGCCGGTGGTGTGCAGATCGTTGTAGAGCAGGTCGGGGTCGGAGGCGCCCTGCTGGCCGAGCATGACCATCGAGAACTCTCTGTTCTGGCGGGCGGCGAGCGCATCGTTCGTCGTGAGTTCGAGAATGTCGACGTTGAAATCGACCTCGGCCAAATTCTGCTGCAGCACCGCTGCGTAGTCCGACGCGTCGGGCGCCCAGATCTCCATCGGCGGGATGTTGTCGAGGTCGGCGCCGCTGGCCTCCAGCAGCTTGCGCGCTTCGGCCAGATCCTCTTGGCGGAGGTCGTCGGAACGGTAGCCGGGCAGCTGGCGCAGCTCGTCCTCGGAGCGGCCGTAGGGAGCGATCGCCACGGCGATCGGGCCGCCAATCACCAGCTCTCCGAGTGAGAGCGCGATCAACTGCTCGCGATCGGCGGCGAGATGAACGGCGGTCCGCACACGCGGGTCGGTATAGGGCTCGACCTCGCAGTGGATGTGCGTGGCCATCCCGTACGTGACCGGATTGGGCACGGCCGTCACCGCGTCGTCGCCGAGCTCCTCGCGGGCCGCATCGAGATCGACCAGGTTGCCGTACCACTGGTAGTTGAGGAAGTCGAGCTGTCCATCGACGAAGGCGGCGATCCGCAAGGCGGTGTCTGCAATCCCGATCCCCTTGAAACCGTCGAAGTACGGCTGGCCCTCCTTGTAGTAGTTGGGGTTGCGGGCCAGATTCAGTTCCACTTCGGGCTCGCGCGAGACGCCGACCATGGCGCCCGTGCCAATCTGGGCATCGAAGTCGGTGGAGAGCGCCTCATCGCCGAACGCGTCGACCGCGTCCCGCGACACCATCAGCATGTTGTCTTCGGCGATCGCCGTCAGAATCGGCGAGAACACTTCACCGGCCTGCACGCGCATCGTGAATTCATCGGTCGCTTCGAACGTGTCGACCAAGGAGAAGCGGTCTTTGAAGACGAACTCGGGATTGTCGAAGCCGAAGCGTTCGAGCCCGAAGACCGCATCTTCGGCGGTGAACTGGCGGCCGTCCAGCGGCGGCTTGTCGTGCCAGTAGACGTTGGGCTTGATCGTGTAGATGAAGTTGAGCTCGTCCACCACCTCCGGCAGTTCGGCCATGCCGTCGGTGATGACGAAGCCCTCATCAAGGTAGTTGAGCCAGTCGTAGATCTGGTGGACGCCGGCGTAGGTGCCGCCGTGAATCGCGATCGCAGGGTCGAAGATGCCGCCGTCGGACATGACGTTGCGGACGACGCCGCCATACTGCGGCCCGCCGGCGGTCTGCTGGGCCTGCGCCTGCACGACCGTCTGCTGCTCCTGCTGCTGCGCGTCTTGCGCCTGCTGCTCGGCCTGCTGCGCCTCAGACTCCGCCTGCGCCGCTGCCTGCTGTGCGTCGTCGTCGTCGTCGCCGCAGCCGACCAGAGCCAGCCCGGCCGCGCCGACGCCGGCGCGCGCGCTGGCGCGCAGCAGGCTCCGCCGGCTCAGCCGCGACCGCCGCATCCGCTGCCAATAGTTTCGTTCGCTCATTGCTTTGCTCCGTCCTGTGCACACACTTGACCACGTGCGGCGAAAGTCTAGCCGTTTATCAAAGTGATCCACAACTTGCAGTCAATTGCGCTACGCATGGCTGCACGGCGCGAGGGCTGCTGCGTCTTCGCTGCAAGCGAGAGAAGAGGTTCACAGCGGTCACACGCGCTGGGGCAAGGGGAGCGAATCGCGGCCCCCGCGGCGGGTTTGCCGCCCGCGCTAGCGCTGTGTGCCGGCGGTCAACAGACCCTCAGCGCGCAGCGACAGGTACGGGCGTTCGCCGCCGCCGATGATGATGTGATCGGTCAGCTCGATATCCATCAGCTCGGCTGCCTGCGCGAGGGCCGCCGTCGTCTCCCGATCGGCCCGCGAGGGGGTCGGATCGCCGGAGGGGTGGTTGTGCAGCATGATCATGCCCACGCCCTGGCGCACGATCACCTCGCGGAGAATTTCCGCCACCCGCACGCTGGCGCCGTGCACGGTGCCTTTGTAGAGCATCGGAGTCGCCATCACGCGGTTCTGGCGATCGAGCACGAGAATGCGCACTTCCTCGTGGGGCAGGAGGGAGAGCTCGCCGCCGTAGCGTTGCCAGACATCGGATGCGCCGCCGATTTTGCCGCCGCGCTCGCGCTCTTCGCGCGCCGCACGCCAGCCCAGCGCCACTGCGGCCAGAATCCGCGTCACCGTCGCTGGACCCAGCCCGCGCTCGCTGAGCAGCTGCTCGGGATGCGCGCGCAGCAACCCTGAGAGGCCGTAGCTGCGCAGCAGCGAGCGCGACAGCTCGACCACGTCGCGCCCCGATACGCCCGAGCCGACCAGAATCTGCAGCAGCTCCTCGGTGCGCAGCGCCTCGTGGCCCAGCCGCAGCAGGCGCTCGCGCGGCCGCTCCTCCTCCGGCAGCTCACGCACGCTGCGGTGAGCGGGCGCCTGTTCGGCTGGCGGCGGGCTGCCGTCAGTCGTCATCTGTCCTCGCGGTAGTCGAACTGGGGCAGGTCCACCGCTTCGGCCGGTTCCTGCTTGGGCGCCTCCATGTGCTCGAGTCTGCGCCGCAGCGAGCGCCGCTCTGCTTCCGCCTCGGCCTGCTCAGCCGCCGGCGGGCGTTCGTCTGCACCCAGCGGGCGCCAGGCGACAAGCGAGTTGGTGTGCGGGTAGTGCTCCAGCCAGACCCAACCGCCGACATCCGGCATCTCCTGATAGATGTCGGGGCGCAGCCGGAACACGCGCTTTTCGCCAATCGCGTCCACCAGCACGTAGTGCGCTCGGAAGAGGAAGAGGAAATCAGCCTTGCGCCACTTGCGCACGACTTGCCCGGTCGACTCGATCGGCTCGCTGAACTGGTCGCGCCAGGCGCTGAGCGCCGAATAGCCCGACAACAGCCCGATCAGCGCCAGCAGCGAGAACCCGAACCAGGCGCCTCCATTCCCGTCCAGCGCGCTGAACAGCAGCAGCACAGCGATCGCCGTGCACAGGGCAAAGATCGGCGTCCAGACCAGAATGCCGCGCAGCACGCCCCGGCGCGCGCGCTGCAGATCGGGCGCTTGCGACCCGCGCAGCCGGCTACGGTGCGTCATGCTCTACCGCCTCCCAGATTGGGATCCAGATCGCAGCTCCGGCGACCAGCACCGAGCCGTCGCCCAGCTCGGGGTTGAACAGAAGCAGGTCCGCCAGCGTGACCCCGCGGAGCGCTGCGATCAGCGCCAGCGCCTCGCCACGCTGCACAACGTAGCGCTCAAACGCCGCCGGCCGCAGCGGCAGGGCGGGATCGGGGCGCCCGGGAATGATTCCGCTCTGCTGCGGCCAAGCGGCCGGGGCCGCTTCGAGCAGCGGATCGGCCACTGCCGGCGGCGGCGCCAACGGTTGCAGGGCCGCCCGCGCCGATTCCGCTGACGATTCGGCGATCGGCGGCTGCGCCAACGTCTCTGCGGTTCCTGTTGTTTGCGGCGCCGGCGGCGCGGCGGGCCCGCGCAGCGCCCAGACCAGCACCACTGCAGTTGTCAGCCCCACCACCAACGCAATGCGCCACAATCCGCCGGCGACTGCGCCGCGCGCCATCGGCGGCGCCGAGTCGGCTCGCGTGACCATCGGCTTCCCTTACGCCCCCAAGCGCGCAGTCTTACGGCTCACAATACCCGAGCCGCAGGCAGAGCGAGGTCTGCCTGCCCGATCGGGGCGCCCTGCCACCCCGCGGCGCATCTCCTTCTCTCCACTGATGAGGGGAGAGGGGAAGGACCTCACGCGGCACTGCCGAACGTGCACAGACGCTAGGTCAGCGCGGCGGTCGCTCCGGCCTCTTCCAGCGTGGCTTTCAGGGCCTCGGCTTCGTCCTTGCTCAGGCCTTCGCGCACCGTCTGCGGGGCGCTTTCGACGAAGTCCTTGGCCTCCTTGAGGCCCAGGTCCGTCATTGTGCGCACCGCCTTGATCACGTTGATCTTGTTCTTGCCGAAGTCATGGAGCACGACGCTGAACTCGGTCTGCTCTTCCTCGGCGGCGGCGCCGTCGGCCGCGCCGTCGGCGGCGACGGCGGCCACCGCTACGGGCGCGGCGGCGGTGACGCCGAACTCGTCCTCGATCTTTTTGACCAGATCGCGCGCTTCCAGAATCGTCATCGCGCTGATCAGTTCAAACGCTTCATCCACTTTCGACATTGGGGGCCTCCTTCGGCTCTCGAGCCCTCTTGTTCCCTGTTGTTGATCGGCCGCGGCGCGCTCAGGCGGGTTCGGCCGTCTCGAGCTGTTCGGCGCGTGCCTCGACGAGCGCCGCCAGATCGCGGAAGACCGCGCTGAGCGCAGCGGCGATGCCGCTGACGGGGCTGTTCAGCCCGCCGGCGACCCGCGCCATCAGCTCTGCGCGCGGCGGGATCGCGGCCAACTCGGCCACCGTCCCGCCGTCCGAGAACGCGCCCTCGAAGAACACGCCGTGGATCGGAATCTCGCGCGAGCTGGAGCGGATGTAGGCGCGCAGCGCGCGCGGTGCATCGGTCAGATCGCCGTAGCCCAAGAGCAGCGCTGTGGCCTCTTGCGCGACGTTGGCCGCATCGGGCACGCCGGCGTTGGCGGCGGCCCGCGCCAGCAGCGAGTTTTTGATCACGCGCAGCTCGGTGTCGGGCGCTTCGGCGTAGATCGCCCGCCGCAGTTCCTGCATCTCGCCGACGCTCATGCCGCGGTAGTCGAGCCCGATCGCGACCGTCGCGCGCTGCAGCCGCTCCTCGAGCAGCGCCACCTGTTCGACCTTGCGTGGAGTCGCCATCGACCGCGCCCCGTTCCTTCGCGTGCCCGAGCGCTGCGGGCCGCACCGCGACGGAACGCTCAGCGGAGCGTCGGCGCGGAACGGGGCCAGCCTGCGCCGGCGATTAAGGCGGCATGCCGCATAGTAATGGGCAATGCGCCCCCGGCGGTCTCGGGCGACTAATCGGTTCTCAGGTTCAGCGTACTCTGTTGCTCCAGCTTCACGCCAGGCCCCATCGACGGGGCCAGGTTCAGGCTGCGGATATACGTCCCCTTCGATCCGGCCGGCTTGGCCTTCACGATCTCGCCGACGATCGTGGCCAGATTATCGAGCAGCTGCTCGTCGGCGAAACTGGCCTTACCGACGGGCACATGGACCGAGGCGGCGCGGTCGGTGCGGAACTCGACGCGCCCGGCCTTCGCCTCGCCGACCGCCCGGCCGACATCGGCGCCGTCCACGACGGTGCCCGAGCGCGGGTTGGGCATCAGTCCGCGCGGCCCGAGGATGCGCCCCAGGCGGCCCACCTTGCCCATCAGCTCGCGCTGTGCGATCGCCACATCGAAGTCCGTAAAACCGTCCTGGACGCGGCCGATCAGGTCGTCGGCGCCGATCACGTCGGCGCCGGCCTGCTCGGCGCTGCGCGCCGCCTCGCCCTCCGCGAAGACGGCGACGCGCACCGCCTTGCCGAGCCCGTGCGGCAGCCGCGCGGTGCCGCGCAGCTGCTGATCGGCGTGCCGCGTATCCAGCCCGGTGCGGATGTGCAGCTCGACCGTTTCATCGAACTTCGCTGTGGAGAGCTGCTTGACGATCGAGACGGCTTCAGCCGGCGCATAGTGCGATGCGCGGTCGTAGAGGCCTTCCAAGGCTCGGTAGCGCTTGCCCCGCTTGGCCATCTCAGTCGCTCACTTCCACGCCCATGCTGCGCGCCGTGCCGGCGATCATCAGCATCGCGGCTTCGATGTCGTTGGCGTTCAGATCGGGCAGTTTTTTTTCTGCGATTTCGCGCAGCTGCGCGGCGCTGATCGAGCCCGCCACTTCGCGGCGCGGCTCGGCAGCGCCCTTTGCGAGCCCGGCCGCGCGGCGAATCAGGTCCGAGGCCGGCGGCGTGCGCAGCTCGAAGGTGAATGAGCGGTCCTCGTAGATCGTGATTTGGGCCGGCGTGATCTCGCCCGCGTTGTTCGCGGTCCGCTCGTTGTAGCTCTTCACGAAGTCCATGATGCTGACACCGTGCTGGCCCAGCGCCGGGCCGACCGGCGGCGCCGGGCTGGCCCTGCCGCCCTCCAGCTGCAGCGTCAGCACCGCTCGTACCCGCTTCGCCATACCGCCCGCTCCTCGCTAGCTCTGCTGTGCTACTGCTTCTCAACCTGATCGAAGTCGAGCTCCACCGGCGTCTCGCGCCCGAACATCGAGATCAGCACCCGCACCTTGCCCTTCTCGATGTTGATCTGGTCAACCTGTGCGATGAAATCCTGGAACGGGCCGTCGGTCACGCGGACGCTGTCGTCGATCGCGAAGCCGACCCGCACGCGCGGCTCTGCGATCCGCGTCTGGCCGATGATCGCCTGCACCTCTTCGGGAGGCAGCGGGCGGGCCTGGTCCTCGCCGCCGACGAACCCCGTCACCCCCGCGGTTCCGGTCACCACGTGCCAGCTGTCGTCGCGCAGCATGCGTGTCTCGGGGTCGACTCGAATTTGCACCAGCACGTAGCCTGGCAGCAGCTTGCGCTCGACCTCGCGGCGCTTGCCGCCGCGGATCTCGACTTCCTGCTGCGTCGGCACCAGCACGTAATGCTTCTCGCCGCCGCGCTTCGCCTTCTTCGGTTCATCCTGAGATTCGTCGAGCTCGATGAACTCGTGCGCGACATCCATGTTGCGAATCCGCAGATCGAGCGAATCGCGCACGCGGTTCTCGTGCCCCGTGTAGGTGTTGACGGCGAACCAGGCGGCGCCCTCTTCCTGCACCGACTCGGCGCTCGGCGGCGCCTCATCCTCTTCCTGCTCCTCGCCGGTCAGGAAGGCGGGGACCACCGGCTGCTCAATCTCCACCGGCTGGTCGAGCCCCAGTTCTGCGGCCACCTGCACGGCCGCGGTATCGGGGTCGAGCGGCGCTTCACCTTCTTCGCCTTCGATGCCCAGCGCGCGCGCTGCAGCGAGCACTTCCTGCAGTTCGCGTTCGGCGCTGGTCATGGGGCGCGGCGCCGCTTCGGGAGGTTGTTCGGCTTGTGTCATCTCTAGGGCAGCAATGTGTTCTCAACGACTCGGTTCAGGCCGAAATCGATCGCGCCGAGGAAGACGCCCATCGCGATGGCGACGACCAGCACGACCACAGTCAGGTTGCCCGTCTCCTGGCGCGAGGGCCAGACGACCTTGCGCAGCTCATCGATGATGCCGAGCAGCCAGCGCGGCCGCAGCAGGCGGTAGAGCAGGCCGCGCACGCGGGGCGCATCCTCGGTGGTCGGGGCCTGCGCCTGAATCTGCCGCCGGGGGCGCGCCGGCAAGCCCGACAGTGCGGCGCCGCCGCTGCTTGCTGTCGGCTGATCCGGCTGCTGATCTGGCTCAGACGGCTCGGTTGTCTTGGCCGCGGGATGTTCCGCTGCTGAACCGCGCGTCGGCCGCGGCGTCAGCGGCGCGGCCGTGCGCGGCGCACCGGCGCGTTGACGGCGGCGGCCGCCGCGGCGGCGCGAGCTGCTATTGCGCGCCACGCTGCACCAATCCCCTCTTGTCCCTCTTGCTTGCCGCGCGGCGCCTCAGCGCGTCTCGCGGAACGCCTGCCGCCCGCGGCAGTGCGGGCAATACTTGGTCAACACCAGGCGCTCCGTATCGTTGCGGCGGTTCTTGGTTGTGTGATACGTGTGCGACTGACACTCGCGGCAGCGCATCGAGATGAAGATGCGGTCGCCTTTCGCCATCGCCGCCCTCTCAATCGCCGGTGCAGCCTGCGGGCTGCAGTCTCATCATCGTAGATTGTCGCGCTCAGCGCTGCTGCGCAAGTGCGCCGCTGCGTCTGTGCTATTCGAGGATGCGGCTGACGGCGCCGGCGCCGACGGTGCGGCC
>CAYFZI010000020.1:0-43127 GCA_964347635.1 uncultured Dehalococcoidia bacterium
TGCGCAGCTGGTTGGCGGAGATTCGCTGCACCTCGTAGCTGCTGAGGACGGGTGCGCTGGGGGGGGCGGCGGCGCGGTTCAGGCTGAGGTCGATATCGAGGCCGCCGTTGGCACCGTAGATGTTGCGGGTGAGCAGGTTGGCGCGGGCGCTGGGGGCGGTGAGGGCGACGGCGGCGCCGTCGACGCCGCCGATCCAGTTGGCCTGGACGGTGGCGGAGCGCACGTTTGCGGCGAGCTCGATGCCGAGTCCGGTGGCGTCGGCGGCGCTGAACTGGATGTCTGCGAACTCGGCGCCGATGCGGTTGTCGGCGACGATCGGCTCCTCGACTTGTTCGAGTCGGACGGCGACGGCGAGTCCGCGCAGGATGTTGCCGAGGCCGCGGTCGCCGCCGATCGTGACGGCGGCGGCTTCGCGTACATCGATGCCGACGGCGGCGGCTCCTTGGGAGGCGATCACGTTGCGTTGGAGGCTGATGCGGGAGGTGCCGGAGCCGGCGACGACGATGCCGTACTCGCCGGCGAGCAGTTGGTTGGCGACGATGCGGACCTCGGCGGCGCCGGCGATCACGGAGATGCCGCGTTCGCGGTTTGGCATTGGGCCGGCGGCGGCGAGTTGCTGGGGGGCGTCGGGGCTGGGTGCGAGCCCGATCCAGTTGTTCCAGAGCTGTACTTCGCGGGCGCCCTGCTCGACGGCGATGCCGACGCGGTTGGCGGCGATCAGGTTGCGCTCGCTCGCGCCGACTTTGATTCGGGCGGCGCCGGGCCCGAGAAATACGCCGACGTCGTTGCCGGCCTCTGCGCCGGCGGCGGTGAGGCCGATGCGGTTGGCGTCGATCGTGCTGGGCGCGCGGGTCTCGCGCAGCTCGACGCCGGCGACGATGCTGGCGCAGATGACGTTGGCGCGCACTTCGGCCTGGGCGGCGTCGACGATGAGCACGCCGTCGTCGTTGGGGAGCGGGCGCTCTGCGGCGTCGAGGCCGATTACGTTGCCGATGATGCGTGCTCCGATCGAGCCGCCGCCGCCGATCACGACGCCGTGTCCGGTGCGGTTGGGGACGCTGTTGCCGGCGATGCGGTTGCCGCAGCCGCTGCAGCTGGCGCCGACTTGGGCTTCTGCAGCGCCGCCGAGGACGGCGACTCCGCCGAGGCGGTTGGGGGCGGCGCGACGGCCGTCGGCGCTCATGCCGATCCAGTTCGACTCGATCACGGCGCGGCGGGCGTCGGCGCCGACGACGCCGATGCCGTAGCGCGCAAAGCCGCCGATCGCGAGCCCGCGCAGCTCGGCGTCGGCGGCGTTGACGAGGAGTCCGGCGGCGTCGCCGGCGCGGCGGCCGTCGAGGTAGACGGGCGGGGGCTGGTCGGCGCGCCAGCCGGGCTGGGTGCGCGCGTCGATGGAGATCGCGGCGCCGCGCAGGCGCGGCAGCGGGGAGCGCGGCGCGATCGCTGCGGGGCCGTTGATCTGGAAGCGGATCAGGTCGCTGCCTGGGGAGTCGTTGGCGGCGGTGATGGCGGCGCGCAGGCTGCAGACGGCGGCGCAGCGCTCGGGGCCGGGGTCGTCGGCGGTGGTCACGGTCCAGACGTGCTGGGTGCTCTGGGCGAGCGCGCCGCCGCGGAGCGCGAAGAAGGCGGCGAGCGCTGCTCCGAGCAGGCAGGCTGCCAGCGCGGCGGCGGTGAAGCGGTTCAGCGCTGCACCCCCGGCAGCCGCGCGGCCGATTCAACGCGAATGTGGAGCCGATCGCCGGGCTGCAGCTGAAACACCTCATTCGTTGGCGCGTCCTGCGTGGTGTAGGCCTGCCAGCCTGAGCCCGCGGGCAGTGGACGCCAGACGGTCATCGTGAGGTGGGCGAGCGGCGCGAGCGCGGCGTCGATCGGCTTGGGGGCGCCGGTCCAGGTGACGACGTTGATGCCGGGCCGCAGCGCGAGGCCGGGGGCGGCGAGGTCGGCAAGCAGCCCGCTGGAGTCGATCTGCGGTGCTTCGATCAGCCAGGCCTGCAGGGAGGGCGCGCCGACCGCGTCTTCAAGCCGCAGGCGCGCGATCGCCACGCCGCCCCGCACGGGCGATGTCTCCGGCGTCAGTGCGGCGCCGCCGCCGGGCAGCGTGAGCCGCCAGCGCACGGTGTAGCCCATTGCGACCGCGCGGCCGGTCGCATCGACCACTTCGGCGAGCAGCGAGTATTCCTGCACGTTCGCCTGCGGTTCTTCGAGCGAGTCGATCCGCGCGGCGGTCAGGTAGATCGTCTCGGGTGCGCCGACGACGGTGATTTCGCGCACATCGCGCAGGCCGCCCGCGGCATCGGATGCGGCCTGCACCCAGTAGTCGCCGGAACGTGCGGAGGAGGCTTCAGCGCGCGCACGGACAGCGCCGCTGGCGTCGGTGATCAGCTCTGCCGGGTCGCCGTCGGCGACGAGTCGGACGCCGGAGGCGGCCTCCATGGTGAGCGCGACGGGCTGGCCCGGCACGGGGTGTCCATCGGCGTCGAGCAGTCTTGCGACGATCACGGCGGAGCCGCTGCTGGAGCCGCGCTCGAGCACTGAATTGAGCACCCAGAGGCGCAGGCTGGCCGCTTCGCCGTGCAGGATCAGCTGGATTTCGGCCTCGGCGCTGGCGCTCACGGCGCGCAGCGCGACGATCCCTGCGGGCGCGCGCAAGGTCGCGCTGACGCGCCCGCGGTCGGATGTGCGCAGGGCGATCAGCGCGCCTTCGGTGCCGTCCGACGAGCGCAGCAGGGCGCCCGCCGCCCCGGCTGCTTCGAGCCGCAGCGGCGCGGCCGGCACCGGCTGGCCGAGGCGGTCGCGCACCTCGAGCTGGACCACGTGCGAGCGCGATGCATCGAGCGGGCGGGCGTCCAGGGGGCGCAGGATGATGATCTCTGCCGGTGCACCGATGAAGGTGACGGTGGCGGCATCGACCATTGCTCCGGCGCGGGCTGTGACAACGGCGATGCCCGGCCGTCCATCGCCGACCAGGGTGATCGCGGCCTCGAGCCTATCGCTGCCGGCGGCGGCTTCCGGGCGCACTACGACCCGCGCGGGGCCGGAATCGGCGCCGAATGCGCCTAGATCGGTGGTCAGCGTGACTGCGGGGGAGCCCTCGACGGCGGCGGAGCGGGCGAGGCGAATCACGATTTCGGCGCTGCCGCCGTCGGCCAGGACTTGGCTGCGGTCGATCGAGAGCTGCAACGGTTCGGTCTGGGCGGCTGCGGACGGCGGGGCGGCCAGGGCGGCAGCCAGCGCCGCCAGCAGCGCCAAGGCGCCGATCAGACGCGCAATCATGGTCCCCGCCGTTCCCACTCCGCATTCGCACGCTCAGTGTATGTGCGCATCGGGCTGATCACGGCGGCGGCAGGCTCGTGCGTTTACGCGGCGTTGACGGTTGGCGGTTGTTTGTGCGGCGGCAAGCAGGACACGCAAAGAGGGCGGGGGGTGAGCCCCCGCCCTCTTCAGCTCGGACCGAGTCGGAACGAGTTGAGCCGAACGAGTCGACCGCCTAGCTCTGCACGCGGCGTCGGATTGCGACGCCCGCGCCGCCGAGCAGGGCGACCAGAGCCAGCGCGCCGGCGATCGCGTAGGCCGCGCTGGAGCTGCTGCTGCCGACCAGGCCGCCGGTGCCCGTGCCCGGGAATTCGCCGCCGTCGCCCGCGGGCGCCGATTCGCCTTCGTCCATGGTGTCGCCTTCGCTCAGGGCGTCTTCTTCAGGGCAATCGCTCATGGTGCCTTCGTCCATGGTGTCGCCTTCGCTCAAGTCGTCGCTACCCTCATCCATCCCAGTATCGTCCGGGCAGTCATCGGCAGGGGGGGGAGGAGTGGAGACTGCGAGGATCACACGGGTGACACCGCCGGACGGGGCGGGCAGGGCGCCCTCCGCGGCCAAGCCGGCGACCGTGAAGGAGACGTTTTCGCTGTCGCCCGCGACCTCGAGCGACCACGAGCCGTCTTCGTCGATCGTCGCCGAGTCACCGGTCGAAGCGAGGATTTCGGTGCCCGCGGGGGCGTTCTCGCCGTCGATCGTGACGTCGCCTTCGAAGCCGTAGAACGTGTGCGGCGGCAGCTGCTGCGCCATCGCAATTCCGCCGACTAGCAGCGCCGTGAGGGCCGCTCCGAGCACCGCCGCCATCCGAGGCATTCTCAACATGATCACCGATCCCTTTCATTCTCTGCAGGTCGTGCAGCATCGTAGCGCATGGTGGTTGGACAACCCATTACGCTCCAACTGGTCTGCCTGAAGTTACCGCATCGGAGCCTCTGGCAAACGCGCGCGGCGGAGAATTCCGGCCGCGTTTACGTTCCATTGCAACACAGCGCCGACTGGGCCGACTGGGAGGGTGCGGGCGGCCGCTCTGCGGGAGCGAGGGGCGGAAGGGGGCAGCGGCAGCCGCTCTGCGCGCCGGAATGGCGGGGGTGGAGGAATATAGCTGAGGCCGCTCAGCTGAGCGAAATGGGGTGGGGAGAGACGGGGGTCTTCTGATCGGGGAGGAGGGGGTTGACGGCGGGCTGCGGAAGCGGTTAGCCGCCGAGCCAGAGGACATCGCCCAACTCGATCGTGAAGTCTGTTGAGCCGGGCACACGGGCTTCGCCCCGCTCGGCGTAGCGCGCCCAGGTGCGGGTATTGGGATCCCACTTCATCAGAGCGCTGGCGCCGCGGAGTTTCAGCTCTGCAAACAGCTCGCTTGCCGAGCTGCCGCGCTGAGAGATCCAAGAGCTGAAATTATTCAAGGCCCTCTGGTTCAAGCCGTCCAGGCCAACGGGCTGTTCGGGCGGCGGCGGGGCCGCCGCTACCTGCACCACTTGTACGCCCGTTTGGTCGTCGGCCGAGGCGGTGATGTAGGCCGAGCCCGAGCCGACGACCAAGAACCTCGTGCTGGCGCTCCCGCCGCTCGTCTTCAGAGCGCCTGAGCCGCTGGCCATGATCAACTGCGCTCCACCAGCGCCCACGGTGCCTACGGGAGTGGCGGTGAAGGAGACCGGCGTGCCATCGGCCACGGGTTGGCCGTTGGCATCGGTCAGGACGGCTGTCGCAACGACTGATGCCACGCTGCTGGACCAGATCGGCGGGCTGACGCTCAGGTCGACCGCGGCTGTCTTGCCGGCGACGCGGAAACTCCGCTCGGCCGATGCGCCGCTGCGCGAGACACGCAGGCGGTATTCGCCGACAGCAAGCGCTGAGTCATCATCGGCCAGCGTCTGCAGCTTGATGTAGACCCGGTCGGCGGCATCTGGAGCGAGCTGGCGACGGCTGATCGCGCTGGCCGCGACCACCTGACCGTCCGGATCCTGCACTGAGAGCGAGAGCCGCGCCGGCACCTCTGCGGCGTTGCCGGCGTTGTCCTCCGCTGTTACCTCGATCAAGATCTCGTCCCGATTATCGTTCGCCTCGACGTTGAGCAACGAGCCGGAAGGCTCGGCCAACGTAAAGCGGCTGGCCGCGCCTGAGAACATCAGCATGGGGGACTTGGCCTCGAACGTCCCGCCTGTGGATGTCACCAGCGTGACCGTGACTTCCCCGCTCGCGGGCTGGGTGCTGTTGACGGTCAGAGCGATCGCGTCCAGGCCGCCGCGGTTCAGCTGCTGCACGCTGGCCGAGGTCCACTGACAGATCGATGCGGAACAGCTGGCGCCGGGCGCACTGGAGCTCAGGCTGAGGAGCTGCGCGTTGACCAGGATCGAGAGGATTGCGTCGGGGTCGGCGGCGGCGTTGTTAGCGTTGATGACGCTCAGCACGAGGTCAATCCCGGTGCTGTTCGCCGCGCGCACGGTCGGCTCGTCCTCGGCCAAGCTCAGCGTGACGCTGGCAACCTCGACCACCTGGCCGATCGTCAGCAGCGCGGTGGCCGCATCGGCGGTGTCTTCGTAATCCGTTCCGTCGACTGTCAGCTTGTAGACCGTGTCGCGCACTGACAGTATGTATTCGCCCTCGGCCAGGCCGAATACATCGGCCACGTAGGTGCCCAGCACACAATCCCAGATCAGTTCATCATCCGGCGATTGGGTGCAGGCGCCCGTGGGGCGCGTGTCGGGGTCGACGTCGACGCCGCGCGAGCCGCGTACTCGGCCGACCGTCGTCTCTGCTGCGACGACGGTGATCTGCGAGGCCGTCAACACTTCTTCGGTCGTGAACCGCAGCACCACGTCCAGCTCGACGTCCTCCGTGTCGGGCGGCACGGTCGCATCGGAGTCTTGGATCACCAGGAGCTGTTCAAAGCCGTAGGCTGGATCGGACTGCGCCGCCGCCGGCGGGGCGGCCAGCAATGCCGCCGCGGCCGCGAGCAGGCCGGTCAGCAGCCCCACACCCCACACGCGCGGACGCATCACGACGCTCATCGTTGGCGCTGGCCTCTCACTGGCTCTCACTGGACTGCTCAACCGCTCTGGAACGGCCGCATCCTGATCTTACGTACGCTTGCCGAAGCCTGCCCGTTTTGCCGAGCGGCTTTGAGCGCTGCGCAACAGTCGCCTGCCGCTTCAGGCGCTGGCGCGGCCAATCACCAGCGAGACCGAAGTGGTGCCGGAGCCGCCGATATTGAGCGTCGCCGCGCGGCGCGCATCGGGGATTTGGTAGTCGCCGGCGGCGCCTGTCACCTGGCGGTAGGCATCGAGCGCCTGGCGCACGCCGGTCGCGCCGACTGGATGTCCGCCGCCGATCAGCCCGCCCGAGGGGTTCATCGGCAGCTTGCCTTCGAAGTCGATCACGCCGTCCTCGATCGCCTCGAAGGGGCGGCCCGGCTCGGTCAGGCCGAAGTGGTCGATCGCCATGTAGTGCGAAGTGGTGAAGCAGTCGTGGGTCTCGATCGCGTCGAGCTCCCAGACTTCGTTCAGGCCGGCCCGCTCGAACGCGTCGTTGATTGCACGGCGCGTGTGCGGCAGCACGTAGGGGTCGCCGGCGGCCTGGGAGATTTTCGTGTCGAAGGTCAGCGCCGCGGTGCGGTGCCCCCAGCCCTCGATTCGGGGCAGATCGGCCAGGTCGATCCCGCGCCGCTCGGCCCAGGGGGCGGCGGCCGATTCTGAGGCGAGCATCAGGCTGACGGCGCCGTCGGTGATCTGGGAGCAATCGCGCAGCGCGAGGCGGCCGGTGATCGGCATCGCGTATTTGCCTGCTTGGAGCTCCGAGATGTCGCCCAGCCAGGCGCGCGTCTGGGCGTTGGGGTTGCGCTGGGCGTTGGCGTAGTTCAACTCGGCGAGGCGCGCGAGGTGGGCCGGGTCGAGCCCGTAGCGCTGCTCGTAGACATCGCCGAGCCGCCCGAACAGCTTGGGGAAGGGCAAGTCGACGCCGGCCGCTTCGAGCTCATACCAGCCGGCCGTGCCAAGGAAGTCGCCGCCCTCGACGGGGCTGACCGTCTTCATCTGCTCGACGCCAAGCACCAACGCGGTCTCGTAGCGGCCCGCTTCAAGCTCGGCGGCGGCCATCAGGATCGAAATCGAGCCGGATGCGCAGGCGGCCTCGTGGCGGGAGGTCGGCATGCCTCCGAAATCGGGGTCGATCTCGGCGAAGAAGCCGCCCAGCTGGCCCTGCTTCGCGTACAGCTCGCCAGCGAAGTTGCCGACATGCGCGGTATCGACGTCGCAGGCTTCGAGCCCCGCCGCCTCCAGCGCGCCCTGCACGGCCTCGCCCATGATCTCGCGCAGATTCGATTCTTCCTTGCGCCAGTTGCGCGCAAAATCCGTCTGGTAGCCGCCTAGGATGTAGACCGGCGTCGTCATTGGCGTGTCCCTTCAGGGCGCAGGTGTCCGCGCCAGCTTGCTGTTCGGGAGGGTAGCAGCATGGCCTGTCCGCTCAGGGGCCGCCCGCAGCCGACCCTTGCCCCCCACTTGTGTGTGCGGGTGGTTACAGCGGCGCGGGCGGAGCTTAGTAGCCGCGGAAGATTGGGGCGCGCTTTTCGCGCCAGCTGAGGCGGCCCTCGTTTGCGTCGTAGGTGCGCCGATAGCGGTCGGAGACTTCGACTTCGCGGGAGAGGGTGTCGCGGAGCGAGTGTTCGGCGGCGAAATCGATCATTTCTTTGAACGCTGAGGCGTTCAGGGTGGGCAGCTGCGCGAGCTGCGAGACGAACCGCTGTGCCTCTGCATCGAAGTCCTCGAGCGGCCAGACGCGGTTCGCCCAGCCCCACTCGAGCGCCTCCTCGGCGAACAAGTGGCGGCCGGTCACGAGCAGCTCGAGGGCCCGCCCGCGCCCGACGATTCGGGGCACGAACCAGGTCGTGCCGCCGTTCATTCCGATCGCGCGCTGGACACGGTGGTCGCCGACTTCGATGTTGTCCGCGCAGAGCCGTATGTCGCAGGCCGAAGCGATCTCCCAGCCGTGCCCGAGCGCCCAGCCGTTGACCAGCGCCAGTACGGGCTTCTTGAGCGCCCGCAGGGAGAGCAGGAACGGATGGTGCACGGTGATGCTGTTGTCGATCGGGTTGACCGGTTCCATGCCGTACAGGTCGTCGCCCGAGCAGAAGGCCTGCGTGCCGGCGCCGCGCAGGGTGACGACGCGCACATCGGGGCGCGCGGCGGCGAAATCGATCAGCGCCTGCAACTCGTGCAGCAAGCGAAAGCTGAGCGCGTTGAGCCGCTCCGGGCGGTTCAGCGTGATCGCCAGCACGCCTTCGCTGCTCAGCTCCCAGAGCGTGACCTGCCATTCGCCGTCGGGCGGCGCTTTGGGGTTCTCGGGCCAGTTCTGCTCGTGCGTCGTCATTTAATCGTCCTCTCCAATCAGCGCCCAAATTTCGTTGCAGTCGATCACCAGGCCCGGCAGCTCTGGTTCGGCCGAGAGCGCTGCGGGCCGCTCGAGCCGCTCGAGCCCGTGCCCCGGCCGGTAGACGAAAACGAGCTTGGCATCGGGGTCTAGGAGCAGGCCGAGCCGCACTCCATTCTGCAGCCACTCCGGCATCTTGGCCTGCCGGCCGGCCAGCTGCTGACTGGGCGAGCGGACTTCGATCACGAAGTCGGGGCAAACCGGTACAAACCCGCGAAGCTGCGCCGCGCTCAATCCTGCCAAACGCTCCGCGCTCACCCAGGATGCATCGGCCGACCGCACCGCGCCGCTGGGCAAATGAAAGCCGGCGCTCGGCCCGTAGACACGGCCTTGTAAGTGCGTTCGCCGCCAGAGGCGCAGCTGTGTAACGAGCTCCCCCTCAATTTCGCTGCCCTGTCCGCCGGCAGGGAACATCACGGCCAGCCCGCCCTCCGCGCTCCGCTCAAATTGCCACTGCCTGTTGAGCGCGCTGATCTGCATCAGCAATTCATCCGTCAGCGGATGCTCCGGCGGGAACTGCACGATCGGCGGCTGCGGGGCTGCCGCAGCCGCCGGCGCTGCCTCGGCCAACACCATTGCTGCGCTCCTTCCGGCTCAGCCAATCACGCCGGCGGCGGCCAGCTCGGCGATCTCGTCTGCGCTCATGGCGAGCCGCTCGCGCAGCAGCTCGGCGGAGTGCTCGCCCAGCTCCGGCGCATCGCGCCGAATCGATGCCGGCGTCGCCAGCAGATCGACCGGATGGCGCAGCATCGGCACATCGCCGTAGCGGCGGTGCGGATGCAGGGCGAGATAGCCGTTCGCCTGCACCGCCGGATCTGTCGGCAGATCGCCGATTTTCTGCACCCGCGTGAAGATCAGGTTGGGCTCGGCGGCCAGCCGGCGCTCCCACTCGGCGCGCGGGGCCGAGCTGAAGCGCTGCTCGAGAACCGCGATCAGCTCTCCGCAGTGCTTGCTCATCGCCGCCAGCGTCGTGAAGCGCGGATCGGCGGCCAGCTCCTCCAGGCCGGCGGCGCGGCAGAAGGCCGCCCAATCGCGCTCGGCTTCGAGGATGCCCAGCATCAGCCACTCGCCGTCGCCGCACTGGTAGAGGTTCCAGAGCGGGTTGGCGGCCTTGCTGCGATCGAAGCGCGGCCATTCCTCGAAACCCTGCAGCATCGCCACGCTGACCCCCCAGTAGGAGAGCCACATGGTGGCCATGATGTGCGAGACCTCGACGCGCTGCCCGCGCCCGCCGTTCAGCTCCCGCGCGGCGATTGCGGCGGTGATCCCGTAGGCCAGGCAGGTCGCGCCCATCACATCGGCGATGCCGAGTGTGTTCCAGTTGGGCGGATCACCGGGGGCGCCCATCGAGTACATGAATCCGCCGCGCGCCTGGCCGACTGCATCGAGGGCGGGCAGATGAGCCTCGGCGCCTTTGAAGCCGTAGCCGGCGGTGGCGGCGTGAATGAGGCGCGGATTGAGCTCCTGCAGCGCCTCATAGCCGAGCCCCAGCTTCTCGAAGGTGCCGGGCCGATAGTTTTCCAAGAAGACATCGCTGTCGGCGATCAGACGGCGAAAGATCTCCTGCCCGCGCCCGCTCTTGAGGTCCAGCGCCAGCGAGCGTTTGTTGCGGTTGACCGCTTCGAAGAGGGCCGAGCGGCCGTCGGGCATCAGGTTTGGAATGCCTGCGACGCTGGCCACGAAGCGGGCGGCGTCGGGCCGCGCGGGCGACTCGATTTTGATCACGTCGGCGCCCAGATCGCCGAGCATCATCCCGCCGATCGGCCCGAAGCCCCAGGTGGAGCACTCGAGCACGCGGATGCCGTCGAGCGCGGCCGCCATCAGAGCACGATCTGTTCGCGGTGTTCGCCGAACACCGTGCGCATCGTGTTCATCATCTCGCCGAGCGTGCAGTAGGCGTGCACTGCATCGAGGATGTAGGGCATCGTGTTGGCGCGCGGATCGCGGCAGGCCTGCTGGAGCGCGCTGAGCGCCGCGGCGGCGGCTTCGGGGTCGCGCTCTGCGCGGGTCCGGCGCAGACGCTCCAGATGCCGCGCTTCGCCCTCCGGGTCCATCTCCAGAATCGGGATCTCCAGCGGCTCCTCGAGCTCGAAATCGTTGACCCCGACGATCGTTCGCTCGCCGCGCTCGATCTCGCGCTGGAAGCGCGCCGAGGCGTCCGCGATCTCTTTTTGGAAATAGCCCGTCTCGATCGCGGCGATCACGCCGCCGAGCGCCTCAATCTGCTCGAAGTATTGGTAGACCTCGCGCTCGATTTCGTTCGTCAGCTGCTCCACGAAGTAGGACCCGCCGAGCGGGTCCACGGTGTTGACCGCGCCCGATTCGTGCATGATCACCTGCTGTGTGCGGACCGCGAGCCGGGCCGCCTTTTCGCTCGGCAGCGCCAGCGCTTCGTCCATCGCGTCAGTGTGCAGCGATTGAGTGCCGCCCAGCACCGCAGCCAAGGCCTGAATCGTGACCCGCAGCAGGTTGACTTCGGGCTGCACATCGGTCAGCGAGACGCCTGCGGTCTGGGTGTGGAAGCGCATCCACCAGGAGCGCGGGTTTTCGGCTCCGTAGGTTTCGCGCAGCTCCCGCGCCCAGATGCGGCGTGCGGCGCGGAACTTCGCCACCTCCTCGAAAAAGTCGTTGTGGCTGTTGAAGAAGAACGAGAGCCGCGGCGCGAACTCATCGATCGGCATGCCCCGCTCGAGTGCCCAGCGCACGTATTCCAGCCCGTCCGCCAGTGTGAATGCGAGCTCCTGCGCGGCCGTCGAGCCGGCCTCGCGGATGTGGTAGCCGGAGACCGAAATGCTGTTCCAGCGCGGCATCCATTCGCTGGCAAACTCGACCGTGTCGGTCACCAGCCGCATTGAGGGGCGGGGCGGGAAGACGTACTCGTTCTGCGCGATGTATTCCTTCAGGATGTCGTTCTGCAGCGTGCCGCCCAGCTTCGCGCGATCGATCCCGCGCTTCTCCGCGGCCGCGATGTACATCCCCCAGATCAGGGCTGCGGGCGAGTTGATCGTCATCGAGGTGGTGATCTGGTCGAGCGGCAGGCCGTCCAGCAGCAGCTCCATATCGGCCAGCGAGGAGACGCCCACACCGCACTTTCCGAACTCCCCGGCGGCGAGCGGGTCATCGTGGTCGTAGCCCATCAGCGTGGGCATATCGAAGGCGATGCTGAGCCCGGTCTGGCCGTCGCCGAGCAGGCGGCGGAAGCGCAGGTTGGTCTCCTCGGCGCTGCCGAAGCCGGCGAACATGCGAATCGTCCAAGGCCGCCCGCGGTATCCGGTCGGATGCACTCCGCGCGTGTAGGGGTATTCGCCGGGCAGGCCCAGATCGCGCGCGGCATCCCAGCCGGCATCGGCCAGCGTGGTGGCGTCGTAGAGGCGCTCGACCGGCCGTGAGGAGACGGTCATGAACGGTCCCGGCCGCTCGCGGCCCTCCGCCTGCACCCGTGCATCCCACTTTGCGCGCTCGCGCCGCAGGGCCGCGATCGTCTCGCCGTCGAGCATGCCAGGCCTCCTTCGCCCACCGACGCCCACTGCGCGTCAATGTATAGGAACTAGCCGCCGATTCCGCGCCGCTGCGGGACGATCACTACCCCCGCGCCGGCTTGGCCAAGCGCCTGCAGCGGCTTGCCGGCATCCGCCCAGGCCGCCGCGTAGGCGCAGATCAGCGCATCGAGCATGTCTTCGCGCCGCTTCAGGGCGGCGCCGCGCAGCGCCGCGGCAGGGGTGCGCAGGAGCGTTTCCAAGGGCTCGTTGAGCTGCAGCCGCGGCGCGGCTGGAGCGGCGCAGAGGTGGGTGCGGATCGCAGCGGCCAGCGCTTGCTGGCCGCTGCGCCGCTCGGCGGCCTTGCCGCGTTTGTATTTCAGCGTCCGCTCGAGCGCGAACAGCTGCACCATCGCTGCGTGGGGGAACGTCTCGAACGCCAGCCGCCGGCTTTGCAGCTCTTGCAGCTCGTGTAGATCATCGGCAGATT
Organism: uncultured Dehalococcoidia bacterium; assembly: GCA_964347635.1. GTDB lineage: Bacteria > Chloroflexota > Dehalococcoidia > Bin125 > Bin125 > CATQGW01. Next base: position 12,698 of record CAYFZI010000020.1, read on the forward strand.
CAGCGAGCGCGCCGCCGCGGGCCTCGAGGGCCCGCAGCAGCCGGCCGCCCCGGTGATCGCGGCCCAGGATCGAGAGATTGGCCGGCAGCGCGCCTGCATCGAAGGTGCGGTAGTGCGCGCTGACTTCGGCGTCGGCGCGGCGCCGCCCGCTGCGGTTGAGCACGACCAGCGGCGCATCGACCGCAACCAACCACGCGCCCCGCCCGGCATCGATCCATTCCACGACCGCGTCGAGCGGCTGCAATACGTCGACCCGCACGAGCTCCAGCTCGTCTCCGCGCCAGGCCAGCTCGGCGCAGCCGCTGCCGGCGCGCTCGCCCCAGGCGAGATCGATCCCGATCAGCCGGCGCGGCACTGTTCGGTTTTAGGCCCGCAGCGGACGCTGCAGCTGCCAGATCGAGCGCAGCAGCACACCCCACGCCTGTTCGGAGAGGGGCGCGCCGACGAAGCCGGGGCAGGCCGGATCGCGCATCAGCAGCGGCGCGGCGCCCTCGCCGCCGGCGCCCGAAGCCCAGGCCTCGACCAGCGCATCGAGCTGCTCCAGCGCCAAGCACTCAGCGCTGGCGCCTTCAGCGCCGATGAAATGCAGCATGTAGGGGTATTGGACGCAGCCGCGCGGGCGCAGCGGATAGGCGCCGCAGCGCAAATCCTCGCTGAGCAGCAGGCAGGCGCCCTGCCGGCTCTGGGCCAGCAACGCGACCGCACCGCGCTCCTCGATCTCGGCCAGCGGGGCGAGCCGCGCCGCTTCGGCCGCGTCGACGTCGACGCGGTACGGTGCGCGGCAGCAGAGCGCGCCGCAACGGTCGGCGATGCAGGTGAATGCGGGCGCGCCGGGCAGCACGAGCCGCTGCGCGGAGCCGGGCGCAAACCGCTCCGCGGCGGCCTTGAGGCGTTCGACCAGCGGCGGCGGCGCGCTCAGCTGCCGGCCGCCGCCCCATCGAGCAGCAGGCGCGTGTTGGTGCGCGCCCACGGGCTGCCCTCTTCGTCCAGCAGCTGGCGCAGCCGCGGCTCGTAGAAGAACTCCGCTTCACCTCCGGCCGGCTGCAGCTCATCGAGCCATGACGCGTTGTCGTCGTAGGCGGCGAAGAACGGGCGGCCGACCCAGTCCGGATCGCGGCCCTGGAGGAAGCGCAGCACGAGCATCTGCTCGCCGGCGTGCTCGGCCGTACCGAGGATCTGGACCTTGCCCGGCGTGGCCGACATGCTCGGGCCGCGGACGGTCCGCGCCACTCCGCTGACCCGCGCGTAGGCGGTGCGGAAGATCTCCTGGCACTGCACGAGGGGCAGCTCGAAGTAGCGCTTCGCGCCGGTGTCGCGCGCGACGAAGAGGTAGTAGGGCACGCAGCCGGCCTGGGCCTGCTCGGCCCACATCTCGGCGAGCAGCTGCGAATCGTCGTTGATGTGCTTCAGCAGCGGCGTCTGGGTGCGGATCTGCGCGCCCGTCGCCCGAATCCGGCGCACCGCTTCCAGCGATACTTCGGTGCGCAGCTCGGCGGGATGGTTGAAGTGCGCCATCAGCGCCAGTTGCAGTCCGGCGTCGACGACTTCCTTGAAGAGCGCGAGCAGGTCCTCTGCGTCGTCGTCGTAGAGGAAACGGTGCGGCCAGTAGGCGATCGCTTTGGAGCCGATCCGTACGGTGCGAAGGCGGTGCGCGGCGCTGCTGCTGATCAGCGGCTCGATGTATTCGCGCAGCGTTTTGGTCTTCATGATCAGCGGGTCGCCGCCGGTGAAGAGCACATCGGAGACTTCGTGGTGCTCCGAGACGTAGGCGGCCAGGCGCTCGCCTTCGCGCATTGCGAACTTCTTGCCCTCCAGCCCGACAAACTGCGGCCAGCGGAAACAGAACGTGCAGTAGGCGTGGCAGGTCTGCCCTTGGGAGGGGAAGAACAGCACCGTCTCGCGGTATTTGTGCTGCATGCCTTCCAGCGGTTCACCCGCCAGCTGGGGCATGTTGTGCTCCATCTGGCCGGCCGGGTGCGGATTCAGGGTCATCCGAATCTCATCCGCGATCAGTTTCAGCTCGCGCGCGTTTTTGCCGCTGTCGATCGCCGCCGCCATGCGGTCGAAATCCGCCGGCGCCAGCATCCCGCGCTGCGGGAATGTCAACCGGAACATCCCGTCTGTGAGCGGATCGCCCCAATCGATCAGATGATCCACCACGTAGCGGTTGGACTTGAAGGGCAGCACGCGGCCGACGACGTGAATGTCGTGGATGATCTCATCGGGCAGCGCGGCGATCTGCGGCAGCTTCTCGAAGTTATGTAGATTGATCGCCTGGTACCGGTCGGAGGCAAAATCCTCGCTGGCGAGCACGGGCAGTTCGGCGCCCGGCGACAGTTCGGTACGGGTCATGGCAGGCTCCTTTCAGCCGATATACGCGCCAAGCAGCCCGCTGGAGACCCACCCGCAACGTCCGGCAGTACGGCTCGAACAGCATTCGCCGTGAACCGCCGCCCGCCCTGAATGCGCCTGCGGGGTCAGCTGTCGGGTTCGATGTTCAGGTCATCGGCGGAGCTGCGCTCCGCTGCACCCCAGATGGCGGGTCCCCCGCCCGCGCCGCCGCAGCCCACGCATGAACTGCCGCGGCACGGTTCGGCCGCGTGACGAGGCGATTATAACACTGCCGCAACACTCTCCCGGAGACGCGGGGGTTCGCGGGTCAGCGCCGCAGCTCGATCACTGCGACCTGCGGCCGGCAGAGCAGACGCAGCGGCACGACGGCAGTGCCAAACCCCTGGCTCACGACAACCTGCGACCCGCGCCACGCAAACACGCCGGCGGTGCGGCGGCGATCGACCAATTTCGAGTGCCGCAGCGGCGCTCCGTACCAGGGCAGCCGAATCTGGCCGCCGTGGGTGTGGCCGCAGAAGACCAGCGGCGGCGGCCGCTCCAGGCGCAGCACAGCATCCGGGCTATGCGTCAGCAGCGCTGTCAGACCGCCGCCGCTCCGATCGGCGGGCAGCGCCGCCGCGAGCCGCGCCATCCCGACCGAGTCGTCGCCGGCGCCGCAGATCCGCAGCGCCTCGCCGCCGATCTCGGCCTGTTCCCAGCGGTTGCGCAGCACCCGCACACCAAGCACCTCGAGCCGCTCCACGAAGGGCGCCGCATCGATCAGCTTGCGCCCGCCGAGCAGCCGCTCCCGCGCCGCCTGCAGCCACTCCGCAGGCGCCGCGACCGGCGCCAGGTAGTCGTGCGCCCCGAGCGATGCATAGACACCGAACGGTGCGTGCAGCAGCGCGAACGCCTCGACCGCCGTATCCCAGCCGGCGGCCGTCTCCACGTAGTCGCCGGTCGCGAAGACCACGTCGTACTCGAGCTCGGCCGCCAGGTTCCCGAAGCGCTCCAGCGAGGCGCCGTTGGCAGGGAAGTGCGTATCGCTGACATGGAGGATGCGCAGCCCCTCGAGGCCGCGCGGCAGCTCGGGCACTTGGAGCCGCCGATGCACCGCCTCAGCCTGCGTCGATTCCCACCAGGCGTAGCCGGCCAGCCCGCCGCCAAGCGCTCCAAGTGCGCCGAGCGCCGCGCTCGCCCGCGCCCAGCCCGCCATCAGCGGCCTATTCCTTCCGCTGCTCTGGCGGAGCGCGGAACGCGCCCGGGCTGACTGCTCGCCCGGCTTGCGGGGGAGCAGAGGGATTGAGGTGCAGCCTGCGCGGGGGGAGCTGCTCGGCGGGCTGGTTCAGCATCCTGCTAGCCGCCTGCGAGCAAGACATCGACCTCTGCGAACTCCGCTGCGCTCAGCTGCCAGGCCAGCGTCGCTGTGGCATTGGCCTCGACTTGCTGCGGCTTCGTCGCCCCCGCGATCACCGATGAGACCGCCGGGTCGCTGGCCAGCCAGGAGAGCGCGAGCGCGAGCACGCTGCGGCCGCGCTCGCCCGCGTAGCGCTCGAGCGCCTCCAGGGTGTCGAAGTTGGCGTCGGCCGTCAGCGCATTGATCCGCGCCGGCATCGCCTGCTGCCAGGCGGCCAGGCGCGTACCTTCGGGCAGCGGTTCGCCGCGGCGGTACTTGCCGGTCAGAAAGCCGCTGGCGAGCGGGAAAAAGGGCAGCTGGCCGAGCCCGAACTCGCGGCAGGCCGGCATCACCTCCGCTTCGACCCCGCGCTGCAGCAGGCTCCACTCGTTCTGAGCCGAGACAAACCGCGCCAAGCCCTTGCTGCGCGCTGTCCAATCGGCGTCGGCGATCTGCCAGCCGCTGAAGTTCGAGTGCCCGATGTAGCGCACCACGCCGCGGCGGACGAGATCTGTCAGCGCTTCCAAGGTCTCCTCGATCGGCGTCTGAGCATCCGGCTGGTGCATCTGGTAGACGTCGATGTAATCGGTGCCGAGCCGCCGCAGCGAGGCGGCCACGGCGCGCTCGATGTAGTGCCGCGAGCCGCCGCGCGTAAACGGCCCCTCGCCGACGGGCATCGCAAACTTGGTCGCGATCAGCACATCCTCGCGGCGCCCGCCCAGCGCGCGCCCCAGGTATTCCTCGGAGCGCCCGCCGCCGTAGATGTCGGCGGTGTCGAAGAAGTTGACTCCAGCCCCGATCGCCGCGTCAACCACCGCGGCCGACTGCTCATAATCGAGCCGCATGCCAAAGTTGTTCGTGCCCAGCCCCGCCAGCGAGACCTGCAGCCCCGAATTACCCAACCGCCGATATTCCACAGCCTGCTCCTATCCTAAGCCTGCCGGCGCCGCGTCGATTTTACGCCGTCGATCAACTTCCTGGACACAATCATGCGAAAACTCGGCCAAGATCGATCCATGCCGCGCGCCGCCTGCGCCGCCCTTGCTGCTCTCGCCGGCCTTGCCGCGGCCTGCCTGCTGCTGCTCGGCGCACGGGCCCAGAGCGGCGTACCGATCCCGGCCGCAGCGGGCAGCGAATGGGAGATCGCCGCCGGCTACAACACCGCCTCACACTCCGTCGCCGACGGCGACGACCGCCACGCGATCGACCTCGTCCGGCTTGACGCAGCAACCGGCGGCAGCACCGTGCTGGCCCCTGCGTCGGGCGTTGTCAGCTACACGGACGGCGATTGCCTCGCGATCCGCGACGCCGCCGCGATGGAGCACTTGCTCTGCCACATCCAGCCCCGCGCCGGCCTGCAGCGCGGCTCGCACGTCGCCGTCGGCCAGGCGGTCGGCGCCGTTTGGCACGGCTGGAACGGCGGCAACGGCGGCTTCCCGCATATCCATTACGCGCTGCACCACTCGCGCGGCGGCGGCTACCTGGGACCGAGCGTCCCGTTCAGCGGCGCATACGCCATTGAAGGCGTCGAGCTGCCCGACGGAGACGGCTTCAACCTCCACAGCGGCACCCAATTCACCTCCACCAACCGCGCAAACTGGGAGCCGCCCAACAGCGGCGGCGGAACGCACGCACACGCCGATGAGCGCACGGCCGGCGCCGACAGCGGCGGCTCGGCGGCGGCATTGACCGCCGGCGCCTCTGCGCAGCGCACGATCACCGGCGGCTGGCGCGGCATCGCGGTCGACCGCCCCACGACCATCGGCGAGCTCTGGGAGCAGCGCGGCGCCGTCTTGGCCGGCATGTTCTATTGGGATCGGCTCGCACAAGGCTGGCGGCTGCATCGCCCCGGCCTGCCCGGCGGAACGGACGCGGCCAACACCAGGCTGGCGCCGGGCGATGCTGTGATCGCTTCCGTCAAAGCCGGCGCCGCCTGGCTGCCGCTCGTCTGGCAGGCCCCGGCTGCGCCCAACCCCGCGCTCCAGGCCGGCTGGAACCTCGTCTCCTGGCACGGCCCCGATCAGCCGGTGGATGCCGCCTTGGGCGGGCTGCGCTCGCTCGTCGCCGCTTTCCTTTGGGACAACCAGGAACAGCGCTACCTGCGCTGGAGCCCGGGCGGCCCCGCATTCATCAACAGCCTCGAAACGGTCAGCGCCGGCGGCGTCCTCTGGATCCAGCTGGAGCAGCCTGAGACCTGGGCCCAGCAGCCTTAGCGGAGCCGCTGCACAAGCAGCGATCGGCGCGCCGATCCAGCGCGCCGATTCAGCGGCCCCGGCCGCGCATCAGCGCTGCAGCCAACGGAACTGCTGCTGGCGGCGCTGCGCCTTGGTGCTGATCTCCACATTGATCAGCGTCGAGCCCTCCTGCGCGAATGAGTCATCGAGCGCTGCTTCGAGCTCCTCGGGGCTGCGGCAGTAGTAGCCCTTGCCGCCGAACGCTTCCATGATCTTCTCGTAGTGCGCGCGCGGCACCAGCGCGTTCGGCGGCATCTCGCCGGGGCCGCCCTCGGGCAGCTCATCCGGACCGCCGCCGATCCCGTTGTTGTTGAAGATGATCCAGGTAATCGGCAGTTTGTGCCGCACCGCCGTCTCGACCTCCGTGGGCCCAAACCCGAACGCCGCGTCGCCTTCCAGCGCAATCACCCGCTTGCCGGGGTTGACGACCTGCGCGGCCAGCGCAAAGCCGGGGCCGACGCCCATCGTGCCCCAGGTGCCGGCGTCCAGCCGCGAGCGCGGCTCGTAGGACTGAATCACCTGGCGCGCAATCGCCATCGTGTTCTCGCCCTCGGTGACAAACACCGCGTCGCGCGGCATCCGCTCCTGGATCTCCTTCAGCGGGCGGTAGTAGTTCATCGGCGCCTCGTCTGAAGACATCCATGCGCTCTGCTCGAGCGCCTTGCGCTCGAGCTCCGCGTTGATCGACGCCACCCACTCCGTACTGTCCTCGAACTTCCAGGGCTGCTCGTCCAGATATTCATTCAGCTGGCCCATGACGGCCTTGCCGTCGCCGACCAGCGCGACCTCGGTCGGCACGTTGGTGCCGATCTCTTCCGGCTCAATATCGAGCTGAATCACGCGCAGATCCTCGCGGAAGCGCGGCGGCCGGCCGAAGTGCAGAATCCAGTTGAAGCGGGCGCCCAGCAGCACGACCAGGTCCGCGTTTTTCAGCACATGGGTGCGGGCCGCAGCGGCGTTGTTCGGCGCGTCCGCCGGGATTACGCCGGCCCCCATCGGCGTCGCCAGCCAGGGAATCCCCGTCTTGTCGACGAACTCCCGCACCTCCTGCTCGGCCCGCGACCAAGCCATCCCCTTGCCGACGATCACGAGCGGATTGGAGGCCGTTTTGAGCGCCTCAACCGCCGCCTCGACCGACTCCGCGGAAACCGTCGGGCGATGCGGCTCCTCGACCCGCGACGCCCACTGCACCTCCGACTCATCGACCACTGCATCGATGATGTCGCCCGGCAGATCGAGGTAGACGGGGCCCGGCCGGCCATTGATCGCGGCCCGCGTCGCCTGCGCGATCAGGCGCGGAATCAGCCGCACATCGCGCGCCTGATCGGACCACTTGACGAACGGCCGCGCCGCTTCCACCTGCGGCGCATCCTGGAAGTCGCCCATCTGCGAGAGCGTCACATTGGCCGCGCCGCCGAGCAGAATCATCGGCCAGCAGTTGGCCTCCGCATTGCCCAGCGCCGAGATCGCATTCGTCATCCCCGGCCCGGACACGACCAGCGCGGCCGAGAGGTGCGTGCGCATGTAAGAGGCGGCCTGCGCCGCATAGCCGGCCGCCTGCTCGTGCCGCACGCCGACAAACGGCAGCCCTTCCTGCATCCAGGCGATCGAAATCGGCACCACCGGCACACCCACGAGCCCGAACATCTCCTTGACGCCCTGCGTCTTCAGCGCCTTGGCCACAATCTGCGCCCCGCTCAGTTCAGCCACGTTCCAGCTCCTCCTCCGAGCACGCCGCAGCGGCGCGCCAAATGCACAAGTTCAGCTCAGCACGCGGCCCCCAACGGCCGCGCCCTCCGCAGGCTAACCGATCACCTCTTCATGGGCGTTCAGGGGCGCGGCGCAGCGGGCAGCGCAGCGCGGCCCGTCACCGCTGCAGCAGTCCGCAGTCCTCACAGCAGCCGCCAGCCGGAGCGGCGCCAGAGCTCCTCTGCTTCAGCGTGAATGACGGGGCGGGCCGCGATCAGGCCGGGGACCGATGGATCGGGCTGGTTGAAGCGCAGCGCGCGGCCTTCCAGATCGGTCACGCGTGCGCCGGCCGCGGCCAGCAGCGCCGCGCCGCCCGCTACATCCCACTCTTTGCGCCGCCCCGCCGTGAAGATCAAACAGCCCGTACCGCTTGCCAGCAGGGCCATCCGATAAGCGATCGAGCCGACAGGCAGCAGCCGCGTGCCCTCGGGCACGGGCGGCAAATCGCCGAAGCGCCACTCGCCCCGGCCGGCCAGCATGTAGCTGTCGTGCAGCGACAGCGCGCGATCCAGCTCCAACCCGCTGCCCCCGCCGCCCTGCGCCGCCGCATAGAGCTGATCCTTGGCCGGATTGAACACGACGCCCGCCAGCGCCTCCCCGCCGACCGCGAGCGCGATCGAAACGGCGTACTCAGGCACGCCCTGCAGAAACTCCCGCGTGCCGTCCAGCGGATCGACGATCCAGACCCGCCGGTGCTTCAGCCGCGCCTGGTCGTCGGGGTGTTCTTCGCTCAGCCAGCCGTCTTCGGGGAACGCGCCGAGCAGCGCCGCGCGCAGCGCCGCGTCCACTTCGATATCCGCCTCCGAGACGAGCTCCGCGCCCCAGCGGCCGCCCGGCTTCCAGCCGTAGCGCGCGCCCTGCTGCGCTATGCGCAGCAGGATCGCCCCTGCCTCGCGCGCCGCGGCCTGCGCCGCCTGCAGCTCTTCGGCAAATGCTTCGGCGCCCGGCGTGCTCACAGGCTGGACTGGCGGGACAGGCTGAACGGCGGGACCGGCGGGCCGATCAAAAGCCGGCTTGCTTGTCGACCTCGCCGACCAACTCGCGGCCGCTTCGGTAGCGGCGCAGGTTCTCGCAGAAGCGCTCCAGGTTGCGTCCGGCCCGCAGCTGGCTCGCGCCCGCCGTGTGCGGCGTCATCACTACGTTGTCCAGCGCGAAGATCGGGTGGTCGGCGGGCAGCGGCTCGCCCTCGACGACGTCCAGCGCCGCGCCGCGCAAATGTCCGCTCTCAATCGCCTCGATCAACGCCTCCAGCTCGATGATCTCGCCCCGCGTCACATTCATGATCACCGCGCCCGGCTTCATTTGGGCAAACGCCGCGCGGTTGAACAGATGCCGCGTTTCCTCCGTCAGCGGGGCGCAAACTGCGACCACATCCGAGCGGGCCAGCATCTCGCCGAGCTTGTCCATCCCCAGCACCATCCGCACTTCTGGGGTGGCCGGCACGGGCAGCGCATCGACGGCGCGCACCTCCATCCCGAAGCCCCGCGCGCGCTGCGCGATCGCCCGTCCGGTGCCGCCGAAGCCGACGATGCCCATCGTCAACCCGGAAAGCTCAAAGGCCGCGCGGCGCATCGGCACGCGCTGCTGCCAGGCCCCGCCGCGCAGCCGCAGCGCCGGCCCGAGCGAGCGGGCCAGCGCGAGCAGCAGCGCAAAGCCGTGGTCGGCCAGGTGCGGCCCGACCAGACCCTTCTCGCCGGTCAGCGGAATGTCGGCCGCTTTGAACGCTTCGAAGAGGTAGCCGTCGACGCCCGAGGCGGTCGCATGCACCCAGCGCAGCTGCGCCGCCTCCGCGAACATTTCCTCGGTCAGATAGCCGAGCAGCACCTCCGCTGCGCCGATCTGCTCCAGCGCATCCTCGCGGTTGTGCGCGACCACAACTTCGGCGTCCGCCCCCGCCGCCGCGCGAATCCGCTCCAGGTCCGCCTCGCTCACCTCCGGCAGCGTTAAGCCCGGCATCACCAGCACGCGCATCTCAGCCTCCTATCGCGGCCTCAAGCCCCGCGCACAGTATCCCACCCGCTTCCACCCGCTCCGAGCTGAGCCGCTCCGCAGCGGCCCTATGATCGGCCCAGCCGAGCGGACAGGAGCGCCTATGCAGTTCGGAGCCCAGGTCAGCGCCTACCTCACCTCGTGGGACGACATCCGCCGCGTTGCCCAGACGATGGACAGCGGCCGCTACGACTCGATCTGGTTCGCCGACCACTTCATCCCGCCCACCCGCGGCAAGGCGGTGGAGGGCCGCGAGGCCTACGAAGCCTTCAGCCTCGCGGCCGCCGCCGCGGCCTGCACCGAGCGCCTGCGGATCGGCCACCTCGTGCTCGGCAATACCTACCGCAACCCGGCGCTGACGGCCAAAATCGCCGGCAGCATTGACCACATCTCGCACGGACGCTTCACGCTCGGGATCGGCGCTTCCTGGTTCAAACGCGAGCATCAGGCATACGGCTGGGCCTTCCCCTCGATGCGGGAGCGGCAGGACCGCTTCGAGGAGGCCTGCCGGCTGCTGCGCGCCCTGCTTCACGCCGACGCTCCGCTGAGCTTCCAGGGCGAGTACTACTCGCTCGACGAGGCGCCGCTCTCGCCCGGCAGCTACGGCCGCCCGATCCCGCTCCTCGTCGGCGGGACCGGCCCCAGACGCACGCTGCGCACGCTGGCGAAATACGGCGACATCATGAATCTCGACGGCTGGGCCGGGCGCGGTATGTCGGTCGAGCTGCTGCGCGAGAAGGTGGAGATTCTGCAGCGCCACTGCGAGGCCGTCGGCCGCGACCCGGCCGAGATCAAGATCACCGCGCTGATGCCCTGCCTGCTCACCGACGACGAGGCCGCGGCGCGGGAGTGGGAAGAGCGGATCGGCCCCGGCACCCTCAACGGCCCCGCCGACCGCATCGTGCAGCGGATCGGCGAGTTCATCGATTTCGGAATCGATGAGATCATGTTCGGGCGGCGCGGCGACAACGACCCTGAGTATTTCCAGCGGCTCGATGAGGATGTGCTGTCGCAGTTTGATTGACTGCGGCAGCACCGCAGCCGGCTGACCATGAAAGCGAAAGCGATACCGCATGCACTACCGCCGCATGGGCCGCACCGGGCTGCGCGTCTCCGAGATCTGCTTGGGTACGATGACGTTCGGCTTCCAGACCGAAGAAGCCGAAGCGCGGGCGATTATGTCTGCGGCCTGCGAGCGCGGCGTCAACTTTATCGATACCGCCGATGTCTATCCGATCGGCGCGCGGAAGGTTGGCGCGACCGAAACGATTGTCGGCAACTGGCTTCAGACTCAGCCGCGCGATCAGATCGTGCTCGCGACCAAATGCGTCGCTCCGATGGGGCCGGGGCCGAATCAGCGCGGCGCCTCACGGCAGCACATCCTCGCCGCCGTGGACGAATCGCTGCGGCGGCTGCAAACCGACTACATCGACCTCTACCAGCTGCACTCGCCGGACCCGAACACGCCGATCGAGGAGACAATGGAGGCGCTCGACGATCTGCGCCGCTGGGGCAAGATCCGCTACGCCGGGGCCTCCAACTACCGCGCCTGGCAGCTCGCGCTGGCGCTCGCCGCCTCCGACAAGGCCGGCATCACCCGCTTCGACTGCGATCAGCCCCGCTACAACATCCTCTGGCGCGATATCGAAGCCGACCTGCTGCCGCTCTGCCGCGACCAAGGCGTCGGGATCATCGCGTATAACCCGCTTGCGGGCGGTTTCCTGACCGGGAAATACGCCAACGCGGAAGATCTCCAGCAGAACACCCGCTTCACGCTCGGCAACGCCGGCCCGCGCTACCGCAAACGCTACTGGGACGAGGCGCACTTCGCGCAGGTCGCGGCGCTGCAGGCGCACTTCGCGGGCCGCTCGATCACGCACGCCGCGATCGCCTGGGTGCTGGCCCAGGACGGCATGACATCGGCGATCGTCGGCGCGTCGCGGCGCGAACAGATCGAGGACTCGCTCGACTACGAATCGCTCGAACTGAGCGATGCCGACCTCGAATTCTGCAACGACGCCTGGTACAACCTGCCGCGCCCCACAGACCCCGAGGTGGCGCTGCGCTAACCGCCGCCAGAACGGCCCGCGGGCGCGCTACCATTCCCGCAGCCCCCGCCCACGCTCAGGGGCTCTAGGAAGAAGGAAGAACCGCCGTGCGCGCCGCCGTCCTTGATGCACCCAATACCCCGCTCAAAATCAAAGACCTCGTTCAGGACGAGCCGCAGTACGGTGAAGTCCGCGTCAAAATCGGTGCGGCCGGCGTCTGCGCCTCCGACCACCACATCATGCAGGGCACCGCAGCCTTCCCGCTGCCCTCCGTGCTCGGGCATGAGGGCGCCGGCACGATCGAAGCGATCGGCCCCGGCGTCCACAGTCTGCGGCCCGGCGACCGCTGCATCCTCTCCTTCGTCACCCCCTGCGGGCAGTGCCCGACCTGCCGCAAGGGTCAGCCGCAGCTCTGCGACCTCCACCAGGCGACCGGCTCTCGCCTGCTCGACGGCAGCGTCCGCCTGCACGACGCCGACGGCGCGGAGATCTTTCAGATGGGCAAGCTCGGCGTCTTCGGCGAGCATGTCGTCACCGCCCAGCAGGCCTGCTTTCCCATCCCCGACGCAGTCCCCATGGACGTCGCGGCCCTGATCGGCTGCTCCGTCACGACCGGCGTCGGCGCCGTGATCAACCAGCCCAACGCGCATGCCGGCATGACTGTCGCGGTGATCGGCGCCGGCGGCGTTGGGCTCAACGCGATTCAAGGCGCCAAGATGCTCAACGCCTCGCGGATTATCGCGGTCGACATCCACGATCATAAGCTCGAATTCGCGCGCCGCTTCGGCGCCAGCGACACCGTCAACGCGCGCAATATCGACGCCGCCGCGGCCGTCCGCGAACTCTCCAACGGCGGAGTCGACTTTGCCTTCGACACCTTCGGCTCCTCCGAAACGGCCAATCAGGCGCTCGAATCGGCCGGCAAGGGCGGTACCGCTGTGATCGTCGGCCTGGCGCCCGTCGAAGCGCGCGGCGCCGTCGACCTCGTCGATATCGTGCGCAAACAGAAAACCCTCGTCGGCAGCTACTACGGCTCCGCCAGCCCCCACCGCACCTTCGCGACACTCGTCGATATGTACATGGCCGGGCGGATCGAAATCGATCAGATCGTCCAACGCCGCTACCCGCTCGAGCGGATCAACGAAGCCTTCCAGGATCTCGAACAGGGCAAAGACGGCCGCGGCGTCATCGTCTTCGACTGACCCTGTTTCCGCAACCGGCAGCAGCCGGCCGGCCCGCCCCAGCGAATACAGTCCCAGCGGTGCTCCACCAGGTTCACACCCATATCGTCAAGGAACTGGGCGAGAGCAGCCGCACCGACATCATCTTCGTGCTCACTGCGATCGTCTTCAACCTGATCGTGCTGGGCATCAACTCCGCCGTCTCCTTGGCCGCCGCCGAAGAGGACGCGGCCGCCGCATACGACCTGGTCTTGGCCGTATTCATCGTTCTGACCGTCTTGCTCAACGTGATCGCCGCAGCGGCGCTGATCCTCGGCCGGCGCACCCGCCGCCTGCTGCTCAACGGCTTGGCCGCCATGTACGCCGACAACGCAGTGGACAAGTATTACGATCCGGCCTTGATCTCCAACTACGGCGTTCGTTATCTGCTCTTCACCGGCGTGATCGCCACGCTGGCCATTACCGCGATCGTTGTCCCCTTCATTATCCGTTTCGCCAACGGAGCGGGGATAGATTGAGGTTACGTTCCGTTTGAGCTGACGCCCCCGCTTGTGTGTAGGGGGCTCAGCCCGCCGGCGGGGGCTGGCAGAAGCTCTGGAAGCTTGTTACGAAGAGGCCGACTCCAAGCGCCCCTGCTGATCGCGGCGGAGCAGATCCCAGTCGATCTCATAGCCCAAGCCCGGCGCTGTCGGCGCGTGTACGACTCCGCCGCTCATGTCGATGTCTTCGACCAAGCCGAACATGTTCGAGCCGGTCGCGGGGAAATACTCGAAGAACTCGCAGTTGGGCACGGCCATGGTGACGTGCAGGTTGGCGACGTTGTTCAGCGAGTTGCCGCCGTGGTGAATCTCGCACTTCATTTTGAAGCCCTCGGCCAGATGGCAGAGCCGCACCAGCGGCGTGATCCCGCCCGTGACCGCTACATCCCCGCGCAGAATGTCTGTCGCGTACTGCGTGATCCACTGCGCCATCCCGTAGTAGCGGCCCGGCGCGAACTCCGTGGACATGATCGGAATGTCCAGCTTCTGGCGCAGCTTGACGTAGCTGTACAGATCCTCCTCAACGAGCGGATCCTCGTACCAGTAATACGACAGCTCCTCAATCGCGCGGCCGACCCGCACCGCGTCCTCATAACCGTAGGCCCACATCGAGTCGAGCATCAGGATCATATCGGCGCCGACGGCCTCGCGCACCGCGCGGCAGATTTCGATATCCGCCTTCGGCTCGGAGTGCGGATGAATCTTGTGCGCCGTCCAACCTTCCGCCTGAAAGCGCAGCGCCTCCTCCGCGTACTCCTGGGGCGCCGCCCACCAGGCGGTGCTCGAATAGACCGGCACCGATTCCTTGCAGGTCCCCAGCAGGCGGTGAATCGGCTGCCCGGCCAGCTTCCCGTTGATATCCCACAGGCAGATGTCGATCGCCCCAATCACCGATGTATGGAGCGCCCGGTTCTGCTTCCACAGATCCGCCCAGATCGACCCGATGTCCTGCGGGTTGCAGCCCAGCACGCGCGGCGCGGCGAGATCGATCAGCGCCTGCGCGTGATGCTCCGGCCGGCTCAGAAACGCGTTGCCTGCAACTCCCGCATCGGTCTCCACCGTAACGACCCCCAGCGCCCGCGGCCCGCCGAAGCGCATCCCCGAGCCGACCCGCCACGGCTCCACCTCCCAGCCGAACACATCGACCGCCACGTTCGTAATCTGCATCGCGAAATTCTCCAGCTGCAATCTGCTGCGTCTGCTACCTCTGCGCTAAATTCGTCGCCAGGTTGTACACAAACCAGCCCTCGCCGGTTTTGAACATCTCCGGCTTCGCCCGCTGAGTATCGCGCATGATCCCGATCCCGTCTTCGTAGGGCTCGATGGAGACGATCCGGTCGTACCGTACGCGAAAACGCTCGTTGGGGCCGTGAAAGTAGATGTGCTTCGTGGTCAGCCCCAGCAGACCGGAATCCATATAGGTCATCTCTTCGCGGGAGACCGTGCGGCCGCGGAAAGCGCCGGGCCGCACGTACACGCCGCTGGCCACGCGCAGGCTGACTCCCATCGAACCGCCCCGAAACTCGCGCACCGTCTTGATCCGCGAGTAAGCGGTGCCGGGAACCGCCCAGACCAGCTGCTCGGACTTCATCAGGTTGAACGGATGCCCGCCTTCGACCTGCAGCCGCTGGGGGATGTTGCCCTCCATCACCTCGCGCAGCGTGGCGGCCTGGGCGGTGCGCATCACGTGGCCGTCGCGGTTCGCCTCTGCATCGTCCAGCTCGAAGCTGTTGCGGAAGCTGGCCAGCGATCGCTCCTCTTCCTCGCTGAGCACATGGTCATCGAGCGCAGCGTCGACCGCGTCCCGAAACGCCTGCACAAGAATCGCGTCGCGCGCCTCGCGTCGCACGCCGGCGCTGTCCACCTCGCGTTCGAACGCGTCCAAGCGCCGCCAATCGAGCGCGGCCGCGCGGGCCGAGCTGGCGAGCGCGGCCGCCGCTGCGCGCTCGCGCGCTTCACGCGCCCGGCGCTCATCGCGGCAGGCGGGGTGCTCACGGTGCGGAAACCCGACCCCGCGGAACCACTCGACGTGCCGCTGGCAGACTCTGCAGGTGGGCATTGCCGCCTCCTCCGCTATCGCCCGCGGAACTGCGGCGGGCGCTTTTCCAGAAACGAGCGGATCCCCTCCTCGCGATCCTCCGAGCGCGAGGACACCTGAACCGCCCAGCCCTCGCGCTCCAGCTGCGTTTCGAAATCCGCCCCGTCGCTGCGGCTGACCAGCCGCTTGGTCAGCTCAACCGCAATCGAGGGGCCGCGTGCGATCCGCTCCGCGAGCTCCATCGCCTCCGCCACCACCCGCTCCGGCTCGACCACGCGGTTGACCAACCCCCAGCGCTCCGCGCTGGCCGCGTCGACCGAATCGCCGGTGAGCATCATCTCCAGCGCCCGGCCGCTGCCAATCAGCCGCGGCAGGTGATAGGAAGAACCTGTGTCCGGGCTGATCGCGCGGTGCACAAAAGCCGAGACAAAACGCGCGTTGGTCGATGCGATCCGAATGTCGCAGACTAGCGCCAGCGACATCCCCGCCCCCGCCGCCGGCCCGTTGACCGCGGCGATGATCGGCTTCGGGTAGTTGCGCATCGCTGAGAACAGCACCCCCCAGTGCCCGATTGGCGCCTCAGCGTGGCGCCGGTAGCCGTCTGCTTCGTCCAGCTCTCGGCCGAGCTCCTGCGCCGCCGCGCCGCCCGAGACGTCCGCGCCCGCGCAGAACCCGCGGCCCGCGCCGGTCAGCACCATGACTTTGACCGCGTCGTCGTGCGCCGTCGATTCCACCGCCCGAAGCAGCTCATGGACCAGCTGCGGACCGAGCGCGTTCATCTTCTCCGGCCGCTGCAGCGTGACCAAGGCCACGCCGCCGTCCCGCTCGAGAGTCAGTTCCTGATAGTCCACCGCGTTGCTCACTTTCTCGTGTTCCCTGCCCAGCGCGCGTTGCCGGCAGGCGCTTCAGACCAGGCGCTTCAGACCTTGTAGCCGCCGTCGACGCTGATCACCTGCCCGGTGATCCCGGCCGATTCGGGCGCCGCGAGCAGCGACGCCATCGGCCCCAGCTCGTCCGGCTCCAGCACGCGGTCCTGCAAATTCTCGGCCGCCCGCAGCGCGTGCGCCTCCTCGGCCGAGATCCCCATCGCTCTGCCCATCGCCGCCCAATCGACCAGAGCAGTGTTGGTCCAGCCTGGACAGAGGCAGTTGACCGTGATCCCGTAGGCCGCGGTGTCGTGCGCCAGCGCCCGCGTGAAGCCGATCAGGCCGTGCTTCGCGCAGGTATAGGCGAGCGCGCCGCCGCTGCGTTTGGCATAGCCCGAGCCGATGTTGATGATCCGCCCGAAGCCCGCCTCGCGCATCAAGGGCAGCGCCTCCCGCGTTGTCCAGTAAGCCGAGGTCAGGTTGAGGGCCAGGTTCGCTTCGAACACGTCGTCGTCGTGTGTGAACGGATCCTGGCTGCCGCGCAGCGGCGCGCCGCCGCCGACGTTGTTGACCAGGATGTCGACACGCCCGAAGCGCGCCGCGGCCGCCCGCACCGGCTCTTTGGCAGCATCCCGATCGAGCGCATCGGCGACCACCGCCAACCCCGCCGAGCCAATCGCTTCCACCTCGCCAACCACCGATTCCAGCTGCGCCAGGGTGCGCGAGGAGACCACAATCCGCGCGCCGCCGCGCGCCATCTCCAGCGCAATCGCGCGCCCAATCCCGCGCCCGCCGCCGGTCACCACCGCCACCCGCTGATCGAGCCGTCCCATGCGCACCTTCCGTTCCGGTGCGGAGGATAGCCCCCGCCATGGCGGCCGCGCACCCGCCCCTCCGCCCGTGTGCACGGAGCGGCTGCGGCAGCCGCGCCCGCTCTGCCCGCTTGTCGGGGGAGCGGCAAGAGCTCCGCTCTTGCTCCCTGCTAGGCCCGGTACAGCTCCAGCTCGGCGCGCTCCAAATCCTCCCCCACCACCTTCAGAATCTTGTCCAGCTGCTCGAAATCCCACTCGCCGACAAACGAAACCGCGCTGCCTTCCTTGCCCGCTCGGCCCGTCCGGCCGACGCGGTGCACATAGTCCTCAGCTGTCTGGGGCAGGTCGTAGTTGACGACGTGCGTTACATCGGGGATGTCCAGCCCGCGTGCGGCCACATCGGTGGCGACCAGAAACTGCAGCTCGCCGGCGCGGAAGCGGCCCATCACCCGATCCCGCTTGTTCTGATCGCGGTCGCCGTGAATTGCGTCGGCGTCGAGCCCTGCGTGGCGCAGCCGCGCGACCAGCCGGTCGACCGTCACCTTCATATTGCAGAAGACCAGCGTGCGGCCGGCCAGCTCCGGCAGCAGCTCCTCGACCGCGCGCGCCTTGTCGCGGTCCGCCACCTCGTAGTAGCGCTGCGCGATCCCTTCCGCCGTCGCCGCCTCCGGCGCGATGTGAATCTCCTCCGGCTCGCGCATGTAGCGCCAGATCAGCGTCTTGATCGGGGTCGGAATCGTCGCTGAAAACAGCGCCGTCTGGCGATCCTCGGGGCAGCGCCGCAAGATCCGCCGCATATCCGGCTCGAAGCCGATGTCCAGCATCCGGTCCGCCTCATCGAGCACGGCCAGCTTGACCCAGCTCAGATTCAGCGTGCGGCGGTCCAAATGGTCGATGATTCGGCCCGGCGTGCCGACCACGATCTGCGGCCCCCGCTCCAGATTGGCGAAATCGTCCTTGAGCCGCCGGCCGCCCATCAACACCGTCGCTTCGAGCCCGGCGGCGCGCGCGAAATACTCGAGCACCGTCCCCACCTGCGCGGCCAGCTCGCGCGTCGGCACCAAGACAATCGCCTGCGCCTCGCCCATTGAGGGGTCGCACATCTCGACGGCGGGAACTCCGAAGGCGACCGTCTTGCCCGTGCCCGTCTGCGCCTGGCCGACGACATCGCGCCCCTCAAGCAGCAGCGGGATCGCCTGCTCCTGAATCGGCGTCGGCTCGGCGAAGCCGAGCGCCGTCAGCACCGAGAGCATCCGCCCCGACATCCCCAAGCGGCGGAACGCGGCCGGCCACTCCTGCTCCTCCACCGCGCCGACGGCGTCTAGGTCCGGCAGGTCGTAGCCGCCCGACAGGAGCGCTTTCTGCGTCGCCGTCATCCCGCCCCCGCTGGTGCGCGGGGGCGGCTGGCGCCGGCGGCCGCCGCGCTCGCGATCAGCGCGCCGCCGGCCGCGCCTGCGCTGCGGCCCGCCGCCCGATTCGGCCCGCGGCTCCCGCGGCGGCGGCGCGGCTGGCGCGGACGCCTCCGCCGGCGCCGCTTGCGCCGCCGTGCGGCGCTTGCGCCGCCTCCGCCGGCGGCGCGGCGGGCCGCCCGCCGGCGGCGCGGCTGCAGCGCTTCCAGAATCACTCGGAGCGTTCTCAGCCCGATGATCGGGCGGCGCCGGACTCGGCGCCGCAGCATCACCGCCCCCGCGCCCGAACAAACGTCTCAGCAGGCTCAATCGCGACCTCTCACCTCACTGTGAGCCTATCAGCATCCCCCGCTCCGCTTCGCTCCCGCTTACACCGTGCTTGCGGCGGGGGACGCCAAGGGACCCGCCGCCTCGGCTTTCGGCCTCCCCCACTACCTCACTACTTGTGTGTCGCGGCAGCAGCGGCCGCCTGGGCGTGAAACACCGGCGAAACGCGGCGACATCTGCGCGACATACAGGCGTAAATCCACAGAAACCCTCCAGCGGCGGCCGCTTCATAGGTTTCGAGCCACCAACCGGAACCCGGGAACGGAGGCATACATGATTCACCCCGGAACGGCGCGGCTCCCGCTTGGAGCCAGGCTCCCGCACGGAGCCAAACGGGCGGCAATCGGACTCGCCGCAGGCCTGCTCACCGCGCTGCTGGCGACGCTCGGAATCGTCGCCGCGCAAGAAGGCGATGAGCTCGCTAGTGAGCTCATCGGGCTCGCCACGGCGATCGACACGATCTGGTTTGTGATCGCCGGCATCCTCGTGTTCTTCATGCAGGCCGGCTTTGGGCTGCTCGAGGCCGGCTTCGTGCGGGTCAAGAACACGACCAACATCCTGATGAAGAACGTGCTCGATGCGTCGCTCGGCGGCGTCGTCTGGTGGGCGGTCGGCTTCGGCTTCGCCTTCGGCGGCTCGCAGGGCGGCTTCATCGGCGGCGACTCCTTCTTTCCCGCCATCGGTGGGCTGACCGAAGGCGACCAGGGCGTCCGCGAGGCGGCGGTCTTCTTCTTCCAATGGGCCTTCGCCGCGACGGCGGCGACGATCGTCTCCGGCGCGCTGGCGGAGCGCACCAAGTTCTCCGCCTACCTCTTCTACACCGTGTTCATCACCGGCCTGATCTACCCGGTCGTGATCAACTGGGGCTGGGGCGGCGGCTGGCTCGGCGAGATGGGCTTCATGGACTACGCAGGCTCGACGCTGGTGCACAGCGTGGGCGCCTGGGCTGGGCTCGCCGGCGCCTTCATGCTTGGCCCCCGCCTCGGCAAGTACGCCTCCGACGGCACCGTCACCGCGATCCCCGGCCACAACATGAGCCTGGCCGCGCTGGGCATGTTCATCCTCTGGTTCGGCTGGTACGGCTTCAACCCCGGCTCGACGCTGGGCCTGACAGGGTTCGATGCTGACGAGGGTGCGAGCTCCATCACGGGCGGCCTGGCCACCGAGGCGGCCTGGATCGCGATCAACACCACGCTCTCGGCCGGCGCCGGCGCGGTCGTCGCGATGACCGTGGCCAAGCTGCGCTACGGCAAGGCCGACCTCGGCCTGACGCTCAACGGCGCGCTGGCCGGGCTGGTTTCGATCACCGCCGGCTGCGGCTTCGTCGAGCCTTGGGCGGCGCTGCTCATCGGCGCAATCGGCGGCGTGTTGGTTGTCTTCTCCGTCGCCTTCTTCGACAGGATTCGGATCGACGACCCGGTCGGCGCGATCTCCGTGCACGGCATCTGCGGCGTCTGGGGCACGCTGGCTGTCGGGCTGTTTGCCACGGCCGGCGCGGCCGAGGCTTGGGGGGCGCCCTCGCACGGCCTCTTCATGGGCGGCAACATCGAGGCGCTGGGCGTGCAGTTTGTCGGCGTGCTCGCGGTGCTCGGCTGGACGCTGGCGACCGCCGGCGTGCTCTTCTTCGTGATCAAGAACACGATCGGCCTGCGCGTCAGCGAGGCTGAGGAGCTGGCCGGGCTGGACGTGCAGGAACACGGCATCGGCGCCTACCCCGAGTTCCCGACCGTCGCGCCGGGCACGGCCGTCGAAGTCTCCGCGCTGGAGGAGAGCACCCTCCCCGCCGGCGCCCAAAGCGGCGACTAGGCTCGAACTCCCACACCGGCGCGGGCGGCGCGCGCCTCGCCGCCCGCGCACCTCTCACTGAAACCTGAGCAACCTGAAAGGCTCACCGCAATGAAGATGGTCATCGCCATCATCCGCCCCGAGCGGCTCTCGATCGTCCGCCACGCGCTCGAACAGATCGGGATCGTCTCCATGACGATCACCGAAGTGCGCGGGCGCGGCGCCCAACGCGGGATGGTGCAGGAATACCGCGGGCAGCAAGTGCGCGTCGATTACCTGCCCAAAATCCGCCTCGAAATCGTGATCAACACCACCCCGCTCGACTCCGTGATCGACGCGATCGTCGAAAACGCCGGCACCGGCCAGATCGGCGACGGCAAGATCTTCGTCCTCCCCGTCGAGGACGCCGTCCGCGTGCGTACTCGCGAACGGGGGCCGGCCGCCGTCTAGCGGCGACTGCCGACCCCCCTCCGCGGGGACCGGTTGGGGCGGGGGCGCCAATGCACTTCGGTGCAGGCGTCCCCGCTTCATTATGCCCTCATCCCTACTTCACGACTGCAGCGGCCGCCCGCCCCCTCTGCTTCTGTGCAGCGGCGGGGGCGGGCGCATCGGTAGACTCCGCACATGGCATTGACGATCGAGTGCTGCGCGCATCTGGAGCAGGCCGAGCAGCGGCTGGCGGAGCTGGCCGCGGCGAAGCGTCCGCATCGGCTGGCGCGGATCAACGTGTTGGTCGGCTCGGGGCTCGCGCGGCGCTACCTGCAGCGCCGCCTCGCGCGCGCGCAGGACGGCGCGCCGGCGCTGGGCGGCGTCTGGTTCTTCACCCCAGTCGATCTGGCCCAGGCGGCCGCGCAGCGCAGCGGCGAGCGGGCCCGCACCGAGACGCCGGCCGGCGCCGACGCCGCGCTGCTCGAGCATCTGCTGCACGAGGCCGGCAGAGCGGGCGAACTCGAGGCGCTGGACGCCGACCAGCCGGGCCTCGCCGACGGGATGCTGAGCACACTCAAAGAACTGCGCGAGGCGGCGATCAGCCCCGCCGAGCTGCGCAGCTTTGCCGCGCAGCACAGCTGGCAGTCGCTCGCCGACCTGGCCCGCGTCTACGACCGCTGGGTGCAGCGGCTCGGCGAGCTGGGGCTGCGCGACCGCGCAGAGACGTACCGCGAGGCGATCGAAAGCGGCGGCGGCGCCTGGCGCGGCGCGCTCGGCGGCGCGCCGCTGATCGTCTACGGCCTCTATGACCTCACGCGCCAGCAGCGGCTGATGATCCTGCGCGCTGCGCAGTACACCGATACGACGATGCTGGTGATGGCCCCGTCCAGCGATCCCGATTTCGCCCCGGCCCGCGAGCTGGCGGCCCAGGTTGCGCAGCAAGCCGCCGTGCAGCCGCGCACGCTCGGCGCTGTCGGCGAAGCGCCGCCGCAGGAACCGCAGCCGCAGGCTGAGAGCTTTTCCGCCGCCGACCAGCAGGCCGAGGCGGAGGAGATCGCGCGGCGTGTGCTCGACCTCGCGCAGGAGGGCGTGCGCTTCCACCAGATGGCGGTGTTCCACAAGCTGGGGAGGCACGGCGACGACCGCCTCGCAGCGGCGCTCGAGCGGGCCGATATCCCGGTCTACCGCGCGAACGGGTTTCCGGTCAGCGAGACGGCGGCTGGCAGAGCGGCGCTGCAGCTGCTCGAGCTGCTCTGGGGCGAGCCGACGCGGTCCAAGCTGCTCGAGCTGCTCGCCAACCCCGCGCTCCGCCGCATCCTGCCCGGCCGCGTGCGCCGCAAGCCGATCTTCTGGGAGCGCATCTCGCGCAGCGCCGGGATGGTGCGCCGCTGGGACCAGATGTCGGCCGCGCTCGACAATTACCTGGAAGGCCCCGACCTGAGCGACCACGAGCGGGCGGCCGCGCGGGATCTGCAGCTCGCCGCGGCGCAGCTGCGCGAGCGCGGCCAGCAGGCGCGGCAATACAACTCCTGGGCCGAGGCTTCCGCTCTGCTGCGCAGCGTGCTGCGCGGCTGGCTGGCCTGGCAGGGCCCGCGCGACGGCGACGAAGAGGATGACGACGATCCGGAGGATGCGCCGCTGGCCGTGCGCATCCAGCGCGCGCTGTGGTGGGCCGTACGCCCGCTCGAGCGGCTCGACGAGCTGCAGATCCCGTTCCGCAGCAGCTCCTATGTCCACACCGTGAAGCTCGCGCTGGAAAACGCCGCAGCGCCCGATCGACAGCCGCTGACCGGCGGCGTCTTCATCGGCACCGCCGGCGGGGCGGGCCGCCTGGTGCGCTTCGACGCAGTGTTCACGGCCGGCGTCGCCGAGCGCATCTTCCCGGCCGTGCCGCGCAACGATCCGCTCCTGACCGACGAGCAGCGCCAGGCCTTGAACCAGGCGGTCGGCGATACCGCGCTGCGGCGCCAGCTCGCCCGCCCGGAGAGCGACCGGATCGTCTTCGCGCTGCTGCAGCAGGCGGCGCGCCGCCGTTTTGTCGTCTCGTGGGCGCGGCGCAGCAATGCTGTCGGCGGCCCGACGCGGCCCTCCGGGCTGCTGCTGCGCGCCGTGGGCGGCGAGCAGGGGCCCGCATTGGGCCCCGAGGAGTTGACCGCGGCGGGGCAAATTCTGCGCCTGCCGGTCGCGCTGAGCGGGGCGACGCCAAGCGCCGAAACGGTGCAGCGCGGCGATTGGAGCGCGGCTCTGCGCGCGCTCGACCGCGCCGACCTCTCGCTGGCGCTGCTGAACGCGCCGGCTGTCGACGCGGCGCTGCTGCTGCCGCAGCTGTGGGGCGGCTACGAGCGGGCGGAGGCCGCGCAGGCAGGCCGCGCCGCGCGTCAGTTCACTGCCTACGACGGCCGCGCGCGGCGCGGCGCAGCGCACGGTTGGACGGCCGAACAGGAATGGACGGCCTCGGCGTTGGAGGACTACGCCGAGTGCCCCTACCGCTATTTCCTCAAGCACATTCTGCGGCTGCGCTCGGTCCCCGAGCCGGGCGAGGAGATCGAGATTTCGCCGCTCGACCGCGGGACGCTGATCCACAAGATCCTCGAAAATTGGGTGGGCGGCTGGCTG
Organism: uncultured Dehalococcoidia bacterium; assembly: GCA_964347635.1. Classification (GTDB taxonomy): domain Bacteria; phylum Chloroflexota; class Dehalococcoidia; order Bin125; family Bin125; genus CATQGW01. The sequence goes on from CAYFZI010000020.1 coordinate 36,447, forward strand.
GCGTCCGGCCGCGGGCGCTCGTGGCAAGAGTTCACCGCCGATCCGGAGCCGCTGCGCGCCGCCGCAGAGGCGGAGCTCGATCTGTGGGATGCGCGCGACGGGCTGGGCACGCCGCCGGCCGCGAAGAGCGCGCGGCAGATGATTCTCGACGACCTCCAGCAGCAGCGGATCGATATCGAGCAGCCGCACGCCGCCGCCGGCTGGCAGCCCTGGGCGGCCGAACGCAGCTTCGAGGGCGCCGAAGTTCCACTCGGCGACACGCGCACCATCGCCATGCGCGGAAAGATGGACCGGATCGATGTGGCTCACGATGGCCGCTGCCTGGCGCTGGACTACAAAACGGGCAAGAACCCGGGCGATGTGGAGCAGGGCTTCCGCCGCGGGCGCCACATGCAGATGCCGCTCTATCTGCACGCCGTGACCGGCGTCGTGCACGGCGCGCAGAACGGCGCTTCCATCTCATCGGAGCGGATCTCGTCGACCCGCGCCGAGTTCCGCTACATCACGCGGCGCGGAGGCTTCAGCACCGCCGAGCTGAGCGGGGAAGAATTCGGGCATTGGGAGAACGCTCAGCTGCAGTCTCCCGCCGGCGTTTGCAGCGACACGCTGCAGACGATTGTGGACGGCGTCCGCGAGGGCAAGTTCTTTCCCCACCCGAGCGACAAACCGGGCGAGACCGATCACTGCAAATGGTGCGTCTTTAAGCCGGCCTGCACGACAGACGTGGGGCGGCGCTACGCGCGCAAGCGCAACAGCGACGGCGCGCACGGCTTGGAGTGGGTGAAGCGGCACGAGCAGATGCGGGCGCGGAACGTGAGCGCGTGAACAGGTGAGCACGGCGCCCGTCGACCAGGCCGTCCGCGACCGTCTGCTGAACGAGCTTGACACCTCCTTCTTTCTCGAAGCCGGGGCCGGCGCGGGCAAAACGAGTCTGTTGGTGGGCCGCGTGATCGAGCTGGTCCGCAGCGGCCGCGCGGAGCTGCGCGAGATCGTCGCGATCACCTTCACCGAGAAGGCGGCCGGCGAGCTGCGCGGGCGCGTCCGCACGGCGCTCTCGCAGGCGCAGCTGGAAGCCGGCGGCCCCGAAGCGGCGGCGCGCCTGCGGCGTGCGCTCGAGCAGGTCGACGCCGCGCACATCGAGACGATCCACGCCTTCGCCGCCAGCATGCTGCGCGAGCGCCCTTTTGAGGCGCGCATTGACCCCAAGTTCGATGTGCTGGATGCGCTGGCGACCGAGCTGGACGCCGAAGAGGCCTGGACCGAGTGGCTCTGGCGCGGCGCCGATGCGCAGGCCCAGAGCGCGGTGCAGCAGGCGCTGATCTACGGCATTCGGCTGCAAGACCTGCGCGAAGCCTCGCTCAAGCTCAATCAGTACCGCGATCTCAACCCGCCCCAAGAAGCCGAGCCGCCCGGCGACCCGCACGAAGCGGCCAAACAGTGGATCGAACAGTGCCGCACTCTGATCAAGGCCTACAGCGGCGCACTGGACATCAACAAGCGGCACTGCAACACGCAGATCGGCCGCGCGGAGGCGTTCATCGAGACGTTAGAGGCGCTGGAGGCCGAGGACCCGGCCGATTTTCAGCGGCGGCTCATCGCAGTCAACGAGCCGAAGCCGCCGCCGGGCTCGGTACGCAAGGAGGAGCTGGTCGAACTGCGCGAGCAGTGGCTGGGCGCAGCGGAGAAGCGGCTGCGCTACCGCGACGCGGTGCGCAGCTGGGTGCTGAACGGCGTCGTCCGCGCGCTAGCCCGCTTTGTCCAGGACGACGCGGAGCGGCGGCGGCGGCAAGCCACGCTGACCTTCGACGATCTGCTGCTCACGGCGCGCGGCATGCTGGTGCGCCAACGCAGCGCGCGCGACTACTTCCGCAGCCGCTACCGCTATCTGCTGATCGATGAATTTCAGGACACCGATCCACTCCAGACGGAGATCGTGCTGCTGATCGCCAGCGAGCACGACACAGCCGATTGGCGCGAGGCGCGCCCGGCGCCGGGCAAGCTGCTCGTGGTCGGCGATCCGAAGCAGTCGATCTACCGCTTTCGGCGCGCCGACATCGACATCTTCACGCAGGTTGAGGAGCTCTTCGAGCAAACACGCGAAGAGCGTCCAGGAGCTGCTGCGATCGAGCGGCTCGAGGTCAACTTCCGCTCGCTGCCCGCGCTGGTCGATTGGTACAACGGCGTCTGCCCTGCGTTTCTGGTCCGCGATGAGCAGTATCCGCGCGCGCAGGCGCGCTACGAACCGATGCGCGCGCACCGCAGCGGCGCCGGGCCGGCGGTGGCAGCCGCGCCGACCGATCCGCCCTCCTTCCCCTCGATCCGCGAGGCGCGCGAGGCGGAGGCAGAGCTGGTTGCAAAGATGATCCTCGCCCTGGTGCAGGGGCGGGCGGACTTCGGCGCGCTGCAGGATGGGCCCGGCGAGCCGCGCACGCCGCAGTTCCGCGATATCGCTGTGCTGGTCAACAACCGCACGGCGCTCGATCTTTACATCGAACAGCTCGAGCGGGCCCAGATTCCCTACCACCACGACAGCGGGCGCGGCTTCTTCGAGCTGCAGGAAGTGCGCGACCTGACGGCGATCCTGACAGCGCTCGACGATCCATCCAACGAGGTGGCCGTGCTGGCGGCGCTCAAGACGCCGCCTTGGTCGCTGTCGGACCAGGAGCTGTTCGACTATGCCTGGCTGGGGCGCTCGAAGCCGGCGCGCTTCTCGATCGAGGTCAACGATCTGCGCGGCGACTTCGAAGGCCCGTCGATCGACGCGCTGCGCCAGCTGGCGCACCTGCGCGAGGGCATCCATGATCGCTCGCTGCCCGAGTTCGTGGCCTACGTGCTGCGCGAATCGCATCTGCTCGAATCGCAGTTCCTGCCCCCGCCGGGGCACCGCACAGACGACGGCGGCGGCAGCGGCAGCAGCAACAGCGCGGAGGCGTTGATGCGGCAGCCGCGCGGGCGGCGGCGGGCGGCGAACTTGCAGATGCTGGTGCAGCGCGCCGCCGACTTCGCCGAAACACAGGACGACAGCCTGCGGCAGTTCGCCGGCTGGCTGAGCGAGCGCGCCCGCCCGGACCTCTCAGAAGCCGAGTCGACCACCTCCGAGGCGGCCGACAATGTCGTGCGCATTCTCACGATGCACCAGTCCAAAGGCCTCGAGTTTCCGATCGTGATGCTGCCCAAGCTGGCCTCGCGCAGCCGTGAGGGCAACCAATACATCGTCAACCGCGATTGGGGCCGCCTGGAGTTCGCGCTGGGGCCGCCGAACGCGCGCTTCAAAACATCGGGCTACAACGAGGAAGCGCTGAAGCGCGAGCAAGCCTATGAGGATGCGGAGCGGCGGCGCCTGCTCTACGTGGCCGCGACCCGCGCGATCGACTGGCTCATCGTGCCGATCGCCCACCGCGCGAAATCGGCCGGCTTCCACGAGTACCTTGATGAGGCGCTACCCGGCTGGCTGAGCGACCACCCGGCCGGCATTCCGACCAGCGCGCAGATGATCGTGCGGCCGGCGGATCAGTTCGCCCACATCGAGTATCCGCAGCCGGCGGAGACGGCGAACCCTCCGTATGAGGAGATCTTCGCGCAATGGCAGGAGCGGCGGCGCGAGGCGCACGCGCGGGGGCGGCCGAACGTCCGCGCCGTCACGCCCTCGGCGCTCGGAGCGGACGACGTGAAGCGGGCGCTGGAGCGGGGCGGCCAGGATCGCGGCGGCGAGGGCGAGGAGCCGCAGCCGGCCGCGCGCAGCCGCTCCTCGAGCCCCGCGCGGGAGCGCGGCAGCGCCATCCACGCCGCAATCGCGGCCGCCGATTTGCACGACCATGACAGCACGCTCGAGCGCGCGCGGCGCATCGCCGAAGAGCGCCGCGTCGATCCCAACGAAGTGCTGCCCGATGTGCAGCGGGCGCTGCAATCGAGCCTGCTCCAGCGCGCCCGCGCCGCCGCCGAGTATCACTTCGAGTACCCGCTCACGCAGTACCGCGAAGCGCCCGCCGCAGACGGACTCGAGGTGCTCGAGGGCATCGCGGACCTCGTCTTCCGCGAACCGCACGGCTGGGTCGTGGCCGACTTCAAGAGCGATCGGCGCCGCACCGCCGCGCAGGTCGAAGGCTACCGCCGCCAGGTCGCGGCCTACGCCAGGATGCTCGAAGCGACGGGCGAGACGGCGCACGAAACGTGGCTCTTCTTCACCCACTGGGGCGAGGCGGAGCTAGTCCTGCTGCCCGGCCGCTGAGCAGCCCCGAGATCGATCCGGCGGCGCGGCCGCAGCGCCGTAACGCCAGGAGGATGCACGTGTCAGAGACGTTCGAGACGACTCGCTCTCCGCAGCAGCAGATTCGCGCGGAGCTGCACGCGCGCCGCGCGGCGGTCGTCGGCGAGATGGGCTCTGCGGACTGCATCGCGCGGCAGCACGCGCGCGGGCGCCTGACCATCCGCGAGCGGCTCGACCGACTCTTCGATCCCGGCTCCTTCCGCGAAATCGGCACCTTCGCCGTCTCCGAAGTCCCGAACGTGCGCTCCCGCACCCCCGGCGACGGCAAGATCGGCGGTTGGGGCAGGATCAACGGGCGCGCAGCCGCCGCCTGCGGCGACGATGTGACCGTGCTGCACGGCTCCTCTTCGGTGGTCGGCGGCAAGCGGATGAAGCGCATCTACGAGCAGGCGCTCGCCCAGGGCGTGCCCTACGTCTACTTCGGCGAGACCGGCGGCGCGCGGCTGCCCGATGCGCTCGGCTCCGAGGGCTTCAGCAAGATCCCTCCAGGCCTCGAGATGGGGCGGCGGCGGCGGCGCATCCCGCTGGCCACTGCGATCGTCGGCGAGTCCTTCGGCGGCTCCTCGTTCCACGCCGCCTTCTCCGATTTCGTCGTGCAGGTGCGCGGCAGCTCGCTGGCCGTCTCCAGCCCGCGCGTGATCGAGATCGCGACGGGCGAGCGGATCTCGCTCGACGCGCTCGGCGGCCCGCACATCCACCTCGACCGCACCGGGCAGATCGACCGAGTCGCGGAGGACGAGGACGAAGCGATCGCGCTGCTCAAGGACTTCCTTTCCTACCTGCCCGATAACTGCTGGCAGACGCCGCCGGCGATCGACGGCAGCGCACTCGCCGCGCCCGACCCGCAGCTCGCCGAACTGGTGCCCACACGCCGCCAGCGCGCCTACGACATGCACCGCGTGATCGCGCGGATCGTCGATGATGGACGGATCTTCGAGCTAAAGCCGCGCTTCGGGCGCTCGCTGATCACGGCGCTGGCGCGGATCGGCGGCCAAACCGTCGGCATCCTGGCCAGCAACCCGATGTTCAACGCCGGCGCGCTCACGCCCGACACCTGTGACAAGGGCGCGCAGTTTCTCTGCCTCTGCGAAGCGTTCAATATCCCGCTGATCTTCCTGCAGGATGTGCCCGGCTTCATCGTCGGCAGCCAGCCCGAGCACAACCGCCTCCTGCACAAAGCGATCATGTTCCTCGAAGCGCTCGCCCTCACCACCGTGCCCCGCTTCACCGTCGTGCTGCGCAAAGCCTTCGGCCTCGCCTACTTCTCGCTCTCCGGCAACAGCCTGGATAATGCGCTGGTGACCGCCTGGCCGGGCGCAGAGATTTCGTTTATGGACCCCGGCGTCGGCGTCAACGTCGTGCACGCGCGCGACATCGAGAACGCCGCCGATCCAGATGCCGAACGGCAGCGCCTGATCGACGAGTGGACGCTCGGCCACGAGCCCTGGGGCGCCGCCGCGGTGATGAACCTCGACGAAATCATTGACCCCGCCGAGACCCGCCGCTGGCTGCTCGAAGCAGTGCAGCGCTTCCCCGCCGCGCCCCCGCCTGCAGGCCAAACCAAAACGCTGGCCGCCTGGCCGACCTGCATCTGAACGGAGGCCGCAGATGCGCGGATTGCTGCGCCGCATCGCCATCGCACTCGCCGCCATGATCGGCTGCTTGCTGGTCGCCGTCTTCGTCGTCGGCGGCGCCGTCGCCGCGCTGCTGCTGCTCAGCCTCGCCTTTGTGATCGCGCCTCTGGTGATCCTCACCGTCGGCCCCGGCTCCGTCAGCGGCCGCGTCAGCGGCTTCCGCCGCCGCGGCAAAGACGGCGTGATCGATGTCTAACCCCGGCCTTCGCATACAATCCGCTCAATGACGCCGCCGCCGCGCCCCGCACCCTCTGCCGGCTGTCTCTTCAGCGGTATGGGCGGCTTCGCCTCTGGCCTGGCCGAGGCCGGGTTCCAGATCCGCTGGGCCAGCGATCACAACCCGTCTGCCTGCGCCGTCTTCCGCCACCGTTTTCCCGATGTCCCCGTCACTGAGCGCGACGCGCGCGCGCTCAGCGTCGCCAACGGCCCGCTCGAACCAGTCGACGTGCTCGCTGCCGGCTTCCCCTGCCAGAGTTTCTCCCAGGCCGGCGACCGCCGCGGCTTCGACGATCAGCGCGGCGAAGTCTTCTTCGAAATTCCCCGCTTGCTCGAGGAATGGCAGCCGCAGCAGCGCCCCAAGCTGTTGATCCTCGAAAACGTCCCGCACCTGCTCTACGGCGGCGACGGCTGGTGGTTCGACCAGATCCGCCGCTCGCTGCGCCGCGCCGGCTACTGGTTCCGGCGCGAATCCTGCTGGCTGGCCAACGTGAAGCAAGACACCGATCTACCGCAGGATCGCGAGCGCCTCTTCATGGTCGCCGCTTCGCGCGCGCATTTCTC
>CAYFZI010000021.1:0-43009 GCA_964347635.1 uncultured Dehalococcoidia bacterium
CTCCAGCGGCTGCGCTGCCGGGGGGGCCGCTATCGCGCCCGACACCGACGAGCTGGTGATCGAGGCCGAACCCCAACCGGCGGCCGCCGAGCGCACCGAGAGCGACCGCATCCTGCTCGTCGTCCGCGCCGGCGAAGCGGACGACGACACGCTGGCGCGGGCCATCGCGGAGCTACAGCCGGACGGCGTGCTGATCAACGCCGTGCCCGCGCACGGCGGGCCGGCCGCGCGCGCGCGGATCGAAGCCGCGGGCGGCACCGTGGCCGCCGTTTTGCCGCAGGACCGCCATCTGGCCGCGCCTTCGGTGCGCGACATCGCCGCCGCCGTCGCGGGCGAACTCAGCGGCGACGCGGAGCTGTTCGACGAAGCCTCGCGCGATTTCGTCGTCGGCCCGGTCAGCGCGCATGAGGGCATGGACTACTTCCGCAAGTACCCCGATAAAACCGTCGTCTCGCGGCACGACCGCGTCGACATCGCGCTGGGCGCGCTCGACTATGAACCGCTCTGCCTGGTGCTCGCCGGCGGCGCGCCCAATCTGCCCTACATCGCCCAGCGCGCCGAGCGCGAGTCCTTCGCCCTGATTGTGACCAGCCTGACCACGCCCGAGGTGGTCAACGCGGTCGGCCCGCTCTACGGCGCCGGCCGCTTCAGCGGCGCGCGCAAACTCCAGACCGCCGTCCAACTCTTCGCCGCCGCCCTCCCGCAGCCCGCTGGGGGCGCTGCCTAGTCCGGCCCCGCAAGCGACGGTGCGGATCGAGACGATGCGGTGCTCCAGGTGTCAGATGCCGCCCGCGATCGGTTCACCGGCGGTTCGCGCAAACTCTGGGGCTGCGCTAAATTCTCAATGGATCGTGGATACCCTCGACAAGGAGACGCGCGGTATGGCGGATATTCCGAGGGCTGAGAAACCGCGGACCAAGGCGCAGATGGTCAAGGACATCGCCGCCGTCACTGAGCTCCCGGCGAAGGATGTGGGTAGAGTGCTCGACGCGCTCGGTGAGATCGTCCTCTATGACCTCGGCCAGACCCGCGGCCGCAACAAGCGCGCCGGCTCCGCCACCATCGCTGGATTGGTCAAAATCGACATCGTCGAGCAGAAGGCCCGCGCCAAGCGCATGGGCCGCAACCCGATGACCGGCGAAGCGATCGAAATTCCAGCCCGGCCCGGGCGCAAGCGCGGCAAAGTCCGCGTGCGTGCGCTCAAAACACTGCGAGACGTGCTGTAGCAGCCCCCGCAGGCGCGGCGCCGCCGCGCAATCCCCGCCGCCATGCCTGAGCTGCCGCCGGCGAACGCGGCCGGCCGCGAGCTGATCGAGCGGATTCGACCGGCCTTACCGCAGATCGCCGCGGCCGCGCGGCAGCACGACCGCGACGCCTCGTTCCCCTTCGCCTCGCTGGAGGCGCTGCGCGCCGCCGGCTGGCTGAGCGCGCCCGTGCCGCGCGCCTACGGCGGCGAAGAGTGCGCGCTCGCCGACCTTGCCGCCGCCCAGACCGCCCTGGCCAAGGCCGATATGTCGCTCGCCTTCGCGGTCGGCATGCATCTGATGAGCATCGGCGGCGAACGCGCCAACCGCGCCTGGCCCGCAGCGCTGCGCGAACGCATCTTCCGCTCCGTCGCCGCGGACGGCGCGCTCTGCAACCAAGTCGCCAGCGAGCCCGAGCTCGGCTCGCCGCAAGGCGGCGGGCGGCCCCAAACCGCGCTGCGGCCCGACGGCCCGCGGCGCTGGCGGCTGGACGGCCGCAAAACCTTCACCACGCTCGCCCCCGCGCTGACCTGGTTTCTGACCTACGCCGCCGTTGAAGACGGCAGCGGCCAGCTGGCCCGCGTGGCCGTGCACCGCGATGCGCCCGGCCTGCGGATCGAGGAGACCTGGGATGTCGTCGGTCTGCGTTCGACCGGCTCGCACGATGTCTGGTTTGAGCGCGTCGCGGTCAGCGAGGATGACTTCCTGGTGCGCCAGGAGCCGTCGCGCGCCGGCCAGCGGCACGGCGACTTCGCCTGGTTCGCGCTGCTCGTCTCCGCGGCGGCGCTCGGCGCCGCCGAAGCGGCGCGCGACTACACGATCGAATTCTGCCGCAATCGGCAGCCGAGCGGGGCGCCCGCCCCGATCGCGGCGATCCCAACCGTGCGCGCCAATGTCGGCGAGATCGACCTGCGGCTGATTGCCGCGCGCGCCCTGCTGCACGAAACCGCCGCCGCCTGGGACGCCGGCGGCGCGGCGCGCGGCGCGCTCGGGGCGCGCGTCGCCGCCGCCAAGCTGCACTGCTGCGACGCGGCAGTCGACATCGTTGACCGCTGCATGAGATTGGTCGGCGGCGTTTCGCTGCAGCGCAGCGAGCCGCTCGAGCGCTACTACCGCGACGTGCGCGGCCCGCTGCACAACCCGCCGATTACGCCCCGCGGCCTCGAACTGATCGCCGCCGCCGCGCTCGACGATCCGCCCAGCGATCCGCCTACTTCTTGAACGCCGTCGTGAGCCGCTCGGCGATCGCCAGGCGCTGCTGCGCGGCCCCGCCCTCGGCCGCGCGGCGGCTGCGCAGATCGCGCGCCCAGCGCTCGAGCGGCAGGTCTGCGGAGAGCGCCGCCGGCCCGTGCAGCTCGATCGTGCGGTCGACCACGCCGACCGCCGCGTCGGCGGCAAAAGCCAGCGCGGCCAGCGCCGATTCCAGGCTGAGCGCGCCGCCCTCTGCCTCCGCGGCGGCGGCCAGGTAGAGCTGACGCGCGGCGCGGATCGCGATCTCGCTCTCCGCCAGCGCCAGCCGCGCGCGTTCGCCCCGCGCGAGCGGGCGCCCGTGCTCGCGCCGCGACCAGACCTGCCCGCGCGCCGTGTCCTGCGCCGCCGAGGCCACCCCGGTCAGCTCGGCCGCCGAGAACAGGCGGCGGCGCAGCACGAGGTCGTTCGCGAACGCCGGCGCGTTGCCGGCCTCGCCCAGCACATTGCCGTCGGGCAGCTTCAGGGCCGAGAGGTTGAGCTCGAGCGTGTCGCGGCCGGCGCTAATCGTGGGCCACCCGCGCCAACGCTGGAACCCGCTGCGGCTTGTCTCGACGACGAACGCCGAGACACCGCGGCGCTCGCCCCGTTCGTACTCCGTGTGCGCGTAGACGATCCCAAAGTCGGCGTCGGCGGCGTCGGCCGCAAAGAGCTTCGTGCCGTCCAGCATCCAGCCGCCTCCGCGCCGCAGCGCGCGGAGGCGCACCGCGTCGATCGGCAGGCCGGCCAGGTCTGGATCGCCGAAGCAGCGAAAACAGCGCGCGCGGCGCGCCAGCAGCGGGGCGAGAAACGCCGCGCGCTGCTCCGCGCCCGCGGCGTACAGCTGCACCGGCGGATCGGGGTCGAAGAGTCCGTACGAGGGATACAGCGCGCCCGCGCGGTGCTGGCTCGTCTCCTCCGCGATCCGCGCCCGCGCAGGCTCGCTGAGCGGCGGCGCGCAGCCGGCCGACGGCGGCGCCAGCAGATGGTCCAAGCCCATCTCGCCGACTTTGGCGTGCAGCCCGCTGAACAGCTGATCGGGCAGGCGCACCGCGTTGGCGGGCAGGCGCTTTTCCTGCAGCCACAGCTCGCGCCGCACAAACCGCCGCACGCCGGCGATCACCAGATCCAAGCCCTCGCTCATCCCAGCGCCCCCGACGCGGCCAGCTGCGCGATCTCCTCATCGGTCAGGCCTGCTTCGCGCAGCACCTCCTGCGTGTGCTCGCCCGTCGCCGGGGCCGCCCCGCGCGGGCCAATATCGGCGCCCTCAATCGCGAACGGCGTATTGAGCGTCTCAAACGGGCCGTGCGCGCCCTCAACCGCCGCCCAGGCCTCCATCTCGATCATCTGCGGGTCGGCGATCACCTCGGGCAGCTCGGCGACCGGCGCCCAGGTCAGCGCTTCGGCATCGAAGCGCGCGCGCCAGTGGTCCAGCGGCTGCGCGCCGATCAGCGCCGCGATCGCCGCGGTCAGCTCGAGCGTCTGCGCTGCGCGCTGCGCAAGCGAGCCATAGCGCGGATCGGAAATCCACTCCGCCCGCCCCAACGCGCGGCAGGTCGGCGGCCAGTAGCGGTCCGAGGTCGGCATCACCAGCATCAGCCAGCGCCCGTCGGCCGTCTCATAGGAGTTGAACAGCGGGTTGCCGGGCCGCACGCGGTCGATCCGCTGCGGCTGCCGCCGCGTGATCAGCGCCGCGGAGAGATCCGCGCCGATCGTCCACGCGCCGGTGCGCTGCAGCGTCACCTCCACCCGCTGGCCTTCGCCGGTCTGTTCGCGCAGGCGCAGCGCCGCGAGCGCGGCGGCGAGCAGGTTCAGGGACGTCGCGTGGTCGCCCTGGCCGGGGCGGCAGGGCATCGGCGGACCTCCAGGCTCGCCGATCAGGCTCATAATTCCCGAGCGCGACCAGAACGCGGAGTAATCGAAGGCCGTCATCGGCGCGTCCGGGCCGCGCGTCCCGTAACCGGTCAGCACCACGTAGATCAGCCTCGGCGCGATCCGCTGCAAGCGCTCTGCGGAGAGGTCGTAACGCTCGATCCGCGGCGCGGTCAGATTCGTGATGAAGATGTCGGCCCGCTCCACCAGCCGATGCAGCGCCTTGATCGCTGCAGGCTGCTCCAGTGAGAGGGCGATCCCGCGCTTGCCGCGGTTATCCAGTTCGAACGGCGCATCGACATCGCGCGCAGCGTCCCAGCCCGGCTGCTGGCCGGCCATCAGCGTCGCCCGCCAGGCGTCGCCGTGCGGGTGCTCCACTTTGATCACGTCTGCGCCCAGATCGGCCATCAGCGCCGCCGCCGAGGGTGCGGCCAGCCAGTTGGCCACCTCCAGCACTCGAATCCCCTCCAGCGGTGCGACCATTGCAGCCTCCTGCTCGCGCGCGTCTACAGCCCCGATCCTACGCGCCGCGGGCGCATCACCCGCTCCGCCTGCGGCGCGGGCAGGGGAGCGGCCCTGCCACACTGCACGCAGCAACCGAGGAGCCGAGGAGCACACCGATGCAAGAACGACCGACCGCTGCGCGGGTTGGAGAGCCCGGCATCCGCGCCCTCTTCACCCGCCGCGCCCGCTGGCAGGCCTGGCTCGATGTCGAAGCCGCGCTCGCCCGCGCCGAAGCGGAGCTCGGCATGATCCCCGCCGAAGCCGCTGAAGAGATCGCCCGCAACTGCCGCCTCGAACTGTTCGATTTCCAGCGCCTCGAGGACGGCCTCGCCGTCACCGGGCACCCGTTGGTGCCGCTGATCTGGGAGCTTGACCGGCTCTGCGCGGACGGCGCCGGCGGCTACGCCCACTGGGGCGCGACCACGCAGAACATCACTCAAACCGGCGATTTGCTGCAGCTCCGCCGCGCTCACGCGATCGTGCTCGACCTGCTCGGCCGCGTGCTCAACGAGCTGGCCGACCTGGCCGAGCGCAGCGCCGACTACCCGATCGCCGGCCGCACGCACGGCCAGCACGCCGTACCGGCCACCTTCGGCCTCAAGGCCGCCGTCTGGATCGATGAGCTCTGCCGCCACGCCGAGCGGCTGCGCCAGGCCGAGCCGCGGCTGTTTGTCGCGATGCTCGGCGGCGCCGCCGGCACCGCCGCCTCGTTCGGCGGCCGGGGCCTCGACGTGCAGCGTGCGCTGGCCGCACAGCTGGAGCTGACCCCGATGCCCGTGCCCGGCCGCACGATCCACGACCACCACGCCGAGTACGCCGCGATCCTCGCGCTGCTCGCAGCCAGCGCGCGCAAAATCGCCGACGAGACCTACACCCTGATGAAGCCCGAATTCGGCGAGCTCGAGGAACCGGTGCCGCCCGGCACCGTGGGCAGCAGCACGATGCCGCAGAAGCGCAACCCGAAGCTGGCGCAGGACATCCGCGCCGCCGCCGCGCAGACTCAGGCGCTGCTCCCACTCGCGCTCGAGGCGATGCGCACCGAGCACGAGGCCGACGGCTCGACCAGCGTGATGATCGAGCGCAGCCTGCACGGCGCGGTCGAGCTGAGCGGCGACATTCTCGCCCGCCTCGAGCTGCTCATCGGCGGCCTGCGGCTCGAGCCGCAGCGGATGCGCCGCAACCTCGATCTGAGCGGCGGGCTGATTATGAGCGAGCGGATCATGCTCGCGCTCGGCGAACGCGTCGGCCGCCAGCGCGCCCACGACATCGTCTACGAACACGCCCAGCAAGCCGCGCGCGCAGGCGCCCCGTTCCGCGATCTGCTGCTCGCCGACGCAGAGGTCAGCACACATCTCTCGGCGGCCGAACTCGACGACCTGCTCGACCCTGCCGCCTACACCGGCGCCTGCGCCGCGACGGCCCGCGAACAGGCCGCGCGCGGCCGCGAAACCGCATCCGGCCTGCTCGCCAATCCCTAGACTGCAGGCTGCTTGAGAGGAGCCCGCGATGCTGAAAATGATCGCCCCCGTGACGCGCCGCCCCGAGACCGATCGCGACCGATTTCTCGAATTCTGGCGCGCTGTCCACGCCCCGCACGTCGCCAATATGATGCGCCCCGAGCGCTACTGCATCACCTTCTTCGAGCAGGCCGCCGCGCTCGGCGGCGGCGAGCCGAGCCACGGCCTGGTCTACGACGGTATGGCCGAGCTGTGGTTCCGCGGCTGGGACCACTTCCGCGAAGCGACCGAGTCGGAGCGCGCCAAACCGCTGGCCGGCGTGGACGGCTTCGGCGACTGGATCGAGCCGCTCAGCGACACGATGTTCACGAGCGAAAACATGATCGTCGACGGAGCGGTGCCCGCCGAGCACCGCAAATGGGTCGCCTTCGTGACCAAGAGAGACGGCGTCAGCCGCGATGCACTCTTCGCCGCCTGGAACGATGAACACTCTCCGCGCGTGAGCCTCTCGATCGCAGCGGCGGGCGGCGCCTGCTTCAGATACACCACTTCGCACGCCGACCAGGGCCGCGGCAGCCGCTGGGACGGAATTGCCTCGCTCTGGTACACCGACGCCGCAGCGGCCCGCGCCGGCCTGCCGGCCAGCCCGCAGGAGGGCCCGCCCGACCCCTTCCCCGCACTGATCGACGCCGCGGCCACAGTGATCCTCGAGGGCTGCGAGTTCGCCGTCGTCCGCTGAACGCTCCCGCCCAAACCAGCGGAACCGCTGCAGCCCGATCCCCTTCTCCCTCCGCTTGCAGAAGGAGCTGCCGCAGGCAGAGGGGGTGGGGTGGGAAGCAGCCCGCACAACCTCCAATCGTCATACGCTGACCGCTCCCCCGCCGCGCGGCGGAGCAGCACAGTGGAGGAGCCCTGATGGCTGTCGTTCAACGCAAGGTGCGCTCTGCGCACCCCTACCTGATGTATGAGCAGATTCAGTCGCAGCCCGGCGCGATCGCCGCGCTGCTCGAGCGCGAGCGCGGGCTTTGCGCCGAACTGGCCGAGCGGCTGCGCGGGCGCCGCCGCATCTACCTCGTGGGCATCGGCACCTCCTGGCACGCCGCGCTCGCCGGCGCCGCAATGCTCCGCTCCGGCCCGGAAGTCCTGCCCGCCAACTCGTTTGAGTTCTGCACCGACACACCGCCGCTCGGCACCGACGACGCGGTGATCATCCTCAGCCACCGCGGCACCAAACGATCCTCCTACGATGCGCTCGATCTTGCGCGCGCGCGCGGCGCATTCACGATCGCCGTCACATCGATGGAGCCCGGCCCGCGCATCACCGCCGCGGATGCGCTGATTCACACCTGCCCGCTCGAAACGTCGTCGGCCTACACCGTCAGCTACACGACGATTCTCACCGCGCTCGCAATGCTTGATGCAGCGATGGGCGGCGGCAGCGGCGAGCTGGAGCGCCTGCCCGGCCTCGCCGCAGAGGTGCTGGCGCTGGAGCCGGCTGTGCAGGCTGTCGTTGAGCGGCACGCCGGGCGGCGCCGCTTCGTCTTCGCCGGCTGGGGTGCAAGCCGCGCCAACGCCTACGAGGCCGCGCTCAAAATCAAAGAGGCCAGCCGCGCCGACTGCGAAGGCTTCCAGCTCGAGCAGCTGCTGCATGGCCCATTCTGCGATCTCGACGCCGATTGCCTGCTGGTGCTGATCGCCTCCAACACGCCCGACCGCGGCCGCGCCGCAAACCTCGCCCAGGCCGCCCGCAGCCTCGGCGCGCCGCTTTGGGCAATCTGCCACGGGCATGCCGACGCGCTCGCGGCTGCGGGCGCCGACGTGCTCCGCCTCCCCGCCGCTGCGCCCGCCCTCGAGCCGGTCCTCAACGTGATCCCGCTGCAGCTGTTCACCTACCACCTCGCGCTCGCGCGGGGCGCCAATCCGGACCTCTTCCAGCAGGATGATCCACACCAGGCGGCGGCCTACGAACACATCTCGCTCTAGCCGCTCTAGCGCAGCCGGGCAGCTGCTAGCCTGCAGCGGTCTGCGCCGCTAACCAATCGGTCGGGATGGAGCCGCCATGCGATTCGGAATCTTCTACGAGCACCAGCTGCCCAAGCCGTGGAACGACGGGATCGAGCAGAAGCTCTTCCAGGATGCTTTGGAGCAGGTTGAGCTGGCCGACAAGCTGGGCATCGACCACGCTTGGGAAGTCGAGCATCACTTCCTCGAGGAGTACTCCCACTCGTCGGCGCCGGAAGTCTTCCTCGCCGCCGCCTCGCAGCGCACCCAGAACATCCGCCTCGGCCACGGCATCGTGCTGATGCCGCCCGGCTACAACCACCCCGCCCGCGTCGCCGAGCGGATCGCCACGCTCGATCTGGTCTCCAACGGCCGCGTCGAGTTCGGCACCGGCGAGTCGGCCAGCCGCGCCGAGCTGGAAGGCTATCGAGTCAACCCCGAACAGCGCCGCGAGATGTGGCTCGAAACCGTCGAGCAGGTCGCCAACATGCTCGCCATGAACCCGTACCCCGGCTACGAGGGCAAATATTTCTCGATGCCGACCCGCAACGTCGTGCCCAAGCCGGTCCAGCGCCCCCACCCGCCGCTCTGGGTCGCCTGCTCCAACCGCGACACGATCCACCTCGCCGCCCAGCTCGGGATCGGCGCGCTGACCTTCGCCTTCATCGACCCCGCCGAAGCCAACCACTGGGTCACCGACTACTACGAAACGCTCAAGCGCGAGTGCGTGCCGATCGGCCACACCGTCAACGCCAACATCGCGATGGTCTCTTCGTTCTCCGTCCACCCCGATGAGGATGAAGCGATCAGCCGCGGCTACGACGGGTTCCGCTTCTTCCAGTACGCGCTCGGCCACCACTATGCGGCCGGCATGCACAAGCCCGGCCGCACCAACGTCTGGAAAGCCTGGGAGCAGGTGCGCGACTCCTGGCCGTCGCAGGGCGGCGAGGGCGGGATCGGCACGCCCGATCAGCTGCGCGAGCATCTGCGCACCTTCGCCGAGTGCGGCGTCGACCAATCCGTCTTCATCCAGCAAGCCGGCAACAACAAGCACGATCACATCTGCGAAGCGCTCGAGCTGTTCGCCTCCGATGTGATGCCCGAGTTCAAGGAGTTCGAGGCCGAGCGCGTCGCCCGCAAGGAAGAAGAGCTCGCCCCCTACATCGAGGAAGCCTTCAAGCGCAAAGCTGAGCGCAACGAAATGCTCGCCGAGCTGAGCGATGACGAAATCCCCATCTACGAGCCCTACGGCTTCGAAGTGGTGGAAACCGGCGCGGAGGACGAGCTGCACCTCAACGAGCAGCAGCGCGAAACCCGCAAGGCCTTCGAGGAGATGAAGAAAACGGCCGATCTGGCCGTGCGGCTGGGCGCTGCGGACTGAGCCAAGGTTTTAAGGGCTGCCGCAGGACGGTGTGTTTGACAATCCTGAGCCCGCCGTACACAATGTTTGGAGTCGGTGAGGCCTCGAATCATTAGGCCGCTGGCCCCCTCCGGGGGGCCGCCGACTCGCCCTCACTACCTCACGGCGCGTAATCAATCCTCGATGCTCCGATGGCATCGCGCAGCCCGTGATCGCGTCCGCCGAATGCACATCCTGTACCTAGACGAATCCGGCACCCAGAAGGAATCGAACACGTTCGTAGTCGCCGGGTTATCTGTCTTCGAGCGTGAGACGCACTGGTTGGGGCGGGAACTCGATCAACTGGCCGCGCAGTATTTTCCGGACCGCACTGAACGCGTGGAGTTTCACGCGAGCCGTCTCCATGTTGCCGAGCACATCTCCCATGAGCCGTTCAACACCCTGAGCCGACAGCAGCGCGCTGATCTCCGCGATGAAATCTACCGCGTGATTGCGCAATCAAGGGCTCGCGCATTCGCCGTCGCAGTGAAGAAGACAGCGCCCAACAACGAACTCTATGAAACGTGCTTCGAACAGATCGTCAACCGCTTTGACAGGATGCTCCAGCGCTTCTACCAAGAGCAGGGCGATCCGCAGCGCGGACTCGTAGTCGTCGCCCAATCCAGCTACCAGCAGCGGATCGTGGAGCGCGCTCGCCGCATCTGGGAGTCCGGGCACCGTTGGGGCGAACTCCGCAACATGGCGGATGTGCCGTTCTTCGCCCCTGCTCGAGACACACGGCTGCTGCAGCTGGCTGATTTCGTCTCCAATGCGGTGTACCGGCGCTATGAGAGCAGCGACGCGAGGCAGTTCGACCGCATCTACCAGCGCTTTGATCAGGACCGCGGCAACTTGCACGGCCTTGTTCACACCGCTTCCGAAACTGAGCGCCGCGGCTGCGCCTGCCCGGCCTGCGTGCTGCGCGGGGCGAGCCCGGCGGGGGCGACCCGCATCGATGAACCGGCCGCTGAGTATCGGCCCTTAGCGCTCGATCAGGCCGCGCAGGAAAGCTGAGACCGTCTCGGCCGTCCGCTGCGAATGCTGGACCATCGGAAAATGTCCGCAATCGGCCCAGACATGCACCTGCGCGCGCGGGAAAAACTCGCGCTGCCGCTCGGCGTAGCGCCAGGAAATGAACGGGTCGCGCCGCCCCCAGAGCACCAACGCGTCCAGGTCGTAGGGGCGCAGCGCTTCCCCGAGCAGCGGCGAACCGAGATCGTCGATGCTGCGGTAGAGCTCCAGCGTGACCCGCCGCGTCTCGCGGTCGTCCTCATCGATGAACGCGTTCAGCCACTCGCTGTTCAGCCCGCGGATGTTGCCCTGCCGCATAAACAGCTTGAATACCGGCCGAGTCGTCAGCCGCTGCACGATCTCCCCGGCCACCGGCCGCCGCCACAGATTGGCGATCAGGTTGCCGCGGTAGCCGGGCAGGACGCCGGTGTCGATCAGCGTCAGCGACCCGACCCGCTGCGGGTGCATGGCGGCCCAGGTCAGGCCGACGATCCCGCCGAAGGCGTGCAACGCCAGATGCACGCGCCGCACGCCCAGATCATCGAGCGCCGGCTCCAGCCAGGTTTGGTAGCCGGCCATGGAATACGGCATCCCGTTGGGCAGCGCGGGCGGCTTATCGGCCTGACCGAAGCCGGGCAGATCGATCGCGATCGAGCGGCAGACCTCGCCCGTCGACGGCAGCAGCCACTGGAAGTCGCGGCCCGACCCGGGCACGCCGTGGATACAGACCAGCGCCTCTTCCGCGCCGTGGGGCCCGCTCTCGGCGACGGGCGCCGAGACGCCGCCCACGTCGATTCGGCTCGTACGGATCTCAGCCACGGGCCAGCCCTCCCGCTGATGCTTGCTCGCTCGGCTCTGGCGCGGCGCCGGCATGGTTCACGGCTTCGACAGCCTTGCCCTCCGGCGCGGGCGGCGATGTGCTGCGCGCGCACCACGGGCAGGCGACCCAGCCCGACTCGAGCGCGCGCGCGCAGCCTTCGCAGGGCCGCCGCAGCTGCGCGGCGCAGCGCGGACAGGCCAGATAGTCGTCCTCAACCCGCCCGCCGCAGCGCGGGCAGGTCAGCACCGTGCGCAGGTCGTGCAGCAGCGTTTCCTCTTCGAGCTGGCGCTCGTAGCGCTGTTCGAGCGTGTGCGTCGGCCGCAGTACGCGGTACAGCACCCAGCCGGGGAAGTTGAAGGCCAGCACGATCAGCACCGCGACCAGCTGCGTAAACGGATCGTCGCTGCGCTGCCGAATGTCGCGCCCCGTCCAGACCACTGCCGCCAGCCACAGCGCCGCGAAATAGGCGCCGACCACCACCGCGATGATCAATCCCGTGTTCTCCGGGCTGCCCCCCGGCCAAGACAGACCAACCAGGTCAAAGATAGTCACGATCAACAGCCTCAGCGCCTCGCCGCCGCCACTATATCCCGCGCTGCTAGCCTCGCGGGGTGGCCGCCCGCACTCCGCTCGACCTTTCCCGGCTCAACCCGGCGCAGCGGGAGGCGGTCGTGCACCCGGGCGGCGCGCTGCTGATCGTCGCCGGCCCCGGCAGCGGCAAGACGCGCGTCGTGACGCAGCGAATCGCCTGGCTCGTGCGCGAGCAGGGCGTCGCGCCCTGGCACATCCTGGCCGTCACCTTCACCAACAAGGCCGCGCGCGAGATGCGTTCGCGGCTCGAACGGCTGCTGGGCGGCGACGCCAAGCGCCTCTGGTGGCTGGGCACCTTCCACCGCATCTGCGTGCGGATCCTGCGCGACGACGGCGAGGCGATCGGCGTGCCGCAGAATTTCACCATCTTCGACGGCGACGACCAGATGCATCTGGTGCGCCGCGCGCTCAAAGACTTGCACCTCGACCCGCGCCAGTTCCCGCCCCGCCAGCTGCTCTCGCGGATTTTGCGCCACAAGAGCGAACAGCTCTCATTGGAAGACGCCGCCGCGCAGAGCGCCAGCTACTACGACGAGGTCGTCTGCCGCGTCTGGGAGCGCTACCGCGACGGCATGGTGGAGGCCCAGGCGCTCGATTTCGACGACCTATTGCTTCGCACCCTCCAGCTGTTCGATGTCGAAGCCGTGGCTGAAACCTACCAGCGCCGCTTCGAGCACACGCTGATCGACGAGTTTCAGGACACCAGCGTCGTGCAGTACGAGCTGGCCCGCGCCTGGTCGGCCGGCAGCGGCAACCTGACCGTCGTCGGCGACCCTGACCAGACGATCTACTCCTGGCGCGCGGCCGATGTGCGCAACCTGCACAGCTTCACCGCGCACCACCCCGACGCCGCCGAGGTGCAGCTCAATCAGAACTACCGCTCAACCCAGCAGATTCTCGATGCCGCCAACGCGGTGATCGCGCGCGCGCGCGGCCGCATCCAGCGCCGCCTCGTAACCGAGCGCGCCGACGGCCCGCGCCCGCGCCTGCATGAGGCCTACAGCGAGGTCGACGAGGCCGATTACATCGCCCAGAGCATCGACGTCGGCGTGCGCGCAGGCGCGCTGCGATACGGCGACGCGGCCGTGCTCTACCGCACCAACGCACAGTCCCGCGCGATCGAGGAGGCATTGCTCAAGCGCAGCATTCCTTACCGCCTGATCGGCGCGACGCGCTTCTACGACCGCCGCGAGATCCGCGACCTGATCGCCTACCTGCGGCTGGTGCGCAACCCCGCCGATCGGCTCGCCTTTGAGCGCGTCGTGAATGTGCCCGGCCGCGCGGTCGGCGCCAAAACGCTCGCGGCGCTGACCGAATGGGCGGGAATCCACGCACGCCCGCCGATGGAGGCCGCGGCCGCCGCCGGCGGCCTGCTCGACGCGGGCGCCGCGCCGCCGCGGGTCACGCGCCGCGCCGCGGCGGCGCTTGCCCGCTTCGTGCAGACCATCGACCGTGCCCGCGCCGCCGCGGCCGCGCAGCCGCTGGTCGAGGCGCTGCGCATCATCCTGCTCGACACCGACTACCGCGGCTGGCTCGCGCGCCGCCAATCGGACAAGGACAAGGACGGAGACGAGGAAGCCGAAGAGCGTTGGGCAAACGTGCAGGAGCTGCTCACCGTCGCCGACAACTACTCCAAGATCGCGCCCGGCGCGGCGCTCGACGCGTTCCTCGAAGATGTCGCGCTGGTCTCCGATGTCGACGACCTCCCGGAAGGCCCGCCCGACGCCGTCACGCTGATCACCCTGCACCAGGCCAAAGGCCTCGAGTTCCCCGTCGTCTTCATCGCCGGGATGGAAGAGGGTTTGCTGCCGCACCAGCTCTCGGTCGACGATCCGGCCAGCCTCGAGGAAGAGCGGCGGCTCTGTTATGTCGGCATCACCCGCGCCCAGCGCGAGCTGCATCTGCTGCACGCCTTCCGCCGCGCCTACCAGGGCCGCAGCGGCCACAACCCGCCCTCGCGCTTCCTCAACGACATCCCCCCCGATCTGCTGCAGCTGGACCGCACTGTGGCCGCTCCGGTCGGCCCCGATGTGCGCCCAGCGGCCAACCGCTGGGCCGCCTGGGAAGACTTCGATGCCGCCCAACCCGAGCCCGTGCAGGTCGGCCTCAGCGCCGGCGACCGCGTCGCGCATCCCGCCTTCGGCGACGGCGTGGTGCTCAAAACTCGATCGATCGGCGGCGACGTCGCAGTCACCGTCCGCTTCAGCGGGGCTGTGGAAAAAGAGCTGCTCGCCTCCATCGCCCAACTCACCAAAGCCTGACCCGCACCCCCGCCTGCAGGAGGGGCCCTCAATTCCCCCTCACTTGTGTGTGCGGAGGGGAAGTTCGGCGACGATGCTCAGCAGGCAGAGAAGATGATTGACGCTATAGGTCCTTGACCGGCGCGGGCAGGTCGCCATCGCGGGCGGCGTCGATCATTTGCTTTGCTTCGGCCGGCATCTCGACGCCCATCTCCTCGAAGCGCTGCTCGGCCCAGCGGCCGATTTGGCGCGGGTCGCGGTAGGCGTCGGGGCCGGCGCCGGGCGCCGGCGAGCCGTATTGCTCGAGCACCTGCGCTTCGGTCTTCGGCGTGGCGAAGCGCGAGACGGCGCGTTCGAGGCCGTCGGCGCCGCACTGTCCGCAAGCCGGCGGCGCGGCGCGTTCGAGCGAGCGGTGAAAGGCCTCAGTGATCGCGCGGCACTGCAGGCAGCGGTATTCATAGATGGGCATCGATCACCTCGTCCGCCCGCTCAGTCTACCGGCCTACAGGTCGTCGGCCCTACAGATCGGCCGGCAGTTCCTCGCCCGCGCCGGCCGAGGCGCGCCAGGCCGCCACCGATTCCGGATCGTTCTCGTCGACATCGTCCATCGTGTCGTAGCCCGGAAACGAGGGCTGCGAGCGCGCCGAAAAGCGGCTGAAGCGCGCTCGCAGCCCGGCCGCGCCGCAGGCCGGACAAGCGGGCGGCGCATCGCCCGGTGCACGCGCGCGCCGCTGAAAAACCTCGACCGCCCGACAGCAGGCCGGGCAGTGATACTCGTAGATCGGCATCGCGCCGCCAGAATACGCGCTGTTCAGAGATCCTCAACCGCATTGCGCACATGCGCGAGCACCTGCAACCTGCCGTCCGCCCCGCTGCCGACGGCGATCACATCGATCCGAATCTCGATCCCGCGCTCGCGCTCGGCGAGGATCCCGCGGGCGAGGCGGCGCAGCCGGCGCTGCTTGCGCGGGCCGACCGACTCCAGCGCCTCGAGGCCGCCGCGCGCACCGCGGCGGCTGCGCACCTCGACGATCACGGTCACGCCGCCGCGGTCGCGGGCGATGATGTCGGCCTCGCCCCAGGGGCGGCGGTAGTTGCGCTCGAGGATCTGGTAGCCGCGCGCGCGCAGCCAATCGGCGGCCAGCGCCTCGGCGGCGGCGCCGAGCGCCTGCCGGCCGGCGTCAGTCGGCGGCGCCCGGCGCGAGCTGTGCGGCCCGCGCGACGGGGGCGAAGCAGCGGCGGTGCTCGGGGCAGGGCCCGTGCGCCGCGAGCGCGGCGCGGTGCTCGGGGACGCCGTAGCCCTTATGGCGCGCGAAACCGAACTGAGGAAACCGCGCGTCGAGCGCCACCATGTAGGCGTCACGGGCGACCTTTGCGATGACTGAGGCGGCCGCGATCGAGGCGACGCGCGCATCGCCGCGCACCACCATCTGTGTCGGCCAGGGCAGCCGCAGGCGGTCGGCGCCGTCGGCGAGCACCATATCGGGCTCGCGGCCGAGGCCGTCGAGGGCGCGGCGGTAGGTGAGGCGCAGCGCGGCGGCGAGGCCAACGGCGTCGATCTCGGCCGCCGCCGCCCAGCCCAGTGCGCAGGCCGCTGCGCCAGCCTCGATCTGCGGAGCCAGCGCGCTCCGCGCCGCCGCGCTGAGCGCCTTGCTGTCGCGCAGCTGCGCCAGCCAGCGGGGGCGCGAGTACGGAGTCAGCACGACCGCGCCGACGACGAGCGGACCGGCCCAAGGCCCGCGGCCGACCTCATCGGCGCCGGCGACCACGGCCGCGCCGGCGCGCCAGCAGCGCAGCTCCTCACGGCGTGTCGGCCTGACGCTCACAACCAGACGCTCACAAGCGGGACTCTATCGGGGCGCGCGGGCGCCGGGATCGCCGGCCGCACCCTTGCGCGGCTGCGGTATGCTCGCCACGAGCGGTCGGCTGCGCCGCAGACATCCGCGCGCCGACGGGCCGGCGGGAGGCGCTGCACATGGGCCGCAGATTTGGGCGCAATTTCCTCGTCTACGGGCTGATCCTGCTCGTCCTGATCGTCGTCGTCTACGCGCTGCTCGGGCGCAGCGGGGGCAGCTCGCAGACAGTGCCGCTGGCCGGCGGCGGCGAGGACCTGCTCAGCCTGATCGAACGCGATCTGGGGCAGATCGAGACGATCCGCGTCTCGAGCAATGAAGTGACGCTCGACTACCGCGACAACGGCGGCTCGATCTCGGCCAACACGCCCTCGCAGCCGTGGGACGTCTTCGAGTTCTTCAGCCGCTACGGGGTTGATATCACCTCGCAGGGCTTCCCCGAGGTCGAGGTGCGCGGCTCGGGCGGATTCGGCAGCGTGATCGGCGGGCTGTTGATCAACTTCCTGCCCTTCATCCTGATTTTCGGAATCATCTTCTTCTTCCTCTTCCGCCACGCGCAGGGCCAGGGCAGCCAGGCGATGTCGTTCGGCAAGAGCAAGGCGCGGCTGGTCACCGCCAACCGGCCGACAGTCACCTTCAACGACGTGGCGGGGGCGGACGAGGCGAAGGAAGAGCTGCAGGAGGTGGTCGAGTTTCTCAAGTTCCCGGAGCGTTTTGCCTCGCTGGGCGCGCGCATTCCGCGCGGCGTGCTGCTGGTCGGCCCGCCGGGCACGGGCAAAACGCTGCTCGCGCGCGCCGTCGCCGGCGAGGCCGGAGTGCCCTTCTTCAGCATCAGCGGCTCCGAGTTTGTCGAGATGTTTGTCGGCGTCGGCGCAAGCCGCGTGCGGGATCTCTTTGAGCAGGCCAAGCGCAACGCGCCCTGCATCGTGTTTGTCGACGAGATCGACGCAGTCGGGCGGCAGCGCGGCGCCGGGGTCGGCGGCAGCCACGACGAGCGCGAGCAGACGCTGAACCAGATCCTGGTCGAGATGGACGGGTTCGATACGAACACGAACGTGATTGTGGTGGCGGCGACGAACCGGCCGGACATTCTCGACCCGGCGCTGCTGCGGCCGGGGCGGTTCGACCGACGGGTGATTCTGGACGCGCCGGATGTGAAGGGGCGGGAGGAGATTCTGGCGGTGCACGTGCGCGGCAAGCCGCTCTCGGAGGAGGTCAACCTGCGCACGATCGCCAAGGAGACGCCCGGATTCTCGGGTGCAGAGCTGGCCAACCTGCTCAACGAGGCCGCGATCCTGGCCGCGCGGCGGAGCAAGAAGCGGGTCACGCAGGCCGAGATCGAAGAGGCGGTCGACCGCGTGATGGCCGGGCCGGAGCGCAAGAGCCGCCTGCTGATCGGCCGCGAGCGGGAGGTCGTGGCCTTCCACGAGGCGGGGCACGCACTCGTGGCGGCCCACATTCCCGGCCACGATCCGGTCCACAAGGTGACGATCGTCCCGCGCGGCATGGCCGGCGGCTACACCCGCTACCTGCCCGAATCGGAGCACCGCCTGGCCGGCAAGAGCTACTACGAGGGCTTCATGGCCTCGGCGCTCGGCGGGCACGCCGCCGAAGAGATCGTCTTCGGCGAAATGACGACCGGCGCGCACGATGACCTGTCCAAAGTCACGCAGATCGCCCGCGCGATGATCACCCAGTGGGGCATGAGCGAGCGGCTTGGCGCACGCACCTTCGGCAAGAAGGAGTCGCTGGTCTTCCTGGGCCGCGATATCTCCGAACAACGCGACTACTCGGAGACGATCGCCGAGCAGATCGATGAAGAGCTGCGCGAGCTGATCGACCGCGCGCGCGACCGCGCACGCACGATCCTGCGCCGCCACCGCGAGCAGCTGGAGCTGCTGGCCACGCGGCTGATGAGCAGCGAGACGCTCGATGGCGACGAGTTGCGGGCGATTCTGGCTTGGCAGCCCGGCGACGAGCTGCCGCAGGCGCCCCCGCCGGAGCCGCCGGCCGAGATCACACCGCCCGCCGCGCCTTCCGAGCCCGGCGCCGGAGACTCCGAGCGCGAGCCGCTGCTGCCGCCCAAACCCGGCCTGGCCTGGGGCGGCAGCTCCAATCGTTATCAATCGGGCGACGAACAGACCGGCGTATAAGCCGGCTTGACCGACCGCCGGCGCGTCGTACGCTGAGGGCAGCCCGCGATTCAAGGAACAACATGACCAGCGACGTGTACGCCGTGATCCGCACCGGCGGCAAGCAGTATCGAGTCAGCCCGGGGCAGCGACTCTCTGTCGAGCGGCTCAACGGCGGCAGCGGCGATCAGATCGCGTTCGACGATGTGCTGCTCGTGCGCGGCGCGGACGGCTCGGTTGCCGTCGGCGCGCCGACCGTGGCGGGCGCCTCTGTCAAGGCCGAGATCGTCCGCCAGCGGCGGGCGGCCAAGATCAACGTGTTCAAGTACAAGAGCAAGACGCGTTACCGCCGCCTGCGCGGACACCGCCAGCATCTGACCGATCTGCGCATCTCGGAGGTCGCGCTCGGCGGCGAGGCATGGGCGGTTGAACCGGCCGCAGCCGCCGCACCGTCCGCGGATGAACCTGAGCCTGCAGCGGAGGAAGAGGAGGGCTAGCCATGGCCCACAAGAAGGGTGTTGGGTCCTCTCGCAACGGGCGCGACAGCAACGCCAAGCGGTTGGGCGTGAAGCTCTATGACGGCGAGTTCGTGCGCACCGGCGGGATCATCGTCCGCCAGCGCGGCACGCGCATCCACCCCGGCGCGCACGTGGGCGTCGGCCGCGACCACACACTGTTCGCGCTGACCGAGGGCACAATCAAGTTCTCCCCCTTCGCGCGCGGCCGGCGCAAGAAGGTCAGCGTCATCCCTGTCGAGGAATCTGCATGAGGTCCGAAATTCACCCCCAATACGGTGCGGCGATCGTGCGCTGCGGCTGCGGCCAGACTTGGGAAACGCGCTCGACCAAGGCAGAGATCCGGATCGAGGTGTGCAGCACCTGCCACCCGTTCTACACCGGCGAGCAGCGGATTGTGGACACCGCGGGGCGCGTTGAGCGATTCCGCCGCCGCTACGGCATCAGCGCCGAGACCGAGTAGAGCCGTAGACCGAGCAGCTGCCGGCGCCCGCGCTGCGGATCGCCCGCGGAGCGCGCAGCAGCGCCTCCCGCATGGCTGAGCCGCCGCCGACCGAGCAGGAGCCGACTCAACCGCACAGCGCCGCCTACGGCGGACAGGCGGTGCCGGAGGGCGTGCTGATTCGTGCGCCGCGCCACGCCGTCGTGGCCTGCCGGCGGCCCGATGGATCGCTGGTGCGGCGCTCGCGCAGGCTTGGCAGCGGCGCCGGGCGCGCCCGCCGAGTGCCAATCGTTCGCGGCCTGCTGACGCTGGCCGAGATGCTGCAAATCGGCATCTGGGCGCTGCTCTTCGCACAGCGCGCTGCGCTGCAAGAGGATGAGGCGGAGATCGACGATACGGTCGATCGGCTGAGCAGCGCAGCGATGCTGATCGCACTGATGCTCGCCGCGGGCGCGTTCTTTCTCGTGCCCCTATTCGCGACCCACTGGATCGAGAGTACGTCTGCGCCGGCGATCCTCGCGCTGATCGCCGAAGGCGTCCTGCGCATGCTGCTGCTGGTCGGCTATCTCTGGCTGATTGGCCGAACGCCCGATGCGCGGCGGCTGTTCGAGTTTCACGGCGCCGAGCACAAGACGATTGCGGCCTGGGAGGCGGGCGACGCGCTGACGCCCGAGCGCGTGGCCCGCTACAGCCGCGCGCATCCGCGCTGCGGCACCTCGTTCATGCTGGCACTGGCCGCCGCCGCGATGATCGTGTTCACGGCGCTGGGCAATCTGCCGTTCTGGTGGCTGCTGGCCAGCCGGATCGCGCTGATTCCAGTGATTGCGGCGATCGCCTACGAAATGATTCGGATTGGCGGGCTCTACCGCCGCCGGCCGCTCGTCGCAGCCCTGTTCGCACCCAACCTGCGGCTGCAGGCGCTCACGACGCGGGAGCCGCAGCCGGAGCAGCTGAGGGTGGCAATCGCAGCGATGGAATCAGCGCTCGAACTGGAACGGGGCAGCGGGCGGTAGACAGGGCTGCACCGCCGCGCCGCCGCCCGTCTGATTGCAGATCAGGGCTGATCGAGATGATTCGGCTGCGGCTGGCGGCTGCGGGCGCTGATCTAATCCTCGTGGAGGCTGCGGTAGAAGCAGGAAGGGCGGCCGGTGTGGCAGGTGGGGCCGGCCGGGGCGGCGCGGATGAGCAGGGCGTCGACATCGCAGTCTTTGCGGATTTCGCGCAGCTGCAGCACATTGCCGCTGGTTTCGCCTTTGGTCCAGTATTCCCCGCGGCTGCGGCTCCAAAAGGTGACCAGCTGCTTGGCCAGGGTGCGGCGCAGCGCTTCGGCGTCCATGTAGCCGAGCATCAGCACCGCGCCGCTCTGGTCATGCTGCACGATTGCAGGGATCAGGCCGTTGGCGTCGAATTTGAGCTCGGGGAGCTGCTCAGAGGACGTCGTCATAGTCCACATGCTCCATTCTGACCGCGATGCCGGCCTGCTGCATTTGCCGCTTCACATCCGCGATCCGGTGGGTGCCGAAGTGGAAGATGCTGGCAGCCAGCACGGCGTCGGCGCGGCCGTCGCGGATCGCTTCGATCATGTGCTGCGAATCGCCGGCGCCGCCGCTGGCGATCACGGGCACCTCGACGGCATCGGAGACGGCGCGGGTGAGCGGGATGTCGTAGCCGTTCTGGTGCCCGTCGGTGTTCATCGAGGTGAGCATGATCTCGCCCGCGCCGCGCTCAACGACCTCGCGCGCCCAGGCGATCGCGCCGCGCCCGCTGGGGCGGCGGCCGCCGTGGGTGTAGACCTGCATCGAGCCGTCGGGCTCGGTGCGCGCATCGATCGCGACGACGATGCACTGACTGCCGAAGCGCCGCGCGCCTTCGCCGATCAGCGCCGGCCGCTCCACAGCGGCGGTGTTGATCGTGATCTTGTCCGCGCCCGACTCCAGCATCAGCCGCATGTCTTCGGTCGTCCGCAGGCCGCCGCCGACGGTGAACGGGATGAACACGCGGTCGGCAGTGCGCCGCACCATGTCGACCACCGTCCGGCGGTCTTCGTGCGAGGCCGTGATATCGAGAAAGACCAGCTCATCGATGCCTTCGTGGTCGTAGACGGCGGCCATTTCGACGGGGTCGCCGGCGTCGCGCAGCTCGACGAAGGAGATCCCCTTAACGACGCGGCCGCCGTCGACATCGAAGCAGGCGATGACCCGCTTGGTTAGCACGCGGGCGCTCCGGCCGGCCGGGCGGCGGCGATCGCCTCGGCGAGGCTGAGGCGCCCGTCGTAGAGCGCGCGCCCGAGCACGACGCCGGCCGCCCCGGCTTCGCGCAGGGCGCGGATCTGGGTCGCAGCGGCGATTCCGCCGGCGGCGATGACAGGGATCGAGACAGCCGCGGCGATACGGGCGAAGACCGCCTGGTCGTGCCCGCCGAGCATCCCGTCGCTGGCGATGTCGGTGTAGATCAAGCGCGCGGCGCCGGCTTGTTCGAGCTGCTGCGCGACCTCGAGGGCATCGCGCCCGCTCGACTCGGTCCAGCCTGCAATCGCCGCTTCGCCGGCGCGGGCGTCGACGGAGACGACGACATCGCCGCGCCCGCCGGCCAGCACATCCTGGAGAAACGCAGGGTCGGAGATCGCGGCGGTGCCGAGGATGATGCGGGCGGCGCCGGCGGCGCGGTAGCGCTCCGCCGCAGCGGCGTCGCGGATCCCGCCGCCCACCTGGACGGGGAGGCCGAGGCCGACGATTCGTTCGACGGCGTCGGCGTTGACGGGGCGCCCTTCACGCGC
Organism: uncultured Dehalococcoidia bacterium; assembly: GCA_964347635.1. Classification (GTDB taxonomy): domain Bacteria; phylum Chloroflexota; class Dehalococcoidia; order Bin125; family Bin125; genus CATQGW01. The sequence goes on from CAYFZI010000021.1 coordinate 22,085, forward strand.
GCCGTCGAGGTCGACGACGTGGAGCCGCGCCGCGCCGGCGTCGATCCAGCGCAGCGCGGCCGCGGCGGGGTCCGAGTCGAAGACGGTTTCGCGCTCGTAGTCGCCCTGGCGCAGGCGCACGCAGCGCCCGCCGCGGATATCGATCGCGGGCAGCACCTCGATCATTGCGCGCTGGCCGCGGCGGCGAGGAAGTTGCGGTAGATGCGGAGCCCGTAGGCGCCGCTCTTTTCGGGGTGAAACTGGGTCGCGGCGAGATTCGAGCGCTGCACCGCGGCGGTCACGGGGATGCCGTAATCGGCGGTCGCGAGCAGATCGGCCTCGCCGCTCAGATCGCAGAAGTAGGAGTGGACGAAGTAGAAATAGCTGCCCGCCGGGATGCCGTCGAAGAGCGGGCTGGGGCGGTGCGGCCAGACACGGTTCCAGCCCATATGCGGCACTTTCCGGCCGGCCGGCAGGCGCACGACGCGGCCGCTCAGCACATCGAGGCAAGGGTGGTCGCCGCCTTCGTTGGAGGCGGTCATCAAGGCCTGGAGGCCCATGCAGATGCCGAGGAAGGGGCGATCGGCGGCGATGTATTCGAGGATCGGCTCGACAAGGCGGTGTGCGTGCAGGTTGCGCATCGTGTCGGCGGCAGCGCCGACGCCGGGCAGGATCACGGCATCGGCCTGATCGAGCGCGGCCGGTGCGGAGGAGACTTCGGGCCGCGCGCCGACGCGCTCCACAGCGCGCACCACGGAGCGCAAATTGCCCGCTCCGTAATCCAGAATCAGCACATCAAGTAAACCAAGGTCAACCACGGTAAGTCCAGCCTACCAGTGAGATCGCTGCGTCCATATAGTCAATTCCGATGACCTCTGTAGATCTTCCAACAGCCGACAGCGCACAGATCGGCGCGCGCAGCCGGGTGGAGGAGCTGCGTGAGCAGGTTCGGCATCACAACCGGCGCTATTTCATCGACGACGCCCCAGAAATCAGCGACGCAGATTATGACGCGCTGTTCCGCGAGCTGCGCGGGCTGGAAGCGCGGTTCCCCGAGCTAGCCGCGGCTGACAGCCCGACTCAGCAGGTGGGGGCCACGATCGAGGAAACCACGTTTGCGGTTGTGGAGCATCCGCTGCCGATGCTCAGCCTCGGCAATGCATTCAACGCCGACGAGCTGCGCGAGTGGCAGGAACGGGCTGCGCGGCTGCTCGACCGCGAATCGTTCACCTGGGTGACGGAGCCGAAGATCGACGGCCTGGCGATCGCGCTGGTCTATGAGGAGGGGCGTCTGGCGCGGGCGGCGACGCGCGGCGACGGCCGGCGCGGCGAGGACGTGACGCCGAACATTCGGCGCATCCCAGCGGTGCCGCAGCAGCTGGCGGGCGCGCCGCCGCGCCGCTTCGAGGTGCGCGGCGAGGTGTTCATGCCCAAGGCCGGCTTCGACGCGCTCAACGAGCAGATCGCTGAGCGCAACCAGCAGCGGATCGCAGACGGGCGGCGCCCGGAGCGGCTATTCGCAAACCCGCGCAACGCCGCCGCAGGCGGCGTGCGGCAGAAGGATCCGCGCATCACGGCGCAGCGGCCGCTGGACATCGCGATCTATCAGCTCGGCTGGGTGGAGGGCGGAGCGCCGCCCGATTCACACTGGCAGACGCTCGCGTGGCTGGCCGCTATGGGGCTGCCAACCTCGCCGAACGCGGCGCAGCACGCCAACCTCGAGGAGGTGATCGGCGCCTGCGAGCATTGGACGCGGCAGCGCGGTGATCTGCCCTTTGATATGGACGGGGTGGTCGTCAAGGTTGACGACATTCGCCTGCAGCAGGATCTCGGGATCGTCGGCCGCGAGCCGCGCTGGGCGATCGCCTGGAAGTTTCCGCCCCAGGAGGCGGCGACGCTGTTGAAGCGCATTCTGATCAACGTGGGGCGCACCGGCAGCCTCAACCCGTACGCCGAGCTGGAGCCGGTGCAGATTGGGGGCGTGACCGTCGAGCACGCCACGCTGCACAACCTCGACGACATTCACCGCAAGGATGTGCGCGAGGGCGACACGGTGGTGGTGCGTCGGGCCGGTGAGGTGATTCCGCAGGTGGTGGGGCCGATTCTGGCCCGCCGCCCCGATCAATCGGAGCCCTGGCAGATGCCTGAGTGCTGCCCAAGCTGCGGCGAGCCGGTCCTCCGCGCTGCGGAAGACGCGGTGGTGCACTGCGGGAACGCGCGGTGCCCGGCGGTGCTGCAGCGGGGCATCGAGCACTTCGCCGGGCGCGCGGCGATGGACATCGAGGGGCTGGGGGAGAAGCTGATCGCGGAGCTGATCGATGGAGGCTATGTGTGCTCGGCTGCGGACATTTACGATCTGCCGAGCCGGCGGGCGGAGCTGGGCGCGACGCCGTTTCTGGGTGTGAAAGCGAAGACAAAGGCGGAGCGGGAACAGGGCGAGTATCTGCCCGGGCAGCGCCTGGAGAACCTGCTGGCGGCGATTGAGTCGAGCAAGCAGCGGGGCCTGCCGCCGCTGCTGACGGGGCTGGGCATCCGCCATGTCGGCGGCGAGGTCGCTGCGCTGTTGGCCGCGCAGTTCGGCTCGCTCGAAGCGGTGCTGGATGCAGAAGCAGAGACGCTCGCAGCGGTGGACGGCGTCGGCGGGGTGATCGCGGAGAGCATCGCGGAGTGGGCCGCAGACAGCGGCAACCGAGCAATCGTGCGGCGCCTCATTGAGGCCGGCCTGCAGCATGAGCTGGAGCGCGCAGCGGAACCGGCAGCGCGGCCGCTGGAGGGCCTGCGGTTCGTGATCACCGGGCGGCTGGAGGCGATGAGCCGCCCGCAAGCGCAGGCGGCGCTGAAGCAGCTGGGCGCTGCGATCTCGGGCAGCGTGAGCAAAAGCACGACCGCGCTGATCGCCGGCGAGGCGGCGGGCAGCAAGCTGCACAAGGCGCAGGAGCTGGAAGTGCCGATCTGGGATGAGGCGCGGTTGCTGGGTGCGCTGGCCGATCCAGCGGCGGCCGCAGCAGAGTTTGCTAAGGACAAGGATCGGAAAGAGGACGAGGGCGAGGACAGCGAGCCACCAGACGCATAGCTGCGCGGAAGCGTCTGGCGGTAGCTAAGCAGCGCCTGCAGCTGGCAGCAGTGTCCCGTGTCCCACACCTAAGTGAAGGGGCGGACAGGACATAGGACACGAAATAGGGTGCTGCCCGCCCCCAGTTCGATGGCGCCGCCGGCGGCGGTTAGCACTCAGGCGGAGGCGGCCGCCGGGCCGAATGATCCTGGCGCCGCGGTCCCTGCCGGCGGCTCGCGGCAAGGTCGATGCCTAGCCGCCGGTCGACACCGATGCGGTTTGTGGACGCGGCGCCCCGTGTACTGGGCAGCGCGTTCCAGACGTTCGAGCCTGCGGGGCCGCGGATCTACCCGATCGCGCCCGGCGGGAAGCGGCCGCGCTGCAACGCGGGGCGGCTCAGTGAGGTGCTCGGCCGCCAGGTCGAGAAGGCGGAATTTCACTCAGCGCTGCCGCCGGGTGAGGAGCTGTTCGCGTTGCTGGCCGGCGTGGAGCGCCGCCATCCAGACGCGCTCTGCGGGGCGGCGGTACCCGAGTCGCCGGCGGTAAGCGGGGGCAGCGGGCGCGGCGGTGTTGTGCGTTCCGTAATGGATGGGGGTTGATTGGGTTTGAGGATGCGGTACGGAGTATCGTGAGTGTGCGTTCGGCGCGGCCGCGCCGTGTATCGATCTCTGCAGCCCGGATCGGAACTTCGTGCGATGGTTTGGCATCCCTTGAGCTGGATCACCAACCGTTTTTCGCACGACATTGGGATCGATCTGGGCACCGCGAACACGCTGGTGGCGGTGCGCGGGCAGGGAATTGTGATCGATGAACCCTCGGTGGTGGCAATTGACCGGATCAACCGCTCGGTGCTGGCGATCGGCGCGGAGGCGAAGACGATGGTGGGGCGGACGCCGGCGCACATCGTGGCGGTGCGGCCGCTGCGCGACGGAGTGATCTCGGATTTCGAGGTGACCGAGCGGATGCTGCAGTACTTCATCCGCGCCACGCACGACCGCAGCGGGATCGGCCTGCGGCGGCCGCGGGTGATGGTCGGCATGCCGAGCGGCGCGACCGAGGTCGAGAAGCGCGCGGTGTTCGATGCGACGCGCAACGCCGGCGCGCGCGAGGTGCACCTGATTGAGGAGCCGATGGCGGCGGCGATTGGAGCGGGGCTGCCGACATTTGACGCGCGCGGTAGCATTATTGTGGATGTGGGCGGCGGCACGACTGAGGTTGCGGTGTGTGCGATGGGCGGAATCGTGGTGAGCACGTCGATCCGCGTGGCCGGCGACGAGATCGACCAGGCGATCATGACCTACGCGCGGCAGGTGCACAATATGCAGATCGGCGAAGCGACGGCGGAGCGGATCAAGCTGGAGGGGGCATCGGCGTTTCCGCTCGAACGCGAGCGCAGCGTCGCGTTCCGCGGCCGCGACCTGGCCTCCTCGCTGCCCAAGACGGTCGAGGTGAGCACGGTTGAGCTGCGCGACGCGATCGCCTCGGCGGTCGCCGCATTGGTCGACGCGGTGCGCAAGACACTCGAGATCACCCCGCCGGAGCTAGTCTCGGACATGATGACGCAAGGGATCGCGATCGCCGGGGGCGGGGCGCTGCTGCCCGGGCTGGACCGCAGGATCTCGCAGGAGACGCGCTTCCCAGCCTATATCGCCGAATCGCCGCTGACCTGCGTGGTGCGCGGCTGCACGGAGGCGCTGACAGCGCTGGAAGCGCTGGACCGGGTGGGGTCGCACACGTCATCAGCGCGCCGCCGCTAGGGGCTGTCGGTGCGATTGGGGCGGCCGCGGCTGCAGTGGTCGATTGCGATCGCCGCGCTCGTGGCGCTGCTGGCGCTGCTCGGTTGGCAGGGCTGGAGCGCGCCGGTCGAGGATGAGACGGCGTCGCTGTTTGGGCCGGTCCAGCGTGCGCTGCGGCAGGCCGGCGAGCCGATCGCAAGCCTGGTGGCAGAGATCGACGACTTTGACCGTCTGGAGGAGCAAAACCGCGCGCTGCGGCAGCGGATCGAGCAGCTCGAGGCGGACAACGCACGGCTGCGCGAGCTGCAGATTCAGGTCAGCGGGCGCGCCGAGCTGCTCGCCGTCCAGGCGGAATCCGACGACCTGCTGCTGCCGGCCAATGTGATCATCCGCGATCTGACGGGCCTGCGCACGATTGTCGGGATCGACCGCGGCCGCGGGCACGGGGTGGCGGTCGGGATGCCGGTGCTCGCGGCCGGCGGCACGCTGGTGGGGATCGTGATCGAGGCGCGGGTGAACACGTCCTACGTGCAGCTGATCACCGACCCAGACAGCGCGGTGCGGGTGCTGCACCAGCCAAGCCGCACGGAGAGCGTGGCGAGCGGCGACACGCTGGGCAATCTCGATGCGGTGCTGCCGTGGAGCGCGGAAGTCGAGCTCGGCCATATTTTCGTCACTTCGGGGCTCGACGGCCTGCTGCCGCAGGGGCTGCCGGTGGCGCGCGTCTCATCGGTGGACGGCAATGTGCAGGACGCATTCCGGCAGGTGCGGCTGCAGCCGCTGGCGCCGCTCGAGCAGCTCGAGCAGGTGCTCGTGCAGCTGACCTTCTCGCCGCCCGATCTGCAGCGGGACGATGACGCCGCCGCGCGGAGCGCTCCGTGAGGTGGGCAATTCTGGCCGCGGTGATCGCGGCGCTGGTGCTGTTCCAGACTTCGATCGCGCCGCTGTTCGATTTCTTCGGGGTGGGGCCGAACCTGCTGCTGGTGGCGCTCTGCTGTCTGGCCGTGCTGCGCGACCCGCGCGAGGTGATGGCCGCGGCGCCGCTGGCCGGGATTGGGATGGGGCTGCTGGCGTTTCAGAGCATGGCGGTCAGCGTGGCGGCGCTGGCGCCGATCGGGGCTGCGGCGATGCTGCGGCGGGAGGAGCGGCAGCGCCCCGCATGGCTGGCGGCGCTGCTGCTGATCGCGACCGCCACGGTGCTGCACTTCGCCGCTCTCGCGGCAGCAGTCGAGATCAGCACGACCGCGGTCAACTGGGCCGAGGCGCTGCGCGACGTGATGGCGCCGAGCATCGCGGTCAATGTGCTGCTGGGGATCCCCGTGTATGCGCTCGCCCGCGTTCTGGCGATGCCCCGCACTGAGCGGGCCGCGCTCTGATGGCGCGTCTGCCGGGCGCGCTCGAACCGCCGGCCGAAGGCCTGCCGGTGCTGCTGAAAGTCTGGCTGCTGGCCGGCGGGGTGCTGCTGCTGTTCGGCATTCTGACAGTGCAGCTGGTGCGGCTGCAGCTGCTCAAGCACGAGGAGTATGCGGCGCGCGCGGATATCAACCGGGTCCGCACATACGACATCACGCCGGCGCGGGGGCTGATCTACGACGCCAAGGGCACGCCGCTGGTCGAAAACTTCCCGACCTACCAAGTAACGCTGATACCGGCCGATGTACCGGACGGAGAGGAGGGAGCGATCGCGGCGGCGCTGGCTGAGATCTTCGAGCGGCCGGCCTGGGAGATTGAGCAGCAGATTCTGGAGCGCAAAGCGAGCAACGATCCGCTGCGCCCGCTGGTGATTTCGGACGACCCCACAGATTCGGTCGTGTTTGATCTCTCAACGCGGCGGAGCGAGCTGCCCGGCATCCGCATCGAGACGGCCGCGCAGCGGCGCTACTACCACAGCGAGCTGATGTCGCACATTCTTGGCTATGTGCATTGGATCACGGAGGAGGAGTACGCGGCGCGGGCCGAGGAGCGCTACCGCTACAACGACAAGATCGGCCAGACCGGGCTCGAGGCGACCTATGAGCCGCTGCTGCGGGGCGAGGCCGGGCGGCGCCAGATCGAGGTCGACGCGGTGGGCCGCGAGTTGCGCGAGCTGAGCGCCGAGGCGCCGATCCCGGGCCACAGCCTGGTGCTCACAATCGACTTGGACTTGCAAGCGCAGATTGAGCAGATTTTGCTGCGGCACGCCGGCGCCTCGTATTTCGCGGCGGCTGTGGTGCTGCAAGTCGACACGGGCGAAGTGCTCGGGCTCGTCTCGATCCCGACGTATGACTTGAACAGCTTTCAGGACGGCCTGAGCGAGGAGCAGTGGGAGGCGCTCGGTGACCCCGATCGCCAACCGCTGCGCAACCACGCGGTTGCAGACGCCTTTCCGCCCGGCTCAACCTTCAAGGTGGTCACGGCGGCCGCGGCGCTGGCTGAAGGCGCAGCGACCCCAGAGACGCGCATCTATTCGCCCGGCGAGCTTGAGGTGCACAACGAGCTCAACGTCGGCATTACGTACATCTTCGGCGACACGGTGCAGGGGACGTATGACCTGCGGCAGGCGCTTGCGGAGTCGAGCAATGTCTACTTCTTTTACCTCGCCGGCGGCTCGCCCTACCGGCATCCTGAGGCGCCGCCGCGCCATCCCTCAGAACAGGCGTATCTCGATGCGCTGGCGGCCGAGGGGATTGTGGCCGGCGATGTGGAATTCGAAGGGGCGGGGCCGCGGGCGCTGGCCAAATGGGCGCGCGCGTTCGGATTCGACAGCCCGACCGGCATCGACCTCAGCGGCGAGGTCGGCGGGCTGATCCCGGATCCAGAGATCAAGCAGCAGACGTTCGGCGAGCCGTGGCTGGACGGCGATACCTACAACTTCGCGATCGGCCAAGGCTTCGTGACGGTGACGCCGCTGCAGATGGCGGTGGCGACGGCGGCGATCGCCAATGGAGGCACGGTCTACCAACCGCAGATCGTGCGCGAAGTGCGGGATGCAGACGGCAATGCGGTGCGGCCTTTCCAGCCAATCGTGCGCAATCAGCTCGAGCTCGACCCGGAGGCGCTGCGCGTGATTCGGGAAGGGATGGCGCTCTCGACGCTCGCCGGCACATCGCACGATGCGCATGCGGCGCTGCCAGAGATGCTGATCGGCGGCAAGACGGGCACGGCGGAGTTCGCACAGACGGGGCCGGCGACGGGAGAGGAAGGCCAGACGCACGGCTGGTTCATCGCGTTCGCGCCGTTCGACGACCCGCAGGTAGCGGTCGTGGTGTTCTTCGAGTTCGGCGCGGGCTATCTCTCGGCTGCGGCGGGCGGGGAGATTCTGCGCGCCTGGGCGGAAACCTCCGGCGCGCTTGAGCAGGCGCCGCCGCCGCCCTACCCGCGGATCGAAGTCTCGGATGCGGAAAACGAGCGCCTGTTCCGCGCCATTCGGGCACGGTCGGCGCAATGAGCGGGTATTCCTGGCGGCACTTCGATCCGCTGCTGCTGGTTGCCGCGCTGGCGCTGACGGCCTACGGAGCGCTGGTGATCTACAGCGCCTCGCTGCCGCGCGGCGCGGAGGGGATCGTGCTCTCGACCGAAGTGCAGCGGCACATCGCCTTCGCCGGCGTCGGCGCGCTGCTGATGATCGCACTGACGCGGGTCGACTATCGGCTGATCGACGCGCTCGGCTGGCTGGCCTATGCCTTCGGGATCGCGGTGCTGGTGCTGGTGCTGTTCGTGGGCAGCAGCGAGTTCGGCGCGCGGCGCTGGTTCGACCTCGGCTTCACGGTCGTGCAGGCTTCCGAGATCGGGAAGCTGATGACGATCATCGGGCTGGCCAAGTTTCTGACCGACTACCGCGACCGCCTGCAGGAATGGCGGATCTTCGCGGCGTCGCTGCTGATCTGCGTCGTACCGGCGGGGCTGGTCTTCCTCGAGCCCGATGCGGGCAGTGCGATCGTGTTCGTGGCGCTCTGGCTGGTGATGACGGCGTTCGCCGGCGCGCGGCTGCGGCACTACGCGACGCTCGCGGCGATTGGGCTGTGCCTGATCCCGGTTGGTCTGGCGGCGGGGGTGCAGGACTATCAGCGTGATCGGATTCGCGCGTTTATCGACCCCACGACAGACCCGCAGGGGGCGGGCTTCAACGTGATTCAGGCGGAGACGTCGGTGGGCTCCGGCGGGCTGTGGGGGCAAGGGCTGACGCAGGGCACCCAGACGCAGCTGGATTTCGTGCGGATTCAGACGACCGACTTCATTTTCAGCGTGCTCAGCGAAGAGCTGGGCTTTGTGGGCGCGATGGCGCTGTTCGGGCTGATGATTCTGCTGCTGTTTCGGATTCTGCGCGTGGCCGCGCGCGCGCCGGAGCCGCTCGGCCGGCTGCTCGCGGTGGGCATGCTGACGATGATCGCGGTGCAGACGTTTATCAACGTGGCGATCAATATTCGGCTGCTGCCGGTGACGGGGATTCCACTGCCCTTCATCAGCATCGGCAACTCATCGCTGTTGATGCTGTTTGTTGGGCTGGGGCTGCTGCAGAGCGTACTGGCCTGGCGGGATGATCACCGCCCGCGGGGGGCGTAAGCCGGCCAGGCGCCAGCCGCTCAACTAACCGCTCAGCTCAAGAGGTGGCGATCGCTTCGCCTTCCTCCTCTTCGGCTTCGTCGGAGCCGGCGGCGGGATCCGCGGCCTTGGCCACGCGCTCGTAGCGGAGCATCTGCTCTTCGGCGCCGTTTTCGTTGATCTCGGTGGTCAGGTCGACGCGGATCGCGTCGCCCGGCTCGAAATCGCCGCGCAGCAGCGCCTCGGAAAGCGAGTCTTCGAGCCGCTCCTGAATCACGCGGCGCAGCGGACGCGCGCCGAAGACGGGGTCGTAGCCTTTTTCACCGAGCCACTCGCGGGCCGGCTCGGTGACATCGAGCTCGACCCCCTTTTCGCGCACCCGTTGATCGACCTCGCTGAGCATCATGTCCACAATCTGGCGGATGTGGGTCTTGCTGAGCGGGTGGAAGACCAGCGTCGTGTCGACTCGGTTGAGGAACTCGGGGCGGAAGATGCGCTTCATCTCCTGCAGGACCTTGTCCTTCATCCGCTCGTAGCGCTGACGCTCGCTCTGCTCCTCATTGGCCTGAGCGGTGAAGCCAAGGCTGTTCTCGCGCCGGATCAGGTCGGAGCCGACGTTCGAGGTCATGATGATGATGGTGTTGCGGAAGTCGACGCGGCGGCCCTTGGCGTCGGTCAGGTGGCCGTCGTCGAAGACCTGCAAGAGCATGTTGAAGACTTCGGGATGGGCCTTTTCGATCTCGTCGAGCAGGATCAAGCAGTAGGACTTGCGGCGCACGGTGTCGGTCAGCTGGCCGCCGTCGTCGTAGCCGACGTAGCCGGGAGGCGCGCCGACAAGCCGCGCGACGGTGTGACGCTCCATGAACTCGGACATGTCGAGGCGGATCATGTTGTCGTCGGAGCCGAACATGAAATCGGCGAGCGCGCGGGCCAGCTCGGTCTTGCCGACGCCGGTGGGGCCGAGGAACATGAACACGCCGATCGGGCGGCGCGGGTCCTTGAGTCCGGCGCGGGCGCGGCGGACCGCCTTGGCCAGCGCCACGATCGGCTCTTCCTGGCCGACGATGCGCTTGTGAATGTCCTCTTCCATGTGCAGCAGGCGCTCGGACTCCTCGGTCGCGATCTGCACGACGGGGATGCCGGTCCACATCGAGACGACTTCGGCGATGTCTTCGGCGAGCACATCTGAGGAGTCGCGCTCGCGCTCCTGGTCGAGGTCGGTTTCGAGCTGGCCGATGCGCTCCTGCAGTTTCAGTTCGCGGTCGCGCAGGTCGGCGGCGTATTCGTACTGCTGCTGGTTGATCGCCTGTTCTTTCTCCTTGCGGATGCCCTCAAGGCCGACGGTGGCTTCCTTGAGCGAGGGCGGCGTGTAGGAGCGGCGGATGCGCACGCGCGAAGCCGACTCATCGATCAGGTCGATCGCCTTGTCGGGCAGCGCGCGGTCGCTGATGTAGCGCGAGGACATCTCGGCGGCGGCGACCAGCGCCTCGTCGGTGATGGTCAGTTTGTGGTGCTCTTCGTAGCGGTCTTTGATCCCGCGCAGGATTTCGATCGTCTCTTCGACGCTCGGCTCTTCGACGACGATCGGCTGGAAGCGGCGCTCGAGGGCGGCGTCGCGCTCGATGTGCTTGCGGTAATCGTCGAGCGTGGTTGCGCCGATTGTCTGCAGCTCGCCGCGGGCGAGCGAGGGTTTGAGGATGTTGGCTGCGTCGACCGCGCCCTCGGCGGCGCCGGCGCCGACCAGCATGTGCAGCTCATCGATGAACAGCACACAGTTGCCGGCGCCTTTGATCTCTTCGACGACTTTCTTGAGCCGTTCTTCGAATTCACCGCGGTACTTGGTGCCGGCGACAAGCGAGCCGATGTCGAGCGTGAGCAGGCGTTTGCCTTGCAGAGTCTCGGGCACGTCGCCGCTGGCGATGTGCTGGGCGAGGCCTTCGACGACGGCGGTTTTGCCGACGCCCGGCTCGCCAATCAGTACCGGGTTGTTCTTGGTGCGGCGCGAGAGGATCTGCACGACCCGCTGGATTTCTTTCTCGCGGCCGATGACCGGGTCGAGCGTGCTGTTGCGGGCCGCGGCGGTGAGGTCGAAACCGAGCTGGTCGATGGTTGGGGTGCGGTTGGACTGGCGTGCACCAGCGCCGGCGCCGGCGGTCTGAGGGCCGCTCTGCGAGAGGATGCGGGTCGTCTCGGCGCGCACGCGCTCGAGGTTGACGCCGAGGCTTTCCAGCACGCCGGCGGCGATGCCCTCGCCCTCCCGGACGAGCCCGAGCAGCAGATGCTCGGTGCCGATGTAATGGTGGTTGAGGCGCCGCGCCTCGTCGACGGCGAGCTCGATCACCTTTTTGGCGCGGGGCGTGAGGCCGATCTCGCCGAGCACAGCGCGGTCGCCGCGACCGATGATGAATTCGACTGCGGAGCGGACCTTGCCGAGCTCGACGCCGAGGTTGGAGAGCACCTTGGCGGCGACGCCGTCGCCCTCCCGGACGAGCCCGAGCAGCAGGTGCTCGGTGCCGATGTAGTTGTGGTTGAAGCGCTGCGCCTCCTCCTGCGCCAGCGTCAACACGCGGCGTGCGCGCTCGGTGAACTTGTCGAAGCGGTCTGCCATATCGTCCTCCCGTGCGCGCTTACTCGCGTGGGTTCAGCGTATCAGCTAGCCGCGCGCAACGCCCACACTGCGCTTGACGCAACACGCCCAAGGCGATCGGCCATGCTGCTGGATATGCGGTGCGGAGAAATGCCGTCAGCGGTCGGCGGGGCCGAAATCTCGCTCGGTGACGCCGGCGCGCTGGAGCGCTGCCTCCATTGCGGTCGTGGGGGCGGGCAAGGCCGTCTCCGGCGCGGCCGCAGGGGCGCTGCTGGGCGCTGCGGGTTCGGGGCGCGGGGGCGGCGCTGCTTCGTCCTGTTCGATCCCGAACTGCTCGGCGACCGCGGCGGGCAGGCGGGCGATGCCGCCGTCCCGATTGAAGATCCAGCCGGCCCGTTCGGCGTCGGTGCGAGCCTGGCGCAGGCTGAGGCCGAGGCGGTGCCGATCGCGCTCGATCCGCACGATCTTGACCGGGATGACGTCGTTTTCGATCACCACCTCGCGCGGGTGCGTGATGCGGCGGTCGGCCAGCTCGGAGACGTGGACAAGGCCTTCGACGGGGCCTTCGATGCGCGCGAACGCGCCGAACGTGACCAGCTTGGTGACCGTGCTGGGGACGATCTGGCCGACCTCGAAGCGGCTCACCACTTCATCCCACTGCTCGGGCGAGGCGCGGCGGATCGAGAGGCCGATCTTCTTCGATTCTTTGTCGATTTTGGTGATGTAGACGTTGACGTTCTGGCCAATCGTGAACATCGCCTCTGGGTCGACGTCGCGCTCCCAGGAGAGTTCGGAGAGGTGTGCGAGGCCGTCGGCGCCGCCGAGATCGACGAAGACGCCGAAGGGGCGGATGCTGGTGATCCGGCCGCTGCGGATTTCGCCCTCGTTCAGCTCATCGAGCAGGCGGTCCTTCTGCTCGGCGCGCCATTCCTGTACGGCGGCGCGCTCGGAGAGGATCACGCGGTTGCGGCGGCGGTTGATCTCGATCACCTTAAAGCGCAGCGAGCGCCCCTCGTATTCGCCCAGCTGGGCGATCGCCTGCTCGCGGTCGCCGGTGATGCCGACGATCTGGCTGAGGGGGACGAAGGCGTTGACGCCCTCGACGTTGACGAGCAAGCCGCCCTTGTTGCTGCCGGTCACGCGGCCGTCGAAGACTTCGCCGGCGTCGTGGCGGCGCTGCAGCTCGTGCCAGCCCTGTTCGCCGCGCGCACGGTCGATCGAGAGTTCGAGCGCGCCGCCCTCGGCCTCTGAATCGGTCACGAAGACGTGCACCGGGTCGCCGGTCTTGAGCATGTCGCGATCGGGCACGTCGAGCGAGCGCATTTCCTCGGCCGGCACGATGCCTTCGGATTTGGCTCCGACATCGACGATCAGGGCAGTGCCGCTCCAGTGCACGACGACGCCTTCGATCACGTCGCCGCGCTGCGGGTTGAGCGGTTCGCGGCCCTGCTCGGCGAGCAGCTCTTCCATGGTCGCCGGTGCGGCCGGTGCGGGGGAGGTTCGTTCAGGGGCTACGGGGGCGGCGGATGGGGCCGCCTCGATCATGGCCGGTTCGGTGGATTCTGTCGTCAAGCTGCTGTGGGGCGCAGCCGCAGCGGCGCCCTCCCCTTTCCATGAGATGTCTGGCGTCTGTCCAGCGCGCGCAACAGCATATCACAGCGGTACTGGGGCGCGGGCAGCCGAGCACGCACGAGGCGAAAGAAAACCGCCCGCCGAACGGCGGGCGGTTTCTAGGGTGGGCTGGCAATGGCCTATTTTCCGCAGGGGGTCGCCCCCCCAGTATCGTCGGCGCTGCGGCGTTTCACTGCCGTGTTCGGGATGGGAACGGGTGGTTCCGCCGCGCTCTGATCACCAGCGCCGCAACTGACGATACCACGCTCCGGCGCAAGCGCCAGTGGGCGGGAGCGGGGCGGGCGGGGAGAGCGGGTATTCGGCAGGGGCGCGCGACCGCGCTCAGGCCGCGCTGCACAGCGCGCAGGCTGCAGAAGTGGTGGCCCCAACGGGATTCGAACCCGTGCTACCAGCTTGAAAGGCTGGCGTCCTAGGCCTCTAGACGATGGGGCCGGCACAGTGAGCGTACTACGGCCCGGCGGCTTAGGCGGGCGTAGAGTTGCGGCGGGAGCGGGAGGTTGAATGTCGCAGGGCTATCGGCGCCGCCCCGGCAATGTGGTGCTGCGGCGCGCGCGGCTCGCACCGGAGGTGGTGCGGGTGCGCCAGCGGCGGCGGCGCTGGACGATCGCGCCGCGCTCCTGGATGGTGGTCGTCGCGTTCGCGGTCGTGATGGTCGGCGGCGGCGCGCTGCTCAGCCTCGATATCTCCGCCGAGGCCGGCGTCGAGGTGGGATTTTTCGACGGGCTCTTCACGGCAGTCTCGGCGGTCAGCGTGACGGGGCTGACGCGCTTCGACACGGCCGACAGTTTTTCCTGGTTCGGCGAAGCGGTGACGCTGCTGCTGCTGCAGCTGGGCGGGCTCGGCGTGACGATGTACGCGGGGCTGTTGATCCTGATCGCGGGCCGCCGGCTGGGGATGCGGGGGCGGCAGTTCTTCGGCATGGAGCTGGCCGGCAGCGGCACGGAGGTGGCCGGCGCGCCGCGCCTGCTGCGGCGGGTGATGGTCTACACCGCCGCTGCGGAGCTGGCCGCGTTCGCGCTGCTGCTGCCCTGGTTTGTGTTGGAGTTCGGCGGCGGGCGCTCGGTCTGGATGGCGCTCTACCACGCTGTTTCGGCGTTCAACAACGCCGGCTTCGATCTGATGGGCGGCGGGCAGGGGCTGACGGGGCAGGCGGCGGAGGGTTACCCGGTGGTCGTGATGGGCGCGGCGGCGCTGGTCGGCAGCCTCTCGTTTCTGACCGTGTTCGATCTGCCGCGCGGGCGGCGGCGCTGGACGCTCGACACACGCGTGGTGCTGTGGGGCATGGGCGCGCTGCTGCTGCTGGCAATGCTGATCTTCATTGCTGCGGAGTGGAACGGGGTGATGGCCGGGCAGAGCGGCGGTTCGCGGCTGATCAATGGATTTTTCCTCTCCGTCAACCGCACCACGGGTATGAGCACGGCGCCGATCGAGCAGCTCGGCAGCGGCACGACGGCCGGGATCCTGCCGCTGATGCTGATCGGCGGAGCCTCCACGTCGACGGCGAGCGGGATCAAGATCGGCGCTTTTATGGTCTCTGTCTTTGCTGTCTTTTCCGCGCTGCGCGGACGCGGGCAGGTAGTCGCGTTCGGGCGCGAGGTGCCGGCTGCAGTCGTAGTGCGGGCGTTCGCCGTGGTGATGCTCGGGCTGACCGCGTACGCCGCCGGCGCCGCGGCACTGATCGCGGTGGAGGCAGAGCTGGCCCCGCTGGCGGCGGCGTTCGATGCGATGTCGGCGTTGGCGAACGTGGGCTGGAGCCAGGGCGCTGCGGGCGCCGCCTCGCATTGGGGGGCGCATATCCTGATGCTGCTGATGTTCGCCGGGCGGCTCGGGCCGCTGCTCGTGGCGCTGGCGATTCCGGACCGCCCGCACGATCGATACCGCTATCCGGCGGCGCCGGTGCGGATCGGCTAACGGAGGAATTGCATGCAGGTGGCGGTGCTCGGTCTGGGCCGCTTCGGTTCGCATCTCGCGGAGATGCTGCAGGAGCAGGGGCACGATGTGCTGGCCGTGGATATGGACGCAGGGGTGGTCAACGCGGTGGCCGATCTGGTCGCGCGGGCGATGATCGCGGACATCACAGACCTCGATGCGCTGCGCGAGATCGCGGTGGGCGATGTGGATGTGGCGGTGGTGTCGACGGCCGAGCTGGATGCGAGCGTGCTGGCGCTGATGAACTGCCAGACGCTCGGGGTGCCGCTGGTCTTCGCGAAGGCGCGCAGCGACCGCCACACGCTGATCCTCGAGCGGCTCGGCGCAGACCGCGTGATGCGGCCCGAGCGGGACGGCGCCGAACGCTTCGCGCACATGCTGCAGGTCAGCCAGGCGCGCGACTTTCTGCCGCTGACGCAGGCTTACGGGGTGGCGACGTTTGAGGCGCCGCGGGTCTGGATCGGGCGCCGCTTGGACGCGGCGGCGAGCATCGATTCGGCCCCCACGCGGCGCCTGCTGGCCGTCGTGCGGGGCCAGGAGGTGCAGCTCAATCCGGTGCTGTCGCAGGAGATCGAGCGCGGCGATCTGCTCGTCTACGCGGCGACCGATGAAGATCTGGCGCGGCCGCTGGGCGGTTGAGGCTGGGCAGTTGAGGGGGTTTAACGGCCGAGAGCCGGCCCAATGCGGACCGGCTCTCGGAGGGTGGGGTTGGTAGCGGGAGTGGGATTCGAACCCACGACCTTCGGGTTATGAGCCCGACGAGCTACCGCTGCTCCATCCCGCAACGCTTGCGGGGGCAAGTTGTGAGGCGTCTGCGTGCGGTGCGTGCGGTCTGCGCTGCGCAGGGGGTAGGGCGGATCAAGCCGTTCGGCCATTAGTACGACTCAGCTGCACCCGTTGCCGGGCTTCCACCTGTCGCCTATCGAACGGGTCGTCTTCCCGTGGCCTTATCCGCTCAATGGCGGCGGGAGCGCTCATCTTGAGGTTGGTTTCGCGCTTAGATGCTTTCAGCGCTTCTCCTGTCCGGACATGGCTACCCAGCGGTGGGGGTCGGCCCCCCAACTGGCACACCAGCGGTCCGTCCACCCCGGTCCTCTCGTACTAGGGGCAGTTCCCCGCAACGCTCCAGCGCCCGCAGAGGATAGAGACCGAACTGTCTCACGACGTTCTGAACCCAGCTCGCGTGCCGCTTTAATGGGCGAACAGCCCAACCCTTGGGACCGACTCCAGCCCCAGGATGCGACGAGCCGACATCGAGGTGCCAAACCTTGCCGGCGATGTGAACTCTCGGGCAAGATAAGCCTGTTATCCCCGGGGTAGCTTTTATCCGATAAGCCACGGCCCTTCCACTCGGAACCGTAGGATCACTTTGGCCGACTTTCGTCCCTGCTCGACGCGTCTGTCTCGCAGTCAAGCCCCCTTATGCCAATGCACGTGACAGGTGATTTCCATCCACCCTAAGGGGACCGTTGCGCGCCTCCGTTACGATTTAGGAGGCGACCGCCCCAGTCAAACTGCCCACCAGACAGGGTCCGCGCGCTTGCTCGCGCGTGAGAAGGCCACGATAGGAAGAGTGGTATTTCACCGTTGCCTCGGCGGCGCCCGGAAGCGCCGTGTCGCCGGCTCCCACCTATGCTACGCATCGTATAGCGACCTTCAATGTCAAGCTGCAGTAAAGCTCCACGGGGTCTTTTTGTCCATCTGCGGGGAGGCCGCATCTTCACGGCCACTTCAATTTCGCCGAGCTCCTCGCCGAGACAGTGCCCAGATCGTTACGCCATTCGTGCGGGTCGGAACTTACCCGACAAGGAATTTCGCTACCTTAGGACCGTTATAGTTACGGCCGCCGTTCACTGGGGCTTCGGTTGGGACCGTGAAGTCCGCCCCTTAACCTTCCAGCACTGGGCAGGCGTCAGCCCCTATACATCCGCTTTCGCGTTCGCAGAGACCTGTGTTTTTGTTAAACAGTCGCCTGGGCCTGCTCGCTGCGGCCTGCGCTGCCGGCGCCGGGCCAGCCGGCGCAACAGCGGAGGCGCTCCTTCTCCCGAAGTTACGGAGCGATTTTGCCGAGTTCCTTAGCGAGGAATCACTCGTCCACCTGGAGGTACTTACCCTCACCTACCTGTGTCGGATTGTGGTACGGGCGCTGAGCGCATTTGCGGCCGAGGTTTTTCTTGCCGGGGCAGGATCGCCGGAGTCGCTTTGACTGACGTCGCTGCTTCCGCGATCTCCTCCGCTTAATCAGGCGGTCTTTACGCCCCGCCTGGCGCCTACGAGATCGCGACGGACCATGTCCAATGGGCCCGCTCGGGCTGCCAACCCGGGTCGCCCCTTGCCGCTCAAACACGCGCCCAACGGGGCCGGAATATGAACCGGCTGTCCATCGCCTACGCCTTTCGGCCTCGGCTTAGGCCCGCCTAACCCTACGCGGATTGCCCTTCCGTAGGAACCCTGAGGTATTCGGTGGGCATGGTTCTCACATGCCTTGCGCTACTCATACCGGCATTCTCGCTTCCGCCCGCTCCAGCGCGCCTCGCGGCGCCGCCTTCACTGCCGGCGGAACGCTCCCCTACCGATCCAGGCCTCCGCGGACGGAGGAGCTGGATCCCGCGGCTTCGGTACTCCGCTTGAGCCCCGTTGAATTGTCGGCGCTCGGCCACTCGACCAGTGAGCTATTACGCACTCTTTCAAGGATGGCTGCTTCTAAGCCAACCTCCTGGTTGTCTCTGCGACCGAACTTCCTTTCCCACTGAGCGGAGATTTCGGGACCTTAGCCGGCGGTCTGGGCTGTTTCCCTCTCGACAATGGAGCTTATCCCCCACTGTCTCACTGCCGGGGCATCGGCCGTGGCATTCGCGGTTTGATAGGGGTTGGTAGGCTTTTCGCCCCCGTACCCAGTCAGAGCCCTACCTCCACGGTCGGCTAACCCCAACGCTGCCCCTAAAGGCATTTCGGGGAGAACCAGCTATCGCCAGGTTCGCTTGGCATTTCACCTCTACCCACAGGTCATCCAATCCATTTGCAACTGAAGAAGGTTCGGGCCTCCACGGGGCTTTACTCCCGCTTCACCCTGCCCATGGGTAGCTCACCTGGTTTCGGGTCTACGCCTTGCGACTTGCACCGCCCTGTTCAGACTCGCTTTCGCTGCGGCTGCGGCAGAGACTGCCTTAGCCTCGCCACAAAGCGTAACTCACCGGTTCATTCTTCAATAGGCACGCGGTCAGGCCCTGCGGGGCCCTTCCACTGCTTGCGGGCACACGGTTTCAGGAACTATTTCACTCCCCTCCCGGGGTGCTTTTCACCTTTCCCTCACGGTACTGGTCCGCTATCGGTCACTTCGAGTATTTAGCCTTGGGGAGTGGGCTCCCCAGCTTCCCACGCGCTTTCGCCGTGCCGCGTGGTACTCAGGAACGCTGCCGGCAGCTGCGTCGGGTGTCGGCTACTGGACTGTCACCATCTCTGGCGGCCCGTTCCAGGGGCCTTCGCCTACCCGCGCAGTTTGTCACTGCCGCCGCTATTCGCCCGTCGCGGTTGCAACGCCCTACAACACCCGCCGCCCAGAGGGGGGCGCCCCATTAGGGGCGGCGGGTTTGGGCTGCTCCCGGTTCGCTCGCCGCTACTACGGGAATCGTTTCTGTTCCTCGGGGTACTTAGATGTTTCATTTCCCCCGGTTGCCTCCATCGGACCTATGTGTTCAGTCCGCGGTGGCGGCGTATGACCGCCGCCGGGTTGCCCCATTCGGGAATCCACGGATCAGCCTGCTTGACGGCTCCCCGTGGCTTATCGCAGTCACACCACGCCCTTCATCGGCTCGAAGTGCCAAGGCATCCACCGTGCGCCTGTTTCACTTGATCCGCACTACGCGCTGCGCATGCGCATGAACCACACGCTCGCCTCCCCGCCACGCACCGCTGCGGCTGCCGCGCACCGCGGCCGTGGGGCCGCAGGCAGCAGCGCAGTGTGCAGGGCGGGAGGCGCTTATAATCCCGCGTCTCCCGGCGTCGCGGCCGGGAGCGCTGTGGACGCTTCTCACAACTTGTCCCTTGTCAAGGCGCTCCCGTCGGCGCGGTGCAGCTGCGCGAGGCGGCCGCGCTGCGCCGTCTGGGTGCGAATGACGAGCTTAGGCGGCTTCTGCGCAGAATGTCAAGCGGCGGCCGCCCGCATGCCGCCGCATGCCGGGCCGGATGGGCTTGCCGGCCGGCCGGCAGCGTCAGAAGCAGTCTCAGAAGCGGTCCTGGTAGGAGCGCGCCAGCGATTCCGAAGGGTCGGCCTGGATGCCGAGCGGCGGAATGGGGTAGCGCAGGCCGTTGCGCGAGAGCGCTGCGAGGCCTTCGATCAGCTTCGGCAGGTAGCGCGGCGGCAGGGCCATGAGCAGCTCATCGTCCTGGACGCCGCCGAAGCGGCGCTCCGCGTAGCAGGGGATCGAGAGCGAGGGTTCGCCGGTGCGCAGCGCCCGCCCCCAGCTGTCGGCGCAGGCCGATTCGCCGACGACGCTGAAATCGAACTTCTTGTAGCCGCTGAACTGCAGGCCGTTGATCAGGATGATCATCTGCCCTGGGGTGCCGTAGAGCAGCACCAGATCGGGCGGGTTGAGGCGGCCGGCGGCGAGCGGCGAGACGGCCAGCGCCGTGTAGCGGCCGCTGGGCAGCACGTCCATCGCCTGCTGGTGCCGGATGGAGTCCTCATCGGTCGCAAACCAGACGTTGGTCATGGTCGTACGGCGGCGCCACTCGCCGTCGTCCTCGTTGGGATGCAGGCCGACCGGGGCGCCGCACTGCGCGCCGATCAGGTCGTTCATCGTGATCCCGAGGGTGAAGTTGAGCCAGCGCGCCTGGGCCACGATCTGGTCGAGCGCGAACTTGTGCCGGGGGCGGCGAATGCGCGGCACGGCTTCCATCTCTGCGGCCCGCTCGAACAGCTTCATGCCCACGGGCGTCGGCGTCAGCCGCAGCAGGCGCGTCAGATCGGCCGTGATCTGCGGCCAGTCGTAGCCCGCGGGCTCGGGCGGGGCGTCCGGTGCGACGCCGACTGTCGGAGTGGTCATGCGGGGCCTCTGTTCATGATCCGATGGTGCTGGTGGTGCGCCGATGCTACCCGCCCGCCGGCGCATACTCCGTACTATGCAGGCCACGCGGCAGGCCAGCGCGGGAGCGCCCGATGAGAGGACCGAACCGATGCCCGCACTCGATGGAATGCGCATTCTCGACATGACTCAATACGAGGCGGGCACATCCTGCACGCAGGCGCTGGCCTGGCTGGGCGCGGACGTGGTCAAGCTGGAGCAGCCGGGCGCGGGCGATCCAGGCCGCCACGTGTTCGGCGGCGAGAAGGACTCGGCCTACTTCATCAACTGGAACGCGAACAAGCGCTCGGCGGCGATCAACCTGCAGGACGAACGCGGCCGCGCGCTGCTGTTCGAGCTGCTGCCGCACTACGACGTGTTCGTGGAGAACTACGGCCCCGGCGTGATGGAGCGGCTGGGGCTGAC
>CAYFZI010000022.1:0-42351 GCA_964347635.1 uncultured Dehalococcoidia bacterium
GCGCGGGCCCGGCGCCCGCCCGCCCCCGGGCCACATTGGTCCCCCCCCCCCCCGTAGCTCAGCGGATAGAGCAGCGGTTTCCTAAACCGTGCGCAGAGGTTCGATTCCTCTCGGGGGGGCCAGCGCGCCTCACTCCGCCAGCGCCGCCTCGACCTGCACCGCCTGCCCCAGCAGCGCTTCATCGCGCCCGAACCGGCCGACCAGCTGCAGCCCCAGCGGCAGCCCCTCCAGCTCCCCGTAGGGCAGCGAGATCACGGGCATCCCCGCGTGCGTCCAGGGCAGATTCATCGCTGGATCGCCCGTCGAAGCCAGCCCCCGCGGGGCTGCCCCCACCGCTGCCGGACACAACCAGGCATCGATCTGCGCCCGATCCATCCGCTCGTGCAGGCGCTGGCGCAGCTGGATGCGGCTGGCCCGGGCCTGCTCGGCGGCAGCGCGGTCGATCCGGCGTCCGCGCTCGTAGAACGTTGCGCTCTCGTGGCGAAACATCGACCCGTACTGCGCGTAGCGCTCGTCGTGCTCAACGGCGAACTCATAGGCGATCAGGCGCTGATGGTGTTGGTTGATCTCGGCGATGCTGCCCAGGGTCGGCGCCGGCTCCACCGAGATCCCCCGCGCGCGCAGCCGCGCCGCAGCGCTCTCGAGCGCGTCGAGCATCGCTGGATCGGCCTGCTCCAGATAGGGGCCGCGCGGAATCCCGATCCGCGCCGCGCCGCCCTCCGCATCCTCGCCCGCGCGCCAGCCCAGGAGCAGCGCCGCCGCCGCGCACAGCGCATCGGACGCGGACGCGGTGAAGAAGCCGACGTGGTCGACCGAGCGCGAGAAGTAGAGCATCCCGCCGGTCGGGATGCGGTCAAACGAGGGCTTGAAGCCGACCACGCCGCAGAAAGAGGCCGGGCGAATGACCGACCCGACAGTCTGCGAGCCGAGCGCGATCGAGGCGATCCCCGCCGCCACCGCTGCGGCTGAGCCGCTGCTGGAGCCGCCGGGGGTGTGTGCGCGGTTGTGCGGATTGACCGCCGCGCCGGGCGCGAAGTAGGCGAACTCGGTGGTCACCGTCTTGCCCAGCACCAGCGCACCGGCGCGGCGCAAGCGCTCGACCGCATCGGCCTCGCGCCCGCTGAACGATTCCGGCGGCACCGCCGAGCCGGCGCGCGTGGGCATTCGATCGACGTTGAAGATGTCTTTGACGGCGGCGATCGCCCCGTAGAGCGGCGGACGGTCGGCGGGATCGGGCCAACGCTCCTGCAAAGCGCGCTGCTCAGCGGCGAGGCGCTCGCGCCGGCGCGGGTCGGGCAGCAGCGCGCGGATTTGCGGGTTGACCGCTTCCAACCGCGCCAGGCTGCGCTCGATCTCCGCCTCGAGCGGAGTTTCGCCGCTGCGCAGCGACTCCATCTGCCGGCGCAGCGAACGCGGCGATACGAGGTTCGTCACCACCCGCTCCGCAGCTAGAAGCCGAGCCCGTCCTTGCCTTGCATCGTGCGGCCCACGTTGATCTGGCCCAGATGGTTATTGCTGTGATTGATGATCACCTGGCCGATGATCTCCCACTTCGGCAGCTCGCCCTGCGGCACGATCCGCGTGATCGACTCCAGATACTCATCGCTCATGCCGCGAATTCGCGGCACGATCACGTCGGCCACATCATTGAGATAGGCGGCGATCGCCGCGCCCTCGGGAAAGACCCAGCTGCTGACCTCCTCGAACGAGGTGCCCGTACCCTGATCCACCTTGGGCAGCCCCCAGGCCTCGTGCATGTTCTGCTGCAGCCAGAGCGGCTGCTCGCGCTCGAACGCGAAATGAATCAGGTTGTCGGCGGTGCGCGCAATGTGCCAGGCCTCGAAACCGATGCAGTTCTGATCGGTGTGGGTGCGGAAGTGCACCTCCTCCTGCGTCAGATCTTCCATCCCCTGCGCAGTCCAGCGCAGCACGCGGTCGGTGAACTTGGCGAGTACTTCGGCAGCGCTCAGGTCGGGCATGGGCTTCTCCTCCGCCGCCGCGCCGGCGGCCTGTCTGCGGTGTTGCTGCCTGCGACGTTACCCCACCGAGCCGGCAAGGCGCGCCAGTTCGTCCGCCCAGAGCCGATCATCCTCAACCGCCGCGCCGACCTGGTGTAGATCCACCCCCGCCGCCGCCTGCAGCTCGAGCTGCGCCCGGCAATCCTCGAGGCTGCCGCGGCGGCCGAAGCGCAGCGCGGCGGCCGCGGCCGCCTCGGCCGCGGCGGCGGGGCCGCCCGCGCTCCAAGCCGCGCGCATCGCCTCCGCCTCCGCCCCCAAACCCTGGCGCTGAAACTGGTTCCAATACATCGGCCCGCTGCGCACCGCGAAAAACGCCGTCGCCTGCGCGTGGCGGCGCTCGACCTGCGCGAGCTGTTCAGGGTCGGGCACCAGCACGGCCGCGGTCGGCGAGCGCACCTCGACAGCGCCGGCGCTGCGTCCGGCCGCGGCCGTCTGCGCCTGCAGCGCCGCGATCTGCTCGGCCAGCCGCTCATTCGGAATCCAGGCCGGCATCCAGCCGTCGGCCTGCTCGGCCGTCAGCCGCACCGCTGCCGGATGCAGCGCAGCCAGGTGAATCGGCGGCCGCTCCTGCACCGGCTCGACGCCGCTGACCAGCGAACGCTCGATCTTCGTCCACTGGCCGTCGTAATCGAAGCGCTCGCGCCGCCAGGTCAGCCGCAGCACCTCAATCGTCTCGCGCAGCCGCGCAAACGGGCACTCAAACTTCAGGCCGTG
This sequence comes from uncultured Dehalococcoidia bacterium, assembly GCA_964347635.1. Lineage (GTDB taxonomy): Bacteria > Chloroflexota > Dehalococcoidia > Bin125 > Bin125 > CATQGW01. The sequence continues at coordinate 2,733 of CAYFZI010000022.1, forward strand.
AAAGCGCTCGATCGCACCCGGCCCGCTGGCGCCGAGGCCGACCACCACACGCCCGCCGCACAGCTGATCGATGGTGCCGAAATGCATCGCCAGCGCCGCGGGCGTACGCGAGAAAACGTTCACCACCGCCGTCGCCAGCCGCACCCGCTGCGTCTCGCGCGCCAGCAGCGCCAGCCCCGAGAAAGCGTCGTGGCCGTAACCCTCGATCACCGCGATCGTGTCGATCTCGATCTCATCGGCCAGCCGCGCGCGGCTCAGGAACGTGTCGACATGGTCGGGATTCCAGGGCAGATTGACGCAGAGACGGGGCATCAGGCTTCCTCCGCTTCCTCAACGACTACTCACTCGCTCAACCGCTTAACTGCTCATCATCGCGGACCGCGGCGGCGCGGGCGGAGAGCAGCCAGACCTTGAGCCTGCTGCGGATTTTGCCGTCCGGATCGACGACGCGGTCGTCTCCGCTGAGATCAGCGCGCACTTCGGCCAGCTCGGCGGCGGCGCGCGGCAACAGCGCGAACGCTGCCAGCGTCGCCCACCACTCATCGAAATCGTCCCACCAGACCTCGCGCTCGAACTCCTCGACAGTGACATCCTCAAGCTCGGCGCGAAAGGCCAGCTGCGCGAGCCGCTGCGGCTCGTAGCGCCCGTCGACCGCGATCGGATGGATGCGCTGCCGCTCGATGCGATTCCAGAGCCGCTCGCCGGCCGCGCCGAAGAAGGGGCTGCCCCAGACAGTGGCGGCGATCCGCCCGCCGGGCCGCGAGATCCGCACGGCCTCGCGCAGCAGCCGCAGCGGCGCCTCCGCGTAGGGCAGCACGAACCCGAGGCCGACAGCCGTCGCAAAACGCTCCGGCAGCGTCGTCGCGGCCGCGTTCTCGTGCACAAAGCGCGGGCGCAGCCGGGAGCCGCGAAAGCGCTCGCGGGCCAGCGCCAGCTGCACCCGCGAGAGATCGACCCCGATCGCCTCGCCCTCCGCAAGCGCGCGCGCCGCGAACGCGATCAGCGTGCCCGGCCCGCAGCCCAGGTCGACAAAGCGGCCGTCCCGCTGCAGCTCCAGGCGGTCGACCAGCTGCTGCCCGTACTCGCCCAGAAAGCCCGCCCCGAGGCGCTGATAGTCGCCGCCGGCCGCGTCGTAGGCGTCGGCGATCTCTGATGCTTCCACCAGCAGCCGCCCCCTATGCTCACAGCCGTGACCGCAGCTCCGCACGATACGCCCCCTGCGCCGCCGCTGGTGATCGCGCACCGCACCGCGATGGGCCATGCGCCCGAGAACACCCTGCTCGGCGTGCGCCGCGCGCTCGCGCTGGGCGTCGACGGGATCGAGATCGATGTTCGGCTGAGCGCCGACGGCGTCCCCGTGCTGCTGCACGACCAGCTGCTCGAGCGCACCACCAACGGGTGCGGCCCCGTCGGCGCAGCAACGCTCGAGCAGCTCAAGACGCTCGACGCCGGCGGGGGCGAGCGGATCCCCGCGCTGGCCGAGACGCTCGCCGCCGTCGCCGGGCGGGCACTGCTGGTCGTCGAGCTCAAGACCTCGCCGGGCGACGATGTGGAGGCCTTATCGGCGGCGGTGCTGGCCGAGATCGAGTCGGCCGGCGCGATGCCCTGGTGCTGGCTCTGGTCGTTCGACCGCAGCGCCGCCGCGGCCCTCTCCGAGCGCGCCCCGCCGAACGCGCGCATCGCCCAGCTCTGCCTGGCGCCCAGCGCCGAGATCTACCAAGCCGCCGCCGAGCTGCGGCTGCAGGGCATCGCGATGCACCACAGCGCCTGCAGCGCCGAGCAAGCCGCCGCCTGCCGCGCCCACAACCTGGCCAGCTTCGTCTGGACCGTCAACGAGCCCGCAGAGATCAAGCGCCTCGCCGCCTTAGGCGTCACAGGAATCGCGGGCGATTACCCAGAGCGAATCGCCGCCGCCGCACACGAACACAGCTAGCGGCCGCCCACCCAACAGCCTTTCAGCCGCTGCGCGTCAGCTCCGCTCGCAAGCGGGAGAGCTGAGAAGAGCGGAGTTGATCCAACGCTCTGCTGAGGGACTGCTAAGAAAAGCTGCTAAGAAAAGATCGCAAGCGAGAGCAACTCGAGCTCAGTCGTCGGCTCGGGAGCTGCGTCAAGCTGCGCAAGCCGCCGTTTGAGCTCCGATTTGAGGTTGCGCGCTTCGCCTTCGCGGAGCCGTTTGATGCGCTCATCCGCGACGAGGTCGCGAAGCTCGAGCTTACGAGCAATTCGCGAGCCAAGACTGCGGCGCAGCTGCGTCCGCTGGACGGCCAACTTCGCAGCTTGCTGCTGCCTCGCTGCCGCTTCTTCGCGGCGCCTGCGCCGCTCGGCATACTCCAACGCCGCCTGCTCGATGCCGGTAATCCGCTCGTGATCCAGCCAGCCAGGCGGTTCGGCTTGGTCCGCATCCGGCAAGCTGCCCAACAACTCGTCGGCCAGCTGCAGCCGCTCTGCGTGTGACTCGAGCTCGAGCGCGATCGGCAGCATCGACTCATGCGACTCGAGATCGTGCATCTTCAAGCTGAAGACAGCCAGCCCCAGCGGCCTGCTCCCATCTGCCTGACGCAGCGGCGGCGGCAGTGCGAATGAGCCTATGCGCGCCATCCAGTTTGGCGGCTCCAGAAGCTGCAGGCGGGAGACCGCATACTCCACCAGCGGATGGTTATTGTGCAGAAACTCAGCGCGCGCGCCTGCGTGCTGCCGTGCAGCATCGGGAGTGAATACAACCGGCGCGAACCCGATCTGATCCGCTTTGCTGAACAATCCTTCGGCGACAGACCCGCGTTGCTTCGCGCTGATCCACTCGCGAGCCTGGTTCAACACAGCACCGCTTACATGCAGCTGCCAGACTTCAGACAGTGCTGTCTGCACCAGGCCGTCACCGCCGGGGTCGTCCTGCTCGAGCCAACACCCAAGCAGCGCCCGGACCTCGGGCGCTGAGATGTAGCGCCCCGACCGTTTGATGCCGTGAATGTCCTGCAGCAGTAGATCGCCGTGCCCGAGCAGCGCCGCACGCTCGTCCTCGAAGTCCTCCACTTGCTGTTTCAGGTACTCGACGCGCTGCGTCCGCTCGTGAACGAGCTGCGACTGCTTGTCCCGGCTGAGTTCGCCGCTTAACGCGCCGGCCTGCAAGTCTCGAATGATCGGGCCCAGAATCGGCTCGACAGCGCCGATCGCCTCTTCGAAAACATTGATCCGTTCGTACAAACGCTTCAGCACCCGCGTGTCGATCGTCTCTTGAACGAAGAATGAAGCCACTATCACTTCGTCTGCCTCTTGGCCGAACCGATCGATTCGTCCGATGCGCTGTTCGACGCGCATCGGGTTCCAGGGCAAGTCGTAGTTGATCACCACATCGCAGAACTGGAAGTCCAAACCTTCGGACCCGACTTCCGTGCTAAGCAGTACGTCCAAGCGGGGATCTCGGCGGAACCCGTCGACGACAGCAGCGCGCTCATCGGGCCGTACTGCGCCTGAGATCGAAGCCCAGCCGATCCCGTCCTTGGTCAATGCACCTTCTAGGTGGGCAAGCGTCGAGCGGAAGAAGGTGAAGATGAGCAGCTTGCGCCCGGGCCGCTCGGCGCACAGCTGGCGAATCAAGCCAAGCAGCCGCTCAAGCTTTGAGTCTCGCCCGTCCAACTGCTTCGCGGCCTGCCGCACTTTGTCCACTGCCGCGCGCAGCTCCCGGCGGCGGGTTGGCTGAACGAAGCTTGCCCGCTGGTCCTCGACCTCGTAAAGCTGCTCATCAGTACCCTCGAACTCGCTGTCGAACCCTTGCCGGGCGATCAACTCCTCGACCCGCGCCCGCGCTGCACTGAGCGAGCTGGCAGCCTGCCGCTCACGCTGCACAGTCCAAAAGCCGGGGTGCACGCCGGGCCGCTCGGCGCGGTGCAGCTCGATCAGAAACCGCACCCATGCGTCGTAGAAGCGCCGCTCCGACTCGGTCAACGGAACTTCGATCACCACCGCACGCCGCACAGCGCCATCTGCGACATCCCGTTTCCGTGTCCGCGTGTAGTAGGGCGCCAGAGTATGCATGCGCTCCAGCTCGCGGCGCAGCCGCACGGCTTCCTCATTGCTGAACGTTGCGCGTCTCTCAAGCCGGCGCAGCCATGACATGAACAGCTCGTTCTCGGCGAAGCCGGGGCCGTGCTCCGTCTCCAGCACCCGCCGCAATGCACCCGCCACGCGCCGCGGGCTCCAATCGGCCCGCACGAGCTCGCGAAGCGCCTGATTAAGATGTGCATTCGGCGCCAGTCGCGCATCCAAGTCATCGAGCGTCTCCGACGCGAACTCCGACGGCTCGATCAGGTGCAGCAAGCTGAGCAGATCCGACTGCCCTGTCTGGATTGGCGTCGCCGACAGCAGCAGCAAGTGGTCGGACTGAGCGGAAAGCAGCTCCCCCAGCCCGAAGCTTCGCGTGCTGGGATTGCGCAGGTGGTGAGCCTCATCAACGATCACCAGATCAAAGCTCAAGCCCATTGACTCGAGTGTGCGCTGAACATCCACGCGGCGCAGTCCCTCGAGCGATGTGACGGCCTTAAACGGGCGCCAGTAGCCATGCGCCTCGAACGTCCGCTGCAGCGCACGAAAGTCATTTGCGCGAAAGTCTTCGAGCTCGATGCTGAACCGCTCGCGCAGCTCCGTGCGCCACTTTTCGCGCAGATTCGCCGGACACACCACGAGTACCCGCTGCACCGCGCCGCGCGCGTGCAGCTCGCGTAGGATCAACGCCGCCTCGATCGTCTTGCCAAGCCCCACCTCGTCCGCGAGCAACAGACCGTGCGGCGCCTGCCGCACAAACTGCAGCACCGGCTTGTATTGGTGGACGAGGAAGTCGGTGCGCGAGGCACCGATCGAGTACAGCACATCGTTGAAATCGTGCAGCAGTTTGGCAAGCGCCAGCTCTGCGCGGAATTCGTCGGCGCTGGACCAATCAAGCGCCGCCGGCGGGACGGGCACGAGCTGCGCCGCATCAACCCAGGACCGACCGCCGCCGCCTTGCCACATCACCTGGTACTGCGGCGCACCGCCAACCGTTCGCGGGCCGGCCATGACGATGCCGCGCCGTTCGGCGCTGTTGATGTGCCTCACCTCGCTTGCAAGGTTCAGCGCCGCCGTCTCGTCCACTCGACTCTCGCCTCTCAAGCCCTGCCCTCCAACGATTCTGTGCGGTGCCGGAATGGTGCGGAAAACCGCCGAAGCGCCTATAGTGGTTCGACGCGGAGGAGTGTAGCTCAGTTTGGCAGAGCAACGGTCTCCAAAACCGTAGGTCGGGGGTTCGAGTCCCTCCACTCCTGCCATCGGGCGGCCTCCGTGCCGAGGTGGTGGAACTGGTAGACACGCAGCGTTGAGGGCGCTGTGCTCATTACGGGCGTAGGAGTTCGAGTCTCCTCCTCGGCACCACCCGGCCAGCACCGAGCGGAAGTGGCGCAGCGGTAGCGCGTCTCCTTGCCAAGGAGAAGGTCGCGGGTTCAAATCCCGTCTTCCGCTCCAGCTCAAACTCATCACGGCGACGTAGCCAAGTGGTAAGGCACGGGTCTGCAAAACCCTGATCACCGGTTCGAATCCGGTCGTCGCCTCCAGACTTTCGCCGCAGCCTGAGCGCCGTGACCGCCTTCCACCCCGCCGCCGCCCTGATCGCCGTCGACCTCCAGAACGACTTCGCCGACCCCGCGGGCGCGCTGGCCGTGCGCGGAGCGGCGCGCGTGATCCGCGCCGTGAACGCGCTGATCGAGGCCGCCCAAGCGGCCGGCGCGTTGGTCGTCTACACGCAGGACTGGCACCCGCCGCGCACGCCGCACTTTGCGATCGAGGGCGGGCTGTGGCCTGTCCACTGCGTGGCCGACTCCTGGGGCGCGCAGTTGCACCCCGAGCTGCGCAGCGGCGCCGGGCCGGTCGTGCGCAAGGGCGTCGACGGGGCGGACGGCTACTCCGGCTTCAGCACCCGCGACGCGCTGAGCGGCGCACAGCGGCCGACCGAGCTGACCGCGCTGCTGCACGCACACGCGATCAGCGCTGTGGTCGTGGCCGGCCTGGCGACCGACTACTGCGTGAAAGACACCGCGCTCGACGCGGCCGCGCTCGGCTTCGATGTGACCGTGGCCGCCGGCGCGGCCGCGGCCGTCGACCTCAACGACGGCGACGGCGAGGCAGCGCTGGCCGCGCTGGAGGCCGCCGGCGTGGCGATCGAGCGCAGCGGATAGCGGTGCCGCCGCGCTCCGCGCTCTTCATCGATCTCTACGAGCTGGCGATGGCGCAGGTCTACTACGAGCGCGGCCTGGAAGGCGGCGCTGTCTTCGAGCTGAGCGCGCGCAGCCTGCCGGCCGGCTGGGGCTTCCTGCTCGCCGCCGGGCTGGAGGGCGTACTCGAGCAGATCGAGGCGCTGCGCTTCGGCGCGGACGATCTCCAGTATCTCGCGTCGCTGCCGCAGTTCGACGCGCCGTTCATCGAGCGGCTGCGCGGCTTCCGCTTCAGCGGCGAGGTCTGGGCGCCGCCGGAGGGCACGGTCGTCTTCCCGCACGAGCCGTTGCTGCAGGTGCTCGCGCCGCTGCCGGAGGCGCAGCTGATCGAGACGCTGGCGCTCAATCAGACCAGCGCGGCGACGCTGGTCGCGAGTAAGGCGGCCCGCGCGGTGCTGGCCGCCGCCGGCGCGCCGCTGTTTGAGTTCGGCGCGCGCCGCGCGCACGGCATCGACGCCGCCTTGAACGGCGCGCGCTCGGCCTACATCGCAGGCTTCGCGGCCAGTTCTCTAGTCGAGGCTGGGCAGCGCCACGGCGTCCCTCCGATCGGCACGATGGCGCACTCCTTCGTGCTCGCGCACGACGACGAGCTGGCCGCTTTCCGCGCGTTCGCCGCGCGTTACCCCGCGACCACGCTGCTTGTCGACACGTATGACACGGCCCGCGGCGTGGAGCGCGTGATCGCGCTCGCCGATGAGCTCGGCGCGGAGCGGATCGGCGCGATTCGGATCGACTCCGGCGATCTCGCCGCAGAGGCCGTGCGGGCGCGCCGCATGCTCGACCGCAGCGGACTGGCTCAGGTTCGGATCATCGCCAGCGGCGGGCTGGATGAGCACCGGATCGCGGCGCTGACCGCGGCCGGCGCGCCGATCGACGCCTTCGCTTGCGGCACTGCGATCGTCACCTCGAGCGGTGCGCCGTCGCTCGACACGGCCTACAAGCTGGTCGCCTACAGCGGCCGCGCCCGCGCCAAGCGCTCCCCGGGCAAGCCGAGCCTGCCGGCGCGCAAGCAGGTCTACCGCCGCAGCGCCGGCGGCGTGCTGCGCGAGGATCGGATTCAGCGCTTCGAGGCGCCGCCGCCCGCGGGCTGGCGGCCGCTGCTCAGGCGGGTGATGGTCGACGGACGCCGCAGCGGCGGCGCGCGCGAAGCGCTGAGCGTGATCCGCGCCCGCGCCGCGGCCCAGACGGCCGCGCTGCCCGCCGCACAGCGGGCGCTGCGGGCGGAGCGCGGGTTGCCAGTCGCGATCGACCCAACGATCGATCCAGCGCCGCAGCTACGCCCGATTGAGCTTTGATAATCTGCGCTGAAGCGGTAGGCACAGGGGAGGCGACAGCATGGTGTTGAGAGCAGCAGCGGACGAGCCGGGCGTCGTGATCCCGATCCTCAACGACGAACTCGACGACTTCGAGACCGAGGCCAGCGCCTTCCGCGCGCAGCAGCGCGGTGAAGTGGAGTTCATGCTCTACCGGCTGCGCCAGGGCGTCTACGGGCAGCGCCAGCCCGATGTGCACATGAACCGGATCAAGCTGCCGATGGGCGGGGTCAGCGCCGATCAGCTCGACGCCTTCGCCGAGATCCCCGAGACTTTCGCGCCGCTCAAGAAGGGCCACATCACCACCCGCCAGAACATCCAGATTCACTTCGTGCCGCTCGATCAGATGCCGGACATGCTGCGCGTGCTGGGCCGCGCCGGACTCTCCTCGCGCGAGGCCTGCGGCAACACGGTGCGCAACGTCACCGCCGACCCTTGGGCCGGCATCCTGCCCGGCGAAGCCTTCGACCCCACGCCCTACGCCGGCGCGTTCGTGCGCTACTGGGTGCGCAACGCGATCACCCAGCTGCTGCCGCGCAAGTTCAAGGTCTATTTCAGCGGGCGCAAGACCGACTCCGCGATCGCGGCGATCCACGACCTCGCGTTCTTCGCCGAGCTGCGCGAAATCGACGGCGAACAGGTGCGCGGCTTCCGCGTGATGGTCGGCGGCGGGCTCTCGACGATGGCCAAGGAAGCGCTGCTGCTGACCGACTTCGTACCGGTCACGGAGTTTCTGCGCCTCTCCGAGGCGGTCATCCGCGTCTTCAACGCCGCCGACGAGCTGCGCAAGAACATCCTCAAGGCGCGGCTCAAGTTCCTAGTCCACCGCGTCGGCGAGGCCGCGTTCCGCGAGATGATCGAGGCGGAGCTGCAGAAGCCCTGGGCGCAGCCGGATCAGTTCGCCGCGCCGCTCGACGAACTGCTGTTCCGCGACGACGAGGCGGCCGAGGCGCCGGCGGCGCCGCCGCCCGTCGGCGAGCCCAACGGCGACCGCACCGAGTTTGAGCGCTTCGCGGCGGCCAACGTTGTACCGCAGCGCCAGTCCGGCTACTCCGCGGTCGAAGTCAGCATTCCGCAGGGCGATCTCACGCCGGCGCAGTTCCGCGGGTTGGCCGAGATCCTGCGCACATACGGGCGCCGCCGCGCCCGCACCACGCCGCAGCAGAATCTGGTGCTGCGCTGGATCGCCAACGAACACGTTTACGCCGTCTGGAAAGCGCTCGGCGGGCTGGGCCTCGGCGCGGCCGACGCGCAGGAGATCGAGGACGTCGTCTCCTGCCCCGGCACCGACTCCTGCAAGCTCGGCATCACCTCCTCGATGGGCCTCAACCGCGCGGTGCAGGAGCGCCTGCGCGAGCTGGCGATCGACGACCCGCTGACGCGCAAGATGCGCGTCCACATGAGCGGCTGCCCCAACTCCTGCGGCCAGCACCACATCGCCGATCTGGGCTTCCACGGGGCTGCGATCAAGGTCGGTAACCGCCAGATCCCCGCCTACCACATGTTCATCGGCGGCAACTACCGCAACGATGAGATTCGGCTGGGCAAGCTGGTGCCGCGCGTGCGGATCCCGGCCAAGCGCGTACCGGACGCGGTCGAGCGCGTGCTCGCGCTCTACGCGGACGATCGCTCGGACGCCGCCGAAGAGTTCGCCGCTTGGGTCGATCGGGTCGGCATGCGGCCGATCCAGGGCGCCGTCGACGACCTGATGCTGCCCGTCGAGTTCGCGCCCGAAACGCTGCCGATGTTCATCGATTGGGACCGCGAGGACATCTACGTGCTGCAGCGCGGCGAGGGCGAGTGCGCCGTCTAGGCGGCTTCGCCCCTTGATGCAGACAGCGATGCAGGCAGTGATGCGGACAGCGGCCTGAGCGCGTGATTACTGAGCGCCGGCGGCGGCGGATGCGCGCTGTACTCGCGCGCCGCCGCGGCGACCTCGCCGTGGTGCTCGAAAACGTGCACGATGCGCACAACGCTTCGGCCGTGCTGCGCAGCTGCGACGCCTTCGGCGTCGGCGCCGTCGCGCTCTGCTACAGCAACGAGGTATTTCCTGAAATCTCCTCAGGAGTAGCGGCCAAGGTGCAGAAGTGGCTGCAGATTGAGCGCTATCGGTCGGCCGCGGCGTGCGTCGAGGCGCTGCGCGCCCGCTCGCTGCGCATCTACGCCACCGCGCTGGACGGCGCGGCGCGCGATTACCTGGAGCTGGATTGGACGCAGCCGGCAGCGATCGTGCTGGGCAACGAGCAGCGCGGCTGTTCGGAGCAGATGCTGGCCGCGGCCGACGAGCGGGTGCACATTCCGATGCAGGGATTCGTGCAGAGCCTCAACGTCTCCGTCGCCGCCGCGGTGCTGCTGGCCGAGGCTGCGCGGCAGCGCCGCGGGCAGCCGCAGCCGCCTTGGACGCCCGAGAAAGAGGCCGCCCTGGCCGCCTGGATCGGCCGCGAGCAGGCCGAGCAGTAGGCGGCGGCGCGGGCGGCGGGCCCGCTCCGCATTGCCGCCGATCTCAGCCTCGCTTAGTATCGCCGCAGCGCGTGCGGCGCTGTACGCGCTACGGAGGAGAGACCGATGGCCGATTACAGCGGAGCCCTGCCGCAGCCGACGCCCGAATCGCAGCCCTACTGGGACGGGCTCAAAGAGCACAAGCTGATCCTGCCCCATTGCCGGGACTGCGGCACCCCCCACTTCTACCCGCGTCCGTTCTGCCTCGATCCGGACTGCTTCAAATGGGAGATCGATTGGCGCGAAGTCTCGGGCAAGGGGCGGGTGCACACGTTTGTGATCAGCCACCTGCCGATCCCGCCGATGGAGACAGCCGGCCCGTATGTGATCGCCGTCGTCGAGCTCGACGAGGGCCCGCGCATGATGTCCAACCTGATCATCGACGACCCGTATCAGACGACAGTCGAAATGCCCGTCGAGATCGTCTACGACGACGTGACCGACGAGGTCACACTGCCCAAGTTCCGCCCTGTCTAGCCGTCTAGCCGCCATCTCCAGCTGCGGAAGCTGAGGAGTCACCATGGAACAGATTCGCCGCAAGGTCGCCATCGTCGGCGCCGCCGAAACCGATGACCTGGGCCGGATGCCCGGCATGTCCCGCCTGGCCCTGCACGCGCAGGCCGCGCGCAACGCGCTCATCGACGCCGGCCTCAAGCTGTCCGACGTCGACGGCCTGCTCTGCGCCGGCGCGATCCCCAACGAGGTTGCCGAATATCTCGGCATCCAGCCGCGCTATATCGACGGCACCTCGGTGGGCGGCTGCTCGTTCATGATCCACGTGCGCCACGCCGTGGCCGCGATTATGGCCGGCTACTGCGATGTCGCCTTGATCACGCACGGCGAGAGCGGACGTTCGGGCGTCGACATGGGCCGCGGCGGCTCGCGCCAATCGCCCGGCGCGCAGTATGAAGCGCCGTTCGCGATCGGCGGCGCGCCGACCACGTTCTCGATCCCGGTGCTGCGCCACTTCCACGAATACGGCACGACCAAAGAACACCTCGCGCATATCGCGGCGGCCACGCGCGCCTGGGCCAACCTCAACCCGATGGCGATGATGGGCAGCCACCGCCGTGCACCAGAGCGCGGCGGCGGGCCGATCACGCCGCAGGACGTGCTCAACTCGCGGATGATCTGCTATCCGTTCAACCTGCTTGATTGCTGCGTCGTGGCTGACGGCGGCGGCGCGCTGGTGCTGGTCTCTGAGGAGCGCGCCAAGGACTTCCCCAAGCCGCCCGTCTACGTGCTCGGCGCCGGCGAGGCCAACGCGCACTGGATGGTCTCGCAGATGCGCGACCACACAACCGCCGACGCCTACACGATCTCCGGCAAGGCCGCCTACACCAGCGCCGGGCTGGGGCCTGAGGACATCGAACACTGCATGTTCTACGACGCCTTTACCTTCACCCCGCTGATGGCCGCCGAAGACCTCGGCTTCGTGCCCAAAGGCGAGGGCGGCCCGTTCTTCGCCGAGACCAAGACCGGCCCCGACGGCGAGGTGATCTACAAGTCCGGCCCGGGCGGCGACTTCCCGATGAACACCAACGGCGGCGGGCTCTCCTACTGCCACACGGGGATGTACGGGATGTTCGCGATCATCGAGTCGGTGGTGCAGCTGCGCGGCGAAGCCGGCGAGCGCCAGGTGCCCGGCATCCACACCAGCATGGCGCACGGCCCGGGCGGCATGTTCGCCTCCGCCGGCACGCTGATCCTCAGCAACGAGTAGCCGCCGCCCGCCCGCGCGGCCGCTGCGGCTTGGGCGCGGCCAAGACGCTCAACGCGGCCAGCAGCAGCAGGCCGATGAAGACCGCGTAGAGCAGGTCGTAGGAGCCGCGCCAGTCGAAGACGAAGCCTGCGATCAGCGGGCCAAAGGCGTTCAGCGCGAACTGCACAGGAGCGGTGGCGCCGCGGATACCGCCGACCGAGTAGCGCCCGAAGTAGTCGGGGAAGACAATCCGCGTGAGCGGCAGCTGCGCGCCGAACGACAGCCCATGCCAGACCGCGAACAGCATCGCCATCCAGACTGAATCGGTCAGCACAAACAGGGCGAGCGAGCCGGCGGTGAAACAGATCACGGCGGAGAGCGCATAGCGCACCGCCAGCCGCTGGCGCAGCTCGCCGCCCAGCACGCCGCCGATGATGCCCATCGCAGCCCAGAGCGAGAGCGCGAAGACCGCCGTGCTGCGGTCAATCCCGCTCGCCGCCAGGTGCGAGACAAACGTGAAGTTGAGTGATCCGCCGACGACCATCAGGATCGAGGTGCCGCACAGCAGCAGCCAGAACGAGCGCGTGCGCAGCGCCTGCCGCACCGTCCAGACCGGATCGGCATCCGTGCCCGCCTCGACCACGCCCGGCGTCACCGCCGGCGGCGCGCCGTCCACATGCAGCCCGGCATCTTCGGGCCGCCGCCGCACGATCAGCGGCGGCAGCAGGCCGAGCACGCCGACCAGCACGGCCAAGCCGATGAACGCCGCCTGCAGCCCGCCCAGGCCCAGCGTCCAGGCCAGCAGCAGCGGCATCAGCGACATGCCGCCGCGCGTGCCGATCATCGTCATCCCCATCGCCCGCCCGCGGCCGCGCACGAACCAGTTCGCGATCGTCACGATCACCGCCATATCGACGATCCCCACACCGACCGCGCGGCCCAACCCGTAGAAGAGCCAGAACTGCCACAGCTCGGCCGTAAACGCCAGCGCCGCGAGCAGCGCGGTCATCAGTGCGACCGAGCCGGCCAGCATCCAGCGCGATCCGTAGCGGTCCGCGAGCGGACCGGCGAGGGGCGAAATCAGCGCCGCCGTGATCGTGCCGATTGTCATCGCCGCCGCGATCGAGGCCACGCTCCAGCCGAACTCGTCCTGCAGCGCCGGCACCAGCGCCCCCAGCACTGGATTGAAGAAGGCCACCCCGGTGAACGAGACCAGCGACGCAGCGACGGCGATCCACCAGCCGGGGTAGAAACGTGAGAAGGGCGGGCGGCGCAAGATCGCGGGCAGCGCGCCGGGGTCCGGCGGGATCGCGGGCGGGCGGGCGGTCATCGGCGGCGCCGTACCCTAGCATCGGCGCCGTACCGCAGCGTTGTGCGACAGTCCGCGTTGGAGTCCAGATGCCCGCCAGCCGCGCCCACAACCGCCCCCTTCGGATTGGCCTCAGCCCGATCGTCGCTGAAGGCTGGCGTGAGCGCATCCTGGCGATCGCGCCCGGTGCGGAGCTGATCGTGATCGATCATGACGGCGTCTGGCAGGGCGGCCCTGCGGCGCTCGACGCGCTCTTCCTCTCCGACCCCGCCTACGAGCAGGACCCCGCGCTGACGAGCATCGTCGAGCTGCTGCGCAGTGCGCCGCCGCCCTGGCTGCAGACCGCCAACACCGGCGTCGACCACATGGTCTATCAGCTCGCGCTCGATGCCGGCTGCCGGCTGACCAACGCGCCCGGCGTGCACGGCGGCCCAATCGCTGAATACGTCTTCGCCCACATCCTGCACCACGCCAAGCGGCTGCGCGCTCACCACGACCAGGCGCGCATCCGCCAGTGGCGCCCGATGCTCTCGATCGAGCTGGCCGGGCAGACGCTCGGGATTGTCGGCTACGGCGGGATCGGGCGCGCGATCGCCAAGCGCGCCAAAGCCTTTGAGATGCAGACCATCGCCACCAAGCGCAACCCGCCCAACGACCCCAACCTCGACCGGCACCTGACGCCCGATCGACTCGGCGAGCTGCTCAGCGCCAGTGATTATGTCGTGCTCTGCACGCCCCTGACCGACGCAACCGTCAACCTGATCGGCGCCGCTGAGCTGGCGCTGATGCAGCCGCACGCGCTGCTGATCAACGTCGCCCGCGGGCGCATGCTCGACCTCCGCGCGCTGCACGCCGCGCTCGTGCGCCGCCGCCTCGCGGGCGCTGTGCTCGATGTCTCGCCCGATGAGCCGCCCGCGCCCGATGCGCTGATCTGGAAGCTGCCCCGCACCGCAGTCACCCCGCACGACGCCTGCGGCGTGCCCGCGGCCGTCCCGCGGACGGTCGAGTTCTTCCTCGCCAACCTGGCCCACTTCGTCAAAGGCGAGCCGCTCGAATGGCTCGTCGAGGACACTGGACTCAGCGAAGCCGCCGAGCCCCCCGCCTGAGCCTGAGCCGAAAGACGGTCCGATGTCAGCAGCCCCCGGTCCACTCGACGGCGTTCGCATTCTCGATCTCACCTGGGTTCTGGCCGGCCCCTACGCCGCGATGATCCTCTGCGATCTCGGCGCCGAGGTGGTCAAAGTCGAGCGTCCGCCGCACGGCGACGTGGCCCGCACGACCGGGCCGTTCGTCAACAACGAGAGCATCTATTTCCAGAGTGTCAACCGCGGCAAGCGCAGCATCTCGATCGATCTGCGCGCCGAGCGCGGGCGCGAGCTCTTTCTACGCCTCGTCGACCAGGCCGATGTGCTGATGGAGAACTTCACGCCGGGCAAGATGGCCAAGCTGGGGCTCGGCGCCGAGCAGCTGCTGGCCCGCAATCCGCGCCTGATCTACGCTTCCACCTCTGGCTTCGGCCAGACCGGCCCGCTGCGCGGGCGGCCGGCGCTGGACATCATCGTGCAGGGCATGGGCGGCGTGATGAGCATCACCGGCTACGCCGACGCTCCGCCGGCGCGGCCCGGCACATCGATCGGCGACATCACCGCCGGCCTCTACACCGCGGTCGGCATTCTGGCGGCGCTGCGCGAGCGCGAGTCGAGCGGCTGCGGGCAGTCAATCGACATCTCGATGCTCGACTGCCAGATCGCGATCCTGGAAAACGCGGTGGCGCGCTGGTACGCGACGGGCCGGGAGCCTGGGCGGCTCGGCACCCGCCATCCCTCGGCGACGCCCTTCCAGGCCTTCCCCACCGCCGACGGCTGGATGGTGCTCGCCCTCGCCTGGGGCGTCGAGAGTCAATGGGAGCTCTTCTGCGCCGAGCTCGGCCTGCCCGAGCTGATCGGCGATGCACGCTTCGAGACCTCGTTCAAGCGCACCCAGCACCACGCCGAACTCGAGCCGCTGCTCTTCGCGGCGACCAAACAGCAGTCCACCGCCCACTGGGTCGAGGTGCTGGGCGGCTACGGCATTCCGATCGGCCCGCTCAACAGCATCGGCCAAGCGGTCAGCCAACCCCAGATCGAGCAGCGCGGGATGATCGCCGCGGTCGAACACCCGATCGCCGGCACAGTCAAAATGGCCGCCTCGCCGCTGAAGCTCTCGCGCACGCCCGGCCGCGTGCGCGGCCCCGGCCCGGCCTTCGGCGCAGACAGCGGCGCGGTGCTCAGCGAGTGGCTCGATCTGGATGCAGCGGCGATCGACGCGCTCGCCGAGGAGCGCATCATCCTCACTGAAGGCGGCCCCGATATCGGCGCCTACCTCCAGGCCTGAAGACTGCCTGAGGGACTGAAGGGCTGACCGGTGCCCGCCGCCGCCCATCTGGCCGCCAAGATGGCCGCCCAGATAGTCAACAGGCCGGCCAAGCTGAGCGCGGCCCTGCGCGCGGGCTGGAGCCGCCTCAAGCGCCGCCTCCGCCCCGAGCCGATCCGCATCGAGCTGGATGTCGTCGAGCAGCTGATCGTGCAGCATCTGCTGCTCGTCGAGCAGGCTTCATTCGATGAGCTGGTCGAGGCGGTGCTGGCGATCCGCCCGACCGCCAACGCCCAGCAGGTGCGGCTCAGCCTGATCCGCTTCGAGTCGCTGCGGCTCGCCGCCCGCCTGCTGCACCCCGAGCTGGAGCGCGGCCGCCAGATGTCGTTCGTGCTGACGGCAGACGGGCGGCGGCTCGAGCGCGTGATCCCAGCGCAGCCCCGCTCTAGCCTGCAGACCTACTTGTGACCTACTTGTTGACCTACTACTTGTGATCAGCAGCGCAGGAGGCGGACGATGGCGAAATTCAAGGTCTACCACATCGATTCGCGCCCGGAGCGGCTGCCGCACACGGCCGAAGCCGAACAGCTGGCCCATGCCGACGCCGAGCTGATCCCGCTCAGCCTCGAACAGCAGGAAGACATTCCCGCCCACGTCGCCGACGCCGACGGCATCATCTGCGGCTACCGGCAGGTCGGCAAGCCGATCTTCGAGGCCGCGCCCAAGCTCAAAGTCGTCGTCCGCTACGGGATCGGCTTCGACAACATCGACTGGCAGACGGCGGTGGACTACGGCATCGTGGTCTGCAACATCACCGATTACTGCATCAATGAAGTCGCCACCCACGCGATCTCGCTGCTGCTGGCGCTGAACCGCAAGCTGATCGCGCACAACAACGCGGCCCGCCAGGGTGAGCGCGTTCCGCTCGGCCCGTCGGGGCCGCTCTACGGCGAGACGCTCGGGCTGGTCGCGTTCGGACACATCGCACAGCAGGCTGCGATCCGCGCCCAGGCCTTCGGGCTCAACGTGATCGCCTACGACCCCTATCAAGACGCGGCCGAGGCCGAGGCGGCCGGCGTGCGCCTAACCACGCTCGAAGAGGTGATGCAGGCCGACTACGTGTCGGTGCATCCGCCGCTCAGCCCCGAGACGCGCGGCCTGGTCGGCGCCGATCAGCTGGCGCTGATGAAGCCCAGCGCCTACCTGATCACCACCTGCCGCGGCGGCGTGGTCGATGAGCAGGCGCTCTACGACGCGCTCAAGAACGGCCAGCTGGCCGGCGCCGGCGTCGACGTCTGGGACCCTGAGCCGGTGCACAAGGATCACCCGCTGCTGGAGTTCGACAACGTCATCGCCACACCGCACTCGGCCTTCTACTCCGACGCCTCGATGCCGCTGCTGCTGGAGCGCGTCGGCGAGGCCGCGGCGGATGTGCTGCGCGGCTACCGTCCGCGCTCCGTCGTCAACCGGGCCGTTCTCGAGCGCGTCTCGCTCGCACCCAGCCCCGACCACCACTAAGCGGGCTGTTCACTCCAGCCCAACCTCCATCCCCCCTACACACGCGATAGGAGAGGCGAGGGGCTGCGCGGCGCCCGCGCAAGCGGGGCAGGCGGGGGAGCGGGAAGCAGGGTGTGCGCAGTGGGCCAGCGCGCGGGCGCGATCGGAGCCGCAGCGGCCGCGTCGAGTATTCTCTCAGCCGCACCGCCCCGAGCCGCTTAGGCGGACCGAAGATCCGAAGGGACTGACCGAATGCGACCGAACACCGTCAAACAGCTGTGGAGCCGGGACCAGCCCGCCTTCGGGGCCTGGCTCGGCACCGCCAGCAGCCTGGCCGCCGAATCGATGGCGCACTCCGGCTGGGACTGGCTGGTCGTCGACGGCGAGCACAGCCCGGTCGACCTGCTGACGATGGTGCAGATGTTCCAGGCGATCTCCACCACCGACACGATCCCGATGGCGCGGGTGCACTGGAACGACCCGGTCGAGATTAAGCGGATCCTCGACGGCGGGGCGTACGGGGTGGTGATCCCCTGGGTCAACAACCAGGCCGAGGCCGAGCAGGCTGTCGCCGCCTGCCGCTACCCGCCGGCGGGGATGCGCGGCTTCGGTGCATACCGCGGTTTTCTCTACGGCGGCTCCGACTACGCGGCGCACGCCAACGACGAAATCGTCTGCTCGATACAGATCGAGACGATCGGCGCGGTCGAGCGGATCGACGAGATCCTCTCGGTGCCGGGCATCGACTCGACGATGATCGGCCCCGCCGACCTGGCGATGTCGATGGGCATCCCGGTGCGGCCCGACAACCCGCACCCCGATCACATCGCGGCCTGCAGCGAAGTGCTGCGCTCCGCCCAGGCGCACGGCGTCGCACCGGGCATCTTCACCAGTGGGCCGGAGGAGGCCAAACGCCGCGCCGAAGAGGGCTGGCGCTTCATCGCCTCCGGCTCCGACGGCCAGTTCATGGCCGCCGGGTCCGCGGCCGGCGTGCGCACCGTGCGCAGCTGGGGCAGCTAAGCATGGCCTGGACAGGGCGCGAGCCGCCCGACACCCGCGATCGCTATTGGGCCGCCGGCCTGCGCGGCTTCACCGCCGCCGTGCTCGAGCACTACGGCGTGCCCGCCGAAGACGCCGCGCTCGGCGCGGAGGTGCTGATCGACGCCGACCTGGCCGGGATCGATTCGCACGGCATCGCTCACCTGCCCTGGCACATCGGCTACGCGCCCGGCTTCGAATCGGGCGCCGTCAACCCTCGGCCCGAAATCAAGCTGCTGCGTGAAACGCCGGTCTCCGCAGCCTGGGACGGCGACGGCGGCTTCGGCCCGCTGATCAGCCAAAAGGCGATGGCCAGCTGCATCGAAAAAGCCCAAGCGGCCGGGATCGGCATGGTGACCGTCGCCAACGGCCGCCATTTCGGCGCGGCCGGCTACTACGCCGAGATGGCGGCCGCGCACGATCTGATCGGGATGGCGATGTGCAATGCACCGCCGATCGGCCTGGCCTCCGGCGGGCGCCGGAAAGTCTACGGGACCAACCCGATCGCGATGGCGGCGCCGATCGAGGGCGGCGCACCGTTTCGTTTGGACGCCGCCACGACCGCCGTTGCGGGCGGCAAGCTCGAGATTGCGGGCCGCCAAGGGTCGCAGCTGCCGGTTGGCTGGGCGCTCGACGAGCACGGCGAGCACAGCAGCGATCCGTTCATCCTGCGCAAGGGCGGCGGTCTGCTGCCGCTTGGCTCATCGATCACGACCAGTTCGCACAAGGGCTACGGCCTCGGGCTGATGGTGGATATTTTGACCGGCGTGCTCAGCGGCGAGGGCTCCGGGATGTTCACGGCACGCGGCCGAAATCTGGTCCAGGGCCAGTGGTTCGCGGCCTGGCGGATCGATCTGTTCTGCGAACCCGCGCACTTCAAGGCGGAATTGCGTAAGCTTGCTGAGGCGGTGCGGGCCGTCCCGCCGGTGGCGGAGGTGGAGCGCGTGGTGATACCCGGCGATCCAGAGGCGCTGGCGCGCGCCGACCGCAGCAGCAACGGCGTGCCGCTCGATCGGGAAACGATCGACCAGCTGATTGCGCTCGGCGAGGCGGTCGGCGTGCCGTTCCCAGCCTCTGTCGGAAGCAGCGCCTAGCCGTGGGGGCCGGCATCGATTCCAGCATCAACGAGCTGATTGAGGGGATCGTCGACAACTACGGCCGCGCCGCGGGCATGTTCGACCCCAACCGCCTTGAGGTCTGGGAAGAGCTGGGCCTAACGATGTCGCAGCTGCGCGTGCTGTTCATGCTCAACGCCACGCCCGGCGCGCCGGCCGGGATGGTCGCCGAGCAGCTCAAGGTGCGCCCCTCGACGGCGACCGGCGTGGTCGACCGATTGGTCAAGCAAGAGCTCGTACGGCGCAAGCGCGATGGAGACGACCGCCGTCGCGTGCGCGTCTACCTGACCGAGCGCGGGCGCGAAGTGATCCTCGAAATCCAGGCCCGCAACCGCTTGATTATGTGGAAGCTGTTTGGGCAATTTTCGCGCAGCGAGCTGGAAGGCATCTCCCGCGCCTTCGCGTTGATCGCGCGCGAGGGCGAGCGGCAAGGGCTGCTCTCGCCCTGGCCCCCCGATTCGGCGGTGATGTGATGTCCGAACGCCGACCGCGGTTCCCGAACGGCGCGGCGCCAACCGCGCCGAATGGAGCGGGAGCCGCGCCGCCGCGGCCGGCCGGTCCTAACGGCGGCATGCCGCCCGGCGGCGGCCCCGCCGGCGGGGTGCCGCCGGGTCTGGAGCTGCCCACGCGGCGCAAGATCGTGATCATGCTCAGCGTCATGGTGGCGCTCTTCCTCGCCGCCCTCGACATGACGATCTGGAGCGTCGCGGCGCCCAAAGCGATCGGCGACCTCGGACGCCTCGACCTGTTCGCCTGGCCTGTCACCTCCTATCTGCTCGCCTCGACGGTGCTGGTGCCGATCATCGGCAAACTATCCGACATCTACGGACGCAAGCCGTTCCTCGTCAGCGGGATTCTGATCTTCGTCGTGGCCTCGCTGCTCTGCGGCGCGGCCGGCAACATGTGGGAGCTGATCGGCTTCCGGCTCCTGCAAGGCTGCGGCGCGGCCTTCATCATGGCCAACGCCTTCACCGTGATGGGGGACTACTTCGCCCCGGCCGAGCGCCCGCGCTGGGCCGGGATCGTGGCCGGCGTGTTCGCGCTGGCCAGCATTATCGGGCCGCTGGTCGGCGGCGTACTGACCGACGAGCTTTCTTGGCGCTGGGTCTTCTACATCAACGTCCCGATCGGCGGCGGCGCGCTGCTGCTCACGCTCGTGCTCGTGCCCTGGTACCGCGGGCAGCACCGCGAACCAATCGATTGGTCGGGCGCGACTTTGCTGATTGTCGCGGCCACGCCGCTGATGTTGGCGTTCTCAATGGGCGGCACGCAGTTCGGCTGGGGCGATTCGCCGATCGTGGCCTGCTTCATCACCGCCTTCGCGGCGGTGCTGCTGTTCTGGCGGATTGGCCGGCGCAAGGGCAACAGCGGAATCATGCCGCTGCCGATGTTCCGCAACCGCATCTACCTGCTGGCCACGATCTGTATGTTCGCCGTCGGCATCGGGATGATGGGCACGATGTTTGCGCTGCCCTTCTTCCTTCAGGGTGCGCAGGGCATCTCGGCGACCAACTCCGGGTTGGTCACGATGCCAACGAGCATCGGGATCGTGATCGCATCGATGGTCTGCGGGCAGGTGATGGCCCGCACGGGCAGCTACAAGCCGCTGGCGGTCATCGGCGGGATCGGCACCGTCGCCGCGCTCTTCCTGCTCTCCCGCATGACAATCGACACCAGCCTCAACCTGACCCGGCTGTACATGCTGCTGATGGGCGCCTCGATGGGCACGCTGATGCCGCTCTACACGCTGCTGGTGCAGAATTCGCTGCCCTTCCAGCTGCTCGGCGCGGGCACGGCCGCGAACCAGTTCTTCCGCCAGATCGGCGCGGCCGTCGGCACCGCGATCTTCGGCACGCTGATCGTCAGCAGCTTCAGCAGCAATCTCGGCCAGGCGTTCCCCACCGGGCTTGAACAGCTGAAGGAAACGCCCGCCATTCTGCTCGAATCCTCCGGCCTCGCGATGTTCGCCGAGGGCATCGAACGCCAGTCGCCTGGCGCTTCCGAGGCGATCATCGCAACCGCCCGCGAAGCGCTCGCCAGCCCGGTGACCGACGTGTTCCTCTACGCCAGCATCGTGATGATCACGGCGATCGTGGTCGCCGTGCTGCTGCCCAAGGTGCGCTTCCGCACCCAGGCAGAGATGATGGCCGAGGCGCGGCAGGCCCGCGCGGCAGCGGGCGGAGCGGCTCCCGCGCCGCGCGAACTGCAGGCGCGGCCGACCACAGCGAGCGCACCCGTCGCGCCTGCGGCCGCTGCTGCCCCAGCTGCTGCGGCCGGGGCCAGGATGCAGCTCGTAGCATCGTGGGCGCAGCAGATGCATACCGCTCACCCTGCGGGCGACTGAGCCAGGAGCGTCCATGGCCGCACCGATCGTCCAGACCAACGGACGCACGAACGCCGCCGATCCCGCGTTGCAGCTCCTACAGATCGAAGCCGCCGAGCGGGCGACCAGCTCGGTGCTGGCGCTCGACGGCTGGGGCCGTCTCGAACCGGAGCCGCACAGCAACGGCGCCGTTCAACCGCCGCAGCCGCCGGCAGCGTCCGACGGGGACGCCCGCGATCAGCCCGAAGCGCGGCCCGCGCAGCTCGTTGAGCGTATGGCCGTGCGGCGGGCGCCGCAGCTGCTGCACGATCTGCCCCCGCTGTCCCCGGCCTTCCGCCTGCTCGGCCCGGCCGCGCTGTTCGGCCTCGCTGTCGGAGCGCTGGTCGGGGCCGGCCTGCGCTGGTGGGAGCTGCGCAGCGCGCCGCCCCCGCCGCCGCCGACACTCCCGCCGGCTGCCGTCCCGCGCGGCCCATCGGCGCAGCGGCGCGAACGGCTGCTGACCAGGCTGCAGCAGCGCGAGCCGCGAGCGATTGGCCGCCGCCTCAGAGCGCTTGTTTCCGCGCCGCCGCCCGCGCTGCCCCCAGCGCCGCCGCCCCCGCCGCCTACTGTGAGGCAGCGCGCGCTGCGGCGCTGGCGCCGAATGGAGCGCGGGCTGAGCGGCTACTCGGTGCCGGCGACGGCGCGCGCCTCGGCCTCTGCACGCTCGCGCAGCACCCGCTGATACTCGCGCGGCACCACCTTCACGAACTGAGGCTGCACCACGTCCCAGCGCTGCAGCAGTTCGGCCGCGTGCGGGCTGCCGGTGCGTTCGGCGTGCGTCTCGACCATCTCGTACAGCATGATCCGATCACGCGCGTCTTCGACCGGCTCGAGATCGACCATCGCGTGGTTGACGCGTTCCGGGAAGCTGCCGTCCTCGTCCCAGACGTAGGCGCTGCCGCCGCTCATTCCCGCGGCGAAATTGCGGCCGGTTGGGCCGAGCACCACCACTGTTCCGCCGGTCATGTATTCGCAGCCGTGATCGCCGACGCCCTCGACAACAGAGCGCGCGCCGGAGTTGCGCACTGCAAAGCGCTCGCCGGCGCGGCCCGCCACCCACAGGCTCCCGCCGGTCGCGCCGTAGAGCACGGTGTTGCCGACCAGCACCGCACCCTTGCCGATGAAGCCGGCCTGCTCCGCGGGCGACACGGCGATCATACCGCCGCCCATGCCCTTGCCGACATAGTCGTTGGCTTCGCCGCGCAGATAGAGCCGCAGTCCGCGCGCCAGGAATGCGCCGAATGACTGCCCCGCCGAGCCGCTGAAGTGCAGCTCAAGCGTGCCCCGCGGCAGCCCGTGATCGCCGTAGAGCTTGACGATCCGCCCCGATATACGCGCGCCCACGGCGCGGTGCTCGTTCGTGATCGGGTAGCTGGCGGTGAAATAGCTGCCGTCTTCGATGTGCTGCTGCAGCTGCTCGAGGATTTCGTCGTCGAGCCGCAGGTCGTGCAGGCGGTCGTTGCGCGCCTGGGTGCGCATGTGCGGATAGCCGGGCTCCGCCTCGACCGGCGCCAACAGACGGCTGAGGTCGACGGTCTGCGCGCGCTCGCCGCTGCGCGGCGGGACCTGCTCGAGCAAATCCGTGCGGCCAATCACATCCTCGAGCCGCGCGTAGCCCAGCCCGGCCAGAATCGTCCGCACCTCTTCGCTGACGTGCAGGAGGAAATCGATCAGCATCTGGGGCTTGCCGAAGTATTTCGAGCGCAGGTCTTCGCGCTGCGTGGCGACGCCGACGGGGCAGGTATTGAGGTGGCACTGGCGCGCCATCTTGCAGCCCAACGCGACCAGCGCGGAGGTGCCAAAGCCGTAGCCTTCGGCGCCCAAGAGCGCCGCCGCGACCACATCGCGGCCGGTGTGGAAGCCGCCGTCGGTGCGCAGCAGGATGCGTCCGCGCAGCCCGTTGACGACCAGCGCCTCATGCGCCTCCTTGACGCCCAGCTCCCAGGGCGAGCCGGCGTATTTCACGGAGGACAGGGGCGACGCGCCGGTGCCGCCGTCGGCGCCAGAGATATGCACCACATCGGCGTAGGCCTTGGCCACGCCGGTGGCGATCGTGCCGACGCCCTCGCAGGCAACCAGCTTGACGCAGACGCGCGCATCGGGGTTGGCGATCTTGAGGTCGTAGATCAGCTGCGAGAGGTCTTCGATCGAATAGATGTCGTGGTGCGGGGGCGGCGAGATCAGCTCGACGCCGGGCGTCGAGTGGCGCAGCATGGCGATGTAGTTGGTGACCTTGTGGCCGGGCAGCTGGCCGCCCTCGCCGGGCTTGGAGCCCTGCGCGATCTTGATCTCGATCTCGCTGGCGCTGTTCAGGTAGGCCGGCGTCACGCCGAAGCGGCCTGAGGCGATCTGCTTGATCTGCGAGTTCGCCTCGTGCCGATCCCCGTTGGCCAGGAAGCGCCGCGGGTCCTCGCCGCCCTCGCCTGTGTTGGAGCGGCCGCCCAGCCTGTTCATCGCCACCGCGATGTCTTCGTGCGTCTCCGGGCTGAGCGCCCCGAGCGACATGGCGCCGGTGCTGAAGCGCTTGATGATCGATTCGTTCGATTCCACCTCGGCAAGCGCGATCGGGCTGCGGTCTGATTTGAAATCGAGCAGGTCGCGCAGCGCCGTGGGCCGCCGGTCGTTCACCATCGCGGAGAATTTCTGATACGCCTCGGCGCCGCTCTCCGACTGCACCGCCCGATGCAGCGAGCGCCAGATCGGCGGCTCGTTGGCGTGGTAGTCGCCGTCGCGGCGGTAGCGGTACCAGCCGCCCGCATCCAGCCCCCCGACAGGGAACGCCTGCCGATGCCGCGCCAGCGCATCGGCGGCGATCTCGCTGAAACCAATTCCGCCGATCCGCGAGGTGGTCCCGCGGAACGAGCGCGCGACGACCTCCTCGTCGATCCCCAGCGCCTCATAGATCTGCCCGCCGAGGTAGGACGAGAGCGCGGCGATGCCCATCTTGGACATGATCTTCAGGATCCCGGCGTCGAGCGCTTGCAGATACTGGTCGATCACTTCCTGCTCAGTCATCGGTTCGAGTTCGCCGGCGCTGTGCAGCGCGGCCAGCGTCTGGACCGCGAGCCAGGGATGCACCGCGTTGGCGCCGAAGCCGATCAGGCAGGAGACCTGGTGCACATCGCGCGCGTCGCCGCTGCTGGCGACGATGCTGGCGTCGAGCCGCCGCCCGTTTTGAATCAGGTGGTGGTGCACGGTGGCCACGGCCAGCAGCATCGGAATTGGCGCGCGCTCCGCGCCGACCGCCTGATCCGAGAGGATCAGCACGCTGTGCCCGTCCTCGATCGCGTTGTCGACGTGGTCGCACAGGGCATCCAGCGCCGGCTCCAGCCCGGCGGCGCCGTCGGCCGCGGGGAACGTCGCGTCGAGCGTCGTCGTCGAGAAGCCCGGCAGGCGGAACCCGCGCAGCATTTCGAGATCGTCGTCGAGCATCACGGGCGAGGCCAGGTGCAGCAGCTGCGCGGCCTCCGGGGCCTCTTCGAGCAGTGAGTGGCGCCGCCCCAGCCAGGTGTCGAGCGACATCACGTTGCGCTCGCGAATCGAGTCGATCGGCGGGTTCGTGACCTGCGCAAACTTCTGCCGGAAGTAGGTGTAGAGCGGCCGCGGCGCGTCGTTCAACACCGAGAGCGGGGTATCGTCGCCCATTGAACCGACCGGCTCCTTGCCCTGCCGCGCCATCGGCTTGAGCACGTACTCCATCTCTTCCTTGCTGTAGCCGTGCACGACCTGGCGTTCGAGCAGTTCACCCTCGCCGAGCTGCTGCCGGCGGCCGACTGCGAACTCGGCGCGGCGCTCGATGCGGCCCATCCGCTGCCGCACCCAGTGCGCATAGGGGCGCTGCTCGGAAATGCGGCGCTTGATCTCATCGTTGTGGAGCAGTTCGCGGCGCTCCGCATCGACGGCCACCATCTGGCCCGGCCCGAGCCGCCCGGACTCGACGATCAACGCCGGATCGAGATCGATCAACCCCACCTCTGAGCCCATCACCACCAGTCCGTCGCGCGTCACCTGGTAGCGCGCGGGGCGCAGCCCGTTGCGGTCCATCGCCGCCCCCGTGACGCGGCCGTCGGTGAAGGCGATCGCGGCCGGGCCGTCCCAAGGCTCGATCAGGCAGGCGTGGTACTCGTAGAACCCGCGCAGCTGGGGGTCGATATCGTCCATCTGCTCCCAGGCCTCGGGCACGAGCATCATCATCGCGTGCAGCGCGCCGCGGCCTGAGGCGATTAGCAGCTCGAGCGCTTCGTCGAAGGCGAGCGAATCCGAACCGACCGCGCTGATCACCGGGTGCAGCTCCGAGACGGCATCGCCCCAGACGTCGGATTGCAGCGCCGGGCCGCGCGCATACATCCAGTTGCGGTTGCCCAGCAGCGTGTTGATCTCGCCGTTGTGCGCGATATAGCGGAACGGCTGCGCGATTCGCCAGTTAGGCAGCGTGTTGGTCGCGTAGCGCTGGTGGAACAGGGCCAGCGAAGAGGTTGTGTGCGGGTCTGTGAGGTCGGGGTAGAAGCGGCTCAGCTGCGGGGCCACCATCAGCCCCTTGTACACGACCGTGCGGGGCGAGAGCGAGACGACGTAGGTGTCGGCGAGCGGGTCTGTAGGATCGCGCTCGGCCATCGCTCGGATCTCGGCCTCCGCGCGCCGCCGCGCCAGATAGAGCAGCCGCTCAAAGTCGTCCTCGGCGAGTTGCTCGGGGCGCCGCACGATCAGCTGCTCGATCGCCGGCAGGCCGCGCAGCGCGGCCTCGCCGAGGACGTGTGGATCGATCGGCACGGCCCGCCAGCCGAGCACATCGATGCCGGAGCGGGCCAAGGCCGCGCCGATGATTGCCCGCGCCCGCTCCCGCGCCGTCTGAGCAGCCGGCAGGAAGACCATCGCCAGCGCCAGGCGATCGGTTTCGTTCAGCGCACAGCCGAGCCGCTCGAGGTCGGCGGCGTAGGTATCCCAAGGGATCTCGATCGTCACGCCCGCGCCGTCGCCGGTGTGAGGGTCGGCGTTGACCGCGCCGCGGTGGGTGAGGCTGACGACTCCAGCAACGGCCTGCTCAACCAGCTGATGTGTCCGCACCCCATCGATGCGGGCCAGAAAGCCGGTTCCGCAAGCGTCGCGGAAGCTCTGCGGGTCGTGCAGACCGAGCGGGCGGCGTGGGGTCTGTCTATTCATACTGTTCCCTGATGCTGCGGCCTGCCGCCGCCAACGCTGGGACGGCCGTGCGGCGAATGCGCTTCCGGCCGACCCACGCGGTCGGAATCAGATCAGTGGCAGTGCGGCGAAGCGCAAGCGGCGGCGCGGGCGTGCTTGGCGCTGCCAGCGCGCGGCAAAATCGAGTCCGACATAGTGTGAAAATCTTCGCACATGCTGCCACGACAGAGTAGCAGCTGCATTACACCGCTGCAGCGCACTCGACTCGCTGACTCAAGCTTCTAGAGCGCCCCTCCACCCTAAAGCAGTGCTTCGCGCCGCAAATCGGCCAGCGCGGCGGCGAATGCGTCGATCGTGGCGTCGATCTCGCGCTCGCTGTGCACACAGGAAACCAGCGCGCCCATCCCCATCAGGTCCACGCCGTGATTGAGCATCGCGCGGCGGAACGGCCAAGCGATCGCCGCGGGCGTCGGCCCCAGCGAGGCTTGCGGGCCGCCCAGCGGCTCCCAGCTCCATGTCGCTCCGTCTTCGGGGCGCGGCAGATCCTGGCCCAGCACCAGATGCACCATCGAAGCGTCGGTGAACGCGGCGCCCGGCGCCTCGGCCCCGCGCAGCGCGGCGTTGAAGCCGCGCGTCAGCCGCTGCGCTCGTTCAGCGGCGATTCCGACAGGATCCTCTTCGGCCACAGCGGCCAGCATCCGTGCGCCCGCGGCGGCGCTGAGCGGGTTCGCGTTGAACGTGCCGGGGTGCGCGACGCGCCCGTCTGCGGCCTCGAAGCCGATCTGGTCCAGCAGTTCGCGCCGCCCAACGACGGCGCCGCCGGGCAGCCCGCCGGCCGCGATCTTGGCCAGCGTGCTCAGATCCGGGCGAACGCCCAGCCGCTGCTGCGCGCCGCCTTCGCTGACCCGAAAACCGGTTACCACCTCATCGAAGATCAGCACCGTGCCCGTCTGCTCGGTCAGTCTGCGCAGCTCCTGCGGGATCTCGGGCGGCAGCGGGCAGGCGCCCCAGGAGTAGCCGGTCGGCTCCAGAATCAGCGCGGCGAACTCGCGCGCCGCCAACGCGGCGGCGATCCCGCTCAGGTCGGTCTGATCGAAGACGCTAATCGACTCGACCATTGCCCGCGGCAGGCCGTTGACGCCGATTGAGCCGGCCGAGGTCCGGCCGCCGGCCATCACGCTGTCGTTCCAGCCGTGAAAATGGTTGCGCAGCCGCAGCAGCCGATCGCGCCCCGTGGCGGCGCGCGCCAGCCGCACCGCCATCATCGTCGCTTCGGTGCCGGAGGCGGTGAAGCGCACCTTCTCAGCGCTCGGCAGGAGGCGCTGAATCGCCTCCGCCCAGCGCCCTTCGTAGTCGTTCGAGCCGCCCAGGTGGGTGCCCCGCGCGACCTGCGCCTGCACCGCCTCGACCAGATACGGATGGCTGTGGCCGAAGAGCAGCGCTCCGTGGCCCATCACGTAGTCGATGTATTCGTTGCCGTCGACATCCCACTTGCGCGGCCCGGCGGCGCGGTCGATGAAGACGCCGAAGGGATCGAAGTAGCGCACATCATGCGTGACGCCGCTGGGAAAGCGCCCGCGCGCCGCCGCGGCCCGCTCGGCCGAGCCCTGACGCCGCTCAAAAAACTCGCGGTCAATGCTGCTGCTCATGAGTCTCCGCCGCTTCGACGCTGGTTTGACACTAGCGCACAGATCGGGCGCGCGCCGCCTGAGCAGCGCCGCACGGCGCGTATATTCATCCACAGTGGAGCTCACTCGCCGCCGCGCCGTTCTGCTGCTCATCGCTGCCTTGCTCGTCGTCGCTGCGTTGGCGGCGCCGTACATCGTGTTCCGCGCCGACTTGCAGGCGTGGATTGAGACCGATGTGGCGGACTGGATTGAGCGCCTCGGCGCTTGGGGGCCGATCGCTTACATCGGCTTTTTCGCCGCCTCAATGCTGTTCGCGCCGGTGCCCACCGCGCCCGCGCCGATCATCGCGGCGACCGTCTTCGGCGGCGCGCTGGGCTTTCTCTACACCCTGATCGGCACCGCGATCGGCTCCACCGTCTGCTTTGCGCTGGCGCGTGTGTTGGGGCGGCCGGCGCTGCGGCGGCTGATGTCCGATGCGGCAGTGGAAAAGATCGATGAGCTGGGCGAGCGGCTCGGGCTGCGCCTGCTGATCGTGCTGCGGCTCTTTCCGATCGCCGGGGTCGATTACGTCTCCTACGCGGCCGGGCTGACGCGGATGCACTTCGGTCCGTACATCGTCGTCTCGGTGCTGGCGAGTGCACCGATTCTGGGGCTCGCCGCTGTGCTCGGCGAGGGCGTGGTCGGCGATTGGCGCTTGCTCGCGGCCGCGGCGGCAGGGATCGTCGTGTTCTTCGCGCTTCCGCTCGCCTGGGTCGCCTGGCGGCGGCGGCGCACGGCGCGGCCCAGCAGCACGCACGGCAAGGCAGCCGCGGCGGCGGACGCTACCCTCGAACGCGATGCCACTTGAACACGCGCCCTCGCTGCTCACCCTGCTCTGGTCGCCGCTGACGGTGGTCACCGCCGCCGCGGGCGGCCGCCGCGGCGGGCAGATTGCAGTCGGCGCGTTCGCCGCCTCAATCGTCCCGGCGCAGCCGCGGCTGCTCGTGCAGATTCAGAAGCGCAACCACACCAACAGCCTGATCGAGGCCTCAGGGCACTTCGCCGTCCACGTGATCAGCCGCGAACAGTGGCATTGGGTGCGGCATTGGGGCTTCCGCTCGCAGGCTGAGGTCGACAAGTTCGACGGCATCAGCTGGCGCGAAGGGCCCCAGCGCCTGCCGATCCTCGACGGGGTAGTCGGCTGGATGGCCTGCCGCGTGCTCGATTGCATGGACGGCGGCGACATGGCGATCTGGCTCGCCGACGTGATCGAGGCAGAGCGCTGCAGCAGCGGGCAGCCGATTCGCTGGCACGAAGTCCAACAGCTGCTGCCGCCCGCCTGGGCTGAGGAGTACGGCCGCAAGCTGAGCCGCGACGTGCCCGACTCGGCGCGGCTGATGCAGGCCCTCTCCGACAACCCGCCTTGGCCGCCCAGCTGCTAACACCCGCGCTCGCCCCCCCTTTTGTGTGTGGCAGAGGGATGCGGGGGAGCGGCTAGCGCCCCTTCCAGTTCGGGGTGCGCTTCTCGGCGAACGCGCGCGGGCCTTCGATCAGGTCTTCGGAGCCGCTCATCAGCCGCTGCTGGTGGAAGTTGTGCGTCAGCGCGGCGGGGAGCGGCAGCTCGAGGCCGCCGTAGGCGGCTTCCTTGGAGGCGCGCACCGAGATCGGCGCGCAGAGCAGAATCTCTTCCGCCCAGCGGCGCGCGGCCGCCATCAGCTCATCGGCCGGCACCACTTCGTTGACCAACCCCCACTTGTGCGCTTCGGCCGCGGGGACGTGCCGGCCGGTCAGCATGTAGCCCATCGCGATTTTGAGCGGGATGTGGCGCGGCAGGCGGTGGACGCCGCCGGCGCCGGCCATCAGCCCCACCTTCGGCTCAGGCAGGCCCAGCACGGCGTGCTCGGCGGCGACGATGATGTCGCAGGCCATCGCCATCTCGCAGCCGCCGCCCAGCGCGAACCCGTTGACCGCGGCGATCATCGGCTTGGGGCACTCGAAATCGGCGGTGATGCCGCCGAATCCGCCGCGCACCGGGGCAAAGCGCGGCGGGTTGGCCTCGCGCGACATTTCAGCCGTGTATTTCAGGTCGTTGCCGGCCGAGAAGGCGCGCGTGCCCGCGCCGGTCAAAATGGCGATCCAGGCATCATCGTCGCGGGCGAACGTGTTCCAAGCATCGGCCAGCTCGGCCGTCGTGGGCGGGTGAATCGAGTTCATCCGCTCCGGGCGGTTGATCGTGATCGTCACGATCCGCCCGTCCTGCTCATAGTTGATGAATTCGTATGCCACGGTATGTCCTCCGTTGTGCCGCTGCCGGTGCGGCAGTGAATGTCGGCGGTGAGCGGTCGGCGGCTAGTGCTGGACGCAGGTGCCGCCGTCGACATTGTACGACTGGCCGGTGATCCACTCGCCCTGCTTGCTGCAGAGGAAGGCGGTGATGTGCGCGATGTCTTCGCCCTCGCCGGCGCGGCCCATCGGGATCCGCGAGCGGATCATTCCCTCCCAGAGCTCGCCGCGGCCCAGGCCATCCATCCGCGAGGTGTCGATGATGCCCGGGCAGATCGCGTTGACGCGCACGCCGTGGCGGCCAATCTCCTGCGCCATTGAGGCGGTGAGCGCCTGCAGCCCCGCTTTGGAGGCGGCGTACGCGGCGGTGTTGGGGCCGAGCATCTTGCCCGCGATCGAGGAGATGTTGATGATCGCCCCGCCCTCGCCCTGCTCGATCAGGCGCCGCCCAAAGACTTGGCTCATGTAGAACGCGCCGGTCAGGTTCACATCGATCACCGTACGCCACAGCGCGGGGTCGAGATCGACGACCGATACGCGGTCCGCACCGCGCGCCGCGCCGGCGTTGTTGATGACGAAGTCGACCCGCCCGAACTCGTCCAGCGTGCGCTGGAGCAGGGCTTCGACCGCGGCGTAATCGGCCACGTCGCTGACCAGCGGCAGCGCGCGGCGGCCGGCCGCCGCCGCTTCTTCGGCGACCGAATCGATATCGCGCCAGCCGGCCGCCTGCTCTTCCTCGGGGTAGTGCTGCGGCGCGCGCCCGGTACCGGTCAGCACCAGATCACAGCCGGCCGCGGCGAGTTCGACGGCAATCGGCCGCCCGATGCTGCGCATCCGTCCGGCCCCGGTGACGACGGCCACCTTGTCCGCAAGCCCCGTAAGTTGCATGCTGCACGCTCCTCGCTGCACCTCTTGTTGTGTGTTTTGTGTGTTGCCGCGACCGAGGGCGACTGGTCGCGCCCTGCTGCGCGGCAAGGCTAACGGGCGGGCGCTCCCGCCCCGCCCGCGTCTGCATCTTCCTCTAGATCGTCCTCTTCCGCACCGCCGTCTTCGTAGAACTCTTCAGATTCCGCGAGCGCCCGAATGTCGCCCAGGATCCGCTCCAGGTGCGGCCCGTTGGAGGATGCCCGCAGGAGTCTGAGCAGCGGCCCGAAGAAGCCCGAGAACTGCAGCTCCACCTCGACCCGCGAGCGGGTCTGCCCCAACCGCTCAAAGCGAAAGTCGTAGCGCGACCCGCTGAGCCGCGTCAACCAGGCAATCGAATAGCGCCGCGCCTGCTCATCGATGAGCACCTTGAATGCCCCCTGCGTCGTCGCATCCTCCAGCACTTCCACCGCCGCCTCATAGGCATCAATCGGCTCGGCCTGCACCTCGACTTCGCGGGCGGTCATTCGGCCTCATTCGTCTTGCCGGGAGGGATCAACACTTTCAGCGAGGATCCATCCGTTATCTCGATGCAGCTCCCGTGCAACAGAATAAGCATGGCATGATCTCTGCATGAGCGTGGAAGGTTTGGACGCCCCGCCCGAGCTCTCTGAGGCTGAGGCCGCGGCCTACGCGGACGGTCTGACTCTCCGCGCCGCGGCCGAGCGGCGCGAGCCCGGCTGGGTGCAGCGCGCCGCCGCGGCGGCGCTCAGCGCCGCACACGGCTTCCCCCGCGGCGAGGCCCGCATCGCCCTGCAGATCGCGCCGCCCGAAGAGGCCGTGGCCGCGCTGCTGCCGGCCCTGCTCTCAGAGCACCGACGCACCCGCCGCCGCGCCATGACGCTGCTGCCGCGGCTCGACCCCGACGAAGTCTGCCGCCAGCTGGCAGCGGTGCTGGCCGACGCTCCGCAGCCCTCGCGCCGCGCCGCCTGCGTCGCTCTGGCGGCGCTCGGCTCCGCGGCGCTGCCGCTGCTCGAGCGGCTCGCGGCGGACCCAGACCGCTCGGTGCAGCAGCGCGCGGCGCGTGCGCTCGAGCTGCTCGCCGCCCGCCCGCCCGACGCGGGCGACCGGATGCGCTCCTCCGTACGCCCCTTCGGTCTGCAGCCGCCCGCTGCAGAGCCGCCGCCGCGCCCCCGCTCTTTCGCCGTTGCCGCCTTCAACTTCTCCTACGGCGTCAACCTTGGCGCGTTGATTCGCAGCGCCGAGGCCGCCGGCGCGGAAGAGGTCTGGATTGTGGGACGCGATTTCTACTACCGCCCCTCGACCAAGGGGGCCGACTGGTGGCTGCCTATCGAGCTGCTGCCGACGCCGCGCGCCTGCATCGAGCGGGCGCGCGCCGAGGGCTACAGCATCGTCGCCCTGCAGCAGGGCGGCGGCGCGCAGCCCGTCTGGGAGGCGGATTGGCCGCAGCGCCCGTTGATCGTTGCCGGCAATGAAGGCGACGGCCTGCCCCAGCCGTTTCTGGACGCCGCCGAGCTGCGCATCGAGCTGCCCGTCTACGGCCGCATCGACAGCCTCAACGTCGCCGTCGCTGCATCGGTGGCGATGTACGCATGGCGCGGGCGCCGGGCGGCGCAGCGCCGATGACACGCCGTACCGCACGGCGCATCACGCGCCGCGCGCTGCTGCGCGCGCTCGGCGGCGGCGCGGCGCTGCTCGCGCTCGGCGCGCCCGCCGCTCCCGGCGCCGCCCGCGAAACCAGCACGATCGACCTCACGGCGGGCTGGAATGCCGCGGCCTGGTGCGGCCCCGCAGCCTCGATCGCCGACGCGCTCGCCGACCTGCCGGTGCGCGCCGCCTGGGGCTGGCAGGTGGCGGAGCAGCGCTGGCTGGGCTGGGCTCCGCGTGCGCCGCAGCCCAGCCTGACCGCACTCGAGCACGGCCAACCGCTCTGGCTGCAGCTCAGCAGCCCCGCCGCCTGGCCCCAGCCGCCGGCCGCTGCGCCCTTCCCCGAACCGATCGAGCTGCCTGTCGGCTGGTCCTTCCTCGGCTGGTCGGGGCTGCATGAGCCGGTCTGGACGGTGTTCGGCGAAGACCGCTGGGGGCCCGTTGCCGAGGCCCGCCGTTGGTGGCCGAGCAGCCAAACCTGGTATTCCTACCGACCCGGCGAAAGCGCTCAGCAACTCTTCGCCGTGCTGCACCCCGGCAACGCCGTCTGGGTGCGCACGCGCACCGCCGGCGTGTTCTGGAATCCGGCCGCGGGGATTCGCTCGGACGGCGCCGCCCCCCAGCTCACGCCCGGCGAAGCGACCTACTACCACCCCTCGCTCGCGGGCGACCCGATGCACTGCCCGCCGCGCGCGCCCTACAACCCGCGCGACCCGCAGATCGCCGCGGCCGCCGGCTGGCCCTGCGGCACGCGCCTGCGGCTCTGGCGCGGAGAACGCTTCGTCGATGTCGTCGTCCAGGACACCGGCCTGCTCGGCGCCAACCGCGTCGACCTCTCCGAGGCGGCGTTTGGGCAGCTCGGTGCGCTGCCTGAAGGGCGTATTTCGGTTCTGATCGAAGTGCTCGCCGGGCCCTGAGTGAGCCGTAAGGAATGAGTAATGAGTTCGTATCGGCTCCTCCCTGCGCGCCGCCGCCGGGCGGCCGCGTGCGTAGCCTTGCACTCAGCGCACCCTGCGCACCTCTGACCTATGACCTCGGGAGGCGCCGATGAAAACTCTGTTGATCTCACTCACGGTTGGCGCGGTGATGTCCGCGATCACCGCCGCTGCGCTGCTGCTCAGCGCGGGCAGTGCAGCCGAACCGGCCGCCGGCAGCGGAGAGCTGATCTCCGCCGCCCCGGCGGAAGTGGGCAGCATCGAGCCGCGCGGCCTCGCGCCGCGCGCCGCGCCGCTGACCGCAGCGCCCGCGGCGGCGTTCAGCCCCGCCGATATCTACGAGCGCGTCGCGCCCGCCGTGGTCACGATCGTCGCCAATTTCAGCAGCGGCGGCTCCGGCTTCTTCATCGACAACGACGGCCACATCCTGACCAACCACCACGTGGTCGAGGGCGCGGCGTCGCTGCGGGTGCAGACCTGGGAGGGCGAAACCGTCGACGCCGAACTGGTCGGCAGCGACCCCGCCAACGACCTCGCGGTGATCCGCGTCGATCCCCGGCAGGTCACGATCTCGCTGCTCGGCTACGCCGATTCGGACGGTGTGCGCGTCGGCGACCCGGTCGCCGCGATCGGCTCGCCGCACGGCTTCAACCATTCGCTCAGCACCGGGATCGTCTCCGGGCTCGACCGCACGGTGCGCTCGGTCAACGCGGGCGGGCGCAGCCACTACTCCGTCGTCCAGACCGATGCTGCGCTCAATCCCGGCAACTCCGGCGGGGTGTTGGTCGACGCCGACGGCGCGCTGCTCGGCGTGCCCTTCCGCATCGAAAGCCCAATCCGCGCCTGGACCGGCGTGGCCTTCGCGATCTCGGTCGACACCATCCAGCGCGTCCTGCCGCGAATGCTCGCCGGCGAGCACATTCGGCACCCGCTGCTCGGGATTGCGCTGGAAGCGGATCTGGAAATCACCCGCGTCTGGGCCGGCAGCGCCGCCCACCGCGCCGGCCTGCGGGCGGGCGATGTGCTGCGCCGCATCGACGGCACCCGGGTGGCCAATCTCAACGAGCTGATCGCGACGCTGGAGACGCTGCGCGTGGGCGAGACTGCGAGAGTGGAGTTCAGCCGCGGCGGCGTGCTGCACTGGCGGACCATCGAGCTCGAAGCGCGGCCCAGCGGCGGCTAAGCGCGCGGCTGCTCCGAGACCTGCCCGGCCAGCGGCGAGGCCAAGACCAGCACGCTGACCGCTGCAGCGAGCAGGCCGATCGCGAACAGGCCGGTGCGCGGGCCGAGCGCATCGGCCAGCGCGCCGGCGAGCAGCGCGCCGAGCGGAATCGTGCCGCGCGCGAAGTTCATCAGGCTGACCGCCCGGCCGGCCATCGCCGCACGGCCCAACCGCAGCAGCGCGAGGTTGGCCAGCGACATCACGTTCGTGCTGCAGGCCGCGGCCGCGAAGACGCAGAGCGCCGCCAGCGGCAGACTCGGTGCGAACGAGAGCAGCGCCAGCACCGCGCCTGAGGCGATCAGCAGCGACGCCATCAGCCGGCCCGCCGCCGGCAGCTGCCGCGCGGCGGCCAGTGCCAGCGACCCGGCGACCGCACCGGCGCCGCCGGCCGCCATCATGTAGCCCACCCACGACGCATGCACGCGCAGCTCATCGATCACGAGCAGCGGCAGAAACACGCCCTGATAGGGGACGATGAAGATGAACAGCAGCACGGAGACGCCGATCACAGCCAGCGGGCGGCGCGTCTGGAACGCCCAGCGGAAGCCTTCGCGGGTCTGCGCCAGCAGCGACGCCGCCGCCGCCCCGCGCTCGGCGGGGGCCTCGATATCCCTGCGCAGCAGAGCCGCGGCGGCGGCCGCGGCGGCGTAGACCGACGCCATCGCCGCGTAGATCACGCTGAAGCCGGCGAACTCCAGCAGCAGCCCGGCCAGCAGCGCACCGCCGATCCGCGTGACTGTGTTGGCCGTCTGCGAGAGCGCTACGGCGCTGCGCATCGACGACGACGGCACCATCGCCGGCAGGATCGCCTGCCGCGCCGGCTGAAAGAAGGCGATGTTGACGCCGGAGACCGCCGCCAGCGCGATCACATGCCAGGGCTCGGCCCGGCCGGCCAGCAGCAGCGCGCAGAGCAGCAGCGCCGCCAGCACGTTGCCGCCCTGCGAGAGGATCAGGATGCGGCGGCGCGGATAGCGATCGACGACCGCGCCGGCGAACACGCCGAGCAGCAGATTGGGCGCCATCCGCGCCGCCAGCACCGCACCCAGCAGCAGCGCCGAGCCGGTCAGCTCGACGATCAGCACCGGCCGCGCGACCTGATCCAGCCAGAGCGCCGATGAGCGCAGGAAGATCACCGCCCAGAGCACGCGGAAGTCGCGCGAGGCGAACGGTGCAAACGCGCCGCCCGCGCGCGGCCTCAATCGAACGATGCGCGCGCCTCCAGCCGCCTGTCGGGCCTGCGGCGGCTAGGGCGTCTCCGCCTCGGCGGCCGGCGCCGGGCGCATCAAGCGCAGCAGGCCCTCGCGGCTGAAATCGTCCGACTTGGCGTAGTTGATGATGACCCGCTCGCGATCCTCGACAGCCTGCGCGGCAGCGGCCACTTCGGGCGCGATCTCGTGCGGAATCTGAACCACGCCGTGCTTGTCGCCGTGCAGCAGATCGCCGGGCGAGACGGTCAGCCCCCCGACGGTGACCGGGCGGCCGATTTCGACGATGTGCACGTAGGCGTGGGAGACGAGAATTTCGCGCGAGAAGAACTGGAAGCCAAGTTCTTCGACTTCGTCCAGGTCGCGCACGCCGCCGTCGGTGACCAGGCCGATCGCGCCCAGCGCCTTGTGGATGTTGCCGTTGACCTCGCCCCAGAACGATCCGAGCGGGGGCTGGTCGAGGTCCTGGATCACGATGATCCGCGGCTCTGGGATCGACTCGATGTGGGCCCACCAATCGGGCGCCGCCTGCGTCTCGGGGTCATCGCCGGGCGGAATGCCGGCGCGGATTTTGCACGTCGCGGCGTAGCCGGCGATCGGCTCCATCGCGGGGAACCGGCAGAGGATGTCAGGGCTCATGAACCCGTAGGCGCGGCTGCGGATGTTGAACGTTTCGATCGCGTTGGCGATCGCCGGCGAGGGCCAGGCGCGCAGCGCGGCCAGCTGGTCGGAGCTGAGGCTGTCGGTCAAGATCGGTCCCTTCCAATGCTCGGCGGCGGCGCGGCGGCCTATTGCGAGAGGGTGAATTCGCGTTCCAGCGCGGCCGGGTCGAGGACCACCACGCGCTGCCGCGCGACATCGACGATGCCGCGTTGGCGCCAGGCCTGCAGCTGCTTGTTCACCGCCACGCGGCTGGCGCCGATCATATTGGCGAGCTCCTGTTGGCTCACGCGCAGGCCGATATCGCGGCCGCGCTCGGTATCGATCCCGTGCTCGTTGGCGATCAGCAGCAGCCGCCGCGCCAGCCGCCCCGGCACGTCGAGCAGGTAGGCGTCCTGAATCGACTGGTTTGTGGCCCGCAGCCGTTCGACCAGCACATCGATGATCGCGCGCAGCGCGGCCGGGTGGAAATTGAGCACTTCGAGGAAATCGGCGCGGTTCAAGGTGAGCATCTCCGTGTCTTCCATCGTGCTGGCTGAGGCCGAGCGCGGCTCGTCGTCGAGCAGCGCCATCTCGCCGAACAGGTCGCCGGCGCGGTGCACGGCCAGCACGACCTCGCGGCCGTCCAGTGCGGGCACGAAGATCTTCACCGCGCCGTGCAGGATGATGTACATCGTCGCGCCCTCGTCGCCGGCGTGGAAGATGTCGGTGTGGGCGCGGTAGTTGACCGGGCGCAGGCAGCGGCCCAGCTCGCGCAGCATCTCGGCGGGCATGTTGCGGAAGAGCACTACGCGCTCCAGCAGCGCGCCGGGGTCGGCGCGGCGGGAGTAGGCAGTCTCAGCGGTTCCAGCCATAGCAGACTCGCGAATGCGGAAGCGCAGTCTAAGCGCTGCGCCGGCGGCCCACGCAAACCAAGCCTCCCTTGCGCCCTGCGCCGCTGCTCAGGCCGCCCGCCGGCGGCGCCGCCGCGCGGGCAGCCCGGCCGGCGCGCGCCGCGCGGTCGGCAGCGGCAGCGGCGGCCGCCCGCACACTGGCGTCGGCGCCGGCGGCGCCAGCTCGGCCCGATGCCACTGCCGCAGCAGATAGACGCCGAGCACCGCGGTGATCAGAATCAGGACGACCATCATGCGCGCACCTCACTGCTCCAATTGAACCTCTGTTCCGAACAGAAAGTTAGAACATTCAATCGAAATCTGCAAGCCTCGGCGCAGCGCCTACGATCATCCGCACAACGTGCAGACAGCCCGAACGCAGCCTGGAGGCCGGCCATGGCGGAGCAGCCCAGCACGATCAGCTTTGAACGCGACGGCCGCGTGGCGCGGATCACGCTCAATCGGCCGGAAAAGCTCAACGCGATCTCGCGCCGCCTGCAGGCCGAGCTGCTCGAAGCGCTGAGCGAGGCCGAACGCGACGATGCGATCCATGTCGCGCTCGTCAGCGGCGCCGGGCGCGCCTTCAGCGCCGGCTACGACCTGCAAAGCGGCGCCGAGGTAGCCGCCGAGCAGCCTGCGGCGATCGCGCGCGACCGCGACGGGCTCGAAGAGCTGCTGCGCAACTGGCTGCGGATCTGGGACCTGCGCCTGCCGGTGGTCGCGCGCGTACACGGCCACTGCCTCGCCGGCGGCACGCAGCTGGCGGTGATCTGCGATGTCACTTTCACTGCCGACGACGCCCGCATCGGCGCGCCGCAGCTGCCGCTCGGCGCCGGCTTCGTCGCCGCCTTCTGGGCCTGGCAGGTCGGCGCGAAGCGCGCCAAAGAGTTTTTCTTCCCCGTCGGCAGCGTGATCTCCGGCGCTGAAGCGGCTGCAATCGGACTCTTCAACCGCGCCCTGCCGGCCGCCGAGCTCGACCGCTTCGTGGAGGAATACGTTCAGCGCACCGCCCGCACGCCGAAGGAAATCCTGATTCTGCAGAAGAAGGCGATCAACCGCACGCAGGAAGTGCAAGGCTTCCGCGAGGCGCTGATGAGCGGCGTGGAGATCGACGCGATCGCCCATTTCAGCGAACCGGTGCTGGCGATCAACCGCGGCATCCGCGAGCGCGGGCTGCGCGCCGCGCTGGACGACTTTCACGGCCGCGCGCGGTGACCGCCAGCTCGCTCGAGGAAGCGCGGCTGCCGCTCGATCACGCAGCGGCGCTGCTGGCGATCTCCGACGGCCTCTGCAAGATCGGCGCCAGCCGCACCGGCATTCGAGCCGGCCAGTTTTCGATCTTCAACTTCCTGCTGCGCTGCGCCGAGGAGCCGCAGCGGCGCAGCGCCGAGCGGCCGGCCTACGTGGCGATGATGCGCGCCGGGATCATGCGCCGCCGCACCTGGTACTGCCGCTATTGGCTGCCCGCGCCCGAGCAGCCGCTGCAGCTCGAGCTGCCCGCCCCGATCGCGCGCGGCTGGGAATGGTGGCTGGATATCGCCGAGATCGAGCGCCGCCTGCGCCCCGCGCCGGCCTGGCGGGAGGCCGTCGGCGACCCGCTCGAGGTGCGGATCGCCCACTTCCGCGCCGCGCTCGCCGGCGCCGCCGTGCTCCGCGAAGCCCCCTGAGCCCCGCCGGGCTCCTCTAGCCGTCCGCCCGCCCTGCGTAAAGCCTGTGTAACTTGCCGCTGTCAACACATTTT
>CAYFZI010000023.1:0-42124 GCA_964347635.1 uncultured Dehalococcoidia bacterium
GTTTCTGCAGCCGCTCCAGCGTCTCGCCGACCGGCTTGACCAAATTGTCAACCGCTTGTTGCCGCGCTTCCAGATCCTGCGTGGACAGCTCGCGTTGGCTCTTGAAGTCCGCTTGCGCCTGTTTGCGGAATTCCTCGCTGGTGGACTTGATAACCTCAGAGGCGATGCCTTTGAACTGCGTATCGAGCGACTCCCGCTGCTTCGCGATCTCTTCCCGACGCGCCTCGTGATCGGCCTTCACTTCCGCCAGCTCCGCCGTCGTGTTCGCCAGCGACTCCTCCGCCCTTTCCAGCCTCGCGCGCGCCTGGTCGCGCTCGGCGGTCACGCTTTCGAGCAGCTCCGAACGCTCGCTCAGCCCCGCTTTCGCCTTCGCAAGCTCGGCGGCCGTACCACTGAGGAGCTGTTCACTGTGCTCCAGCCGCTCCCGCGCTTGATTTCGTTCGGCCCAAACCGTGTCCCGCTGCTCCGTGCGCTCATTCAGTTCCGTCTTGGTTTCGGCGAGTTCCTTGGTCACGGCCTTGAGCCGCTCCTCGCTCTGCTCCAGCCGCTTGCGGGCCTCATCGCGCTCTGCCGCAAACACATCCCGCTGCTCCGTACGCTCGCTGCGCTCCGCCGCCGCCTCGGCCAAATCCGCACGGGCGGCGGCCAGCGCTTGCCTGTGTTCCTGCAGCTGCATACCCAGGGCTTCGCGCTCCCGGCCCGACGCTGCGAGTTGGTCTGAACGAGCTGCAAGTGTGGTCTCGGCGACCGTGAGGTTGTGCTCGCACTCATGGAAGCGAGCCGCCAGCTCCTGGTCGGGCTCGCTGCCTTCCGCTCCGCCCGCCTGCGGCGCTTGTGCGCGGCTGCTCAGCCGCCAGACCCACCAACCGAGTCCGAGTGCGGCCGCGAGCACCGCCACGATGATCAGAACAGCTTCCACCACGCCGCACCTCGGTTCCGAAGCTTGCTAGGCGAGACCAGTGAGATAATACGCGCCGAAGGAGATCGCTATGGAAGTCCCGCTGCTGGTCAACGATTTTCTGCGCCGCTCGACGAAGCTCTACGCCGATGCCGAAGCCGTCGTCGACGGCTCGCACCGCTTTAGCTGGCGCGAGTTCGGCGAGCGCGTCAACCGCCAGGCCAACGCGCTGCGCGGCCTCGGCCTGGGCAAGGGCGACCGCGCCGCGATCATCGCCCCGAACAGCCACCAGTTCCTCGAGACGTTCTACGCGACCGCCGCGATCGGCGCGGTGATCGTGCCGATCAACTACCGCCTGATCCCCTCCGATTTCGAGTACATCCTGCGCCACTCCGAGGCGCGGGTAGTCCTGGTCGACGCGGAGTTCACGCATCTGGTGGACCCGATTCGCAGCGCCGTACCCACGATCGAGCATTACATCGCGATCCCCTACGGCGGCGCAGCGATCAACCCCGGCTGGACCAACTACGAGGACTGGATCGGCAGCCAACCCGCATCGCCCCCGGATGATCCAGGGCTGGCAGAGACCGACCTGCTCAGCATCAACTACACCTCAGGCACCACCGCGCGCCCAAAGGGCGTGATGATCACGCACCGCAACGCCTACATCAACGCCTACAACTTCATCGCCCACCTGCGCATCCAGCAGGACGACGCCGAGCTGTGGACGCTGCCGATGTTCCACGCCAACGGCTGGGGCGGGGTCTACGCGATCACCGCGATGGGCGGCAAGCACGTCGTGCTGCGCGCGCCCGAGGCGGACGACATCTACCGCCTCATTCAGGATGAGCGCTGCACCTTCGCCTGCATGGCCCCGGCCGTGCTGGCCCGCATCCTCGAGTTCGAGCGCAAGGACCAATTCGAGATCAGCACCCGCCCCCGCTTCACCGTCGCCGGCGCACCGCCGCCCCAGGCCTTCATCGAACGGCTCGAAAACGAGCTCGGCTGGGAGTTCGTCCAGATCTACGGCCTAACCGAGACCTCCCCAATCCTGACCGTCGCCCAGCCCAAGCCGCAGCTCCAGCCGGGCTCGCCGGACTACTTCCGCAGCAAGGTGCGGGCCGGCCACGATGTGATCGGCGTCGAAGTCAAAGTGGTCGACGAGGACGGCCGCGAGGTCGACTGGGACGACGAATCGATCGGCGAAATCATCGCCCGCTCCAATGTCGTGCTGCAGGGTTACTGGCGGCAGCAGGAAGAGACGGACAAGGTGATCGTCGACGGCTGGTTCCACACCGGCGATATGGCCACGGTCAACGCCGAGGGTTACATCAATATCGTCGACCGGGCCAAGGACGTGATCATCTCCGGCGGCGAGAACATCTCCTCCATCGAAGTCGAGGATGTGCTCTACCAGCACCCCGCCGTGCTTGAGGCCGCCGTGATCGGGATCCCCTCCGAACAGTGGGGCGAGACCCCGCTGGCGCTGATCGTGCCCCGCGAGGGCAGCGCGCCGACCGCGGAAGCGCTCATCGCCCACTGCCGCGAGCACATGGCCCACTTCAAAGCCCCGCGCCGCATCGAGTTCGTCGAAACCCTCCCCCGCACCGCCACCGGCAAGCTGAAAAAGTTCGAACTGCGCGAGGCCTACTGGGAAGGCATCGAAAAACGCGTGAACTAACCGCGGAACTAACCTGCCCCGCGGAACGGAGGCGCAAATATGTTGGAACGAATAGCCGCAGCGTTCACCACCGGCACCGTCGCGGTCGGCCAGAACGCGATTGGCGTCGCCGCGTTTGCGCAGGGCACGGCGATTGGCGCCGTGGCGATCGCATTTCTCAATGCGATCGGCGCCGCCGCATTCGCGCTCCTCAACGCATTGGGCATCGTGGCCGTCAGCCCTGTCAACGCCGTCGGCCTGGTCGCCGTCGGCGGCGTTAACGCGGTCGGGCTGGTCGCGATCGGCGGCGTCAACGCCGTGGGGGTGGTGGCAATTGGCGGGATCAGCTCCTGGGGCGGGATTGCGCTGGGCGGCAACCCCCGCAGCATGCTGGCCGGCTGACGCAGGCTCCGCCCCGCTTACAGGGTAGGAGAAAGGCTGCGCGCTTGCGCCCCCGCTGCATGCGGAGGGGTCAACGCGGCAGCGGCGCCCTACCCCAAACAGCCGCTGAGGAAGTTATTCACCCGATTCGTCGCGTCCAGCCCCGCCGGCGTCGGGAAGCTGTCAAACCCGTGCGGCGCCTCGGGGAAGACGTGCAGCTCCGTCTCATAGCCCGCCGACTGCCAGCGCGCGGCCATGAACAGCGTGTCGTCGAGCAGCGGGTCGAGCGTCCCGACGACGAAGATCGCCGGCGGCATATCGTGCAGCCGCGCCAGCAGCGGCGTGACATCCGGGTCGTCTCGATCCGCGGGATCGACGTAGTGGTCGATAAACCACTCCATGATCGGGCTGGAGAGAATCAGATTGCGCTCGCCCCAGAGCCGCGCCGAGGGCGAGTGGCGCAGGTCGAAGACGCCGTAAATCAGCGCCGCCCCGCGGAAGCCGGTATAGCCGTGGCGGTCGCGCATCCGCAGCAGCGTGGCGGCGGAGAGGTGGCCGCCGGCCGACTCGCCGCCGATCGTGAAGACATCCGTGCCGAACTCCGACTGCCCG
The DNA here is from genome assembly GCA_964347635.1 of uncultured Dehalococcoidia bacterium. Lineage (GTDB taxonomy): Bacteria > Chloroflexota > Dehalococcoidia > Bin125 > Bin125 > CATQGW01. The sequence continues at coordinate 3,552 of CAYFZI010000023.1, forward strand.
TTCTCGACCAGCCAGGCTGCCGCCGCCTCGCAGTCGTCGTTGCCGGCCGGCCAGCGGTGCTCGGGCGCCAGCCGATAGCCGACCGAGACGACGGCCTGCTGCGTCGCCTGCGCACGCGCCCAGAGCCGCTCATCCGCGCCGTCGTGCGAGCCGACCACCCAGCCGCCGCCGTGAATGTGCAGATAGACCCCGCTCACCGTTTCGGGCACGAAGACGCGAATCGGAATCTCGCCCGCCGGCCCGGGAATCGTGCGCTCCTGGGCGATATCGTCGAGCCGCGCCGGCGGCATGCCCAGCAGCCCGCCCTGCGCCAGCAGGTCGCGCACCTCCTGCGGCTCCATCTCGTGCCACGGCCGAGCATCGGCCGCGAGCGCTTCGACCATCCGGTTCAACGCCTGCGTCTGTGGATCGGCCCGCATCGCGCCCTCCTGTCCGCTAACTGCGCTTGCCGCGCTTGTCACTCAGCAGCTTCGAATCAGCTGCGAGTATAGGCTGCGCTCGGCCGCAAGCATGCAGACCGACTCAGCCCCGACAGGAGCCCGCAATGCCGCTGCCTGATGCGATTGAAGCGACCGCCGACGGATTGATTGCGCGCCTGCTCGACGCCGTCGACGGCCTCAGCGCGGAGCAGCTGGATGCGCGCCCGCTGGACGAGACGAGCTCGCTCTTCATCCTCGCCACCCACGCGATCTCCGCCGCTGAATGGAATTTCGTCGAGGTGCTGGCCGGCCGCACGGTGGACCGCACGCGCCAAGTCGAGTTCGACGCCAGAGCGGCCGATTTCGAAGACCCTGCGGCGATGCTGCGCGAGCGTTGGGCAGGCGCGCGCGCAGCGATCCATGAGGCGCTCGCATCGATCGAAGAGGGCGAGTGGGAAAGGCTGCGCCTGCACATCTTCCAGCAGCGTGAGATCAGCGGCTGGGCCGTCGTCTGCTCCGCCCTCGCCCATACCGCCGAGCACGTCGGCCACGCCGAGCTAACCCGCCAGATGCTCGACAACCAAGCCGCCTAACCCGCTAGCCTCGCGCCTGCGCCGCCGCGAACGCCGAATAGCAAGAAATCGAGAAGACTATGCCAGTCGACCCTGCCGTCCAGGTCCTGCTCGACCAGCTTGAGGAAGCTGGCGGGCCCGATATTTCGGAACAGACGCCCGAGGAAGCCCGCGCGATGATCGAGGGCTTCGCGATGATGCAGCTCGGCGCGCCCGAGCCGCCCGTCGTCTTCGACCGCACCGTGCCGGGCCCGGCCGGCGACATTCCGGTGCGCGTCTACGCCGCCGAGGGCGAAAATCTGCCCGTGCTCGTCTACTACCACGGCGGCGGTTGGGTGATCGGCAACATCGACTCGCACGACGGCACCTGCAAGCAGCTGCTCGCCGAGCTCGGCGAAGCAATCGTCGTCTCCGTCGACTACCGCCTCGCGCCCGAGCACAAGTACCCGGCCGCCGCCGATGACTGCTACGCGGCCGCCGCCTGGGTCGCTGCGCACGCCGACCAGATCGGCGGCGACGGCTCTCGCATCGCCGTCTGCGGCGACAGCGCCGGCGGCAACCTCTCCGCCGTCGTCGCCCAGATGGCGCGCGATCGCGGCGGCCCGGCGATCGCCGCCCAGGTCCTGCACGTACCAGTCACCGATCACAACTACGACTACCCCTCCTACAGCGATAACGCCGAGGGCTACCTGCTGACCCGCGCCAGCATGATCTGGTTCTGGGACCACTATCTGCCCAGCGCCGAGTCGGGCCGCGAGGCGTACGCCTCGCCGCTGCAGGCCGGCGACCTCTCCAACCTCCCGCCGGCCCTGGTGCAGACGGCTGAATACGACCCGCTGCGGGACGAGGGCGAGGCCTACGCGGCCAAGCTGACGGATGCCGGCAACGAGGTGGCCGTGCACCGCTACGACGGCCAGATCCACGACCCCTTCATGATGTTCGCCGTTAACCCCGCCGGCCTCGAAGCGCTCAAAGAAGCCGCCGAGTTCATCACCGCGCGCTGGTAACCGCGCGCCGCGGACTAGACGGCCAATGCCGCTGACTCCCGAGACGCAAGCGATTCTGCAGGCGCGCGCCGGCGCGCCGGCGCTGCATACGCTGCCGCTCGCCGAGGCACGCGCCGCCTCGGCCGCCGGCCGCATCCAGCCGGAGACGCCCGAACCCGTCGCGCGGATCGAGGACCTCTCGCTGCCCGGGCCGGCCGGCGAGATCCCCGTGCGGCTCTACTCGCCCGCCCCAGACGCCCAGCTGCCCGCCCTCGTCTACTTCCACGGCGGCGGCTGGGTCTTCGGCGATCTCGACTCGCACGACCCGCTCTGCCGCGCGCTGGCCAACCGTGCGCACGCGGTGATCGTCTCAGTCCACTATCGGCGCGCTCCGGAGCACAAGTACCCTGCCGCAGCCGACGACGCCTACGCTGCGGCGCGCTGGCTCAGCGAGCACGGTGCAGCGCTCGGCGCCGACCCCGCCCGCATCGCCCTCGGCGGCGACAGCGCGGGCGGCAACCTGTCCGCCGCCGCATCCCTGATGGCGCGCGACCGCGGCGCGCCCGAGCTGCGCGGCCAGGTGCTGATCTACCCCGTCACCAACCTCGACTTCGGCACCGAGTCCTACCGCCTCAACGGCGGCGGCTCTGTCGGGCTGTCGGAGGCGGGAATGCGCTGGTTCTGGCGCTGCTACGTGCGCACCCCGGCCGAGGGCTTCGAGCCCTACGCCTCGCCGCTGCGCGCCGACACCCTCATCGGCCTGCCCCCGGCGCTGATCATCACCGCTGAATACGACGCCCTGCGCGACGAGGGCGAGCGCTACGCCGATCGGCTGGAGCATGCCGGCGTTCCGACAGAGCGGACACGCTACGAGGGCGTGATCCACGGCTTCGTCGGCCAGTTCTCAGCCGTCCCCGAAGGCAGCCGGGCGGTCGATCAGATCGCCGCGTTTCTACGCCGCAGACTGGCCTGACCTTTCCGTATCTGCACGCACTTACATCCGCGCCGGCATTTGAGCCTCTGGACCTACATCTGAGCCTGAAACGAAGCCATGTCGAAGTAGTCGCGCCAGCGCGCGATCTTGCCGCCGCGGATCTCGAAGACGCCGCAGACCAGCGCGGCGGCTTCCTTGCCGCCGATCTCAAAGCGGTCGATCCGCTCGTTCAGCACCACATCGCCGTTCGCCGCCTGATGCACGATCTCCCAGCCCTTCGAAGTCAAGCCGGAGACGCCGGCCAGCGCTTCCCGCACCGCCTCGATCCCCTCCGCAGGATCCATCGGCATGTTGTGGTACACCGCATCCTCCGTGAAGTACCCAACGAGCCGCTCAACATCCGGATGCTCGGCGTCGAACTCCTTGACAAACGCGGTCACAACCTCTTCAGCGCTGGGCATGGAGCCATCCTTTCGTGCACACCCAAAGTCTAATGCCCAACAAGGCGTTCAATCGCGCGCAGGGCGCGCTGCAGGGAGTCGGAGCGTTCGCCGGCAGCCTCCGGGTCCCAGCGGCCGTGGACGAACGCATCGAGGAAGTTGTTGTAGTTTGGGCCCACACTCGTCGATCCCAAGCCGGGCAGGACGGCGTTGCAGACGTTCTTCGTCCTGCAGTGAGCGCGGACGATCTCAACGAGCAGCCGCTTCGGTGCGCTGACCAGGTCGGGAGCCTCTGGCAGCGCGCTGGCCGGCACACGGAGATGCTCCGCCAGGCCGCGATCGGCAAGCAGCCAAGACTCGATCTCGCGCACAGCCACTCGCACGGTCAGATCGGTCGAAGGCGCTGTCAGCCAGGTCTTGAGCAGCGTCGGCGCACACTGTTCCTGATCGAGATCGAGCAGCACCAACCACTGTTCATATTTGGCCGCTTGGGCGTAGCCCGCAAGCTTGCGCAGCAAGTACGGGCGGCCGCGCGGGAGCCCGGCCGGCACGGCAACGAGGCCGACATCGCTGAGCAGCCGCGTTGCGACGGCGAAATCGAGACGGCCTTCTGCCGCGACTCGGACCTGTGTCACATCCCTAGCGGCAGCCGCGCCGGCGCGCGGCCGATTGCGCCAGCCAGCAATACTTCGCCAGCCGAACCGCCGGCTTGAGCGATTGCAACAGCAGAAGCATCTTCAAGACCGGAACGAACGAGAGACCCTTGCGCGGAAGGTTCGACGAGCAGGATCTCTTCCGGCGCGATCCCCTCATCCATCAGCAGATCCAGCGAGTGAGTCGTGATCAATACTTGGCGAGAGCGTGTGTCACTGAATTGAGCGAACATCCCTGCAAGTTGTCCAACGAGATCAGCTTGGAGCGACAACTCAGGCTCCTCAAGCAGCAGCGGGCCTCTCGCATCCATGAGCGCCCACAGCAGGCCGATCAGACGCAGTGTTCCATCCGAGAATTGGTCTTCGCGCTGGCGCGCGGCGTGCGGCCGCCAGTGCAGAAATCTCGCTTCCAGGTGCGGGCGGCCCCGTCCATCCCGTTCGATCGTCAGCGTTTCATCGAACTGCGGGAGTACGCAGTGCAGTTGTTGGCCGATCTTCTTCAAGCGGCATTGCCGGATCTTCGCCGGCGCGTCCGCGATGCGTTCAAGGAATCCTCTGCCGAAGGGGTCGCCGTTCGGGCCGGTGGCGCGTGCCTCATCGCCGTGCCGAATCATTTGCGGTACGAGGTGAAGATATTCGACCGACCGTAGAAAGGTGGAAACAGCGCGGAACGAGCGATTCGCGCTGACTTGCTCGAGGGCGGTTTGTGTCAGCAATTCATCATCTTCTGCATCGTCCTCCGAGGGCCGCTTCAGGATAGGTTCGCCGCTGCTGTCCCAGACTTGTTCTTCGGTAATGAGTGCTCGGCGGGGGGCCGTCGATTCGCGGCGGACGGCCAGCCGATAGCGCCAAGCAGGAGCCTCGGCCGTCGACTCGCCGATGCTGATATCGATCGCAAGCCCCGCTTCTCCCTGAGCAGCGAGGGCGCGAACCCTCGATATCCCTCCACGCAGATCGAGGGCTTGTTGCAGCCCCACATTCGCAACATCGCGAAGGAACCGGATCGAGTCGAGGAAATTGGACTTGCCCGTTGCATTCGCGCCCACGATGAAGGTGCGGCGCTGCAGCGCGACATCAACCTCGCGGAAATTGCGCCAGTTTTTGAGCTGCAGGCGGGTGATGAACACGGCGGCCCTCCGCCCTCAGCCTAGCCCGCTCAGGTCAGCGTGATTCGCCCTCCGGGGCCTTCGAGCACGGCCACCAGCGCGGGCGCCTCGGCCTGCTCGACGCGCAGCGCCGCGCCGACAGCGTCCAGCCCGGCCTGCACCGCCGCCGGGTCCGGGTGCTTGCCGTAGAACTCCACCAGCCGGCAGCCGCCCACGGCCGTCTCGCTCGGGTGCAGCGCATCGCCCCAGTCGATCAGAAAGGGCACGAGCCCGTCCAGCAAGGGCGGCCAACCGCCGATGCTCAGCCGCCAGTCGAGCCGTGTGCCGTCGGCCAGCACACGGCCCAGCGGCTGCACCGCGCCCAAGTCGTAGCCCGCCGCCCGCGCCGACTCCACCCGCGCCTCGATCTCGGCCCCGGCCTTCGCGCACCAGTGCGCCACCCGCGTCTGCTCTGTCAGGTGCATCCCGAACGGCATCGCCCCCTCGTGCCCGCCTTGCTGCGGATCGGGCCCGATGATCTCCAGGTACGCTCCGTCCTGCAGCGCGAGCAGGTGGTTGTACACCCCCCGCCCCTCAAAGCGGCCGCCCAGCTCGGCGCGCACCCCCGTCGCCGCCGCAATCTCCGCCACCGCGGCCTGCACATCCTGAGCCGCCAGCACGATGTGATCGAGCATTTTTAGCCCCCTGCCTTTCCGTGCGCGGCTTCGAAGGCCGCTTGCGTGCGCGCCCGCAGATCGCCGTCGCTGAGCCAGTCCAGCGCTGTCAGCGTCATCGCCCGCGCCGCCCGCAGCGTCGCCTCGTGCGCCGCTGCGCTGGCCGCCGCCGCGGTGAAACCGGCGGTATGGTTGCCCGACTCCGCCTCAATCGCATACAGCGGGTGCAGGCTCGGCAGCACATGCGAGACGTTGCCCATATCGGTGCTGCCGAAGCCCGCGCGCGAGGGCCGCTCGAGGTCAACCGCGCGTACGCCTTCGCGCTCCAGCCAGTGGCGCCCGAACACCTCAGCGAGCGCGCTGTTGGAGGCAAGGTCGCTGTAGCGCGGCCCCATCCAGCGCAGCGTCAGCGCCGTTTCGGTCGCCTCCGCCGCGCCGCGGAAGCAGGCCTCCACCCGCCTGCACATCTCATCGAGCAGCCCCTCGCGCGGGGCCCGCACGTAGAATTCGGCCGCGGCGCGGTCGGGGATGATGTTCGGTTTCTCGCCGCCGTGGTGAATCACGCCGTGAATCCGCACCTCGGGCTGCGATTGCTGGCGCAGCAGCCCGATCGCCTGGTAGGCGAGCACGAGCGCATCGAGCGCGTTGCGGCCCTCCCAAGGCGCCCCCGCGGCGTGCGCGTTGCGGCCCTGGAACTCCACCATGCAGGTATCGATCGCCAGCACCGCCGGGCTCAGCACATCGCCCATGCCGGGATGCACCATCAGCGCCGCGCCCAGATCTGCAAACGCGCCCGCCTCGATCAGCCGAATTTTGCCCCCGCCGCCCTCCTCGGCCGGCGAGCCCAGCACCCGCACCCGGCCCTCCGCGCCCGACGCCTCCAGCGCAGCGGCCAGACCCAGGCCGGCGGCCGCGCCGGCGATCGCGATCAGGTTGTGCCCGCAGGCGTGGCCGATCTGCGGCAGGGCGTCGTACTCGCACAACACGCCGATGCTCGGCCCGCGCCGGCCCGGCTGGGCCGCAAAGTCCGCCGCAAACGCGGTCTCCATGCCGTAGGCCGAGCGCCGCACCGCGAAGCCCCGCGCTTCCAGAAAGTCGGTCAGCGCGGCGTGCGCGTGCACCTCTTCGTAGTTCTCCTCAGGGTGCGCATGAATATCGAGGCTGAGCGCCCGCAGCGCCTCGGACGCCTCCCCGATCGCCCGCGCCGCGGCCTGCCGGCCGGCCTCGCGGCCGTTCGCGCTGCTGGGGCTGTCTGGACTGCTGTCTGGCGGGCTGCTGCCTGGACTGCTCATTCGGTGAACCAGCCGCCGTCCGGGTGAATGATCTCACCGGTCACGTAGGACGATTCGCTGCTCGCCAGCCACAGCGCCGTGTTGGCGATCTCGCGCGGCTGCCCAAACCGCCTCATCGGCGTCAGCGAGAGCACCCACTGATTGAGCGGCTCATCGCCCTGAATCGCCGCCGTCATCGGCGTCTCAATGAAGCCCGGGCCGATCGCGTTGACGCGGATCCCGTCCGCCGCCAGCTCTTGCGCCAGCACCTTGGTCAGCATCCAGACGCCGGCCTTGGAGACGCAGTAGTTGGCCGCGCCGGCCATCGGGAACTTGGCCATAATCGAGGCGATATTGATGATCGCGCCGCCGTTGCCCAGCTCGATCATCTGCCGCGCGCAGGCGCGGTCGGTCAGCATCACGCCCGTGAGGTTGACCGCCATCACCTTTTCCCAGTGCTCGACCTCCTGATTGGCGATATAGGAGGCGCTGCGGTCCGCGCCCAGCTCCTGCGTTTCCCCGCTCACGTATTCGGCGTTGGAGATGCCGGCCGCGGCGACCACCACATCGAGCCGCCCGAACTCGGCGGCGGCGCGCTCCGCGATCGCCTCGTTCTCAGCCTCCGACGATGTATCGCAGCGCACCGCCAGCGCCCGCCGCCCCAGCGCCTCGACCGCCGCGACCGTCTCGGCCGCGCGCTCCGGCAGCAGATCGGCGAGCAGCACATCGGCGCCCTCCTCCGCGAAGCGGACAGCGCAGGCCGCGCCGATCCCGCTCGCGCCGCCCGTGATCAGCGCCGCCCGGCCCGCCAGCGCTCCCGCCCCCTGCTCAGCCATGCGCACATCCTCTGCTTCGTTACGCCTGAGTTACCTGCGCAGATGGTAACCCTGCGTCTGATTGTTTGCAGGAGTATGATCGGTCAGCTAGGTTTCGCGTGCACGACGCCGCCGCCGCCCCTGCGGCGGCGCGGAGGCGCCAATGCCTTCTCTGCTTACTCCGCTCCATGACCCGCTGCGCTACGCGTACAGCCATTCTCTTGGGAGGCCGGTCACTCATGCCTGAGTCATCGCCCGAAAGCGCAGTCCTCGAACGCGAACGCGTCACCGTGCGCTTCGCCGGGGACTCCGGCGACGGCATGCAGCTGGCCGGCAACCGCTTCGCCGACGCCACCGCACTGTTCGGCAACGACTTCAGCACCCTGCCCGATTTCCCCGCCGAAATCCGCGCCCCCGCCGGCTCCCTCGCCGGCGTCAGCTCTTTTCAGATCTCCTTCTCTCAGCACCAGATCTTCACCCCCGGCGATGAGCCGGACACGCTCGTGGCAATGAACCCCGCCGCGCTCAAGTCGCACCTCAGCGCGCTGATCCGCGGCGGCCTGCTGGTCGTCAACAAGGACGCCTTCACCAACGCCAACCTGAAAAAAGCCGGCTACGCCTCAAATCCGCTCGAAGACGGCTCGCTGGACGACTACCGCATCATCCAGGCCCCCGTCACCACCGCCGCGGTCGCCGCCGTCGGCGACCTCGGGCTCTCTACCCAACACGCCGAGCGGACCAAGAACTTCTTCGCCCTCGGCCTCGTCTACTGGCTCTACGACCGCGACCTCGAACCGACCCTGGACTGGATCGAGCAGCGCTTCGGCCGCGCGCCCAACCTGGCCGAGGCGAACCGCCGCGCGCTGCACGCCGGGCACGCCTACGGCGAGACCACCGAAGTCGCCGACGCACACGTGCGCGTCCCGCCCGCCCAGCTGCGGCCCGGCGAATACCGCACGATCACCGGCAACCAGGCGCTCTCGCTGGGCCTCGTTGCCGCCTCGCGGCTGTCCGGCCTGGACCTCTTCTACGGCTCCTATCCGATCACGCCGGCCTCCGATGTGCTGGTCGAGCTGGCTGCGCTGCGCCACTTCGGCGTGCGCACGTTCCAGGCTGAGGATGAGATCTCCGCCGTCGGCTCGGCGATCGGCGCCGCCTACGGCGGCGCGCTCGGCGTGACTGGCACCAGCGGGCCCGGGATCGCGCTCAAGTCCGAAGCGATCGGGCTCGCGGTGATGACCGAACTGCCGCTGATCGTGCTCGATATCCAGCGCTCCGGCCCCTCGACCGGCATGCCGACCAAGACCGAGCAGACAGACCTGCTCCAAGTCATGTTCGGGCGCAACGGCGAGAGCCCGCTCTGCGTGCTGGCGGCCAAGACCCCCGGCGACTGCTTCTTTATGGTCCTCGAGGCGGTGCGGATCGCCTACCAGTTCGTCACGCCCGTGATCCTGCTTTCGGACACCTACCTGGCCAACACCGCCGAGCCCTGGCCGGTGCCCGATGTGTCCCAGCTGCCGCCCATCCCAACCGGCTTCGAGCGCGTCGACAAGGCCGACTTCCAGCCCTACCGGCGCGACCCCGAGACGCTCGCGCGGCAGTTCCAGCCGCCCGGCGAGGCCGGCCTCACCCACCGCATCGGCGGCCTCGAAAAGGCCGATGTGAGCGGCGATGTCGAGTACAGCCCTGAAAACCACCAGCGCATGACCGACCTGCGCCGCCGCAAGGTCGAGCGGATCGCCGATTTCATCCCCGCCGTCGAGGTCGACGGCCCCTCCGCCGGCGAGCTGCTCGTGCTCAGCTGGGGCAGCACCTACGGCTCCGTCTTCACCGCCGTGCACGAGGCCCGCCAGCAGGGCGCCGATGTCGCCCATGCGCACCTGCAGTACCTCAACCCCTTCCCCGCAAACCTCGGCCATGTGCTCAGCAACTACCGCCGGGTGCTGATCCCCGAGTCCAACAACGGCCAGCTGCGGCTGCTGATTCGCGGCCGCTTCCTCATCGATGCGCAGGGCTACAACGAAGTCACCGGGCAGCCGCTTTCCGCCCGCAACGTCGAACAGGCCATCCTCCGCGCACTCAGCGATGAGGCGCAGCGCTAAGGAAGCACCACCATGGCTCTCTCCACCCTTGCCCCGCGCTCCGAGAACGGCGCCGTCATCCCGCTCGCCGAGCAGGACCTCAGCCGCAAGGACTACGCCTCCGATGTCGACACGCGCTGGTGCCCCGGCTGCGGCGACTACTCGATCCTGGCCCAGACCCAGCGCGCCCTCTCCAACCTCAACGCCGCCCCCGAAAAAATGGTCTTCATCTCCGGGATCGGCTGCTCCTCGCGGTTCCCCTATTACATGGAGACCTACGGGATGCACTCGATCCACGGTCGCGCGCCGACGATCGCGACCGGCCTCAAGCTGAGCCGCCCCGACCTGCTCGTCTTCGTGATCACCGGCGACGGCGACGCGCTCTCCATCGGCGGCAACCACCTGCTGCACATCCTGCGCCGCAATGTGGACGTCAAAATCCTGCTCTTCAACAACCAAATCTACGGCCTGACCAAAGGCCAGTACTCGCCCACCTCCGAGATCGGCAAAACGACCAAAACCTCGCCGATGGGCACCACCGAGCGCCCCCTGAACCCGATCAGCATCGCGCTGGCCGCCGAGGCGACCTTCGTCGCCCGCACCTACGACACCGATCCGCAGCACCTGACCGCCACGATCGAGGCCGCCGCCAGGCACCGGGGCGCCGCCTTCGTCGAGGTGCTGCAGAACTGCAACATCTTCAACGACGGCGCCTTCCGCGAGTTCACCGACCGCTCCGTGCGCCAGGAGCGGCTCGTCTACCTCGAGCACGACCAGCCGATGACCTTCGGCAAGAACAAGGAAAAGGGCCTCGCCTTCACCACGACCGGCCTGCGCGTGGTCGACACTGACGGCCCCGACCATCAACTGGTCCTCACCCACGACTCCCACCGCCCCAGCTCCGACATCCAGCAGCTTCTCTCGCGCCTCTCCTACCCCGAAATGCCGGTGCCCATGGGCATTATCCGCCAGGTCCACACCCCCTCCTACGGCGCCCTGCTCGACGAACAGATCGCCTCAGCCCGCAACACCCGCGGCGAAGGCGACCTCGTCGCCCTCGTCAAAGGCAGCAACACCTGGCTCGTCGAATAGCCCCGCACCGCTGCCGCATCCCCGCTCCCCCCGCAACAAGCAACAAAAGTGGGGGAGAGGGGGTAAAGGTCTGGCAGGCGCTAACTAACAGGCGCTAACTCCGGCGCCCGTCGCCGCCTCCGCCGTCGATTGTGTGCATCGACCCGCTGATATAGCGCGAATCATCGCTGCACAGCCAGGTCACCAGCGCCGCCACTTCCTCCGGCTCGCCGTAGCGGCCCAGCGGAATGCCGGCCGCGAACGCATCGTGCACGCCCTGCGGATCATCGGGATTGAACTGGCGCTCCAGCGAGCGCATCATCCGCGTCTCGATCGGCCCCGGGCAGACCGCGTTGACGCGGATCTCGGGCGCCAGCTCGACCGCCGCCGACTTGGTCATCCCCACCACCGCGTGCTTACTCGCGCCGTACGCGATGATCCCCGGCGTCGCCGTCAGACCGGCGATCGAGGCGGTGTTGACGATCGCCCCGCCGCCGCTCTCGCGCATCGCCGGCGCCACATGCTTCAGGCCCAGAAACACACCCTTCAGATTGACCGCGATCACACGGTCGAAATCGTTTTCCTCCAGCTCCCAGAGCGGCGCCCGCAGGCCCTCGATCCCGGCGTTGTTGAAGAACGCGTCGACCCGCCCAAAGCGCTCGAGGGTCCGCGCGACGTAGTTCGCCGCGTCGCTGCCCTGTGTCACATCGGCCTCGACAGTCAGAATCTCGCCGCCGGCACTACTAACCGCGGCCACCGTCTCATCCAGCTCGGAGCCGGCCAGATCGACGCCGACAACCTGCGCGCCGTCGGACGCGAAGCGCACGCAGGCCGCGCGGCCAATCCCGCCCGCTGCGCCGGTCACAATCGCCACCTTGCCCGCGAATCGGTCACTCATCGTGCACCGCCCTTCGCCGCCAAAGATAGCCGCAGCGGGCGGCCGGCTAGAAGCGCTAGAAGAGCGGGTCGAGCCAGCGCGGCGCGGCCCAGAACCAGGCCGCAGCGCCCGCTCCGATCCCCGCCGCCGCAACGCTCAACTCGGCCAGCCAACGCGGGCGCCCAATCCAGGGCAGCTGCGGCAACCGCCAGAGGAGCAGCCCGCACAGCAGCCCGATCGCCAGCCCGCCGAAATGCCCGCCCACCGAGACGCGCGGAATCAGCAGCGAGAGCACCACATTGAGCACCAGAAACACCATGATTCCCGAGTCTTGCCAGCGCGCCCCGCCCGAGCGTTCGGCCACGACCGCGGTGCCGGCCGCGCCCAGCACCGCGCCCGATGCGCCGGCTGTAAACCCCGTCGGCTCGATCAGCAGCGCGCCCAGCGCGCCCCCGAACAGCGCCGCGAAATAGACCAGCGCGAACCGCCAGCCGCCAACCGCCGGCTCCAGCAGCCGCCCCACCCACATCAGAATCAGCATGTTCATGCCCAGGTGCAGCAGCCCGTAGTGCAGAAATGCGCTGCTCACAATCCGCCACCACTCGCCCTCCGCCACCGACGGGCCGAACAGCGCAAAGTCGCGGTGCACCGAGGTCACGCCGCCGCCCCACAGCGAGAGGTCCCCGGTCACCGCCGCCGCGATGATGAACACGGCCGCATTGACGGCGATCAGCGCCTGCGTGACGCGCACCGGGTTGGCGCCGAGCCGCACCCGCGGCTGGCGGCGCGCCGCCTCGCGCACGCACTCCACGCACTGATAACCGACCGGCGCCTCGATCATGCACTCAGCGCAGATCGGCCGCAGACAGCGCTGGCAGAGCACGCCCGCCCAGCGATCCCGATGCCGAAAGCAAACTGCCTCGTCAGCCACCCGTCCAGCCTACCCGCCCGCCGCACAACTCCTGTCCCGCCGCCGCGCAGCAACATACCCCAGCTCAGCCCTCTCGCCTTCTCCCGCAAGCGGGAGAGAGGTTCGTTCATCTCTCCCTGCCAAGTGAAGCCGGAGGAGAGCGGATCAGGAGCTGCGGTGCATCTTCTCTGCAATCTGCAAGCCGCCGCGCGGCGGCGGCTCTTGGCGGGCAGGAACTGGGTTATGGACCAACCCTGCCCGCCCGTCAGGAATCCGAGCGGGCTGCAGCGGCTGCCCATCGCTGCAGAGCGCGCTGGAGCGGCGGTTCATCGAGCAGTGCGTGCACCGCGCCCGGCAGCTCGCTGAACTTGGCCTGAGGCAGCGCGGCGGCGAGCGCGCGCCCGAACTCGACGGGAATCACCGAATCGTCCCGGGAATGCACGACCCAGACAGGGCAGGCAATTCGACCGAGATCTGATGTGAGATCGATGCCGGCCTGGGCGCGCATGCTGCGCATCGCGCCGGCCGCGAGGCGGGTCAGCTCGGCGAACGGGAGTTGCTGCAGCGCCGCTTCGCGGCGCCGGCGGAACAGCGCAAGGGGGTCGGCGGCGCCGGCGGCGGCCGAGCTGGCGGGGGCGGCGCGCCATTCGTGCTCAGTAGCGCGCACGGCCGCCGAGACGCCGCGCGCCGCCGCATCGGCGAGCATCTGCAGACGCCGGCCGACTACCGCCAGGCGGTCTTGCACGAAGCCTGAATGGGGCTGGGGCAGCCAGGGCGGATTGGGGTGGAGCAGCGCGGCGCCGCTGCCGAGCAGGGCAAGGCGGCTGACGCGCTGGGGATGGTCGAGGGCGAGGCGCAGCGCGATCGGCCCGCCGGCTGAAGCGGCGGCGACCGCGGCGCGCTCGATGCCGAGCTGCTCGAGCAGCCGCGCGGCGTCGCACGCGAGGTCGGCCAGGCTGAAGTCCTGCTCGACGTATTCGGAACGGCCGGCGCAGCGCCGGTCGCAGCGGATCAGGCGCAGGCCGCCCCCGGCCGCGGGCCAGCGCAGGCGCGGGCCCGTCCAGAGCGTGGAGGACGGGCCGCCCCAGGCGCCCTGAATAATCAGCAGAGGCGCGCCCTGGGGGTCGCCGAACGTTTCGTAGGCGGCGCGGCGCCCGGCGATGCGCGCGATTCGCACTCAGCGGCCGCGCCTCAGTCGTAGGTCGGTTGATCCTCGATGCCTGGCATGATCCAGGGCTCGCCCGGCTGCGGGACAGTCATCGTCAGGCCGTCCATATCGGCCTGGAGATTGGTCAGCGTCAGCGCGAAGGGCTCGGTGTAGACGGGGCGGCCCTCTGCGAGGCGGAAGGGGCGGTCGTGGCCGGGGTAGAGCACATCGCCGGCCGCCACCGCTTTGGCGATGCTCTCGTTGGCCTGCGGCTCGTTGTAGAAGACCAGCGGACTGCGGCCGGAAACCGCGACCTGCGCCGTGTGCATCGCATCGCCGGTCAGCACAGCCAGACCGTCATCGGTCTCGACGGCGAGGCCGATGCTGCCCGGCGAATGGCCCGGCAGGTCGATCACGCGCACGCCCTTGGCCAGTTCGTCGCCCTCGACGACTTCCTGGAGCGGGTGCGTCTCAATCGCTGCGCCGGTCCACTGCGGCGTGGCCCAGTCGTTGACGTGCGGCGACTGCGCGTAGCGCCGCTCGCGCGGGTGAATCGCCATCGGGACGCCGGGGAACGCGTCGAAGTTCTGCACGTGATCCCAATGCGCGTGGGTCATCAGGATCACGTCAATGTCCGCGGCCGCCAGCCCGCGCGCGGCCAGAGCCTCCTGCAGCTGCACCCGCCGGCCCACGTGCGCGGTGTCCAGGAGCACGCGCCGACCCTCAGACTCGACCAGAATCACAGAGCAGAACGCCGGCGTTCCCGAATCAGTGCCCCAGGCGTAACCGGGCAGCAGAATGTCGATGCTTGCCATACGTCTCTGCCGTTTCGTTAGGCGCCGGCCGCGGCCGCCGCTGCGGCGCGGGCTTTGGCCGCCTCGTCGTAGTTGATGCTGACCGGCGGCTCGGAATCGAACGGCCCGTCCAGGTCCAGCTCGGCGCCGATCTCGCGCACAGCGGGCATCACTTCGGTGCCGAGCAGCTCGATGCAGCGCATCGAGTCCTCGTGCGTCACGCGGCCGTCGTTGCCCCACAGCGCGAGGATGCCGGGCCGCGTCTCTTCGAGGATCACGCGCAGCTTGGCGATGCACTCGTCCGGCGTGCCGGCGATGATCTGCATGTTCTCGATCTGATTCTCGAAGCTGCTGGCGCGCGGCGGCGGGCGGCGCCCGTTCATCACCTCGACGAGCGCTTTGCGGTTGCGCGGCGAGGCGTAGCCGGCCGGGTTGCTCCAGACCGGGTGCGCGAGACCGGTGAACTCGCCCTGCATCCACATGAACTGCGAGGCGTTTTCGAGCGCCTTCTCGGTCGTGTCGGCGCAGTGCACGCGCAGCAAGTAGCCGCGGTTCTCGGGGCCCGGGTCGTAGCCCGCCTCGTGGGCGGAGTCGTCGTAGGTCTGCCAGATCCGCTTGGTCGCCTCGACGGTCGTATTCAGGGCGATGTAGGGGTAACGGTGCTTGGCGGCCCAGATCACGGTCTCGCGCGAGAGCACGCCGGGAATCCAGATGCGCGGGTGCGGCTGCTGCAGCGGCGTGGCCCACGGATTGACGACGCGGTGCTGGTAGTGGCTGCCCTCCCAGCGGAAGGGGCCGGGGCGCGTCCAGGCCTCCACGATCAGGTCGTGCGCCTCCTCGAACCGCTCGCGGTTGTAGGCCGGGTTGACGCCGGTCGCAAGCTGCTCGGTGCCGCCGCCGCGGACAAACCCGGAGACCAGGCGGCCCTGCGAGATCATGTCGATCATCGCCAGCTCTTCGGCGAGCCGAATCGGATTATCGGCGAGCGGCAGGGGGTTGCCGAGCAAGACGATCTTGACGCGCTCCGTCGCGCCGGCCAGCACGGACGCCCAGATGTTGCACTTGGCCTGCATACAGAAGGGCGCGTTGTGATGCTCATTGAGCATGATCCCGTCGACGCCGACCTCTTCGGCGAACTGGTATTCGGTCAGGCGGTCGCGGTAGAGGCGGGCGCCGGCCTCAGAATCGAAGTTGGAGTTGGGGAAGAGCAGCGCGGTGACGCCCTCCTCAGCGGCGGCCTCGTCGTAGGCCGACATCGGCTGTTCGGTGAAGTACATCAGATGCATGAGGACGCTCCTTCAGTCGTTGGCGGGCAGTCTAGCCGCAGCACGGGCGGGCTGCGGCCCCAGCGCCGCCGCTGTCAGCCGCCCGCAACTCCCCCGCGGGAGAGCGCTGCAAAAGCTCCAAGGTCCTTCTCCGCAAGGGGGGGGGGGGTGCCGAAGGCAGAGAGGGAAACCGGTTGAACAGCTGAGCCAGCGCTATTCAGCTTGGGCGGCAGCCTCGATGCGGTCGAGCATTTGCCAGATCGGGCCGCAGTCGAAGCGGAAGCCGGGCAGGACCGCTTCGCCGCTGAGCAGAGCGGGGCGCTCCAGCCGCTCCGGATCGCGATCGGGCCGGTAGAGCCAGACGGAGCGGTTCTGCGGGTCGATCAGCCAGCCGAGCCGCACGCCGAAGCGCAGCCAATCGACCATCCGCTGCTGCTGCGCCGCCAGGCTGTCGCTCGGCGAGCGCACTTCGGCGGCGAACCAGGGGCAGAGATTCCAGAACCCGCTGGCCGGCGGCAGCCCTCCCGTCGCCTCCAGCTGCTCAGGGCTGACCCAAGCCGCATCCGGGCTGCGCATCGGCGCACCGCCTTCGGGGTCGATCACGTTGAAACCAGCACTCGACTCGAGCGCGAGCCCGCCGCCGACCGCTTTGGCCCAAGCGCGAATCTCGCCGCAGAGCTCGGAGCAGATCACCCCGCTCGGACCGCCGGACGCCATGCTCAGCACTAACTCCCCGCAGCCGCCGCGCTCGATGTTCCAGGCCGGGTTCAGGCCGCTCAGCGCCTCCAGCAATGCATCGTTCAAAACGAGCTGCGCGGGCAGGCGGAGCGTCAGCATCTCCCACCAAGCAGGCTCGGCCTCCTGCGCCGCCTCCAAAGGGCGGGCGGCGGTCAGCACCTCCGCCATTCGACTGCTTCCTTTCGATCGATTCGATCCCGAGCGGCCTAAGCAAGAGCAGGCGAGGCAAGGAACTCGGTGATCATCGCGGCCAAGGCGTCGGGCTGTTCGGCTTCCGCGATGTGCCCGGCATCTGCCAGCGTCTGCAGCTGAGCGTTGCCGAGCAGCTGGGCGTAGGCCTCGGCGCAGACTGCCGGGACCACCGTATCGTGCTGCGGGTGGACGACGAGCGACGGAACGCGGACAGAGGGCAGCAGGTGGGGCAGGGCCTGGCTGTAGAGGAAGGGGCGCCAGGCGGTGCGCGCGGTCATTTCGCGGTTCGCATCCCAGGCGATCAGCTGCTCGGTGTCGGGGGTTTCGCCGAACAGCGCGTGGAAGTTGGCCTGGTCGTGGAAGCAGCTTTTCGCGTAGTCCTCGTGGCCTTCCAGAAACTGGTCGCGAATTTCGGCGCCCTCAGGCTGGAGGCCCATCGCGCCGACCAGCACGAGCGCGTCGAGCCGAGCCTGGTTGGCGGCAGCCATTTCGGCGGCGAGAAAGCCGCCGAACCCGAGCCCGACCAGGGCGCAGCGCTCGACGGCCAGCTCGTCGAGAAGCAGCTGGAGGACGGCGGCGATATCGCGCGGGCTGCGCATCCACTCGCCGCGCGCCGTACCGTCCCAGCCGGGCAGGGTGGGCAGCAGCACGTCGCAGCTCTGCCCCAGCGCGTCGTGGAAGGGCAGCCAGCCGGGATTGCCGGTCTCGTGGTGCAGCACCAGCAGGGCCGGGCCGGAGCCCCCGCGGCGGAACTGAATGGGGAGGCCTGCGGCCTCGATCTGATGTTCGGCGTGGCTGGTCTGGGGCATGCTGCGCTCCGTGCCGCTCCGTGTTGTCTGTGCTGTTCGCAGGTGGAGGGCTGATCGCTGGGCATGGTAGAGGGGCGGTCTGTCTGAGGCTGATACGATCCGCGCCAAATTGAGCGCCCAGGATCAGGAGCGGCGATGACCGAAGCGCAGGGCCCCAACGTGCTCACCCAGGCCGAAGCGGAGGAGCGCGCCGCCGCCGTCGGCGAAGCTGCCTACGCGCTCGAACTCTCCCTCACAGCCGGCTCCGAGCGCTACGGCGCCGAGGCCGCGATCCGCTTCACCCACGCTGCACCCGAGGCTGGCGTGTTCCTCGATTTCACCGCGCTCGAGATCCACTCGCTGCAGGTCAACGGCGTCGAGCGGCCCGTTCGGCACGAGCGCAACCGGCTCTATCTGGACGGCGCCGATCTGGCGGCGGCCAACGAGGTTCGGGTGAGCTACACGAACGAATACGACCACATCGGGGCGGGCCTGCACCAGTTTGTCGATCCAGAGGACGGCGCGGAGTATCTCTACACGCATTTCGAGCCGTACGACGCGCACCGCCTGCTGCCCTGCTTCGACCAGCCCGATCTGAAGGGCACCTACGACCTGACGGTCACTGCGCCCGTGGACTGGGAAGTGATCGGCAACTATCCCGCTGCCGAGACGGCATTGGTCGAGGGCGGCGCGCGGCGGCGGCAGCGCTTCGCGCCCACCCCGCGATTCAGCACCTACCTGCTGGCGCTGGCCGCGGGGCCCTATGCACGTTTCGACGACCGCTGGGAAGACACGCCGCTGGGCGTCTGCTGCCGCTCCTCGCTGGCCGAGTATTTCGACGCCGATGAGTTCTTCGAAGTCACGCGGCAAGGCTTGAGCTTCTTCTCGGACTTTTTCGATTTCCGCTATCCGTTCGGCAAGTACGACCAAGTGTTTGTGCCCGAGTTCAACATGGGGGCGATGGAGAACGTGGGCTGCATCACCTATTCGGAGCGGATGATCTTCCGCGACCCGCCGACCGACATCCAGCGGCTCAACCGCGCCGAGGTGGTGCTGCACGAGATGGCCCACATGTGGTTCGGCGACCTGGTCACGATGCAGTGGTGGAACGACCTCTGGCTGAACGAATCGTTCGCGACCTACATGGCCTATCTCGCGATGGAGCAGGCGACGCGGTTCGGCGGCAGCGCCTGGCCGGCCTTCCACTCGCGGATGAAAGCCTGGGCCTACGAGCAGGATCAACTGCCGACGACGCACCCGATCGCCGGCGAGGTGCCGGACACCGACGCGACGTTCCTGAACTTCGACGGGATCACCTACGGCAAGGGCGCGGCCGTGCTCAAGCAGCTGGTCGCCTTCCTGGGCGCGGACGGCTTTCGTGATGGGATGCGCGATTACTTCCGCACGCATGCCTGGGGCAACACGACGCTGGCGGATTTTCTGGCCGCGCTTGAACGCGGCTCCGGGCGGCAGCTGGGGCGCTGGTCGGAGCTCTGGCTGGAGCGGGCCGGGGTTAATACGCTCGCGGCCAGCTACAGCGCCGCCGACGGCGCGCTGAGCTCGTTCACGATGCTCCAGACAGCTCCGGCCGAGCACACCGACCTGCGCCCGCACCGCACCGAAGTCGCGATCTATGACGCCGGCGAGGACGGGCCGGTCCTGCGCGACGCCGTGCCGGTCGATCTCGACGGCCCGGAGACCGTCGTGGAACCGCTGGTGGGCATCGGCGCGCCGGCCGCCGTGTTCCCCAACCACGCCGACCACGCCTTCGCCAAGATCGCCCTCGACGATCGCTCGCTGGCCTTCGTGCGCAGCGAGATCGACCGCTTCGAGGCGCCGTTTGAGCGGCTGCTGTTCTGGCACACGCTCTGGGACATGGTGCGCGACCAGCAGTTCTCGGCCGGCGGCTACATCGCGCTGGCGGCGGAGAAGCTAGGCAGCGAAGACGCGCTGGAGATCATGCAGACTGCGGCCAACCACGCGCTCTACGCCGCCGGGCGCTACGTGCCCGAAGCGCAGCGCCTCGAGCACGCCGGCCGGCTCTTTGAGCTCGCCTGGAACGGCCTCTTTACGGCCGCGGAACAAGACTTCCGCATCGTCTGGGCGCGCATCCTGATCGGGGCCGCGCAGGAACCCGAGCGGATCGCGCGCGTCCTCGCGCTGATCGACAACGGCAGCGGCATCGACGGCTTCGAGCTCGACCAGGATATGCGCTGGAGCCTGGTGACCAAATCGGTCGCCTACAGCATGGACGGCGGCTTCGAGCGGCTGGAGCCGGAGCTGGAGCGCGACGGCAGCGACCGCGGACGGCGCGCCGCCGAAACGATCCGCGCCGCGCGCGCCGACGCAGCCGTCAAGGCCGCCGCCTGGTCGCGCTTCCGCGAGGACCGCGAAGCCTCGCTGCACATTCTCAGCGCTGCAATGCACGGCTTCTGGTGGAAGCCGCAGGATGCGCTGCTGGCGCCCTATGTGGGGCGCTTCTTCGATGAAGTGCGCGATGTCTTCAACGAGCGCGACAAGGAGTACGCGACGCGCTGGTTCGGAGTGCTCTATCCCGGCCACATCCCCAGCGGCGAGGTCGCGGAGCGCTCTGCCGCGCTGCTCGCCGAGCTTGGCGGGGCCGACCTGCTGCTGAGGCGCAATCTGCGCGAAGCGCTCGATGAGCTGCGCCGCGCGCGCGCCTGCCAGGCCTTCGCCGCGCAGGCCGGCTGAGCCTTAGTGCAGACAAGTGCGGCAAGCAGTCCGGCCGTCAGGCAGTAGTGAGGAGGAGACGCCGTGAGCAGCGCACAGATCAGCGGCTGCTATCTCTACCCCGTCAAAGGGATGACGGCGCAGCCGGCCGAGGCGCTGCAGCTCGCTCCAGGGCAATCGGCGCTGGGCGACCGCGCCTTTGTCTTCGCGTTCGGCAACGCCGAGCGGGTCGGATCGATCGGCTGGGTCTCCAAGCGGCAATCGGTGACGCTGCTCAACACGCCTGAGCTGCCGCGCATCGCGGCCGGCTTCGACGCCGCCGCGCGGCGGCTCACGCTCACGTTCAGCGGCGAGAAGCGCTCCGCCGCCGTCGACGACCAGCAGCAGCGGACGGCGCTGGCCGAGTGGCTGGCGGATGTCGTCCACAACTTCGAGGAGAACCCGCTGCGCGGGCGCCCGGAGCGCGAACCGCTCGTGCTGCTCGGCGACGGGTCGAGCCGCTACACCGACCGCGGCCCCACCCAGGTCAGCCTCGCCGGCCTCGACAGCCTCAGCGACCTCACAAGCGCCGCCAAGACTGACGTCGATTTCCGCCGCTTCCGGCTCAACTTCGCGCTCGACGGTGTGGACGCCTGGTCGGAGTTCGAGTGGGTCGGCCGGCGCGTCCGCATCGGCGCCGCGGCCGAGCTGGAGGTAACCGCACGGCTGCAGCGCTGCAACGCGATCAACGCCTCGCCAAGCGGCGCCGGCCGCGACACCGAGCTGATGTCCGTGCTCCGCAGCCGCTACGGCCACCTCGACTTCGGCGTCGAGGCCAATGTGCTCAACGGCGGCCGGGCCGCCGTCGGCGACACGGTGCAGCTCGTACCCGGGAGCTGAGCCGGGATGGATCGCTTTCCCGATCATTCGTGGGATCCGGCCGCGGACGGGATCGAGGCGTGGCTGCTGGAGGGCGGCGTGGTCGACGGCGCGCGCATCCCCTACGCCTCGAACCGCGTGTTTCTGCTTGAGCTGGAGCACGCGGCCGCGCCGCAGGCGGGCTACGCGGTCTACAAGCCCGGCCGCGGCGAGAACCCGCTCTGGGACTTTCCGCCCGCCCTCTATCGGCGCGAAGTGGCCGCCTACCGCCTCTCGCGCGCGCTGGGCTGGTCGCTGATTCCGCCGACGGTCGAGCGCGGCGAAGGCCTGGAGCTGGGCGTCGGCTCGCTGCAGGCCTACATCCCGACCGACTACCGCTGCACATTTTTCGAGCTGCGCGAGCAGTACCCCGAACGGATGCGGCAGTTCGCGCTCTTCGACTGGCTGGCCAACAACGCCGATCGCAAAGGCGGGCACATCCTCGAAGGCGGGGCGGGGCAGTTGTGGGGGATCGACAACGGCCTCTCCTTCCATGTCGAGGAAAAGCTGCGCACCGTGATCTGGGACTACGCCGGAGACGCGATCGCCGAGCAGTGGCTCGCCGATATCGAGCAGCTCGCCGCCGAGCTCGAAGCGGGCGGCCCGGCGCACCGCGCGCTCGCCGAGCTGCTCTCCGAGCAGGAGCTGGAGACGCTGCGCTTGCGCGCCGTCCGCGCACTCAGCGAGCGCCGCCTGCCCGATCCCCCGCAGCACCGCCGCGCCGTGCCGTGGCCGCTGGTCTGACGCGCTGAGCGCTTCTCCGGCCCGCTGCTGGCTGGTGGGAGGCAAATGGTGGGAGGCAAAGGCCGCGCCGCGCCGCCCGCCGCCGCTTGCGAGAGGAGATGCCGCAGGCAGAGGGGATTGTCTGGCCACCTAAGCGGGGCGGAGGCGCCCAGACGGAGAGGGCCTCAATCGTTCGAAGCGCTGAACCCCGAGCGCACGATCAGCGTCGGCGCTGTCGGGCTGTCCGCTGTCACGCCGCTTTCGTAGAGCTGCTCGATCTGCTCACTGGAGAGCCCGATTTCGGCCAGAATTTGGCGGTTGTGCTCGGCGAAGCGGGGGGCTGCGCGGGTAATGCGGGCGGGGCTTCTGGAGAAGCGCCAGGGCCAAGAAGGAAAGGGGTAGACGCCGACGACCGGATGCTCGATCGACAGATAGAAACCGCGCCGAAAGAGGTGCGGGTCGGCGAGGATCTGCCAGTTCGCCAGCACCGGCGCGGCCGAGACGCCGGCGCGCTGCAGCAGCCAGGCCGCCTCGTACTGCTCATATCCGCGCGTCCACGCTTCAATCGCTGCATCCAGCTCGTCGTGCCGCGCGCGGCGCGCGGCCAGATCGGCCAACGCCGCGTCTGCCGCCAGGTCCGCCCGCCCGATCAACTCAGCCAGCAGCGGCCACTCTTCGTCGCTCTGCACCGACAGCCCAATCCAGCAGTCCTCGCCGGCGCAGCGGTAGGCGCCCTGCGGGGCGAAGCGCGCGTCGCGGTTGCCGTTCGGCCGCCGAATCACCCCGGCGGCCTGATAATCGAGCAGCATCTCGAGGAAATGGCAGGCGCCGGCTTCGTTGAGGGCAACATCGATGAACTGCCCGAGCCCTGAGCGGCAGCGCTCCTCGAGCGCGGCCAGCACGGCGACGGCAGCGTGGTTGCCGGCGACCGGATCGGCGTAGAAGACGGGTGTGCGGTAAACCTGGTCGGCGTCGTAGCCGGTGACCGAGGCCAAGCCCGAAGAAGCCTCAATGTTCGAGCCGTAAGCGCTCCAGTCGCGCCACGGCCCGCTGGCGCCGAAGCCGGACATCGACACGTAGATCAAGCGCGGGTTGACCTCGCGCAGCGCCTCGTAACCCAAGCCCAGATTGGGCATCACCCGCGCGCTGTTGTTCTCGATGAACACATCCGCCCGCGCGATCAGTTCGCGGAACACCCGCTTGCCCTCAGCCGCGTTCAGGTCGAGCACCGCATCGCGCTTGTTGCGGTTGAGCAGGTTGAAATACATCGCGCGGTCATACGGATAGCGCTGCGGATCCTGGGTCGGGCCGGGCATGAAGAGCGCGCGGGTGGCGGGGCGCGCGGCCCACTCAACCTTGATCACATCAGCGCCGAGGTCGCCCAGGTGGCGGCCGGCGATCGGGCCGGCCCAGTTGGCCGTCAGCTCGACAACGCGCAAGCCTTGCAGCGTCGGCGCATCGGTGGGCGCCGCGCTCGGCGCGGGCGGGGCCGGGCGGCCGGCGAACTCCCCGCGCAGCGCCGCGTTGTGCTCGCCGCGCCCCCGCCCCGCCCCGCGCCGCCGCGCCGGCGTCCGCGAGAGCTGGTAGGCCGGCCCCGGAAAGCGCAGTTCGCCCAGCTCGATGTCTGTGCCGCTCTCCCACCAGCCCCGCGCCGCGAGCTGCAGATTGCGGTCGAGCCCGGCCGCGTCGAGCATCGGCGTGCAGGCCACGCGCAGCTCCTGAGCGCGCACCGCCACCTCCTCCGCATCGAACCCCTGCGCCCAGGCCTCCACATCGCGGTAGACGCCCGCCGTTGCCTGCCGCCAGGCGTCGATGTTGTTCGTATCGACCTCGTCGATTCGCTCTGGCTGGTCGATCAGCAGAAACACGTTGGGGTTGGGGACCATCTGCATGAAGTGCGCCCAGCCGTCGCGCGTCCTGGTGAAGTCGTGCCCCGTCCGCAGCAGCGGCTGCCCGCTGGCGATCCACGAGGACACGAGCCATGCGTGCGCGGAGAGATTGGCTTCCAGCTGCGAGAGCTCGATGCGCTGTCCGTGTCCGGAACGGCGGCGCTCATGCAGCGCCGCCAGCACCGCCAGCGCGCAGTGCACCCCGGCGTGGATCTCGCTCTGGCTGCCGGGGATCAGCAGCGGTTCGCGGTCGGGCTCGCCGGTGAAATACATGTAGCCGCCCATCGCCCACGTGGCGATATCGCTGCCGCGCCAGTCTGCGTAGGGGCCGGAGCGGCCCCAGGCCGAGAGGTCGGCGGTGATCAGCCGCTCGTGCGGCGCTGTCGGTACATCGGCCTGCCAGTGCGAGGCGCCGTCCGTCAGCAGCACATCCGCATGGGCCAGCAGTGGGCGCAGCAGCAGCCGCGCCTCGCGGTGATCGGACGGCGCGAGCGACTCCGCGCCCGAAGCGAGATGGGCGAAGATCGCTCCGTGCGCGGCGCCGTCGGGCAGCGGCGGACGGCGGCGCAGCGCGGCCCCGCCGGGCGGCTCGATGAGAATCACCCGTGCGCCCAGATCCGAAAGCAGCTTCGCTGCGTAGGCCGCATCCAAGCCCGAGGCGGCGTTGACCACGGTCAGTTCAGAGAGCGCCGCGCCCTGCTCAGCCATTCCCGCTACTCCGCCCCAGAGCCGCGCAGATGGATTGTCGAGGCGCCTCCGCCGGCCGGTATCTGCTTGGCCGCCAGCGCGATTCGATTATCCGCATCGAGCGCCTCCCAATATGTGTCGAGGATCGCGTCAACGCCGCCCAGCAGCGGCAGCCAGAGCGGGTCGCCGCGAAACGGCGGCAGCGGGTCGCCGTCGCCCACGTAGGTCGTGAGGCCGTAGCCCAACCCGCGCGGCGGCGGCGCCGGGCGAAACACGGTTCGGTCTGTCTGCCCCGCATCCGCGTCATTAGCGCGCAGGACGGCGAGGCCGAGCTGGGCGGGCAGCCGGCGGGTGCGCCCGCGCAGATCCAGCAGGCCGGCGATGCGGGGCGTGTAGTTGGGCGGATCATCCTCGTGCCCGCGCGCCGCCAGCGCGTCCTCGAACCGCGCCCCGCGCGCCAGCGCTTCGTGAATCGTGCGCGTCTGATCGCCGTTCGAGACGATGAACACGTCCGGCCCCTCGAGCATCGCCTCGTAGATGATGTTCGTCGGGTCTTCGACGCGCGCGGCGTCGAGCGGCTCCGTGCGCAGCTCGGCGCCGCTGGCCCGCAAGCGCCGATTGCGGCTGTTCGCGCTGCGCCCCATGATCCAGTAGAGCTGAATCCACTCGCCGCCGCCGCTGCGGCCGATCACGATGCCCCGCCCCGGGTAAGCGTTCTCGCTCAGATGCGCGCGGAAGTTGCGCTGCGCCAGCTCGTTGAGGCTCTCGGGCATAGCGCGAGTCTAGACTCGCGCTATGCCCGCAATGCAGCTGCCGCGCGCCGTGCTGATCGCCAACCGCGGCGAGATCGCCGTGCGCATCGCCCGCACCTGCCGCAAACTCGGCGTGCGGGCGATCGCGGTCTACTCCGACGCCGACCGCGGCGCGCTGCACGTGCGCGAGGCCGACGCGGCGATCGCGATCGGCCCGGCCGCAGCCGCGCAGAGCTACCTCAACATTCCCGCGCTGCTTGCAGCAGCGGCGGCGGCCGATGCGGACGCCGTGCACCCCGGCTACGGCTTCCTCTCCGAAAACCCCGAATTCGCCCGCGCCTGCGCCGACGCCAGCCTCACCTGGATCGGCCCGCCGGCCGATGTGATGGCGCGGCTCGGCGACAAGGCGCAGGCGCGGCGGCTGGCCGCGGACGCGGGCGTCCCGGTCGCCGAAGGCGTCGAACTGGGCGAAGGCGGGCAGGCCGCCGCCGCAATTGCCGCGCTCGGCTACCCGCTGATGATCAAGGCCGCGGCGGGCGGCGGCGGGCGCGGGATGCGGCTGCTCAGCGAACCGCCCGACGACCTCATCGAGACGATCGCCTCAGCCCGCCGCGAAGCCGAGGCGGCCTTCGGCGACGGACGCTTGCTGGCCGAACGCGCGATCATCAACGGGCGCCACATCGAGGTGCAGATCATCGCCGACCGCTACGGCGCCGCCGTGCACCTGGGAGAGCGCGACTGCTCCGTGCAGCGCCGCCGCCAGAAGGTAATCGAAGAAGCGCCGGCGCCGGGCGTCGACGGCGATCTGCGCCGGCGACTCGGCGAGGCGGCGCTTGCGATTGCCGGCGCGGCCGGCTACCAGAACGCCGGGACGGTGGAGTTTCTGCTCCTGCCGGAGGGCGGCTTTGTCTTCCTGGAGGTCAACACCCGCCTGCAGGTCGAGCATCCCGTCACCGAGGCAATCACCGGCCTGGACCTGGTTGAGCTGCAGCTGCGCACGGCGGCGGGCGAGCCGCTGCCGATTGGCCAAAGCGGGATTCACTGGCAGGGCCACGCGATCGAATCGCGCATCTATGCAGAAGACCCGGGCCGGGGCTACGCCGCTTCCAGCGGCCGCCTGGACTGGTTCGCGCCCGCCGGCGGCGAGGGCGTGCGCAGCGATCTCGGCGTGAGCGAGGGCGCCGCCGTCACGCCCCACTACGACCCGCTGCTGGGCAAGCTGATCGCCCGCGGCGCAGACCGCCGAGAGGCGCTGGAGCGCTCGGCCGCCGCCCTCGAGGGGACAGGCATCGCCGGCCTGCGAACCAATCTGGGCCAGCTAATCGGCGTGCTCAGCTCCGACGAATTCGCGGCCGGCGGCGTCGATGTCGGCTGGCTCGAACGCACCGCGCTCGAGCCGCCCGCCGCGCCCGCGGCCGCGCTGCTCGCCGCGGCGTTCGATGCCGCGCTGCCGCGCGCGACGGGCGAGCTCGGCGGCTGGCGCTCGTCCGGCGCCGCCGCCGTCCGCCTCAGCCTGCACGGCCGCGGGCACCGCGCTGCGCTCCGCCGCATCGTCGGTTCCGACACGGCTTGGGAGGTGCAGATCGACGGCGCAGCGCTGGGCCGCGCCGAGGCGCAGCGCCTGCCGAACGGGATCGAGCTGCGGCACGGCGGCCGGCGCAGCGTCTGGAGCGTGCAGCGCGCACGCGCGGGGCTGCGCGTCGGCGACGGGCGCCGCTGGTGGGCGTTCAGCCGCGCCGAACGCGGCCGCGCCGGCACCGGCCGGCGCCGCAGCGGCGGCGCCAATGCCGTGCAGGCGCCGATGCCGGGCACCATCGCCGCCGTACTCGCCGCCGAGGGCGATCTGGTCGAGGCCGGCCAGACGCTGATCGTGCTGGAGGCGATGAAGATGGAGCACCTGCTGCCGGCGCCCGCCGGCGGGCGCGTCGCCTCCGTGCGCTGCACGGCCGGCGCAACCGTCGAAGAAGGCGAGCTGCTGATCGAGATCGCCGCCGCTGAAGGCTGAGCTGCCAGTACCACCTGCCAGTACACTTGGCGCATGAGCGCCGACGCCCTGCAAGCCCGCCGCGCGCGCGTTGAAGACGCCTGGCGCGGCGAAACCGGCCCTTTACTTGTGCCTGCCGGCCTGCCGATCCCGATCGAGGGCACGGATCAGTTTCACGACTTTCATGCCCACCCGGAGTTCCAGTACCTGAGCGGCACCGCGGAGCCCGGCGCGGCGCTGGCCTGGGATCACGAGGGCGGCTGGCGGCTGTTTACGCCCTCGCTCTCGACTGAAGACCGCGTCTGGATGAGCGAGCCGCCCTCCGCCGAGCTGCAGACGCAGCGCACAGGCATCGAGACGGACGACTGCTCGGCGCTCGGCGAGTGGCTGGCCGCGCGGCGCGGCCAACCGCTGGCGCTGCTGGGCAACCGCGACATCGAGCAGCGCGGCGCCGAATACGCCGTTGCGGGCTGGTCGGCGCTCGAGATCGCGGTGGACGAAGCGGCGAGCGAGCGGCTCGGCCGCAGGCTCACCGAGCGCCGGCGCGCCAAAGACGGCCTCGAACTTTCCCATCTGCGCCGCGCCGTCGACGCCGCGGTTGCGGGGCATCTGTGCGCCTGGCGAAGCGCGCGGGCGGGGATGACGGAGCGTGATCTACAGATCGAGATGGAGGCCGAGTTCTTCCGCTTCGGCGGCCAGCGCACCGCCTACAGCTCGATCGTCGGCAGCGGCCCCAACTCCGCGATCCTGCACGGCACGCCCGGCGGGCATGTCCTGCGCGGCGGCGACCTGGTGCTGATCGACGCCGGCCCCGAGATCCACGGCTACGCCAGCGATGTCTCGCGCACCTTCCCCGTGGGCGCCGCCTTCACGCCCTTGCAGCGCCACCTCTATGAAGTCGTCTTGGCCGCGCAGCGCGGGGCGATCGCCGCAGTGCGGCCCGGCGCGGAGTACAAGCAGCTGCACCTGCAAGCCTGCGCGGCCATCGCCGAAGGGCTGGTCGACGCCGGCATCCTGATCGGCGCCGCCGACGATCTCGTCGCGCAGGACGCGCACGCGCTGTTCTTTCCGCACGGACTCGGCCACATGCTCGGCCTCTCGACGCACGACTGCGGCGGCTATCTCGAGGGCCGCGAGCCCGAGGACCGCTTCGGGCTGGCCTACCTGCGCACCGACCTGCCGCTGGAGCCCGGTTATGTCGTGACGATCGAGCCGGGCATCTACTTCATTCCCGCCCTGCTGACCGACCCCGAGCGGCGCGCCCGCTACCGCGGAGCGGTAAACTGGGAGCGCGTCGACGGGCTGCTGGATTTCGGCGGCATCCGGATCGAGGATGACGTGCTCGTCGGCGCTGCGGGCTGTGAAGTGCTAAGCGCAGCGCTGCCCAGCGCCGCCGACGAGATCGAAGCGCTGCGCCGCGAGGCATTGTCCGCGTGACCGGCGGGACCGCGCAGCGGCTCAGCCTCGCGCAGGCCGCCAGCTACCCGCGGCCCGGTACGGCCGGCCCCGCAGCGCTCGACTTCACGCCCGACAGCACAGCACTGACCTGGCTGTGGAGCGCTTCCGGCGGCCTCGTCCGCTCGCTCTGGAGCGTCGATCTCGAAACCGGCGAGCGCTCCGTCCTGGTCGGCCCCGATGAACACTCCACCGAGCTGACGCACGAAGAGAAGCTGCGCCGCGAGCGCACGCGCACGCGCGAGCTCGGCGTGACCGCCTACAGCTGGGCGCGCGGCGCCGACCCGCCGGTGCTCTTGATCCCCGGCGGCCCGCTGCTGCGCGTCCGCGTCGGCAACGCCGAGCCGGCGGAACTGCCCAACAGCGAAGCGGCCGTCGAAGCAAGCCTCAGCCCCGACGGCGCGCACATCTCCTTCGTGCGCGGCGGCGACCTGTATGTGCTGCAGCGCGAAAGCGGCGCGCTCACACGCCTCACCAGCGAAGCGGAGGAGGGGCTCACGCTCGGGCTGGCCGACTACATCGCACAGGAGGAGTTCGGCCGGCTGCGCGGCCACTGGTGGAGCCACGACAGCGCGCAGATCGCCCTGGTGCGGGTCGACTCCCGCGACATCCCGGAGTACCCGATCGTGCACCAGGGCACCGAGCAGCCCGAAGTGGAGCGGCACCGCTACCCCTTCGCCGGCGCAGCCAACGCTACGCTGCAGCTCGGCGTCGTCTCTGTGCAGGGCGGCGAGCGCGGTGCGATCCGCTGGCTCGATCTGCCCCGCGAGGACGGCTATCTCGTCCGCGCCGCCTGGTGGCCCGATCAGCAGCGGCCGGAGGGCCGGCTTGTTGCCCAATGGCTGAACCGCAGCCAGGATCGGCTGCGGCTGATCGCCTGGAACGCCGAGGGCGCCGCCGAGACGCTGATCGACGAACGCCAATCGCCCTGGATCAACATCGGCGATGAAGCGCGCGGGCTGGCCGACGGCAGCTTTCTCTGGGCCAGCGAACGCTCCGGCTGGCGCCACCTCTCGCTGCACGACCGCGGCGGCGCGCTGCAGCGCGAGCTCACGCACGGCGAATGGATGGTCAGCAGCGTGATCGGCATCGATGAGGCGCGCGGACTGCTCTACTTTTCGGCCACGCGCGACTCCCCGCTGCAGCGGCAGATCTACCGCGTCCCGCTCAGCGGCGGCGAACCCGAGCGGCTCAGCGGGCCGGGCGGCGTGCAGGGCGGCGTGCTCTCGCGCGACGGCAACTGGCTGGCCGCGGCCGGCTCGTCGCTCGAACGCGCACCCTGGGTCAGTGTCCAGCGCAGCGACGGTTCGGCGGTCAAGATGCTGTTCGAGCAGCCAGCGCTGACCGCGTCGTCGCTGGGCCTCGCGGCGCCGCGGCTGCAAAGCTTCCGCGCCGCCGACGGCAGCGAGCTCTACGGCGCGCTCTACCAACCGCCAGAGCCGCCGCCCGAGCAGCCGGCGGGCGGCCCGCCGCCGCTGCTCGCCGCCGTCTACGGCGGCCCGCACGCGCAGACAGTGCTCGACGCCTGGGCGCTGACCGTTGACCTGCGCGCCCAGTACCTGGCCCAGCAGGGCTACCTCGTGCTCAAACTCGACAACCGCGGCATGGCCGGGCGCGGCCTCGCCTTTGAAGCCCACCTGCACCGGAGCATGGGCACGGTCGAAGTCGACGACCAGGCCGCGGCCGTTGAGCAGCTCGTCGCAGCCGGGCTCGCCGACGGCGATCGAGTCGGCCTCTACGGCTGGTCCTACGGCGGCTACATGACCGTCATGTCGATGCTGCGCCGACCCGATCTGTTCCGCGTCGGCGTCGCCGGGGCGCCGGTCGCGGATTGGGACGGCTACGACAGCGGCTACACCGAGCGCTACATGGGGATGCCGCAATCGAACGCCGAAGGTTACCGCGAAGCATCGCTGCTGACGCACGCCGAGCGGCTCGACGGCCGCCTGCTGCTGGTGCACGGCGGGATCGACGAGAACGTGCACTTCCGCCACACGGCGCGGCTGATCACAGCGCTGACAGCGGCCGGCAAAGACTATGACCTGCTGCTCTTCCCGCAGGAACGGCATATGCCGCGCGACGCCGGCGGCCTGGAGTATCAGGAACGCAAGCTGGTCGAATATTTCGATCAACACCTGCGCGGGCCGGACTGAACGGACACTAGCGATGACGATCCCCACCACAACGGTCGAGGCGGCCGAGCTGCTCGGCGTTGGGATCGACGCTGATTCGGCGTCGATCCGCGATCGCTACCGGCGGCTGGCGCGGGTCTACCACCCGGACCAGAACCCGGACGATGAGGCGGCGGGCGAGCGGATGCGGGAGATCAACGCGGCCGTCGAGCTGCTGCTCGCCGCCGACGCGCCGACTGTCGAGCCGATCATCGCAGCCGACCGCACGCAAGCGCTGACGCGCCGCGAACAGCGCCGCGAGCTGCGCATCCGCGAAGCGCTGCATTCGCTGCCCTACGGCGTCTACGTGATTGGCACCGTCACCGCCGCCGGCCGCCCCAACGTGATGGTCGCCGACTGGGTGATGCAGGTCTCCTTCAGCCCGCGCGTCGTCTGCGTCGCCTTCGAGCGCGACGCAGCATCGCTGCAGAACGCCCGCGCCACGCGCCAGCTGACGGTCAACATCCTGCCTGAATCAGGCATGGACCTCGCCGCCGGCTTTCTGCAGCCCTCCGACCCGAGCAAGATCAAGGGCCGCAGCATTCACGCCGAACCGCCCAACAAGCTGCGCGGCGTTGCCCACCACCTACTCGAAGGCGGCGCGCCGGTGCTCGCGGACGCGCTCGCCTGGGTCGCCTGCGAAGTCGAACAGTTCATCCCCGTCGGCGGCCACGTGCTGGCCCTGGCGCGGGTGATCGACGGCGCCGTTGAATCGTTCGAAGACCGCCCGCTCACATCGCTCTACACCGGTTGGGTCTACGGCGGCTAAGGCCTCTTCACATTCAGCCGAGCAGTCGAGCGGATCACAGCGGAAGTCGGCGCTGCAGGAATCTGTGCAGACGCATCCTCCCCCGTGAGTGGTCCGCCGCACACGAACCGGCGCACGGCAACAGCAGGCGCCTGTCGGCGGTAGGCAGCATTGCGGCCGGGCGGTGGAAGGCAAACGGTAATCTGTGGCTGCACGGCAGGCGCGGAGGAGGATGAGATGATTACCCACCTGGACCACATCGGGATCGTGTCGCACAACCTCGAGCAGGCCGGCGATGTGCTCGTGGACAAGCTTGGCCTCGTTTGGGATACCGAGCGCACGCCGCTGCCCACAGGCGGCTACTTCGCCCCGGAGCGGACCAAGATCTTCTTCGTGCGGGTTAACCTCGGCGAGACGCGGATCGAGATCCTGCTGCCCGATGACAACCGCAGCGGAATCGGCCGGTACCTCGAACGCAACGGGCCGGGCCTGCACCACCTCGGCTACGCCAGCGACGACGTCGTCGCCGATACCAAGCAATTCATCGAAAACGGGCTGCGCTACATCGACTTTGGCGGCCCGATCGAGGAAATCACCGCCTCCTTCTTTCACCCCAAATCGGCCGACGGCATTCTGACCGAGATCGTGCCGGACCGCCGGCCGCAGCGTTGATCGGGGAGGGTGTGACAGCTTGGCGCAACGCCTCGCGTTAGTGCTCAGCGGCGGCGGTAACGCCGGCATCTGCCAGGTGCCGTTTCTGCAGCATTTGATGGATATCGGCGTGCGGCCGGACATGATCGTCGGCACCAGCGTGGGCGCGCTCAACGGCGCCTTTCTTGCTTTCCACCCCTCGGATATCCACGGCTTGGCCGATATCTGGCGGGCGCTGCGCGACCGGCGCATGTGGGATCGCAATCTCCTCCAGATCGGCCGCAACCTGCTGCGCGGCAGCATGAGCCTCTACAACAACCAGTTCATCCGCGACTTGATCGCGCCCTACGCGACGGTGGATGAGATCGCCGCGGCCGATATCCCGCTCTACATCACCGCGGCATCGCTCAACCGCGGCGTCAAGCACGTCTTCTCGCGCGGCTCGGTCGTCGATGCAGTGCTCGCTTCCTGCGCCGTGCCGGGCCTCTTTCCGCCCGTGCAGGTGGAGGGTGAATGGTTCGTCGACGCCGGCGTCGTCACCGGCCTCGATCTGGAGACAGCGGTGATGCAGGGCGCGACGCAGATCATCGCTGTGGACCTCGGCGCGCCGCCCTCGCCGCGGCGGCCGCGCGGGATCATCGATGTGCTGGCGCGCTCGATGGAAGTCGCGGTCGAGCAGCGCACCCGCTACGAACTCGACCACCTCTCGGGCGGCGTGCCGACGGTCGTCTGGCGGCCCGGCCTGCGCACAGCCAGCGCCGGCTCGTTCGCCGAGGTCAACGAGCTCTACCACGCCGCCCAAGGCATGGCGCCGGCGCTGATCGACCAATCGCGCCGCGAGGACGGCAGCTGGATCGCCGGCGTCTACCAAGGCGCCGTGCCGGTCGGCGAGTGGCGCGGGATTTAGGGCCCGCTCGGATCAGGCGGGCTCTGCCCGCTGAGCGCGCGGATCGCGCTCTGCTCCATGCGGTAGGTCAGCCACTCCGATTGGTGGGCCATGCCGAGCCGCTCGTAGAAGCGCCGCGCCGGGTTCCAGTCGAGCACCGAGAGGTCGAGCCGCGTCCAGTTGCGCTGCTGCGCAATTTCCGCCAGCCGCTGCATCAGCGCGAAGCCGGCGCCCGAGCCGCGCGCGCTCGGCTCCACGAACAGATCTTCCAGATAGAGCGCCGGGCGCCCCTCCCAGGTCGAGTAGTGGGGAAAGAACAGCGCCATCCCCACGGCCGCGCCGTCCCGCTCAGCGATCAGCGCTTCGAAGCGCCGCTCGCTCCCAAATCCGTGCTCAAGGATGTCGCGCTCGCTGGTCTTCACCGTCTCCGCGGGCTCGCCTTCGAACTCGGCCAGCCCGCGGATGAAGCGCAGGATCTGCGCGGCGTCGCCGGGCCGCGCCTCGCGCACGATCAGGGCCGTCATTGGCCGCTGAAGACAGGAGCGCGGCGTTCGACAAACGAGGCCTGGGCCTCGGCGACATCGTGAGGCGCCTGCTCGGCGTGGGAGATGGCGGTGATCTCGTTGCGCAGCCCCTCTTCGAGCGTGGCGTTGAGATTGCGCTGCAGCACGCGCTTGGCCGCGCGCGCCGCCATCGGCGGCCAGAACGCGATTTGCGCCGCCGTCTCCCGCGCCGCCGCCAGCAGCTGATCGTGCGGCACGGAGCGGTTCAGCAGCCCCATCTCGAGCGCCTCAGCGGATTCCACAAAGCGGCTGGTGAGAATCAGCTCGGCGGCCTTCGCATAGCCCACGATGCGGGGCAGAAACCAGGTCATCCCCGCATCGGGCGAGAGCGAGCGTTCGAGGAAGACCGTCTTGAAGCGCGCTTTTTCGGAGCCCACGCGGATGTCGCAGGCCAGCGCCAGACTCATCCCTGCACCGGCGGCGACGCCGTTGACAGCGGCGATCGTCGGCTTATCGATCGCACCGAAGGCCAGCGCCTGCGCACCGACCCAGCCGAACTCATCCAGCCGTTCGGCCTGCGAGCCGATTCCGCCGTTCTGCGCGGGGCGGGCGGTCAGGTCCGCGCCGGAGCAGAACCCGCGCCCGGCGCCGGTAACGATCAACACGCGCACCTCGTCGTCGGCGCGCAGCTCGTTGGCGGCCGCGACCATCTCGTCGTGCAGGCCGCGCGAGAGGGCGTTCAGCTTTTCGGGCCGGTCGAGGGTGATGGTGGCGATCCGATCGGCGATCTCGATCCGTAGATGTTCGTAGGTCATGTCCGCTCCAAATGTTTGCCCGATCAGGGTACTGCGGCCTCCAGCAGGGGACGGCGCATCGCCTCAACCGGGTCATGGCGGAAACAGTGGACGAGATGATCGTTGACGATGCCGGCGGCCTGCATGAAGGCGTAGCAGATCACGGGCCCGACAAAGCGAAAGCCGAGCCGCTTCAGCTCGCGGCTGAGCGCGCGCGAGGCCTCCGTCTGGGCGGGCAGATCCGCCGCCCCGCTGCGCCGCCGGGAGGGCTGCGCAAACGCCCAGGCCAGCTCGGCCAGAGAGCACCCCTCAGCCTGCAGCGCCAGCGCAGCCGCAGCGTTGGCCACTGTCGCCTCGATCTTGAGCCGATTGCGAATAATCCGTGCGTCTGCGCGCCAAGCTTCCCGCTCGGCCTCGCCCGCCGCCGCGATCCGCTCCAAGTCCCAATCCCAGAACGCCCGGCGGTAGCCGCCGCGCCGCGCCAGGATCGTGCTCCACGAGAGCCCCGCCTGCGCCGCCTCCAGAGTCAGGCAGGCGAACAGCGCCGTCTCATCGGTCAGCGGCACGCCCCACTCTCGATCGTGGTACGCCGCCATCGCCCCAGCCTCCCCAGCCCACCAACAGCGCTGCACTCGCCCCCTCCCCCCATCCCGCTCGCGCGCTTACGCTCAGGCGTGCGAACGAAGACCGTACCGTACGCTTTGCCCGCAGGAGGGCGGCGGCATGGCGATCGTGCTGGGTGTCACGGGCGCAATTGCGGCGGGAAAATCGTCGCTCTGCCGGCGCCTGGTTGAGCGCTGGGGAGCTTCGCACCTCGACGCCGATCGCCATGTGCACGCCATGTATCAGCCCGGCAGCGGCGCGCACGCCCGCATCGCGGCCGAATTCGGCGAACAGGTGGTCGCCGCCGACGGCGCGATCGACCGCAAGGCGCTCGGCGCGCTCGTGTTCGGCAAACCGGAGCGGCTCGCTGCGCTGCGCAGCGCGATCGGCGACATCGAGGGCGAGTTCATGGGCCTGCTCGGCGAGCTGCGCGGCGCCCCCGAACCCCTTGCCGTCTTCGAGGCGGTGCGGCTCTTCGAAGGCCCCTACATGCAAATCTGCGACGCCGGCTGGCTCGTCGCCTGCGAAGCGGAGACCGCGCTGCGGCGCCTGATGGCGCGCAACCAACTCAGCCGCGCCGAGGCCGAGCAGCGCTGGGCTTCGGCCGTCCCCTGGCAAGAGCGCGCCCCCAAAGCGGACCTGATCCTGCACAACGACGGCTCCGAAGCGGATTTCACCGCGGCGGTCGACCGAGCCGCGGCGGCGCTGCTCCGCCGCTGAGCTGCTGGACCTACCCTGCACAGCGGCCGTTCAGCCGCAGTAGGGGCAGCAGGGGAGGCTCCAGATGGGCGCGCTTGATGGACTCCACGTGATCGACTTCGGCCAGTGGATCGCCGGCCCGCTCGCGGCGATGCTGCTGGCCGACCAGGGCGCGGAGGTGATCCGCGTCGATCCGCGCAGCGGCCCGCGCTGGGATACGCCCGCCAACGCGGTCTGGAACCGCGGCAAGGCGCGCATCGCGCTCGACCTCAAGCAGAGCGCCGACCGCCGCACCGCCGAGCAGCTGATCGCCTCCGCCGACATGGTGATCGAGAACTTCCGCCCCGGCGTGATGGACCGCCTCGGCCTCGGCGCGGAGCAGATGACCAACCGCGACGAGCGCCTGATCTACCTCTCGCTGCCCGGCTTCAGCGCACGCGACGAACGCCGCAGCACCGCCGCCTGGGAGGGCGTCGTCTCCGCCGCCGTCGGCGCCTATGCCACGCGCCTCAGCGATATCGCTGGACCTGGAGCCGATGGAGCTGGAGCGGCGCGGCCCGTCTACACCGCCGTCCCGATCGCCTCCGTCTACGGCGCGTTCGTCGGTGCCGCGGCGGCGGCAATGGCGTTGGTCGCGCGGGAGCGCGGCGGCCTCGGCCAGCGGATCGAATCGCCGCTGCACGACGCGCTCTACCAAGCGCTGGGCATCCACGGCCTGCGCTTCTACGACGCCGACCCCACACCGCGCCTCGCCCCCTGGGTCGGCGCGTATCAGTGCGCCGACGGCCGCTGGGTCTTCTTCCACGCCGCCTATTCCCACTTCATCCGCCAGTTCTGCCAAGCCGCCGGCGTGCCGGAGTGGCTCGATGAACCGTGGGCCGACGGCCGCCGGACCGCCGCCGACCGCGGGCTCGCCGCCGAAGCCAGGCGGCGCCTCGCGGAGATCTTCCGCACCCGCAGCGCGCTCGAATGGGAACAGTTGATCAACGCCGCCGGCCCGCCCACAGTGCGCTGCCTCGACAGCGCGGAGTGGCTGCACGAGGCGCACGCCCGCGAATCGGAAGCGGTTGTCGAAATCGAAGACCCCGAGTTCGGGCCGATGCTGCAGCCGGGCCTGCAGCTGCGGATGTCGGGCACGCCCGGCGCGGTCGGCCCCGCACAGCACGCGCCCGACGCAGACCGCGCAGCGCTGCTGGACGGACTCAACAGCCCCGCCGGCGCGCCGCCGCCCGCGCCCAACGCCGGCGCGCCGCAGCTCGCGCGGGCCCTCGAGGGCATCCGCGCGCTCGACCTCTGCATCATCCTCGCCGGCCCCACCTGCGGGCGGACGCTGGCTGAGTTCGGCGCGGACGTGATCAAGATCGACAACCCCGCGCGCGAAAACGGCGTACTCTTCCACGAAGACGTCAACCGCGGCAAGCGCAGCATCCTGCTCGACCTCAAATCGGAGCGCGGACGCAGCACCTTCGCCGAGCTCGTCGAGGGTACCGATGTCGTCGTGCAGAACTACCGCCAGGGCGCTGTCGAGCGGCTCGGCGCCGACTACGCCTCGGTCGCCGCGCGCAAGCCCGACATCGTCTACGCCTCGCTCAACGCCTTCGGCGAGATCGGCCCCTGGTCGGGGCGGGCCGGCTGGGAGCAGCTCGCGCAGGCCGCGACAGGCATGCAGACGCGCTACGGCGGCGACGGCCCGCCGACGCTCCAGCCCTTCGCGATCAACGACTACGGCACCGGGATCATGGGCGCCTTCGGCGTCGGCCTGGCGCTCTACCACCGCGAACGCATGGGCGCCGGGCAGGAGATCTACACCGCGCTCGCGCGCACCGCCGGCACGCTCCAGTCGTCGTTCCTGCACGGCTACGCGGGCAAGCGCTGGGATGAGCCGCGCGGCCAATCGGCGCTCGGCGAAGGTCCGCTGCAGCGGCTCTACGAAGCGGCCGACGGCTGGTTCTTCCTCGGCGCCGCGGCGGGGCAGCTGGGAGCGCTCGAAGGTGTGCCCGGACTGAGCGGCGTGAGCGCCGCGGGAGAGCGGCTCGAAGCCGAACTGGAGTGGCGGATCCGCGCCCGCCCGCTGGCCCACTGGATCGAGCACCTGCGCGGCGCCGGCATCGGCGCCGCCCCAGTGCGGACCGCCGTCGAGGCCATGGAAACCGATTACGCGCGCCGGCGCGGCCTCTCGCTCACGCGCGAGCACACCGGGCGCGGCCTGGTGCGGACGACGGGGCCCGCAGCCATTCTGTCCCGCACCCCAGTCATCCCCGGCGCCCCAGCCCCAATCCCAGGCGCGGACGAGCACAGTATTCTGAGTGCACTCGAAAGCGCCGAACGATGACCGAGCAGGCCGCCCTCAGCCCCGCAGCAGCGTCCGGCAGGAGCGAAGAAGCTGACACTGCCTCAAACGAGAGCGCGGATCAGCCGGCATGGCGCCAGATCGACCCACAGATCTGGAAGACGATGACGATCGAGGAGAAAATTCGCGCCATCGTGGCTGACATCCCGCAAGAGGAGCGGGACAAGGTGCCCTCGGATCTGGGCTATCAGCACGACCACTACATCTACGGCACGCCGAAGATCCCGTGAGCACGGTCTTCGCGGACACCAACTGTTGGATCGCGCTGGCCGTTCCCGGCAACGACGGCGCCGATCGCGGCTTCGCGCGCGAGAGCTTCACGCTGCTGATGGATCGCACTGACCGTTCGTTGAACGTACGCCGCACGACCGTCTAGCT
>CAYFZI010000024.1:0-33240 GCA_964347635.1 uncultured Dehalococcoidia bacterium
CTCGCGCAATCCGGTGCTGACGATCGGCCGCCAGCTGACCGAGGCGATCGAGCTGCATATGGGCCTGCGCCGCAGCGAGGCCAACGAGCGCGCCGTCGAGCTGCTGCACATGGTCGGCATTCCCGCCGCCGAGCAGCGCCTGTTCGACTTTCCGCACCAGTTTTCGGGCGGCATGCGCCAGCGCGTGATGATCGCCATGGCGCTCTCCTGCGACCCCAAGCTGCTGCTGGCCGATGAGCCGACGACCGCGCTTGACGTAACGATTCAGGCGCAGGTGCTGGAGGTGATGGCGCGGCTCAGCCGCGAGCTGGGCACGGCGGTGATCGTGATCACGCACAACCTCGGCGTGGTCGCCCGCTACGCCGACCGGGTCAACGTGATGTACGGCGGGCGGATCGTCGAGAGCGGCGAGGCAGGCGAGATCTACGCCCACCCCAAGCACGCCTACACGCTCGGCCTGCTCGAGTCGGTGCCGCGCCTGGACGCCCGCACCGGCCGCCTGATTCCGATTGAAGGCACCCCGCCGGACCTGACCAATTTGCCCCAGGGCTGCGCGTTCGCGCCGCGCTGCCGCTTCGCGGCCGATCAGTGCCGCGAGGAACGGCCGGAGCTGATCGAGTTCGCGCCCGGGCACCTCGTCGCCTGCTGGAACACAGACGCCGTCCAAGAAGAGGCCGACAGAATTCTGGCCACCACGCTGACAGCCGAGGAGCTGGACGCCCAGGAGGTAACCGCCAATGCCTGAGGACGAGCAAACCGCCAACGGCCAGACCGACGCCGCGGCAGCGGCCGAGAGCAGCGAAGAAGCTGCCGCCGGGACGCTGACGCCGGAGCAGATGCGCGAAGCCGCCGCGGCCAGCGTCGGCCGCTCGGCCGCTTCCGTGCTCAACGTCGGCGACGGCGGCGGCCGCACCGAGCCGCACGAGAACACGCTGCTCGAGGTCCAGAACCTCAAGATGTACTTCCCGGTGACGGCCGGCTTGCTGCTCAAGCGCAAGGTGGCCGACATCAAGGCCGTCGACGGGATCTCCTTCGCTGTCCGCGAGGGGGAGACGCTCGGCCTGGTCGGCGAGTCGGGCTGCGGCAAATCGACCACCGGCCGTGCGATCCTGCAGCTCTACCGCCCGACTGGCGGCAACGTCTTCCTCTCGCCCCCGCGCTACACCAGCCACATCGTCGCTCACACTGACGGCGACAGCGGCGGCAACGGCGCAGCCGCGGCGGCGGAAGAGGATGCACCGGTCGGCGCCGGCAGCGGGACGGTCGATCTGACCACGCTCTCGGGCCGCAACCTGCGCGCCTACCGGCGCCAGATGCAGATGATCTTCCAGGACCCCTACGCGTCGCTGAATCCGCGCATGAGCGTCGGCAGCATCGTCGCCGAGCCGATGGTGATCCACGGCCTGCAGCGCGGCCGGCGCAAGGAGCGGGTCCGCGAGCTGCTCGAGACGGTCGGGCTCAACCCCTACTTCGCGAGCCGCTACCCGCACGAGTTCTCGGGCGGCCAGCGGCAGCGGATCGGCGTCGCCCGCGCGCTTGCTGTCGAGCCCGCCTTCATCGTCGCCGATGAGCCCGTCTCGGCGCTTGACGTCTCGATTCAGGCGCAGATCATCAACCTGCTCGAGGACTTGCAGGCAGACTTCGGGCTGACCTACCTGTTCATCGCCCACGACCTCTCGGTCGTGCGCCACATCAGCCACCGCATCGCCGTGATGTACCTGGGCAAGATCGTCGAGCTGGCGCCCGCCGACGAGCTCTACGAAAACCCGCTGCACCCCTACACGCAGGCGCTGATCTCCGCGGTGCCGATTCCCGACCCGGCGGTCGAGCGCCGCCGCGAGCGGTTGATCCTGACCGGCGATGTGCCCAACCCGATCGCTCCGCCGCCGGGCTGCAACTTCCACACCCGCTGCCCGATCGCGATCGATATCTGCCGCGAGGAAGACCCTGAGTGGCGTGAAATCGGCACTCAGCACTTCGTCCGCTGTCACCGCGTCTAA
The DNA here is from genome assembly GCA_964347635.1 of uncultured Dehalococcoidia bacterium. Taxonomy (GTDB): domain Bacteria; phylum Chloroflexota; class Dehalococcoidia; order Bin125; family Bin125; genus CATQGW01. Next base: position 2,001 of record CAYFZI010000024.1, read on the forward strand.
GCGGGGCGGCAGCGCGTATCCAGCGGACGGGGCCGCCCGGCCCCGTTCCTGATCCGCGCTGGATCGACGGCGCGGGCGCGGCCCGGTGATACGATCCGCAGGCATGGATCGCCCCCCTGTCCGCAACTTCTGCATCGTCGCCCATATCGACCACGGCAAGTCGACCCTTTCCGATCGCCTGCTCGAAGCGACGGGCACCGTCGACCCGCGCCAGATGTCCGCGCAGCTGCTCGACAGCATGGCGCTGGAGCGCGAAAAGGGGATCACGATCAAAGCCCGCGCGGTGCGCATGCAGCACACCACGCCGGACGGCGGGCGCTACAAGCTGCACCTGATCGACACCCCCGGCCACGTCGACTTTTCCTACGAAGTCTCGCGCAGCCTGGCCGCCGCCGAGGGTGCGCTGCTCGTCGTCGACGCCGCCGAAGGCATTCAGGCGCAGACGCTCGCCAACGTCTACCTCGCGCTCGAGCAGGAGCTGACGCTGATCCCGGTGATCAACAAGATCGACCTCGAGGTGGCCCGGCCCGAGGCGGTGGCCGCGGAGCTGGTTGACATCGTCGGCTTCGCGCGCGATGAAATGCTCTATGTCTCGGCCAAGACCGGCCAAGGCATTGCAGAGCTGCTGGCCGCGATTGTCGAGCGCATCCCGCCGCCGCCGGGCGAGCGCGGCGATCCGCTGCGCGCGCTGATCTTCGACTCCGAATACGACCCCTACAAAGGCGTGATCGCCCACGTGCGGGTCGTGGACGGCGAGGTGTCCGCCCAGACTCCGCTGCGCCTGTTCGCCGCTGATCGGCGCTTCGAGGCGATGGAGGTGGGCAGCTTTTCGCCCGCTCTCCAGGCGCTGCCCAGCCTGGCGGCGGGCGATGTCGGCTATGTCGCCACCGGCCTCAAGGAGGTCGGCGATGTGCGGGTGGGTGACACGATGACCAGCGCCGCCCGCAAGCGCTCCGAGCCGCTGCCCGGCTACCGCGAACCCAAGGCGATGGTGTTCGCGGGGCTCTACCCGGCCAACAGCGCCGATTACCAAGAGCTCAGCGACGCGCTCGACAAGCTGCGCCTCTCGGACTCTGCGATTATCTACCAGCCCGAATCCTCGGCCGCGCTCGGCTTTGGGTTTCGGATGGGTTTCTTGGGCCTGCTGCACATGGAGATCGTGCAGGAGCGGCTTGAGCGCGAGTACGGCCTGGAGCTGGTCTTCACGGCGCCCTCAGTCGAGTACGAGGTGGAGACCACCGACGGCCGCGTCGAGCGGATCGAGAATCCCTCGCTGCTGCCGGCCCCGCCGCGGATTGCCGAAATTCGCGAGCCCTGGGTGCAGATCAGCGCGATCACGCCGCAGCGCTTCGTCGGCGCGGTGATGGAGCTGGTGACGGGGCGGCGCGGCCGCTTCGAGCGGATGGAGTATCTCCAGCGCGGGGGCGCCGCCGCGAACGGTGCAGAACCGACCGGCGAGGACCAGATCCGCGTTCTGCTCGAATACGCCATTCCGCTCTCGGAAATCCTGACCGACTTCTACGACGATCTCAAATCGCGCACGCACGGCTACGCCAGCCTCGATTACAGCTTCAGCGGCTACCGGCCGGCCAAGCTGGTCAAGCTCGATCTGCTGATCAACGGCGAGCCGGTGGATGCGCTCTCGGCGATCGTCCACTCCGAGCAGGCCGCCGCGCAGGGCCGCGCGCTCGCCGACCGCCTGCGCCGCCTGATCCCGCGCCAGCTGTTCGATGTTCCCATCCAGGCCGCCGTCGGCGGCCGCATCGTGGCCCGCGAAACTGTCCGCGCGCTGCGCAAGAACGTCACCGCCAAGTGCTACGGCGGCGATATCACCCGCAAGCGCAAGCTGCTCGCCCGCCAGGCCGAAGGCAAGAAACGGCTCAAGCGCGTCGGCAACGTCGAAATCCCTCAGGAAGCGTTCCTCGCCGTCCTCCAAATCGGCAAGGACTAACAGAGGCCGGAAACGCTCTGCGCTTCTTGCCCGCCGCTTCTAGGCCGAGAGGGGCAAGCAGCGGGGCGGCGCAAGCGGGCTGTGAGCGGGCTCAGCCCGGCTCGGCCGCTCCTTCCGGCTCTTCGCTGAGCGGCCGCGCCGCTCGGCCATTCTCGACCAGACTCGCCGCTGCCCCGAGTTCCTCATCCTCCGGCTCTTCCACCTCCAGCACGCCTGCGGTCTCGCGGATGCTGGCGCGCAGTTCGGCGAGCAGCTCTGCGTCCGGGTCTTCGATTGCGAAGTTGACCAGCTCGTAGAGGGCGGCAACGGGGATCAGCGCGTAGTTGAACGTTTCGCAGGCGTTGACGAGCGGTTGGCGCCAGGCTTTGCGGCGCATCTTGGGATCCAGATCGCGTTGGCCCGAAACGACGATGATCCCCTTGGGCCGCACTTTGCGGCGCAGGAAATACTCTTCCAGCCGCCGTTGGAGGGCGAGGTAAACGCGCTCCGAAACCTCCTGGTCGGAAGCTTCGACTTCGAGCAGGGCGACTTCGCTGCCGTCGCTCAGCTCGGCGCCGGAGGCGGCATCCGCCGAGACGCGGAAGCCGAGCACCCGAAAGGCGTCGGCGGCCAGCGCCGAGAGCTTGGCGCCGCTGGGCCGCCAGAGCAGTTCGGAGAACCGCGCGGCCTCGGCGAGCGCCGCCCGCGTCTCGGTGCAGCGCCGCTCCGCCTCGTGCAGCGCCGCTTCGGCCTCCTTGAGCGCGGCGCGCGCGGCCGCGATCGGCTCAGTGTCATAACGCTGGACCCAAACCGGCTCGCGGCCCGCGCCGTCCTCGTCGACGAGCCGCGTGAGCAGCTCCAAGATCGCGGCCGTGAAGCGCTTCCGCTCCGATGCGGCGAGCGGCTCCTGGGGAGGCGGGACCATGACCAGCCGCCCGGCGCCGACGGCAAACTCCACCGCCACGACCGCTCCGCCGATGCTGCGCGCCAGCACCTGCGCGTCGGCCGGGAAGCCCGCCGCGCGCTCTTCCCAGATCGCGCGGTAGCGCAGCCGGCCGGACAGATCGTCGAGATAGCCGCCGACCGGATGCTGCGGCGCGAGCGCGCGAATCTCCTTGCCGTCGGCGGCGCGCAGCACCGGCCAGCGCAGCGCACCCGCGGCCGGCGAGGGCGTGAGCGTGTAGCGCTCCAGGCCGGGCAGCGAGGAAACCGCGGGGTGCGCGATGTTGGGGTGGGCAAAGACGAGCAGCACCCCGCCGCGCTCGATCAACTGCTGCAGCTCCATGCGGCGCTGCTCGAGCAGCTCGCCCAGCCCGAACGCGAACGCGCCCGATGCGCCGGCCTGCACCGGCCGCCCGTCCGCCCAGCGCAGCGCCTGCGTGCCCGCCGCCAAGCCCTCGATCTGCTCCGAGACGGCGCGCGGATCGTAGACGCACGCGTCGTAGTCGAAGAGCGAGGGCGCGTTGGCGATCGAGTGATTGTCGACCAGCGGGCTGGGCAGCGGGCAGCCGATCGAGACGACGCGCATTCCGCTCGCTCCCTCCCCCGCGCAGGCGGGCCCCGCGCCAATCGAGTCTATGCCCCGCCTGCAGGCTCGGCAACGCGCCAATCCCGCGCCGTTGACGGCTTCCCGCCGGCAGCCGTAGGCTGAGGGCGGTCGTGCTAGGCGGGGAGCTAGCGGTGCCCTGTACCTGCAAACCGCTCCAGCAGGGTTGAATTCCTGTCCGAGGGCTCCAACATGACCCCTACCGGCGTCAAGTGGTGTTGAAGCCTGGGTCCCGCGCGGCGAGCCACCGTGAACCCCGTCAGGTCCGAGAGGAAGCAGCGGTAAGCGGGCGGTCTCGGGTGACGCGGGAGTGCCTGGGCAGAGCCGGCTAACGGCGGCAAGCTCATGGCGGCGTTCGACGGCAGGTGCACGGCCACTCGACCGCTCCCTAGGCGCGTGCGCGCGGGATGACGCGCCGCCGCCGGCCGCGGCTCGGCCAGCACCTGCTGCGCGACGAGCGTGTGCTGGATCGGATCGTTGCCGCCGTCCCTGCCGCACCGGCGCCGATCCTCGAAGTCGGCCCCGGCGACGGCGCGCTGACGGCGCGCCTGGCCGCGCTCGGACGCCCGCTGGCCGCCGTCGAGCTCGACGGCGGCATGGCCTACCTCGCGCGGCGCCGCCTCGCGCGCACACCGCAGCCGGCTGCTGCGATCGTGATCGAAGACGACATCCTCGAGATCGAGCCGGCCGAAGCGCTCGCGGCCGTCGGCGCCGCGCCGCCTTGGGGGCTGGTTGGCAACCTGCCCTACGCGATCACCGCGCCGATCCTGCGCCGCTTTCTCGCCGAAACCGCGGCGCCGCCCGCCTGGATGCTGATCATGCTCCAGCACGAGGTGGCGCAGCGCGTCGCCGCCCCGCAGGGGAAGCGCTCGCTGCTCAGCGTCTCAGTGCAGTTCTACGCCGAGCCGGAGTATCTCTTCGCCGTCGAGCGCGAGAGTTTTCGGCCTCCGCCGCAAGTCCGCTCCGCTGTCGTGCGGCTGCGCCGCCGGGCGGCGCCGCCCGTCGATGCGCCCAGCGAGGCGCGCTTCTTCGAGGTCGTGCGAGCCGGTTTTCGGATGCCGCGCAAGCAGCTGCATAACTCGCTCTCGCAGGGCGTCTGGCTCGAGCCGGGCAGCGCAGAGCGCTGGCTGGCGGCCTGCGGGATCGACCCCGCCCGCCGCGCACAGACGCTCAGCCTGGAGGAGTGGGCGCGGCTGGCCTGGTGGCGCGAGCGCTCCGGCGCGCCCGCCCCCCCGCCGGCCTACGGCCGGGCCGCCTCATGAGCGCCGCGCTGCAGGCGATCGCGCCGGCCAAGCTGAATCTCACGCTCGAGGTGCTGCGCCGCCGTGGCGACGGCTACCACGACCTCGAATCGATCGTTGTGCATCTCGATCTCGCGGATCAGTTGACGCTGTCCCCTGCTGAGGAGCGGGAGATCGTCTACCGCGGCGAGCACGGCCGCCGCGTCGCGATCCTCGGCGAAGACATCGTCGAACGCGCCTGGGCGCTGCTGCGGGAGCTCGATCGAGAGCGCGGCTGGGGCCGGGTGCCGGCCGCGGGGCGGCTGGACGTGCGCAAGCGGATCCCGATCGCCGCCGGCCTCGGCGGCGGCTCCGCCGACGCGGCGGCCTTTCTCCGCTTGGCGCGGCGGGCCTGGGCGCTGCCGCTGGATGATGCAGCGCTGTTGGACGCTGCCGCCTCGATCGGCTCCGATGTGCCGGCCTGCCTGCTCGGCGGGCCGCTGCGTATGTCGGGCCGCGGCGAGCGGGTCGCCCCGCTCGAGCCGAGTGCAGCGGCGCTGGCGGGTTGGTCGATCCTGCTCGCGACGCCCGAAATTCCGCTGCCGGCGCAGAAGACGGCGGCGATGTACCGCAGCCTGCGCCCGCCGCACTTCGGCAGCGGCGCGGCGGCCGCCGCCCTTGCCGCCCGCCTCGCCGCCGGCCGCCCGCCTCGCCGCACTGACTGCATCAACAGCTTCGACGCGGTTGCCAACGAGGTGCTGCAGGGCCTCCAGCCGGCGCGGCGCACGGTCGGCGCGGCGATCGCGCGGGCCGCGCTGGCGCACGGCATCGAGCCGCCCGCGCCGCTGCTGGCCGGGGCCGGGCCGTCGCTGTTCGCGATCCTGCCGCCGGCGGCCGCCGTGCAGGCGGCGGCGGCGCTCAAAGCGGGCTGGCGCGGCAGCGTCCGCGTTGCCCGACCGCTGACGCGCCGCGCGGCGGCGCAGATCGGCGGCTGAGGTGCAGGCGCTGTTGGCCGGCCTGATCAGCGGCGCTTCGGTCGGCGTCTTCGGCTTTCTGATCTTCGGCCCGCTGCTCGCCACGGTGCCCACTGCCGCGCGGATCCGCCGACAGTTCAACGACCCCTCCAACTGGGTGATGGTGGGGCTCGCGATCTCGTTCACCGGCCAGGCGGCCTGCGCGCTGCTCGGCCTGCTGCTCGGCGCCGCGCTCTGGGCCGCCGCCGCTGATCCGGCAGTCGAGCTGGCGGCCGGCCTCGGCAGCCCTTCCTGGGTCTACACGCTCTCCGTCCTGATCGTGCTCGCCGCCGCCGCCGCTGTGGCTGCGCTCTTCCTGCCCGCACGGCGGCGGCGCATCGCGCTGTTCAGCCTGCTGATCGCCGGCTGCTACGGCTGGATGCTGCCCCACCTCGCCGCCGCCTGACCGCGTGTGTGCTCGGGGCGGGTGATCGTGAGCAGCGCGTGCGTATACTCAATCGGCAACAGCCAACTATGCGGCTCTGGCGAGAGAACCTACGTGGACCCCAGCACCCTGCCCGGCACCATCCTCGACGCACACCTGCACACCGTTCGAGGGGCGGCTGACAGCGCCCTGCAGCCCGACGACCTGATCGCCGAGGCCCGCCGAATCGGCCTGACCGGCATCAACATCTCCGAGCACGACCGCGTCTGGGAGCGTTACGACTGGAACGCTTTCAAGGCGCAGTGCGGCCCCGATATCTATCTCAATCAGGGCATGGAGGTCTCCACCGACCTCGGCCACATCGTCGTCTTCGGCATCGACCAGTATTACCCCGGTATGCGCTCGGCCGAGCGGCTGCGCGCGGTCTGCGATGAAATCGGCGCGTTCATGTCGGTCGCGCACCCCTTCCGCCACTTTTTTGATCCGGTCACCTTCCGCCGCAGGGGCGAGGAGCCGTTTTCGATGTCCCCGCAGGAAGCGGCTGAGCAGATGCGCGTCTTCCAGCTTGTGCACGGCATCGAGGTTGGCAACGGCGGCAACACACGGCGCGAGAACATCTTTGCGCTGCAAGTCGCGCGGCTGCTCGGCAAGCCCGTCACCGGCGGCTCCGACGCCCACTCGACCAGCGGCATCGGCACCTACACGACGGTCTTCCCCGAGCGCCTCACCTGCAGCGAACAGACCGTGCAGCTCCTGCACGACGGCGCCGCCGTCTGCTACGAGGCGCTCAACACCGGCCAGTTCCGCCCCTTCGAGCCGTGCGACGACGACTAAACGCAGCCTGCACAACCCGCGCAGCCCGCACAGCGCCAGACTGCGGGCAATGAGCGCCCCCGTCTACGCCGCGCTGGATCTCGAGCTGACCGGCCTCAAGGTCGGTTCGGCCGAGATTATCGAGATTGGGGTGCTGCGCTGCACGCCGGCGGAGGTGCTCGACAGCTGGAGCACGCTTGTCCGCCCCTTCACGATGCCTGATCTGCGCATTCAGCGCCTGACCGGCATCACGCCCGAGATGCTGCGCGGCGCGCCCGGCTTCGACGAAGTGGCCGCGCAGCTGCGCGAGTGGCTCGCGGACGCGATCCCAATCGGACATAACGTCCAGTTCGATCTCGACCACCTCGGCGCTGCGGGCGTTGATCTCATGCAGCTTCCGCTCGACACGCTGCCGATCGCCCAAGTGCTCGACCCGACCGCACCCTCGCACCGCCTCGGCGACCTCTGCGAGCGTTACGGCATCGCGGCCGAGGGCGGGGAGCGCCACCGCGCCCTCGCCGACGCCGAATCGGCCCGCCGGCTGTTGCTCGCCCTGCAGCGCCGCTGGGCCCAGCTCGATTCGGCGCTGCAGGGCCAACTCGCTGAACTGATCGAGCGCGCCGCGCCCCGTTCCCCGCTCGCCGTCTTCCTCGCTGGGCTGCCCCGCACGGCCGCCGGTCCGAGCGCCGAGGCCGCTGCGGTCCGGCCGCGCGGGCGCGGAACGGCGCCGCGCGCGCGCCTCCCCGATACTGCGCTGGTCGACCTGACCGCCGCCGCGTTCGACGCTGCGGCGGCCGACCGGCGCACCGAGCTCGAAGCGCGCGCCGAGCAGCGCGCGATGGCGCTCGATGTCGCCCGCGCGCTGCAGGCCGGCGAGGTCGGCCTGGTCGAGGCTGGCACCGGCGTCGGCAAATCGCTCGCCTACCTCGTGCCGGCCGCGTTCTGGGCGCTGCAGAGCGGCGAGCGCGTCGTGATCAGCACCCATACCCGCAACCTCCAGCAGCAGCTCGCGGAGCACGAGATCCCGCAGCTGCGCGGCATCCTCGAGCGCGCCGCGCCGGGCGCCGGCCGGCGCCTCAACGCCGCCGTGCTGAAAGGGCGTGACAACTACCTCTGCCGCCGCAACCTGGACAACGAGCGTAAGCGCGTGCGCGACCCGGAGGCTGCGCTCGTCGCCGCCCGCGCGCTCGTCTGGGCGCGCGCCTCCGCATCCGGCGACCGCGAAGAGCTGCGCCTGCCCCGCGTCCACGACGCTGCCTGGGCGCGGCTCTCAGCCGCCGAGGCCTCCTGCCTGCGCGACGGCTGCCCGTATGTCGAGGACGGCTCCTGCTTCCTGGCCGGCGCCTACGAGCGCGCCGAGCAGGCCGACCTGATCATCGTCAACCACGCCCTGCTGATCAGCGACCTGCTGCACGACGAGATGATCATCCCCGCGGCGCCCTGCGTGATCGTCGATGAGGCTCAGTTCCTCGAGCAGGCGGCGACCGACCAGCTGCGAGTCGATCTCGACGAAGCCGAGCTGCGCTCTCTGATCGGCGGCGTCGCTTCCTCCGATGCACAGCGCAGCACGACGCTGGCGAAGCGCGCACAACGCTTCGCCAAGCAGGAGGCCGATCCGCTGACCGAGGCGGCCGCAACCGCTGACGCTGCGATCGACGCCGCCTGGGCCGCGTTCGACTCGTTCAGCCGCAAACACGCCGTCGCCGGCAGCGACCTCAGGGTCACCACCGGCGCGCGCGCGCAGCCGGACTGGTCGGACCTCGAGGATCGCTGGATCGCAGCGCGGCGCAGCGTCGCGGCGTTGCAGCAGGCGCTCGGTGTGTTGGCCCGCGCCTGCGGTGAGCAAGCCGGCGCGCCGAACGAGCTGAGCGATCTGCAGCGCGATCAGGCCGAGCTGCTCGCCGAGGAAGCGCGCGAGACCAGCCACTCGCTCGAGCAGAGTCTGCTTGCCGCGGAAACCGCGCTGAGCGCCGACCCCGATGAGACGATTGCCTGGTTCGACCGCGACCAACGCTCCGGCGATCTGGGCCTGCGCTCGGCCCCGCTGAACGTCGGCGCGGCGCTCGACGAACTGTTCTGGCCGCGCCGCCGCAGCGTGATCCTGACCGGGGCCACGCTGACCGTGGACAAGGATGACCAGTGGGGCTTCCTCCGCGAGCGGCTGCACATCCCCGAGGCGCTTGAATCTGTCTACGGTTCGCCCTTCGACTACGCCAACCACGCGCGGGTCTTCGTGCCCACCGATATGCCGCCCGTGCAGGGCAGCGCGGAGGACTATGAGCCCGCTCTGGCGCAGGCGATCACGCTGCTGGCGCGCGCTGCCGGGGGGCGCACGCTCGCGCTCTTCACCGCGCACGGCACGATGCGGCGGATCGCCGACCGCGTCCGCCCCGCGCTCGAGGCTTCGGGCATCGCGCTCGAGGTGCAGGGGCGCAACGGCAGCCCCGCTCAGGTTGCGGGCGCGCTGCAGAGCGACCTGCGCACGACCGCGTTCGGCGTCAACGCCCTCTGGACCGGCGTCGATATTCCGGGCGCCGCCCTCTCGCTGCTGATCATCTGCCGCCTGCCCTTCGATCGGCCCAACGACCCGGTCCAGATCGCGCGCGCGGAGCAGTATGAAAATCCGTTTTTGCAGCTCCAGACGCCGGCGGCGATTCTGCGCATGCGCCAGGGCGTCGGGCGGCTGATCCGCACGCGCAGCGACCGCGGCGCCGTGGTGATCCTCGATAACCGCGTCGCAGCCAGGCGCTACGGCCAGCGCTTCCTCGATGCGCTTCCGCCCGCCCCGCTGCAGCAGGCGCCGCTGGACCAGATCGCCGCCGCCGTCAAGTCCTTCCTGCCGCCGTTGGCCGCTGAGCAGTGAGCGGCTGGCCCGCCCGCGTCCTCGATGAGCGGGTTTCGCTCGCGCGGATCAGCGCCGGGGCCGCAGCTGCGCCGTGGCTCGATGAGGCTGAGCATGCGATCGCTGGGCGCGCTGAACCCTGCCGCCTCAAGATCCGCCTTGACAGCGGCGACGCGGGCTACTGGATCTGCGCTGACACCGCCGATCGGCGTGTGGTCGTGGGCGCGCTGAGCGGCCGCCTGGCCTGCAACCGCGCGATCTGGACCTGGCTCGCGGTAGACGCGCAGTGGCGCGCCTTTGGCTTCGGCGGAGCGGCCGTGCCGCTGTTCGAGCGCGTCGCACAGCAACTCGGCGCGCGCGAGGCGCTCGCGCCGCTGCCGGCCGACAATGGAGTCGCGCTCTACTTCTGGCTACGCTTGGGCTACGCGCCCGAACGATCGCCGGCGATCGCCGCCGCCGACATTCCGCCCGGCGTCGCCGCACAAGCCGTCTGGATGCGCCGCCCGCTGGACGGCGCGCGAAAGAGCCGCTGATGCAGCTGCCCCAAGAGATCAAAGATCGGGTCAACAACGCGCTCAACGACGGCTTTCCGCTCGCGCTCGCCGCAGTCTCCGCCGATGCCGAGCCGTTGGTCAGCTTTCGCGGCAGTACGCAGTCGTTCGGCGATGACGCGCTCGCGGTCTGGGTGCGCGGCGCGCCCTCGGCGACGCTCGAAGCTATCTTTTCTTACCCGCAGGTGGCGCTGATCTACACGAACATGCCCGAGCGCAAGTTCTACATTTTCCGCGGTCGCGCCCGCATCACCGACGCCCCCAACGATCGCGCCGCGATCTGGGAGGGTCAGCACCCGCTCGAGCAAAGCCGCGACCTGGAGCGGACCGGCACCGCCGTCGTGATCGATCTCGACCGCGTCAGCGGCAGCGGCATCGACCTGCACCGCACCTCCTGACCCGCTGACCCGCAGCGCGCTCGCCCCCTCCCTGACGAAGCGCTGATACAGCTCCCGCACAGGCTTTCACAACGCCGACTTCTACTCCCATCCGCCCGACTGTCCGACTACTAGAACAAGCCCCTAGCCGCGCCGCGATTGCAGCCAGCGGCGCAGCAGCCGCCCGCCGGCCAGCCCTGCCCCGATCACGCTGAACCACATCGCGACTACCCCCGGCAGCTCGTACGGCGCGATGAGCAGCCCGAGCCAGATACCGAGGCAGAGCGCCAGCAGGACCGCCGCTGTCGGGCGCCAGCGGCGCGGCGCCGGCTCTATGGACGCGGTTGCGTTGAGCGGGCGCGCCGTTTCGACGTCCGCGCTGCGCCGACTGCGCCGCCGGCTACGCGGCATCGCTAGCGGCTGCGCCGCCGGCGCGCGATCTCCCGCGCGCTGCGGCCCGGCTCGGCGCGCTGCACGCGCGGTGCGGCCTCCGCTGGCGGCGGCGGGGACTCTTCCACGGCGGCGCCTTGCTCGTCTGTGTGCTCCTCCAAGTGCTCATCCAGGCAGCGGTTGCAGGCGAACTGCAGCGCGAGCACTTGATCGTCGATCCAGACTTGGCCGCAGTCGTCCACCTCGGCGCTGGTCGTCAGGCCGAGGTGAAACAGCCGCCCGCAGCTGTAGCAGTCGGCCTGCGCCTGCGGCTGCAGCGGTTCGCCGCAGACGCTGCACGCCGCTTCGCCGGCCGTTGGTTGCGTCATCGCCCCAGCCTCATGCCTGCCTGCCGCTGTTGCTGAGCGATGATCGTACCCACTGTTCAGCCGCCGCGATACGCTCATCGGCGCTGGAGCCGAGTTCTTCGTTCCATGCGGCCCGTTCGAGCCGCCGCAGCCAGGCGCCGACGGCCGGCCCCTCGGGGACGCCGAGCGCCGCGAGTTCCGCGCCGCTCAGCGGCGAGCGCACATCGCCGCGCCGCTGTAGAAACTCGCTCACCCGCCGCCCCGCCGCGCCGCTCCAGAGCTCCGCGGCAACCTCGAGCACGACTGTCGGCGCGATCTGCAGCGCCGCCGCAGCGTCTGCCGCGCTGCCCGCCCGCCCGATGCGGCGTTTCGCCGCGCGCAGCACAGCGCCGCTCGCCAGCGCGGCCCGCTCTCCGCGCTGCAGCGCTGCGGCGGCGGGCAAGCGCTCGACGACCGCAGCGTCGCTGCAGGTAAGCCCGACTGCCGCCCAGCAGCGCGTCGGCCCGTCGGCGCGCGCGCCCGCGAGCACGGCCGCTGTCTGCGCCGAGAGCTGCCAGCCGGCCAGCCGCGCCTGCGGCAGGCGCAGCCGGCGGGCGCGCTGCAGCGCGTCGGGCGCCGCTGCGTCGTGCAGCAGCGCGCGCCAGGCGGCGCCGAAGCGCGCCGCCGACAGATTGGCCAGCCCCCCTGTCTCGGTGCGCGCCAGCCGCGCCGTGCGGCGCTCGGGCCGGCCGCGAATGCGCGCCGCATAGCGGCACAGCCGCAGCAGCCGCGTGGGGTCGTCGCGGAACGAACCGTCGTGCAGCACCCGCAGCACCAGCCGCTCCGCATCGCGCGCGCCGCCGTGCGGATCGAGCAGGAGGCCGCGGTGCCGGCCGGTCAGGCCGAACGCGGCCGCATTGATCGTGAAGTCGCGCCGCGCCAGATCAGCCTCGATCGCGGCCGCGCTGACCAACGGCAGCGCGGCCGGCACCGGATACTGCTCGCTGCGCGTGCGCGCCAGATCGATCCGCGATCCGTCCGCAAGCTCCAGCGTTGCGGTGCCGAAGCGGTCGTGCAGCGTCCATTGCGCGGCTCTCAATCCCGCCGCGAGCGGCGCCGCTTCGCCCTCCACCGCCAGGTCGAGGTCCGTTCTGCGTTCGGCCGCCGGCGCGGTCTCAAGGAGTAAATGGTCGCGGACCAAACCGCCGACCAGGTAGAGGGAGATTTCCGATTCACGCGCGGCGTGACATAATGCAGCGACAGCCGCGTACGCCTGCGCGGAGAGTGCAGCGGCAATGGGGGCGGGCAGCTCAGCTGCGGTCACGGCAGCCATCGAGCAGCCCCGTTCAGCACCAGCGCGGACAACAGTTGAGGCTAGTGATCATAACCCTCGCCGCACCGCCGCCGGCCCCGCGGACAGCGGGATGAGCCTGGCCAAAGCCCTGCCGCTGCACCGCCTGCGGCGGCTCGAGCAGCGTATCGGGCATCAGTTTCGCCGCCCCGAGCTGCTCCGCGAGGCGCTGGTGCACAGCTCCTACCTCAACGAGCACAGCGATCCGGGCCTGCGCTCCAACGAACGGCTGGAGTTCCTCGGCGACGCGATCCTCGGCTCGATCGTCGCCCGCGAGCTGTTCGATCGCTTCCCCAACGCCGCCGAAGGCTGGCTGACTGAGGCGCGCTCGCTGATCGTCCGCAACCAGCAGCTCAGCGCCCTGGCCGCCGAAATCGAGCTCGGCTCCGAACTGCTGATGGGCGCCGGCGTCGACAACGAAGGCGCGCGCACCCGCCCGGTCGTGCTCAGCCGCGCGCTCGAAGCTGTGATCGGGGCGGTCTGGCTCGACGGCGGCCAGCGCGCCGTGCAGAAGGTGGTGCGGCGCCTGATCCGCCCCTCGCTCGAGGCGATCGGCGCCGGCGGCGTCCGCCGCAATCCCAAAACGCGCCTGCAGGAGCATGTGCAGGGCGAGCTCGGCGCGACGCCCCGCTACGAGACGATCGCCGTCTGCGGTCTCCCGCACGAGCGGCGCTTCCGCGTCGCGGTGTGGATCGACGGCGACGCCCTCGGCGAGGGCTGCGGCTCCAGCAAGCAGGCAGCCGAGATGGCGGCGGCCGAACGCGCTCTAGATCTGCTGCACGGCGCGGAACGCTGATGCGTCGGCGTACGATTGAGCAGGCCGACGCGATCCACGGCGCCGCAGCGCCGCAGGCCGCAGTAGGCGGGCGCCCTCGGGGAGGCGCTCTCCCGCCCGTCTGGACGCGCCCGCGGCGGGCTAGAGGTAGAGGGCAGCGAGGAGCCGGCAATGGTTCGACTGTTTCGGCGCCGCGGCGATCGTGACCGAGACGACAATGACGACAGTGACGGCAGTGACGGCAATGCGGAGCGCGACGACACAGAGCTCGACGCGGCCTACGAAGGGGCCACCCGCGCCGCACGCCGCGGCGTGCTCGGCCGCCTGCAGGGCCTCCTCCGCGGCGCGGCGGTCGACGACGATTTCTGGGACGAGCTCGAAGAAACGTTGATCCTCGCCGACTTGGGCGGGGCGGCCAGCGCGCGGCTGATCGAGCAGCTGCGCGGCTCCGTCGGCCGCCGCGCCGACGGCGCCGCCGTCCGCAGCCTGCTGCGCGAGCGGCTGATTGAGCTGCTCGAAGCGCCCAGCGGGAGCGGCGCGCTGTGGCCGCCCAACGGCGCCGCGCCGCCGTTTCCGCACGTCATCCTTGTTGTCGGCGTTAACGGCGCCGGCAAGACCACCTCCATCGCCAAGCTCGCGTACGCGCTGCGCGGCGAGGGCCGCAGCGTGCTGCTGGCCGCCGCCGATACCTACCGCGCCGCCGCGATCGAGCAGCTGCAGGCCTGGTCCGAGCGGCTCGGCGTCGAGTGCGTCGCGCATCAGCTCGGCGCCGATCCGGGAGCCGTCGCCTACGACGCAATCGAGGCCGCCGGCTCGCGCGGGCTCGACGTCGTCATCATCGATACCGCCGGCCGCCTGCAGACGCAATCCAACCTGATGGCTGAGCTGGGCAAGATCCGCCGCGTGATCGGCAGCCGCTGCCCCGGTGCGCCGCACGAAGTGCTGCTCGTGCTCGATGCGACGAGCGGCCAGAACGGGCTCAGCCAGGCGAGCCGCTTCGCTGAGGCTGCCGGCGTCACCGCGATCTGTCTGGCCAAGCTCGACGGCACCAGTAAGGGCGGGATCGTCTTCGCGATCGCCGACCAGTTCGGCATCCCGGTGCGCTTCGCCGGCACCGGCGAGCAGCTTGGCGACATCGCGCCGTTTGAGCCGGCCCGCTTCGTCGATGCACTGCTCAGCGGTGATTGACGCGGGCTGCTGGTCGCCGCGCCGACTACTACTATGCCCGCCATGCAGTTCATCCATGCTGTCTGGACGCCTGCGGGCGAGCCGCCGTTTCCGACGCTCTTCGCGCTGCACGGGCACGGTGCACACGCGCTCGACCTGGCGCCGCTGGCGCCGCTGCTGGCCGAGGCCAAGCTGCAGGTGATCCTGCCGCAGGCCGAGTTTGCGCTCGACGACGCACCTTTCTCCTACGGGCCGATGTTCACCTGGATGCGGCGCGGCGGCGGCGACCGCCCGCTGCCCGGCGAGCTCGAGCGCGTCAGCGCCGATTTGAGCGCGTTTATCGATCAGGCCGTCGAGCGCTACTCGGTCGATGCCGAGCGCACGGCGCTGATGGGCTTCAGCCAGGGCGGCTCGCTGGCCTATCGGCTGGCGCTGAGCGCGCCGCAGCGCTGGCGCGGCGCGGCCATGCTCTCGACCTGGTTGTCCGACGAAGCCGCCGCCGATATCCATCCCCGCGCCGCGCAGCTCCCGCTGCTCGTGCAGCACGGCGCGAACGATCCACTCGTCGGCATCGAGCGCGGCCGCGCCTCGCGCGACCGCCTGGCCGCGCTGGGCTTGAGCGTCGATTACCGCGAATACCCGATGCAGCATGAGCTCGGCCGCCAAAGCCTGCACGACCTCTCAGCCTGGCTGGCCGGCCTTCTGATCGCCGCAGACTGATCGCCGCACAGCCGCTCCTGCGCCTCCGCTGCGGCGTAGGCTTGCGGCATAACGGAGACAGCAGTGGAGGATCGTCATGGCTGCCAGCGTCCGGGTATGCGCGCTTGCTGAGCTCCAGCGCGACGGCGTCCGCGTCGTCTCAACCGGCGAACGCACCGCGGCCGTGTTCTGGCACCGCGGGCAGGTCTTCGCCGTCGACAACCGCTGCCCGCACATGGGCTTCCCGCTCAGCCAGGGGACGGTTGCCGACGGCATTCTCACCTGCCACTGGCACCACGCGAAGTTCGATCTCTCCGGCGGCTGCGCCTTCGATCTGTTCGCCGATGACGTCGCCGCCTTCCGCAGCGAAATTCGCGGCGGCGATGTTTGGATCGACCCGCTGCCGCAGGCGGAAGAGGCGGTCAGCCATTGGACGCGCAAGCTGCAGGAGGGGCTGGAGCAAAATCTGCGGCTGGTGATCGCGAAATCGGTGATCGGCCTCTGCGAGGCCGGGCGCGCCGATTTGGTGCTCTCGGCGGCGGCGCAGTTCGGCGTCCGCAACCGCGCCGCCGGTTGGTCCAGCGGCCTCTCGATTCTGACCGCGATGGCCAACGTACAGACGCAGCTCGAACCCGCCGATCGACCGCGCGCGCTCTATCAGGGCGTCGTGCATGTGGCCCGCAGCGTGCAGGGCCAGCCGCCCGATTTCGACATCGCGGCGCTGGCGACCGAGGAAACCCGCCCGCAGCAGTTCCGCACCTGGTTTCGGCGCTTCGCCGAGGTCCGCTCGCGCGACGCCGCCGAGCGCTGCCTGCGCACCGCCGCCGCCGTCGGGCTGGACGCCGAGCAGCTCGCCGACATGCTCTTCGCAGCTTCCACCGATCACGTCTTTATGGATGTCGGCCACACGCTCGACTTCGCCAACAAAGCCTGCGAGCTGCTCGATGCGGTCGGCTGGGAGCGCGCGCCGGATGTGCTCAGCTCCGTGATCCCCACGATCACCGCCGCGCAGCGGATGGAGGAAACCTCCGCTTGGCAGCACCCGGTTGACCTGCCTCGGCTGCTCGACGAGGCCGGCGCCGCGCTGGATGAAGCGTTGGCCGCGGGCGGCGGGCGCAACGAGGCTTGGGACGAGCACCGCCCGCTCGCAGAATCGATCCTCGATGACCGGCCGGCCGATTCGCTGCGCCGAATTGTCGATGCTGCACGCGCCGGCGCGCCGCTGGTCGAGCTCAGCGCCGCTGTGGCCTACGCCGCCGCGCGCCGACCGCTGCACTTTCACATCTCCAACGAGTTCGGCGACTGGAACACCGTGCACCATACCTTCACGTACACCAACGCCGTGGACCGTGCGATGCAGCGCGCACCCTCGCGCGAGCTGGCCCGCGCAATTCTCGACGGTGCGGCCTCGGTCTACCTAGAGCGCTTCCTCAATACCCCGCGCCAGGCGCGGCCGGAACCCAACGGCGGAGCGGCCTCGACCGAGGACCTGCTCGAACACTTCGACCGCCAGCAGCAAGTCGATGAAACGGCCCAAACGGTCGCCGACCTGCTTGCGGGCGGGCGGCAGCAGGAAGTGATCCGCACGCTGGGCTCGGCGCTGCTGCGCGAGGACGCCGGCTTCCACTCCTTCCAGATCTACGACGCCGCGCTGCGCCTGGCCGAGCGCTTCGCGGGGCGGCCGGAGGCCGACGACGTCCTGATCGGCGCCAGCCGCTTCCTCACCGCCCACGCCCCAACCGTGCGCTCAATGGGCCAAACCTACGAAACCGCCGCGCGCCTGCACCGCGGCGAGGCGCTGCATGCGTAGATCGGCGCCGCTCTCACCGACCCTGCCGCTTGAGAAGTTTTGAACCTCTCCGACCGCTCGCGGAGGCAGAGGGGGCGGGGCTGCGCATCCCCCGCAAGCGGGAAGGGAAGCGGGCAATGAGGTGCAGGGAATGAGGCGCCGGCGCGGAGGCGGGTACGCTGAAGTGCGGAAGAAGGAGGCGCCATGCTTGCAATGCTGAGCCGGCTGACGCCGCGGCGCGTGCTCCTGCTCGGCGCCGCGATCGCGGCGCTTGCGGCCGTGCTGGTGCTGCTCTGGTACTTCGTCCTGCGCAGCGACGCGCCGCCGCCGGCCTCACTCGAGGCCGCCGTCGAGTCTGTGCGCGCCGACCAACAGGCCCAACAGTCTCAACCGGCTCCGCAAGCCCAGCAGCAAGCTGAGGTTGAGCAGACGCAAGCAGTGCAATCGGCCCAGCAGACGCAAGCGGCGCAGTCCGAGGCGCCGCAGCAGCAGGAGTCCGAGCCGGTCAGCGCCGCGGCGGCCGATTACGGTGATGATGATGAGCAATCGGCGGCGGCCGACAGCGGCTCCGAGCAAAGCGCAGCCGAGCAGACCGCAGCTGGACAGGCCGCCTCCGCCGAGCAGTCAACCTCCACTGAGCAAGCAGCCTCCGCGGAACAGACAGCGCCCGCTGAACAGCAGCAGGCGGCGGCTCAATCGGCAGGGGCGGCGGAACTGCCCGCGCTCGCCGACCTGGCCGGGGCTTGGGTGCTGTCCGAGCGCGGCGATTCGTTCGTCGGTTACCGCATCGGCGAGGTGCTGGCCAATATCGGCACCGCCACGGCCGTTGGCCGCACCAGCGAGATCACGGCCGCGCTCGCCTTCGACGGCGCGGCGATCACCAGCGTCGAGATCGTCGCCGACCTGCGCACGCTGAAGAGCGACCAAAGCTTCCGAGACGGCGCGCTGCGCGATCGCGGCCTCGAATCGGATACCTACCCCTTCGCCGCATTCCGCCTGACCGAGCCGATCCCGATCGACCGGCTGCCGGTGGCGGGCGACACGCTCTCGCTGACCGTCTCCGGCAGCCTCGAGCTGCACGGCGTCACCAACCCCGTCGAGATCGCTTTGGAGGGCCAGTACGTCGACGGCCTCGTTGTCGTCTCAGGCAGCACCGAGATCGTGCTGACGGACTACGAGATCGAAGCCCCTGTCGGCTTCCGCGTCCTCTCCATTGAGGAATCCGGCCAGATGGAGTTCCAGATCATCTTCGAGCCGGCGCCCTGACGCCGCCGGATATGCAGCGGCGGCGGTTCGCGGCGCCGCCCGCTACATAACCCATATAGTGCGATCATCGATCGCTGGCTTCGGAGGCCAGCGTGCCGAGGTCGAACTTGAGGTTGCCGAAGGAGTCCTGCTCCACGTTGCACACCTCGCCCTCGGCGTCGAGGTGCGCGAGGATCTGAAACAGGTCGACGCGGCGCAGGTCTTCGCTGGCGAACTCCATCAGCATCGTGACAGAGAGGCGCTGGCGCCGGCCGAGCCGCTCGGCCTCGGCGCGGATCGCGCGCCGCACCGTCTCCACGTCGGCCAGCGCCGCCGTCTCCGCTTCCGGCGCCGCCCGCAGCGCGGCGAGGCGCCGGCGCAGACCATCGAACAGCCCCATCGTTATGTCACTTCTTTCGCTTCGCGCCGCGCCGTTTCGAGCAGCGCCAGCGCGTCGGCGTCGGCACCGGCGCCGCGCAGCGAGGCGATGCGCCGGCTGCAGAGCCCCGCGGCCGACCATAGGCCGGTCAGCAGCCGCGCCGCCGCCCGCCAATCGTCCCCGCCCGCGGCCAGATCGTCGAGCGGCGCTTCGCCGCGTGCGAGGATCACCGCCCGCCGCCCGCCGGCCGCGTCCGGATCTGCTCCGAACTCCTCAATTACCGCGTTGAACTCGTGTGCAGCCTGATCGAGTTCACCGCGCACTAGGCGGACGTTGCCGAGCGTGAGCCGCGCATCCACATCGTAGGGCCGCGCCAGCGCCGCCGCGCGTGCGTGGCGCAGCGCCGGCTGCAGCTCGCCGCAGAAGCAGTAGGCAGCGCCCAGCCGCATCTCGAGCTCATCCTGCCCGCCGGCCTCCGCCAGCAGCGCCAGCGCGCGCCTGGCCGGCTCCCGCGCTTGCGGCCCGCGTCCGGCGCGCACCAGGCGCTCGGCCTCATCGAGCAGCCCGGCGGCGGCTGCCAGCGCCGCGTTGGTCTGCGGCCCGCCGCCGATCCAGCGGCGCAGGCGCTGCACGATCCCCATCCGCTTCGCGCCCCCTCCGTAGACTGGATACGGTAGCTGCATGAGCGTCGACGAAGCCCCCCCGCACCCTCAGCGGCAGATCATTCACGCCGATATGGATGCCTTCTTCGCCGCTGTCGAGCAGCATGATCGGCCCGAGCTGCGCGGCAAACCGGTGCTGGTCGGCGGCTCGCCGCGCGCCCGCGGGGTGGTCGCCGCGGCCTCCTATGAGAGCCGCGTGTTCGGCTGCCGCTCGGCGATGCCGATGCGCACCGCGGTGCGCTTATGCCCGCAGGCCGAGATCGTGCGCCCGCGCTTCAGCCGCTACCGTGCGGTCTCCGAGCAGGTGATGGACATCTTCCGCAGCGTCAGCCCGCTGGTCGAGCCGCTCTCGCTGGATGAGGCGTTCATCGATATCACGCAGCGCGTCGAATCCGGCGCCGCGCCCGGCGAGGTGGCGCGCTGGATCAAGCAGCGCGTCCGCAAGGAGACCGGGTTGACGATCTCCTGCGGCGTCGCCGCGAGCAAATCGGTGGCCAAGATCGCCTCCGACCGCGATAAGCCGGACGGCCTGACGCTCGTCGCCCCGGGCAGCGAGGCGGCGTTTCTGGCCCCGCTTGCGATCTCGGAGCTGTGGGGGATCGGCCCCAAGACGGCCCAGCGGCTGCGCGGCGCCGGCGTCGAAACGATCGGCGACCTGGCGGCGCGGCCGCTCGCCTGGCTGCTCGACCGCTTCGGCGCGCGCGGCGAATGGTTCCACGAGCTGGCGCGCGGCATCGACCCGCGCGAGGTGAACACGACGCGCGAAACCAAGTCGATCTCCTCAGAGACGACGTTCGCCGAGGATGTCGGCGATTATGACGAGCTGGCGGAAACGGCGCGCAGCCAGGCGCAGGATGTCGGCCGCCGCCTGCAGCGCGCGGAGCTGCGCGCCCGCACCGTGCAGATCAAGCTGCGCCTTGCCGACTTCACGACCTTCACGCGCCGGCGCACGCTGCCCAGCGCCAGCAGCGGCGCAGACGAGATCAGCGCCGCAGCACTGGCGCTGCTGCGCGCGCAGTGCCGCCCGGGTCGCCGCTTCCGGCTGATCGGCGTCGGCGTCTCGAACCTCGAGGCGGCTGAGGCCGCGGCCCAGCTCTCGCTTTTCGACGCCGCGATCGATCCCGCCGCCGCACCGCCCGCTGCCGCCGCGCGCCTGGCCCGGGCGGCCGCGCTGCGCTCCGCCGTCGACGATCTACAAACACGCTTCGGCGCCGACATGGTCCAGCTCGGCGGCGCTGCCAACGATCCGAGTGCATCGTGAGCGCGCTCGACCCCCGCGCCGCCGCGGTGATCACGTTCGACTGCTACGGCACGTTGATCGACTGGCGCGCGGGCGCGCAGGCCGCGCTCGAACGCATCCCAGAGCTGGCCGGCCTGGACCTCGACGACCTGATCGAGCGCCGCATTACGGTCGAATTGGCGGTTGAGCACGAGCGCTACCGCCCCTACGATGAGGTGCTCGCGATCAGCCTGGTGCGCGCTGCGGCCGAGTTCGGCGTCGAGCTGCCCGCCGCCCGCGGGCGCGAGTTCGCCGCGTCGCTGCATTTCTGGCCGCCCTTCGACGACGCGCCGCCCTTCCTGCAGCGCTTGCGCCGCCTGGAGCGCCCGCTCGCGATTCTCTCCAATGTCACGCTGCACGGCCTGCGCTCGAGCATTCGCGCGCTGGGCGCGCCGTTCGACCAGCTCGTCACCGCCGAGCAGCTGCAGTCCTACAAGCCGGCGCCCGCGCATTGGGCCGCGCTCCAGGCTTCGCGGGCGATTGCACCCCCCGAGCAGCTGCATGTCGCCGCCTCGATCGTCCACGACATCCGCCCGGCCGCCGCGCTCGGCGTCCCTGCGGTCTGGGTCAACCGCGAGGCGGACGACCCGCCGGACGATCTGTCGCCTACGCTGCGTGTCGCCGGCCTCGACGAACTCGCCGAACGCTGGCGGCTGCCCAAGCTCGGCTGACCGCGCTGATTGTGAAGGGCTTGTGAGGGGCTATTGATGCGCATCACCCGCATATATCAGGGTGGCGACGGCGTCTCGCATTTCGAGGAGATCGATGCCACGCTGCATCTGACCGACCTCGGCGGCATGTCGCGGCGGCTCTTTCCCGGCCAGTGTTTCTTTCGCGTCACCGAGCCGGGGCTGACGGTCGATTGGCACAACACGCCGGGCAAACGGATGATCATCGTGATCGAGGGAGTTGTCGAGGTAGAAGTCGGCCAGGGCGAGAAGCGCCGCTTTGGGCCGGGCGAGATTTGCCTGACGGAGGATGTCGAAGGCCCCGGCCACCGCACCGTTGATCTGGAGGGCCCGCGCTTCAGCCTGATGATCGACCTGCCCGATGACTGGGACGTCCACCGCTGGGCCCGCCGCTTTGACCCAGTTTGAGCATTGCGGCCGGCCCCCGATCGGCTGGGAGGAATCAGGATGGAAATCACCCGCATCTACACCGGCAGCGACGCGCAATCGCACTTTGAAACGATCGATGTCCCGCTCAAGGAAGACCGCTACGGCGCACTTTCGGAGCTGATCGGGGCGGCGGGGGTGATCTTCCGCGAGACGCCCGCGGGCGGCGAGCTCGATTTTCACAACGCGCCGCGGCGCCAGTTTGTGGTCACCCTCAGCGGCGTTGTCGAGATCGAGTGCGGCGACGGCGCCAAGCGCCGGCTCGGCGCCGGCGAGATTCTGCTCGCCGACGATCTGACCGGCCAGGGCCACATCACCCGCGAGCTGGAAGCGCCGCGGCGCAGCCTCTTCATCCCGCTGCCCGACGATTTCGATGTAGACAGCCTGCGCGGCTGACCGACCCCGCCCCCGCCGCCTCGGCCGGGGAGCGCTTAGGCCCGCGCCGCCGCCAGCCAGCGGTTGTAGTGATCGAACGCGGCGATCGTCAGCGCGTGTGTGATCTCGGCGCGGCTAATCATCCCGGGCACCTCGTGCAGCGGGATCGTGTGCACCTCGATCGCCTCCGAACTGGTGCCGACGATCTGCTCTTCGGCGGCGGCCCGCTCGACATTTTGAGCCAAGAACGACCAGCAGCGGTTCTCCTGCAGGGCTGGGTTGGGGTGCACCCAGCCAAGCTCGAGCGCATCTGCGGTCTGCGGGCCGTAGCCGCTCTCCTCGAACAGCTCGCGCAGCGCCGCCTGCTTGGGCGTCTCGCCGGGATCGACAATGCCGCCGGGCACCTCCAGCGTCAGCTCGCGCGAGCCGTGCCGAAACTGGCGCACGAAGATCACATCGCCGCCGGCGGTCAGCGGGATGATGTTGACCCAATCGGGGAACTCGAAGATGAAGAAGCGGTGCTCGCGGCCGTGGCGTGGATGGCGGCTGATATCGCGGCGCAGCTTGAAGAAGCCGTAATCGGCCAGCTCCTCGCTCGATTGCCGCTCCCAGATTGTGCTCACAGGCCGCTCACCAGCCTCGCTCCCCGCTCTGGACGCAGCGGCTGGGCGAGAGCCGCTCAGAGGGCCGCATCGAGGACTCGCCGATAGCGCTCGATCGGCAGGAGCTGGCTTAGTCCAGCGTCGTTGAGCTGGACGCCCAGATTCTCGATCAGCGTCTCTTTGTAGCCGTCCACATCGATCCCCAGCGTCTGCGCGTCGCGCTTGATCCGGCGCAGCCCGAGCGCGGTCGCCGCGGCAAGCAGCAGCTGGCTCTGCCGGATGTAGGCCCGGCCCGGCGTCGAGAGCTCCGCCGCCAGCTGGGGCAGAATCGTATGCAGAAAGTTCACATGCCGCACTTCGTCGCGCAGAATCAGGCGGAAGATCTGCTTTGCCAGCGGATCGATGTCGGGTATCTCCAGCGTCTGCTGCAGAAACAGCGCGGCGAAGTTTTCGCTGAACAGCGTTGAGGTGAGCCAGTTTTCGACTCGATAGAAGCCCCAGGAAGCCATCGAGCCGAAGCGCTCGATCAGGAAGCGCTCCGCCCCGCTCAGATAGCCGTGGCCGCCGGCCTCGCGCAGGTAGCGGTCCAGCGCGTAGACGTGGCGCGCTTCGTCCTGGCATTGCGCGGCCAGGTAGAGATTGAGGCCGGGGTTGCGCAGCTGGTGCGTGGCCTGGCTCATCATCACCTGGATCGTGTCCAGCCCCATCACCTCGAGACCGTGAAAGACGTTGATCATCCGCAGCCAGGCATCGCGCTTGGCTGCGGGAATCTCGGGGCCGCGCTCCCAGTCGACGTCGCGGTCGGCGTTCCAGAGCCGCTCGCCCTGCTGCTGAAACAGCCCGCGAAACGCCTCGGCCTGCGCGTCGCCGCCCTCGCGGCGCACTGCCGCCGGTGAACGCCGCATCGCTCCTCCTCTGCGCAGCCGGCCGGCCCGAAGCGCTTCAAGGCATCGAGCGGCGCAGCGCCCGCCCGCTCACTATATCCGCCGCTTCCGTCCTATACTGCGGCCATGGCCAACGACGAAGGTTTCGATCTCGAGGAGACGCTGCGCGCGCTCCGCGAAGCGGATGTGGTCGTGATCGGCTTCGGCTGGCTCTCCGAGCGGCTTCTGATCGACGGGCGCCGCAACGAGGCCGCCGGGCCGTATGTGCGCGTCGTCGAGCCGGTGCGTTCGCCCCAGGACCGCATTCGGCAGCTGCGCAAGCTGCGGCCCGGCTTCGGCGATCCCGAATCGTTCGTCTTCTTTCCCTGGGCCGGGCGCGTCGACGCCTTCGTTGCGGCCGGCCTGTTTGAGCGGATCCTCGAGCGTTGCGCGGACGACCAGGCCGCCGCGGACGACGCGCGCTCGGCGCTGCGCAAGCTCTTCGAGCTGGATCGCGAGGACATCCGCCAGGCGATCGCCGGCGGCGAGAAGTATCACACCCTCTACGAGCGAATCGAAGCCTGAGCGGCCCCCGCGGCCCTGCCAATTACGTCTCGCGTTGCAAAAGCATTTCGCCCTACGCTACGCTTATCACGCGCCAGCGGTTTACTTCGATCTGCGCGAAAGGTGATTGCTGTGGCGGAACGTAAGCCGAATCAACCTGCGCCGCCGAGCTCCAGCCGGAACAGCAACCGCCGGGCGCGCTCCCCCCGCAAGGCCGCCGAAGCCGCCGCCGAGCCCGAAGCCTGCCAGCACCATTGGCAGATCGGCAGGCCCGATGCGCAGGTCTCGCACGGAGTCTGCACGAAGTGCGGCGAAGAGAAAGATTTCCTCAACTACGGCGAAGAGCTGCGCATGCCCTTCGGCCGCCGCCGCCGCCGCTGACCACCTGCCGAGCCGCCTGGATCCATCCAAGCCTCCGTCCTCCCGCACAGGGCCGCGGGTAGAAAACACGCCGCCGCGAGGGTGGAGGAGCCGCGCTTCCCTTTCGCGCTGATTGCTGACTGCGAAGTGACTGCAACGTGTTCCCAGTGCGCTGTTAGCCGGGCGGCGGCGCCGCCACTTCGGCGCGCACGGCGATGATTCGCTCGGTGCCGTAGTAGCCCAGCAGCTCGAAGGCCGCGGCGCTCAGTTGGATATCGGTGTTGGAGTTCTCCGAACCGCGGACCACGACGAGTGTTTCGCCGCCCACGACCTGAGCCGCCTGCTCCTCGGTGAGCAGCGGCGCGCCGGGCAGCCGCGTCAAGCGCAGCGTCGTACCGATTGGCCAGATGTTGGAGAACGCCGTCGTTGCATCCGCGGGATCGTAGGCCGTGCCGTCGGCCAGCTGCTGCGGGATGCCGGCCGGCAGCGCTTCGGCGGTCATCCGCTCGCCGATCAGCGGCGCTCCGCCGATCTCCGCCGGCGTCACCGCATCGGCTGCAACTGTCGGCTCGGTCTGGGCGGGGTGTACGGCGGGTTCGCTCTGCGCCTCGGCCGGCGGCGGTTGCTCAGCCGCCGCGGGCGGCTCAGGCGCGGCTGCCTGCTGCGCCGTTGCGGCCGCCTGCTGCGCGGCTGCGGCGGGCGGGGGCGCCGCTTGCTGCGCGGGCGCCGCCGCTTGTACGGCGGCTTGCGCCTCGACAGCATCAACGGCTTCGGCTGGTGCGCTGCTCGAGTCGGCGCCCGGTTCTGCCGAATCGCTGCGCAGCAGCGCCGAGACACCGAAGTAGACGCCCACGCCCACGCCGATGAGCAGCAGCCAGGGCGCCAGCAGGCGCGCGGCTCGGGTCAGCGAGATGCGGCGGCGGCGCTCGTTGGGCAGCCGCAGCCGCCGATTGGAGTGGAACGGCGGGCTGTGATCGCTGCGCACCCGCACCTCGGGGCTGGAGAACTCACGCGTCCCGCGCGCCTCAGGCGGCATTCGTGCCATGGGTGCATCGTACGCCTACGCGCCGCCGCGTTCAGCGCGCCGGCCAACCGCTCGGTACCATCGCCGTATGCAGACATCGATGCAGACCTCGCGGATCCGCTGCCCGCAGTGCAGCCGCCCGCTGGCTGTCGGCATCCCGCCCGCCGCCGGGCGCACCCGCCGCGTCGTCACCCGCTGCAGCGGCTGCGAGCACGATCTCGTCGTCTCGCGCGGGCGCCAGCCCGAAGACCGGCTGCGCATCCGCGCCTGCAAACGTTGGGCGGTGCACTGCCCCTACTGCAAGGAGCCGACGATCGCGCGCCTGCCGCCGGCGGGCGTGCTGCGCCGCAAGGAGACGACTCCCTGCGAACACTGCCGCAAACCGCTGATCGTCGAGCGGCGCGAGGAAGGCAAAGTGGTGCTGCGCGCCCACCGCGGCATCCTCGAGGGCGCGCTGCTTTGACATCTTTGCAACGCCGCAGGGTGATTGACTGCGGTCTCACAGCTAGTGTGTGCGGATACCCGCGGCGCCAACCGCGGCGCCGCGGCGCCCCAGCCGCCCTTGGAGCAAGATTATGAGCAGCGTGGATCAGGAAGCGATCGAAGCCCACCGTCAATGGCGCGGCAAGGTCGATTACGCCTCGAAGGTCACCGTCGAGAACCATGACGACCTCAGCATCGTCTACACCCCCGGCGTTGCCGCGCCCTGCCTCGAGATCGAGCGCGAGCCGGCGCTTGTCCGCGAGCTGACCGGCGTCGGCAATCTGGTCGCCGTGGTCACCGACGGCAGCGCGGTGCTCGGCCTCGGCGACATTGGCCCGCAGGCCGCCCTGCCGGTGATGGAGGGCAAGTGCGTGCTCTTCCGCGAGTTCGCCGGCGTCGACGCGATCCCGATCGCGCTCGCGGTGCGCGGGGTGGACGAGATCGTCGCCGCCGTCGAGGCCATCGCCCCGTCGCTCGGCGGGATCAACCTGGAGGACATCTCCGCGCCGCGCTGCTTCGAGATCGAGCGGCGGCTCCACGAGTCGCTTTCGATCCCGGTCATGCACGATGACCAGCACGGCACCGCCGTGGTCGCGCTGGCCGGCGTGATCAACGCGCTGAAGCTGACCAACCGCGAGTTCAAGGACATCCGCACGGTTGTCCTCGGCGCCGGCGCCAGCGGGATCGCCTGCTCGGCGATCCTGCGCGAGGTCGGCTGCGAAGACATCTCGCTGATCGATTCCAAAGGCCTGCTGACCATCGACCGCGAGGACCTCAACCCCTGGAAGCGTGAAGCGGCCGGTTGGTCCGAGCACCGCAACAACCCCGACGGCAGCATTCCGCAGACCTCCCAGGTGATGAAGGGCGCCGACCTGTTCCTGGGCTTGGCCGGCCCCGGTCTGGTGACGGTCGCCGATGTGGCCTCGATGAACGAGAACTCGATGATCTTCGCGATGGCCAACCCCACGCCCGAGATCATGCCCGACGAAGCGGCCGAAGCGGGCGCGGCGATCATCGCGACCGGCCGCTCCGATTTCCCCAACCAGATCAACAACGCGCTGGGCTTCCCTGGCCTCTTCCGCGGCCTGCTCGACGGCGGCATCCACCACGTCGAGGATGGGCACAAGATCGCCGCCGCGCAGGCGATCGCCGACTTTGTCGAGGAGCCGACGCCGGACCGAATCGTGCCGAGCATCTTCGAGGAAGGCCTGGCCGACGCCGTGGCGGCGGCGGTTCGCTCGGTCGGCTGAGCCCGCCGCTCACGCTGCTCAGGGCGCGAACGCCTGAGCCAGCGCCCCGCGCAGGTTGAGCACCGGCGAGTACCCGACCGCGACGCGCAGACGGCTGTCATCGATCAGGTGCGGGCGGCCGGTTAGCTCCACGTAGCCGTCGACCCCCTCGGGCGCGGGCAGTACCCAGTTGGAAAGCGAAGCCGCGTCGAGCGCCCGCGCCAGCGCGTAGGGCGCGGTCCAGAACTGCGGCTCGACGCCGCGAATACGGCAGCCCTGCTCGGCCAGCGCCCGCCACGTCGTGTGCACGCTGGTTGCATGGAAGGCCTGGTCGGCGGCTTGCTCGAAATCGGCCAAGATCGCCCAGACCGCCCGCGCCAGATCGGCGGCGCCGATCATCGAGATCGGCGTCCGCCCCCCGCCGACCAGGCCGGCGCGCGGGTGCGAGATGAAGTGCCCCACCACGCGGCGCAGCATGTCCGGCTCGGCGCTCAAGCAGGGCGCAGCGCGCAGCACAGCGATCGGCACGCTGCGGCGGTAGGTGCGGGCGGCCCGTTCGGCCGCCGCGCGGCTCTGCAGCTGCGCGCCGATCGGGTGTGGCGCCCAGCCCTCCTGCACCGGCCACGGCGGCAGCCCCCAGCCGTACGTCTCAGTCGTCGAGACCAGCACGAATCCGCTCAGCGGGACTCTCATGCAAGCGTCCAGCAGCGCCGTCGTCGTGGCCACGTTGGCCGCCTCATAGGCCGCCGTTGAATGGCCCGGCGCGGTCAGCGCGTGCGCGTGCACGACATGGGTTGCGCCCGTCAGCGCCTCACTCAGCGCCGCTGCGTCCTCGAGATCGATGGCCTGTAGATCGGCTCCGCCCGCGCTCTGGCCGCCGTCCGGCCCGACGAGCGCCAGCACCTGGACATCCTGGCGCTGCAGCTCGGCGAGGATCTGACGCCCCGGCGCGCGCTCAGCGCCTGTCAGCACGATCCGCATTCGGCGAGCCTAGCGCGGGCCCCGGGGGCGCCGGCTGCGTCTGGACGGGGCGCTGCTAGCTTGATCTCAGCGGGCTCGAAGACGGCAACGAAAGGCGTACCCAGATGGCAACTCTGCCCCGGCCGGCCTGCGACATCTATTACGAAGCCTCGGGCGAAGGGCCTGCGATCGTGTTTGCCCACGGCGCGGGCGGCAACCACCTCTCCTGGTGGCAGCAGGTCCCGGTTTTCAGCAGCGCCTACCGCTGCGTTGCCTTCGATCACCGCGGCTGGGGCCGCAGCATCGAGCAGGAGGGCGGCCCAGGCCCGGCCGCGTTCGTCGACGACCTGATCGCGCTGCTCGATGAGCTGGAGATCGAGCGGACCGCTCTGGTAGCGCAGTCGATGGGCGGCTGGACTTGCCTCGGCGCGGCCCTGCGCCGGCCCGAGCGCGTCGCCGCGCTGGTGATGGCCGACACGCTCGGCGGCCTCCAGGCCGATGCGATTCCAGCGCGTTCAAAGCCGCTGCGGGCGCGCCTCCGCCGCGAGGGGCTGGCCAATCTGGCCTATCACCCGAACCTGCGCGAACGCGATCCGGCCCAAGCGTTTCTATACGACGAGATCATGGCGCTCAATCCGCCGCTCGGCCCCGATACGCTCGACGCGCTCAGGGCGATCACGCCCGATCCCGATGCAGTGGCAGCGCTGCCGATGCCGCTGCTCTGGGTCGTCGGCGGCGATGATCCGCTCTGCCCGCCGGAGACGGTCCGCGCCGCACAGGCGCACGTGCCGGGCTCGTCCTACTTCGAGCTGCCGAACACCGGCCACTCGGTCTACTTTGAGCGCCCCGTCGAGTTCAACATGCAGCTCAACAGCTTCCTCGTCAACGCCGGCTGGGGCAGCAGCGTCTTTTAGGCGCTGTCCGCGTTCGGCGGACTCGGCGCAATGTCGGCGCAAGGCAGGCGGAGTGGTGCGTTTGTCCTCTCCGCTCCCAAGTTGGGGGTGGGGGCAGAGATGGTTCGCGAAGCCTCTCGCGGCGCCGGCTGCGGCTGCTCGAGTGCGTGAACAGGCCTGACTGAGCAGTCCCTAGTCGGCGGGCTCGCGGCGCGGCGACCAAGCCAGGCCCGCTGTCCGCTCCAGCGCGTCCAGCTGGTAGCGCAGCGATGGATCCCAGAGCATGAAGCCGTACCCGCCGGCGGCCGCCGCCTGCTCGATTTGCTCGATTACCCGATCCGAGCTGTAGACCAGCCCCTGCTGCTGATAATCGGTAAAGTCCTGCAGCCAGGGCCGCACTTCGGCGATGGAGCCGGGCGCCAGGCGCGCGAGCGTTGCATCCATACTGAGCTGGATGACCTGGCCGGGATGCTGCGGCGGATAGCGCAGGCCGAACGATCCCGGCGCCCAGCCGCTCGGGTAGAGCATCGGCGAGAGGTAGTCGAGGTGCTGCGAGAGGCCCCGCAGCGATTGGCCGATGCCGGAATCGTCTGCGGAAACGGCGACCACGCCGAAGGTGTCGAACGACAGCGCCGCCCCGGCCAGGTGCAGAGCTTCGGCGGCCTCCGCGGCAAACGTGTTGATCGCCGCCTCGCGCGCCTGCTGGCCGTTGTAGATCCGCTCTGCCAGCCCGTCCTCGTAGGGCAGGCGCACGTAGTCGAACTGCACTTCATCGACGAACGCGCTCGCGGCGACCGCGATCTCCACGTTGTAGCGCCGCGCTTCGGCCTTGAACGGGCTCGACCAGCGCTGCCCGGCCCCGTCGCGGAAGCTGGAGCCCTGGATGTGGCGCAGCGCGGCCTGCGGATGGGCGCCCGCGTAGCGGCCGTCCAGAAACGTCACGATGCGGCCGATCCGGTACACGCCCATGCTGCCCAGCTCTTCCAGGAATGCACCCGTGCTGTCCTCCCGCCAGGTTGCGCCGATCGCGTCCGTGGCAGCGGTCGCGGCGAAGTAGCTGACGTTTCCGCCCTCATCTTTGATGTCGATGACCACCGCGTTGATCAGATCGCGGCGTACGAGGTCGAGCACCCAGGCCTGGACTTGCGGCTCGTCTGAGCGCTCAAACGGCACGAAGACGCCGCGCACGATGAGCTCGCGCAGCACGATCGCCGCGTGATCGCCGTAGACATCGCGGCGCACCACATCGAAACCCGGCTTGATCGCCGTGATCCGCCCGCTGCGCGCTTCGGGTGCAAACTCGAAGCGGCCTTCGGCGTCCGTGCGGACCTGCGCCAACCCCGTCGAGACGGCTGCCTGCGGCACGCGCTGCAGGCGGCCGTCGGCCCAGGAGTAGACCGTCCCGCGCAGCGACGCGTCCGCTGCGCCCGCTGCTGCGGGCGCGCTCCAGCTGAACCCGGCCGCCAACAACAGCACAGCCAGCGCTCCCAGCGCCGCAGCCCGCATTCGCGGCATTGCCGGACCTCCCGCCCTCTTGCTTTGTCTGCTTGCCTGCTTGCTTCAGGCGGTGCATTTACCTGCAGATCACATTAGGCGCGCGGCAGATGGTTCGCGAGCAACTTGTGTTGCGCGGGGGTCAACCGCTAAGCCGCGCCTGCCCGCCCTCCCCGCCGTGCGGGCGCTCCACTGTCTGTTTCAGGTTGGCTAGGCCCTGCGCTGCGGCGAGGGCGAAGGGGGCGGCGCCGCGGCCCAGCATGAGGATGTTGCTCAGCGCCCAACGCAGCCCGCGCGGCGTGATCGCCACCGTGACCTGCGAGCCGCCGCCGGTGCGGTGCAGCGTGTAGAGGTAGTGCACCGTCATCCCCCAGCCCATCATCACATCGAGCGCCAGCCGCCGAGGGCGCTCATCGACCACCACAGCTGCTCGGCCTGCGCTCGCACCGGCCTCGGCCTCGGCGCGCAGCGCGCGCCAGACTTCCTCGATCGGCGAATCTATCTCCTTCAATCTGAGCTCAGTAGTACCGCCATCTCCC
>CAYFZI010000024.1:33250-38689 GCA_964347635.1 uncultured Dehalococcoidia bacterium
CGATCGGCGCATCGATCTCGAAGACATGCTCCGCCGCCGCCACCTACGCCCCCGCTTCCAGCGCTGCGATCGCCGCCGCCAGCTGCTCCATCCCCGTGTAGCGGGTCACGCCGGGGGGGAAGGAGAGGCGGCGGTTGCGCGGCCAATCGAGCAGCGCCAGCGGGATCCCGCAGCGCGCCAGCAGGGCGGCCGTCGCGGCGTCGTCGTCGGCGTGCAGCAGCACCCGGCGCCCGCTGAGTGCGCGCTCCTTATGTCGAGCAGCGCTCTGCGCGCCGTCGTTCATGATCAGCTCGTCCACGTACTCCGCGAAGCCCTCCCTGTCGAGCCAGGCCTGTGTCTGGCGGCGCCCCCGCTCGCTGCGGCCTGTCAGCACAATCACTGAATGCGCCGCATGCTGCTGCGCCGCGGCCCGCACCGCATCGAGCGCGCCCGGGCGCGGCCGCCGCCCGCTGTAGCGGAACGTGTACCAGGCGCGCGCCGGCAGCCCCCCGCTTCGCTGGGCGCGGCGCTGCCGCTCGATGCGCTCGGCGCGCGCGGGCGCCAACGACAGATCGCGGTTGATCGTCGGGTTCCATCCGAACGGCGGCGACGCCAGCACGCCGTCGAGATCGAACGAGATCACGCCGCGCTGCTCCTCCCGCTGCCCTGCCTGCCCTGCCTGATCTGCCATGACCGCTACACCCAGCCGGCCGCTCGGTACCAGCGCATCGTCTCGGCCAGCCCTGCGTCGAGCGGCGTCCGCGGCTGCCAGCCGGTCGCTGCTTCGAGCGCGGCGCTGTCGGCCAGCCAGGCGCGCTGGCGCATCTCGGCGGCGCGTGAGCGGTCGAGCAGCGGGTCGGAATTGGTCAGCGCTGCGAGCCCCTCTGCGGCCAGCGCGAAGGCGGCCCAGACCGAGCCCGGCAGGGGGAATGTGCGCAGGCGGCGGCCGGCGGCGCGTTCGAGCGCGGCCAGCAGTTGGCACCAGGTGTAGGCCGGGCCGCCTTCGTTCGGGCCGCCGTCGTTGATGTGCCAGATCGCTAATCGCTGGGGCGGCCGGGCGATGATCGCGGTGAGCGCTTCGGCGAGATCGGGGCCGTAGACCGCGGACACGCGGTTGCCGCCGTTGAGCCGAAACGCGAAGCCCCGCTCGGCCATCTGAAAGAACGGCAGCAGGCCGTTGTCGGCCGGCCCGTAGACCATCGGCGGGCGCAGGATCGCGACTGCCAGATCGTCGGCGAGCTCGATGAGGGCGCGCTCGCCGCCGGCCTTGGAGCGCCCGTAGTGCGAGACCGGGTGAATCGGCGTATCGGGCGGCTCTGGCTCCCGGCCCGGGGCCGGCCCCAGCGCGGCGATCGATGAGAGGTAGACGAACGATTGCACGCCGGCGCGCCGTGCAGCCTGCCCGAGCGCGCGCGTCGCCTCCGCGTTGACGCGCATAAACGCAGCACCGCCGCGTCCGCGCAGCCGCGCCGCGGCGTGCACCACCGTATCGATCCCTGCACAGGCCGCTTCAAGCTCCTCTGCAAGCGTTGCATGGCTGCCGGCGAGGTCGACGATGACGCGTTCGCTGGGCAGCTGGTCGATTCGCGATAGATCGCTGCCGGCCCGCGTGAGCAGGCGCAGCTCGTGGCCGGCCACGTGCAGCGCCGCTGCGGCGTGGCCGCCGACGAAGCCGCTGGCCCCGGTCAGCAGGATGCGCACCGCTCAGTCGATCACGCCTGAGCGCCGCCCGGCCTCGGCGAACACTTCCAGCGCCCGATCGAGCTGCGCATCGGTGTGGGCGGCGATGTAGGAGGTGCGGAGGATCGCCTGCCCGCGCGGCACGGCCGGCGCGATCACCGCGTTGGTGTAGATGCCGTGGTCGAGCAGGTCGCGCCAGAACAGCGCGGTGCGCACCTCATCGCCGACCTGAATCGGGATGATCGGCGTCTCGCTGGAGGCCACATCGAAGCCGAGGCCGGCCAGCGCGCCGCGCATCCGCCCGCCCAGCTCCTGCACGCGCCGCACGCGCCACTGCTCGCGGTCGATCAGCCGCAGGGCGGCCAGCGCCGCCGCCGCCGATGCGGGCGGCAGCGCCGCCGTGAAGAGCATCGGGCGGCTGAAGTGCTGGATGTATTCCGTCGCCATCCGCGGCCCGGCGCAGAACCCGCCCACCGAGGCCAGCGTCTTGCTGAACGTGCCGATCACCAGGTCATCGCCAGGATCGAGCCCGTAGTGGCTGTGCGTGCCTCGCCCGAGCGGCCCGACCGTGCCGATCGCGTGTGCATCATCGACGAGCATCCGCGTGCTGCGCCGCTCGCAGACCGCGCGCAGCGCCGGCAGCGGCGCCAGGTCTCCGCCCATCGAATAGGCGCCGTCCACGATCACCAGCCGCGGCGTCTCCGGGCCGAGATTGTCCAGCACGCGCTCGAGGTGCGCCGCGTCGTTGTGCTGGAAGCGCACGTACTTGCCCAGCGCGAGGCCGGCCGCATCGTAGATGCTGGCGTGGACATCGCGATCCAAGACCGAGACGCCGTGCCGATCGACCATCGCCGAGATCGTGCCGAGGTTGGCCAGGTAGCCGGTCGAGAAGACGATCGCCGACTCGACGCCGAGAAACTCCGCCAGCGCCTCTTCGAGCTCGAGGTGGACCGGGCTGGTGCCGTTGAGCAGCCGCGAGCCGGTCATCGAGGGCCCCCAGCGGTCCAGCGCGGCGTGGGCCGCGGCCAGCACCTCCGGATGGCGCGTGAGGCCGAGGTAGTTGTTCGAGCCGAGCATCACCACGCGCCGCCCGTCCACTTCGGCCTCTGCGCCGTCGTTCACCTCGACCGGCTGGAAGAAGGGGTAGAGGCCCGCCGCGCGCGCCTGGTCGGCCAGCTGAAAGTGGGCGATGCGGGCGTAGATGTCGGGGCTGTGCGCGTCGCGCTGGCGGCCGTCCATCTCGTCCATGTCGAGGCCGGCCGCCGCTGCGAGGTCGGTCAGCTGCGGCGCCGATCGGTCTTTGGCCTGCGTCATCTCGCCTCACCCCAGCTCTGGGGAGAGTTCCCCGCGGGCGCGCCGCCCGATGCGCGACGCTGTATCGAAGCAGTGTAGAAGACGCCTCCCGATACCCGCAGTGCGGGCAGTGCGCGGCGCGCCCGCGCGGAGGCGCTTGTCAGGCGGGCGCGGTTCGGCCTAGAGTCGCAGCGTGTGACGGCAGGGCCGCAAGGCCATCTCGATGCGCTTGGAACCCAAATCTGCTGCCGCGATCTGCGCAGCCGCGTTCGCATTGCTGTTGATCTTCGGTGCGGTCTGGCCCGGTCCGGGCCTCTGGCTGCTCGCCGCTGCGCTGGGCTGCACCGCCGCCGCGGCGGCCGCTTGGTGGATCGATCCCGCGCCCATGCAGGGCTGGCCGGCGGCCCAGCGCGCCGCCCGCACACCGTTTGCGGCCCCGTACAGGCGTGCGGGCGGCGGCGCCGTGATGGGGGTTGCCGGCGCGGTCGGCGCGCGCGGCGGCTGGACGGCACCCGAGCGGGTGCATCTGGCGTTCGTGGCGGGCGCCTGCGGGCTGCTCGCGCTCGTGCTCTTCGTCGGCGGAGCGCTCGGCGGCGGCGATGCAGACGCGCCCGCGGCGGTGACGCTCGACGCCAACCCAGAGGTGATCGACCGCAGCCGCGACGGCGACCCGATCGCGCTGCCAGCCGTTCCGCCGCCGGCCGCGGCAACTCCCGCCGATCCCGCTGTCTCGCCCGCCGAGGCCGAGCCGTCCAACGCGGCCCGGCCGATTGTCGTCGCTGCGCCCAAGCCGGCGACGCCGGTCGAGCCCCAAGAGCCTGAGCCGCCGGCCGCGCCGCCGGCCCGCACGGTCCAGCACACGGTGGCGGCGGGCGACACCCTCTACGAGATCGCGCTCACATACGAATCGACCGTCGACGCGATCGTGACGCTCAACGGCCTCAGCGCAGCGGCGATCATCCACCCCGGCGACATTCTGCTGATTCCGCAGCCCGACGAGTAGGCGGCCCGACAAGCAGGCGGCGGGCGGCAGGCGCTGCTCAGTCAGTCGAGCAGCGGACCGGCGAAGATTCGCGCTGCCCGCGCCTGCTCCTCAGCGTGGTAGGACGAGCGCACCATCGGCCCCGATTCGACGTGTCTGAAACCCAGCGCGAGCGCCTCCGCGCGGATTTGCGCGAACTCCTCGGGCGGCGCATAGCGCTCGACCGGCAGGTGTTTGGCCGAGGGCCGCAGGTACTGCCCCACGGTCAGCAGGTCGCAATCCACTTCCCGCAGATCGCGCAGCAGCTGCGAAACTTCACCGCGCCGCTCGCCGAGGCCCAGCATGAAGCCGGTCTTGGTGGGGATCGCGGGCCGATGCCCGCCGGCGCGCCGCAGCAGTTCGAGGCTGCGCCGGTAGCGCGCCCGATGCCGTACGCGCGGGTAGAGCCGCTCGACCGTCTCCATGTTGTGGTTGAGCACTGTCGGGTCCGCCGCGAGCACGGTTTCGAGCGCGCCCCAATCGCCCAGAAAGTCGGGGATCAGCACTTCGACCGAGCAGTCGGGGCGGCGCGCCCGCAGCGCTTTGATGCAGGCGGCGAAGATCGCCGCCCCCCCGTCCGGCACATCGTCGCGGTTGACCGAAGTGATCACGACGTAGTTGAGGCCCAGCCGGGCGACGGTCTCGGCGAGGCGCCGGGGCTCGCCCCAGTCGAGCGCGCCGGGCCGCCCGGAGGTCACCGCGCAGAAGCCGCAGGCGCGGGTGCAGGTGCCGCCCAGAATCATGAACGTGGCGGTGCCGCGGTTGAAGCACTCGCCGATGTTGGGGCAGCGCGCCTCCTGGCAGACGCTGTGCAGCGCCGAATCGCGCAGCTGCGCCGCAATTTCGCCGTAGCGCCGCCCGCCGGGCCACTGCGCGCGGATCCAGCCCGGTTTACGCCCGCGCGGGCGCGCCGTCATGATCGCTCCCCGCAGCGCACAGATGCTAACCGAAGCCCAAATACTTCGCTGAAAGCGGTCGGCACCGCCTCCGCCGCCTGATCGATTCCGATGCTCCGCCCCAATTCCTGCGAGAGCGAGGTCATGCGCACGCCTTCGATGCCGCAGGGCCTGATCGCGTCGAACCAGCGGAGGTCGGTGCTCACGTTCAGCGCCAGGCCGTGCGTCGAGACGCCGTTCGAGAGGCGCACGCCGATGGAGCCAAGCTTGCGTTCGCCCGCCCAGCAGCCGCGCCGCCCGCGGCGGCGCTCGGCCGCCACGCCGAACGCGGCGGCGCAGGCGATCGAGAGTTCTTCCAGCATCCGCAGATAGGCCGCGATCCCAACGCCGCGCCTGCGGAGGTGCAGAATCGGATAGACGACGAGTTGACCGGGGCCGTGAAAGGTGATCTCGCCGCCGCGGTCGCTGGCCCCCCCCCCCGCCCCCCGCCCCGCCCCCGCCCCCACCCGGGCCACCAGGTGGGTGCGGCCCCCCCCCCCGCCCCCCCGGTAGAACCCCGGGGGGGCCCCC
>CAYFZI010000025.1:0-37872 GCA_964347635.1 uncultured Dehalococcoidia bacterium
CCCCCGCGGGCGGCGCCGCGCCGCGGGCGGCGCGCCCCCGCGGGGGGGGCCCCCCGCGGCTCGAGCGGGCTGTGGATCGACGCAGGCAGCGTGCCGAGGAAGCGTTGGGCGGCGGCGATCGCGCTGAGCTCATCGGCGCAGACGAGATCGGCGACGGCTTCGGGCGCGCCGTGTTGGGCGCCGAAGCGCGCCGCGGGGCTGGCCAGCAGCAGGTCTGAGCGCACGGCGAGCGAGCTGTTCTGCCCGGCGCAGAGTCCGCAGGCGATGGTCACGAAGGGTGCTTCGCGCTCGGCGATGTCGCGCGCCGGAGGCTGCTCGGCGACGCGGCTGAGCAGCACGCCTTTGTGCATGTCGAACTGCGGCGGCTCGTGCGGCGCGCCGTCGGCGAGGTAGACCAGCGGGAGGCGGCGGTAGACGGCGCTGGAGATCATGCGGTTGCGCTTGAGCTTGCCGACCTGGGGGTCGGTGCGGGCCCGCGCGAGCGGGTCTGCGGCGATCACGATTACGCGCCGCGCGCCTATTGCGGGGTAGCGGGTGATCACGCCGGCGGCCGGAGTCTCGGCCGACGCCTCCTGGTGCTGGCTCTTGGCGAACGCGCCGATTTCGAGGAATGATCCCTCGTCGACCAGCGCCGCGATCCGCTGGCGCGGGGTCAACTGCCCGGGCTGGAGCCGGCGGGCGCGATCGAACGCGGCGGCGTGCGCGCGCTCTGCATCGACGCGCTGCAGCCGCTCTTCCATCGTCATGTTCTTTTCGGGGCTGATATGCCTGCGGCTGGACGTCATGAGCGGGTCCTGCGCCCGCGCCGCCGCAGCGCCGCGAAGGCGGCGATGACGCGGGGGCGCGTTTCGGCGGGGTCGATGATGTCGTCGATGGCGGCCATCTGCGCGCCGCGCCAGGGATTCATGTTGCGGCGGAAGGGCTCGGCCAGCTCATCGAGCATGCGGCGGCGGTCATCGGCGTTGGCGAGGGCTTTGCGGTGCACGACCGCTGCGCCCCCTTCGGGGCCGAGATAGGCGATCTGGGCGGTCGGCCAGGCGAAGGTGATCGCTTCCGGATCGCTGGAGCCCATGATGAAATAGCCCATCCCGATGCCTTTGCCGAGGGTCACGCAGACGGTCGGGGTCTCGGTTTGCATCAGCTCGGCGACGTAGACGGTCGTTTCGGTGAGCAGCCCTTTATGCTCCTCTTCCTGCGTCGTCATGATGCCCGGCGTGTCGCAGAAGAAGAGCAGCGGCAGCGAGAATGTGCGCGCGGTTTTGACCATCCGCTTGGCCTTGATCAGGGCGTTCATATCGATCGCGCCGCCGCGCAGCTTGGGCTGATTGGCGAGGATCGCGACAGTCTGGCCGTCGAGCCGCGCGAGGCCGCTGACCATGTTGCCGCCGAAGTCGGGCTGCCACTCGAAGAAGCTGCCGCGGTCGACGACGCGCTCGATGATCCGGCGCACCTCGTAGGGCCGATTGGGGTACTTGGGTACGAGCGTGCGCAGCTCGGGGTCGCAGCGGCCGCGCGGGTCGCCGCTGAGCACGCGCGGAGCGGATTCGAACGCGTGGCTGGGCAGGTAGCTGAAACAGCGGCGCAGCGTCTGCATCGCTTCCTGCTCATCTTCGGCGCGGCGGCAGATCTGCCCGGTCATCTTGGTGTGCACATCGACCCCGCCCATCTCATAGAGGTCGGGCCGCTGGCCGGTCGCGAACTCAATGATGAACGGGCTGACGAAGGTCGCCGTGGCGCGCGGGGTCATCACTGAGAAGTCGGCCACTGATGCGGCCCAAGGGGCGAACGAGTTGCCGAGGATCGCGGTGTAGACCGCGCCGCGGCGGGGCACGCTGGAGCGCGCGGCGACCTGGTGGCCGCCGACCGCGGAAAAGCCCGAGGACATGATGTGGTCTTCGATCTCGCCGCCGGCGCCCTGGAAGAGGAAGAACATCGGCAGGCAGGCCTTGTCGACGATGTGCCCCATGGCGCGCATGTTGACGCGCGCGCGCAGGTTGTAGGCGCCGGCGCCGCCGGAGGAGTCGTGCGCTTTGTAGGCGACGGGGCGGCCGTGGATCGTGCCGAACCCGAGCCGCAGCGGGGCCGGGCCGGGGCCGTAGCTGTAGGCGTACTCGCTGCCTGGGTCGAGCAGCAGGTTGATCCGCTCGGCCGCGGTCAGCAGGCCGCGTTCGCGGGCGCGCTGCTCGGCGGCCGGGTTGGGCGCGAAGAACTGCGCGCGGCGGCGGCGCAGCTCTGCCAGGTGCTCGAGGTTGGCCGCGGCGGTCATGGGCAGGCAGCATGATAGACGCCGCGCGGCGCTCATTAGCCTGAGAGGCGCACCGATGCGCTGCGGGAGGGCTCCACCATGCTGAGCGATTACCGAATTCTGGACCTGACCGATGAGGGCGGCCTGATTGCGGGGATGATTCTCGCCGATCTCGGCGCAGACGTGATCGCGGTCGAGCCGCCGCAGGGCAACAGCGCACGGCGGCGCGGCCCCTTCGCCGGCGACCCCTCCGACATCGAAGGCTCGCTGACCTGGCAAGCCTGGGCGCGGAACAAGCGCTCGGCGGTGATCGATCTCGAAACGGATGCGGGGCGCGCCCAGTTCCGCCGCTTGGCCGCAACCGCCGACGCGCTGATCGAATCCGACGCGGTCGGTGCGATGGCGGCGCGCGGGCTGGGCTACGACGACCTCGCCGCGCTCAACCCCGGCCTCGTCTACGCCGCCGTCACGCCGTTCGGCTCGAGCGGCCCCAAGGCGGAGTGGGCGGCGACCGACCTGACGATCGCAGCCGCGGCCGGGCCGATGGCGCAAAGCGGGGACGCCGATCGCGCGCCGCTGCGGGTGAGCCTGCCGCAGACCGGCCTGCACGCCGGCGCGGAGGCGGCCGCAGCGGTGCAGATCGCGCTCTGGGAGCGCAAGCGCTCGGGGCGCGGGCAGTTCATCGATGTCTCGGCTCAGGCGGCCCACGCCCAGGCGACTCAGTCGGGCATTCTCGCGGCGCCGCTCAACTCGCCCTCGTTCATGCGCTCGGCCAAGGGCGCCAAGCTCGGCCCGCTCGAAGTGCAGCTCTTCTGGCCCTGCAAAGACGGCCACGCCGCGATCACCTATCTGTTCGGCGCCGCGATCGGCCCGTTCACCAGACGGCTGATGGAGTGGGTCTATGAGGAGGGCCGCTGCGACGAGGCGACGCGCGACAAAGACTGGCTCAACTACACCCTGCTGCTGCTGAGCGGACGGGAGCCGATCTCCGAGTACTTCCGCCTGCTCCAGGTGGTCGAGTCGTTGACGATGACGAAGACCAAAGCGGAGCTGTTCGAGGAAGCGCTGAAGCGGCGGCTGCTGATTGTGCCCGTCTCGACCATGGCCGACCTCGACAGCAACGAACATCTGGCCGTGCGCGGCTATTGGCGCGAAGTCGAGCGCGGCGGCCGCCGCCTGCGTTTTCCCGGCCCCTTCGCGCGGTTCAGCAGCACGCCGATTGAGTACCGCCGCGCGGCCCCGCTGCTCGGCGAGCACACCGCCGAGGTGCTCTCCGGCGAGATGCCCTCCGAGCGCGAGAGGCGGCCGGCGGCCAGCCTGCACGGCTCGGGCGGCGAGGCATCGCCGCCGCTCGAGGGGCTGAAGATGCTGGATCTGATGTGGGTCATGGCCGGGCCGGCCGGCACCCGCACGCTGGCTGATTTCGGCGTGCAGACCGTCCGCGTCGAGTCGAGCACGCGGATCGATACGGCGCGCACCTTGCAGCCGTTTGTGAACGACGACTCCACACAGGCCGACGGCTCGGGCCTGTTCCAGAACATGAACGCCAACAAGCTGATGACGACGGTCGATCCGGCCAATCCGGCCGGGCGCGGGCTGCTGCTCGACCTGGTGCGCTGGGCGGACATTTTGACCGAGTCGTTCACGCCGCGCGCGATGCGCGGCTGGGGCCTGACCTGGGAAGAGCTGCACGCCGTCAACCCGCGCCTGATCATGCTCTCCTCCTGCCTGATGGGGCAGACCGGGCCGCTTGCCGAGTTCGCCGGCTTCGGCAACCTCGCCGCCGCGTTCGCCGGCTTCACCCCGCTCTGCAGCTGGCCCGACCGCAGCCCGGCCGGGCCGTTCGGCGCCTACACCGACTACGTCGCGCCGCGCTTCGCCACCGCCGCCCTGCTCGCTGCGCTCGAGCAGCGCGAGCGCAGCGGCGTCGGGCAGTACATCGATGTCTCGCAGCTCGAGGCCGGGATCCACTTCCTCACGCCCGCGTTCCT
This sequence comes from uncultured Dehalococcoidia bacterium, assembly GCA_964347635.1. Classification (GTDB taxonomy): domain Bacteria; phylum Chloroflexota; class Dehalococcoidia; order Bin125; family Bin125; genus CATQGW01. The sequence goes on from CAYFZI010000025.1 coordinate 4,237, forward strand.
GCAGTACGGCTGCTCCGACTCGCCTGCGGGCCGCGTCTGGAAGTCCGACGGCAACCGCGACCCGCAGATCGCGCCGCACGGCGTCTACCCCTCGAGCGGCGAGGATCAATGGGTCGCGGTCGCGGCGGCCGATGACGCTCAATGGTCGGCGCTGGCCGCAGTGCTCGGCGGCGGCCTCGCGGCCGACGAGCGCTTTGCCTCGCCGGCGGGGCGGCTCGCGGCGCAGGATGAACTCGATGCCGCGGTTTCGGCCTGGAGCGGCCAGCGCTCGCCCGGCGCCGCGACGGAGGCGCTGCAGGCTGCCGGCGTCGCCGCGCACGCGGTGCAGAACAGCCCCGAGCTGGCGGCCGACCCGCAGCTCGCCCACCGCCGCCATTTTGTCCCGCTGACCCACGCCTCCCTCGGCGCGAGCACCGTGGAAGGCGCGCGCTTCCTGCTCTCGCGCACGCCCGCGCGGCGGCCCACCGCCGCCCCCTTGATGGGCGCCGACAACGACACCGTGCTGCGCGCGGTGCTGGGCTACGACGACGAACAGATCGCCGCGATCGCCGCCTCCGGCGCGCTCCAGTAGCCCTGCTGCTCCTCTCCCCGGCTTGAAGGGGGGATGCCGAAGGCAGAGGGAGGGTGGCGCCGCCGTTTGACGGCCTGATCTGAGATCATTAGCTTCGAGCGCGCCCGCAGGGGCCGCTCCACGCCGACTCGCGGGCGCACGCTGCGATCTGTGCTGGGAGGGACGGCCATGCCGCGCAACTACTCAATCCACATCGGAACCGTGGGCCAGGGTCTGTGGGTCTGCCACGACGGCGGCGAGACGTGGTACCGCGGCCGCACCGACGACATCGGCGAGGGCACCGTGCGCTCGCTCGCTGTCTACCCCGATCAGCCCCAGCGGCTGCTCGCGGGCTCCGACGCCGGCCTCTACCGCAGCGAAGACAACGGCTATCACTGGCAGAAGCTCGATACGCCGATCGGCCCGCGCCAGATCTGGTCGGTCGCACTCGACCCCAACGACAGCGAGACGATCTTCGCCGGCACGCGCCCCGGCGCGTTCCGCTCGCGCGACGGCGGCGCCAGCTGGGCTGAGCTGCCGATCGACGTGGCCGACCCCTGCCCGATTGGAATCGCCCGCACGACTGTGATCGTGGTGGACCCCGCCGACAGCCAGCGCGTCTTCGCCGGCATCGAGGTCGACGGCGTGTTCAAAAGCCTCGACGGCGGCGATTCCTGGGTGCGCATGCCGGACCTCGGCGCAGATGTCTTCCAGAGCGATGTGCACTGCATGGCGCGGGTGCCGGGCCGCGCGACCTACGCCACCAGCCCGTTTGGCATCGCGGCCAGCACCGACGAGGGCGAGAGCTGGGATTACCACGAATTTCCCGCTCATCACGAGGGCGACCGCTTCTCCTACTGCCGCGGCGTGCTGGTCAAGGCCGACGACCCAGACACGATGTTCGTGGGCAACGGCGACGGCATTCCGGGCCGGGTCGGCGCGATCCAGCGCACGACCGACGGCGGCCGCAGCTGGTCCGCCGCCGCGCTGCCCGAGCCGCCCAACTCGGTCGTCTACTGGCTCGCCGCGCACCCCGCCGTGCCCGAGGTGATCGCCGCTGTGAGCCTCTACGGCTATGTCTACGTCAGCGAGGACGGCGGTGAGGCGTGGCGCAAGCTGGAGCATGAGTTCGGCGAGGTGCGCTCGGTCGCGGTCACGCCGGGATAGCCGCGGCCAGCAGCGCAGCAGGCAGCAAGCGAGCAGCGAACGGAGAGCGGCGATGAGCCTGACAGCGGAAGACCGCGCGGAGATTCTGAATCTCGCCGGGCGCTACAGCCAGGCCCTGGACGATGCCGACGCCGACGTCTGGGCCGAAATCTGGACGGACGACGGCGTGATGGAGATGGTGAGCCAAGAGCGCTGGATCAGCGGCGGGGCCCTGCGCTCGCTGGCCGCCGGCCGCGAGCCCTCGAGCGCGCAGTCGCGCCACATGCCCTCAACCTTCGTGATCGAGGGCGAGGGCGACGAGGCCTCAATGAGCTCCTACGTCACCGTGGTGCGCTGCGGCGACCCCGCCAGCATCGTCTTCCAGGGCCGCTACGTGGACAAAATCCGCCGCGTCGACGGCGCCTGGAAGCTGGCCCACCGCACAATCCTGACCGACTGGATCGAGCCCGCCACCGCGCAGCAAGTCCAAGCCCCCGCAAACACGGATGCAAACACGGAGCGCTGACATGGCCGTCCACTCCCCCGAACGCATGATTGAAGCCAACGGCATCGAGATCTGCGCAGACTCCTACGGTGATCCGAGCGATCCCGCGATCCTGCTGGTGATGGGCGCCGGCGCGTCGATGCTGCTCTGGGAGGAAGAGTTCTGCCAGCGCCTCGCCGACGGCGGCCGCTTCGTGATCCGCTACGACAACCGCGACACCGGCAGGACCACCAGCTGCCCGCTCGGTGCGCCCAACTACACGCTCGACGATATGGCCGCCGACGGCGCTGCTGTGCTCGACGCCTACGGAATCGAACAGGCGCATATCGTCGGCGCTTCGATGGGCGGCATGATCACCCAGGTGATCGGCCTCAACCACCCCGATCGCGTGCTGACGCTGACGCCGATTATGTCCACGCCGCAGGCGGGGGCCGTGCTGGACGCGATGGAGGGCGAGGAAGGCGGGCATACGCTGTCGCCGCCGACGCCGGAGATTCTCGCCGCTGTCGCCTCCGCAGCCGAGCTCGACTGGGACGACGCAGAAGCCGTGCTCGCAAACCGCATCGAGATGTTCAAGCTGCTCTGCGGCAGCGCCTATCCCTACGACGAATCGCGCAATGAGATCTTCCGCACCGAGATCGAGCGGGCGGTCAACTTTCCCAGCAGCCAGAACCACGCCACCGCGATCCAAGGCTCCCCGCCCTGGCACGATCGCCTCGATCAGATCACAGCGCCGACGCTGGTGATCCACGGCACCGAAGACCCAATCCTGCCCTACGATCACGGCGAAGCGCTCGCCGCAGCAATTCCCGGCGCCGCCATGCTCACGCTCGAAGGCGTCGGCCACGAACTGCCCGCAGGCGTGCTGGACACCGTGATCCCAGCGCTGCTGGAGCACACCAGCTAAATACTCTGTCGGCCGCGGGAGCGGTAGGCTGGTCCTGCGAAGCGGTATGGCAGGAGCGTCGCATGGTGAAGGTGCTTGTGGGCTCATCACGGATGGCCGCCCCTCCGACGCCTGTGGAAGATGATGAGCTCGATCCCGAGGCCATGCGCGAGCTGTTGAGGCGGGTCGAGCGCTGGAAGCGCGGCGCAGGGCGCACAATTGCCCACGAAACGCTGATGCGCGAACTTGATTGCGACGACAACGCTCGATCGGGCGACTGAATTGGATGCCGTACCGCGTCATTTGGAGGGACGACGCGGCAAAGGATCTAAGAAATCTGCAGGGGCTGGAGTGGGTTTGGGTGCGCAGGGTGGTTGGAAGTTTTCCTCACGACCGCTGGTTGAAAGGTCGGCCGTTCAGGCGGGCTGAGTTGTCCGAATCGGCGTTGCTCATGCTGGAGGTGGGCGACCTGTCTCTCGTCTACAGAATCGACGAGGTTGAGCGCGCTGTGGAGATATTTGCAATTCTCCACAGCGTCTAAACAGGCGGCACGCTCGCGGTTTTACGGCTGAGGACTCCCACCTAGTTACTTCGGCGCTGGTGTGGCACGGCGTCGGCGCCTGTCTTGGCGATGGCGCGTCGCGTTGCATCCCCGCAGATGCTGCAGGCGGCCGTTCTGCGCGCCCGGACGCTCCGTGTGCGGGCTATGTAGTGAGCGCGGGCGCCGGCTGTCGGCTGCAGCCGTAGACTGGCTGCGGGCCCTTAGCTCAGTTTGGCAGAGCAGCGGACTTTTAATCCGAAGGTTCTGGGTTCGAGTCCCAGAGGGCCCACCACGAATCCCGCTCCCGCCGCGCCGGCGCTCACGCTCAGCAGCGCTGCAGGAGCGTGTGCCATGGGCCTTCCCGTGCTGGATCGGCGATGAGCACTGCGCCGTCTGCCTCGTGCTGAGTCCACCTCACTTGACACTTGAGGGTGGGGCCTAACCAGCCTCGTGCAAGACCTGCGCGAAGACGGCCAGCGTGCGCTCGGCGAAACGCTGCATGTTTTCCGCGCGGTCGTCCAGCCCCGTCTCCAGCGTCTCGCTGTGTTCCAGCGGTCCGGCCGCTGCGATGCAGGTGTGGCCGGCGGCGTCGCCGTAGGGGTTGCCGCTCGGCCCCGCCGCGCCGGTCTCGCCGAGACCCCAGTCCGCCCCGAGCCGCTCGCGGATCGCGGCGGCGATCAGCCGCGCATACGGCTCGCTGCTCGATCGCACGCCGGGGTGGTCGGCCATGTCGATGCCGAGGAGCGCCGTGCGCGCGGCGCCCGTGTAGGTGACGGCGCCGCCGCGGTAGTAGGCCGAGGCGCCGGGCACCGCCAGCAGCGCCGCGGAGACCAGCCCGCCTGCTGTGGTCTCGCACACAGCCACCGTCTCGCCGCGCGCCCGCAGCAGCTCCGCGATCGTTCTCGCCAGCGGATCCAGCGTCTCCATCGTCAGCCCTCCGCGCCGCGCTGGTCTGTTTGGCGGGGCAAGCTACCCGAGCGTCGCCTCGACGCCGCGCATCCACGCCTGCCATTGCGGTTCCAGCGCAGCGGCGCGCGCCGCTGCATCGGGCCCGTACAGATACAGCCGCGCGGAGAGCAGCCGCCGCCCGCCGATCTCCAGAGCCAAGACGTGGGCGGCGCCGGGTCCGGGGGCGTCGAGCCGCACGATTGCTTCCGAGTTGCTCGGGACAGCTTCAATGATCCCGCTGAATTCAGGGGTCCCGCGCGGCGCTGAGCAGCGCTGGCCGACGCTGGCGCCGCTCAGCCCGAGCTGTGCGGCGAAGCGCGCCCAGCCGTCCGCCAGGTCGTCCGTCGCCGCGCTCAGCGCCAGCAGCGCTGCGGGCTGGCCGAGGAAATGCCGGCAGTAGAGCTGCAGGATGCGGAAGAACGCAGGCCAGCCGGCCTCAACCGCCTCCAGCACCCCGTCCCACTCGTCCGCGTCCGCGTCCAGGCTGTGCTGCACACGCACGATGCACTCGCTGCCGCCGCGCGGTTCCACCGTCCACTCCGTGACCGCCGGCGGACCACCGGCAGCGAAGTCGTCGCTGATCGCCGCGAAGCGGTGCGGCGGCTCCCAGCTCGTCACCGCCGCCGCTGCATCCATACCTGGACCGAAGTGCGAGACGGTCCGCGTTGGCGCGCCGTCCGCGCCTAGCTCGAAGTCGGTTGGCACGAACCAGGCCGACAATCCCGCCGGCGTTGCGATCGCGGCCCAGACTTGCTCCGCCGAGCCTTGCACGCGCACCTCGGCTGCGACCGATCGGCGCCCATCCGAGTCAACACGCACAGCCATTGTGGACTGAGCCTAGCAAAGCGGGCGTCGGCCGCGCTTGCCGCGCTCAACCGCATTCCCGCCGGCGCCGGCAGAGCAGCGCTGGGATCGGTTCGCCTTAGCTAGGTGGGAGGTAGGTGGGCGGGCTCGGCGCGAGAGATGCGGTGCGGCCCTCATTGCCGGCCGGCGCTTGGCCGCATCGCCAGCTCGGCCGCCCGCGTGAAGATTGCGGCCAGCATCTCCGCTGTGAGCAGCCCGGTGAAAGTGTTGCGCTGGCTGGGGTGGTATGAGCAGAGCACGGTGAGGCCGCGTTCCGTCTCGACCTCCAGCCCGTGCGCGAACTTGGGGCGCGGGCGGATGCGCAGCTGGCGTGCGGTGTTTTCCCAGGCGTAGCCGCCCAGCGCGACAATGGTGCGCAGCTCGGTCAGCGCCGCCAGCTCGCGCTGCAGGAAGGGCAGGCAGCGGTCGCGCTCGGCGGGGGCGGGCTTGTTGGCCGGCGGCGCGCAGCGCACGACCGCGGTCACGCGCGCCCCGATCAGCTCCAGCCCGTCGCCGCGGGCGCGGCTCTCGGCCTGGTTGGCCAGCCCCGCCGCGTGCATGGCGCGGTACAGCCAATCGCCCGAGCGGTCGCCGGTGAACATTCGCCCCGTCCGGTTCGCGCCGTGCGCCGCCGGCGCGAGGCCGACGACCAGGATGCGGGCGTTGTGCGGGCCGAAACTGGGCACGCCGCGGCCCCAATACTGATCCGCGCGGAAGGCGGCGCGCTTCTGCGCCGCGGCGTCCTCGCGCCAGGCGACCAACCGCGCGCAGGCGCGGCAGGCCGCGACTTCGGCGTCGATCGCTGCGATCACGTTCGCCGCTTGCCGCACCATATGCCGCACCGTACTGTGGAAGCGGCGGCCGGGTTGCGCACAACCCAAGCGATGTCACGTACCTCCCCGCACCCCTTCTCATTCCAGTCGACCCAGTCGCCGAGCTCCGCCGGCGGCGCGGGCGCACGGTCGCGCGCGGCAGCTGATGCGCGCCGCAGCCTGCAGCTGCTGCGTCGCCTGCTGCGCGGCGAGCTGGCAGTGTTCGGCGAGCTCGCCGAGCGCGCCGCCGACACCCGCGCGGCGCTGCTGCTGGTGCCGCTCAGCGCCTTGGCGGCCGGGCTCGGGGCCTGGTTCTGGATCGCGCTGGCCGCCGACGGCGCGAGCATCGGTGCGGCCGCGCTGCGCCTGGTCCTGCTCGGCGGTCTCGCCGGCGTCGGCGCTTGGGTGCTCTCGGCCGGCGTGTCCTGGTGGGCGCTGCGCCGCATCTGCGAGATTCAGGTCGACTACCTCCGCTTGGCCCGCCCGCTGGCGCTGGCCGCCGCTGTCGGCATCGGACAGCTGGCGCTGCTGTTCGTGCCGATCGCCTTCGCGATCGGCCTGATCACGCTTGTGGCCTGGTTCCTGGTTTCGATCGCCGCCGTCCGCGCTGCCGTACCAGGCATCGACGATCGCTCCACCCTGATCGCCGTCGGCCTCGGGTTCGCCGCTTGGGCGCTGCTGCTCTCACTCCTCGCCAGCGCCGCCGGCGTCGCCCCCGGCGTCTTCGTGCACGCGGCCGGCTATTAGGTTGAGTGCAGAGGCGGCGCGCACGGCCGCTGGGGGCCGCTGCGCTCACGCCGCGAACAGGGCTTCCCAGCCGCCCTGAGGTTTCCTAAGTCAGCGTCAGCTCGATACTGTCCGCGCAGAGCGGGCATTTGTCGGCTGGGTAGCTCGGCACATCCAGAGCGATGCAGGAGAAGAAGGGCAGGCCCTCGAAGCGGCCGTCGGGGGCGGCGGCGCCGCTGGTGCGGTCCACGATCACGCCCGCGCCCAGCGGCGCTCCGCCCGCCTCGCGCACCGCATCGATCGTGTCGCGCAGCGAGCCGCCTGTTGTCAACACGTCGTCTACCACGAGCGTGCGCTGGCCCGGGATGAAGCGGAAGCCGCGCTCGAAGACGCGCCCGCCTGCTGCGCTGCGTTCGGCGAAGAACATCTGCACGCCCAGGGCGCGCGCGGTTTCGTGCGCCAAGAGGATGCCGCCGGTGCTGGGGCCGACGACCAGCTCCACGCCCAGCGGGGCGAAGTGCTGCGCAATTTGTCTGCACAGCTGCGCGGTGACTTGAGGCTGCTCGAGCAGACGAAACTTCTCCACATAGAGCGGCCCGTGGCGGCCCGATGCATAGCGGAAGTGCCCCTCGAGCACCGCGCCGACCGCGCGCAGCGAGTCCAATGCCGCCTCCGCTTCGCTCACGGCACCAGCCGCCCCTCCGCATCGACTGCGGGCCGCCCGATCGCGCTGCTAATCCGATCGAGCGGGAACCAGCGCACCATCACCTCGCCGACGATCTGATCCTCGTGGATCGGCCCGAAGTTGTGTGAATCTGAGCTGCGGTTGCGGTTGTCGCCCAGCACGAAGTAGTGCTCGGGCGGAATCTGCGCCGGCCCCCAGCTATACGCGGGCGGCGCGGCGGTGTAATCGAACTCCGCAAGGCGGCGGCCGTTGACCCAGACGCGCCCTTCACGAATCTCGACCACGTCGCCGGGCAGCCCGATCACCCGCTTCACGAAGTCTTTGTCCGATTGATAGGGCGGGCGGAAGATGATCACCGAGCCGCGGTCGGGCCCGCCCATCAGAAAGTCTCCGTTGCTGCGGCCGGGCAGCAGCGCGTCGAAGGGGCCGAGGTCGACTTCCCAGTAGCCGATCTTGTTGACCAGCACCAGCTCGGAGTTGGTCAGCGTCGGCTGCATGCTGCTGCCCTCGACCTGGAAGTTCTGCACCGCTTCGCGGGCCAGCAGGAAGACCACGAGGCCGAGAATCAGCATCTCGATCGTTTCCCGCAGCGGCCCCGAATGCAGCGACACCGCGCCTCCTCCACCGTGCGCCGGCTCAGCGAAGCCAGCCTACCGCGCACTACTATCTGCACAGGCGGAGCCGCGTACGCTTGGGCGCATCTAGGGAATCAGAGCGATGCAAGCACGCCGCATCGGCGACGGCCCGATCATCCGCCCGCACATGGACGCGCGCATGGGCGCGAACATCAACGGCCCCTCGTTGATCCGCGCGCCCGCCTGGCTGCCGGGCGCGCCCGGCCGATACCTGCTCTATTTCGCCGATCACCGCGGGCGCTACATCCGCCTGGCCGCCGCCGATGCGGTCGAGGGGCCGTGGCGGACCTACGAAGCGGGGACGCTGCACCTCGAACAGACCGCGTTCCCGCATTCCGTCGCGGACTTCGACACCAGCGACCCGCGCGTCGCCGCGGGCGTCGAGCGCGGCAGCATCTATCCGCACATCGCTTCGCCGGATGTCCACGTCGACGATCAGCGGCGCGAAATCCGCATGTATTTTCACGGTGCGCTGCCCGACGGGCGTCAGCGCACGCGCGCGGCGCGCTCGCCGGACGGCATCCACTTCGAGGCCGGCGAAGAGCTGTTGGCCAACTCGTACCTGCGGATGCTGCGGCGCGCCGATGACTGGATCGGTATGGCGATGCCCGGCATCCTCTGCCGCTCCGACGACGGTCTGAGCGGCTTCGAGCACGGCCCGCAGCTGTTCAGCGGCAACATGCGCCACTGCGCGCTGCTGCAGCGCGGCGAGACGCTCTGGGTGTTCTGGACGCTCGTCGGCGATGCTCCCGAGCGGATCTACGCCTCCGCCGTTGACACGCGCGGCGATTGGCGCGGCTGGCGCGCTGCTCCCCGGTGGGAGCTGCTGCGCCCCGAGCGTGTTTGGGAGGGGGCGGCGCTGCCGCCTGCCCCTTCGGTGCGCGGTTGGGCTCCGAACCCGGTCAATGAGCTGCGCGACCCGGCCGTGTTCGCCGAGAACGAGCGGGTCTGGCTGCTCTACAGCGTGCAGGGCGAGCGCGGGATTGCGCTGGCCGAGCTGGATTTCGCTTGAGCAGCGGCGCGGTGCAGCGCTGGTACCCCATCTTTCTCGATCTGCAGGAGCGGCCCGTGCTTGTCGTGGGCGGCGGGCCGCTGGCGGCTCAGAAGGTGCGCGGGCTGCGCGCCGCGGGCGCGGCGGTGACGGTCGCCGCGGCGCGGCTGGACGCCGAGCTGGCCGCCCTGCGCGGCGCGGGCGAGATTGCGCATCTGGAGCGGGATTACCGCGAGGGCGACATGGCCGGCTTCGCGCTGGTGATGGCCGCCGCGGGCGGCGCCGCGGCGAATGCGCGGCTGGCGGCGGAGGCGCGCGCGCGCGGCATCCTGCTCAACGCGGCCGATGACCCGGCCAACTGCGATTTCATTCTGCCGGCGGTGCTGCGCGAGGGGCTGCTCACGCTCGCCGTCTCGACCGGCGGCGGCAGTCCGGCGATCGCGCGCCGCGTGCGCGAGGAACTGGGCGACTATCTGGCAGCAGAGAGCGCGGCGCTGGCCGAGCTGGTTGCCGAGGTCCGCGCCGACCTGCGGCAGCGGCGGTTGTTCAGCGCGGTTCCCGCCGAGGCTTGGCAGGAAGCGATCGACGGGCGTCTGCGGGTGCTGCTGGCGCAGCGGCGGCACGGCCAGGCCAAAGCGCTGCTGCTGGCGCGGCTCGGCGCACCCCTGCGCGATCACCGCGAGCCGCAGCTCGACAGTCTGCTCGCGCCCTGCCGCGCCGCCGCGGACCGCTGACGATGCAGCCGCTGCGGCTGGGCACCCGCGGCAGCGCGTTGGCGCGCATCCAGACCGCCGAGGCGGCCGCCGCGATCCGCGCCCAGGGCGGCGAGACGCGCGAGTGCATCATCCAGTCGGAGGGCGACCGCGACCGCAGCACGCCGCTGCGGAGGCTCGGCGGCCGCGGCGTCTTCGTGCGCGCGCTCGAGCAGGCGCTGCTGGACGGAGCGATCGATATCGCCGTGCACAGCGCCAAAGATCTGCCCTCGGCGCTGCTCCCGGGCACGACGCTGGCTGCGCTGCTGCCGCGCGCCGACGTACGCGACGCCCTGGTCGCGCGCGGCGGCCGACCGCTCGCCGAGCTGCCGTGCGGCGCGAAGATCGCCACCGGCAGCCGCCGCCGCGCCGCCCAGCTGCGCGCCCGCCGCCCCGATCTGATCGCGGCCGATATCCGCGGCAACGTCGATACGCGCCTGCGTAAGCTCGCCGCCGGTGAATGCGACGCGCTGCTGCTCGCCGCGGCCGGCTTAATTCGGCTCGGCCGCGCCGCCGGCGCCGAACTGCTGCCGCCCGACCTGATGCTGCCGGCGCCCGGGCAGGGCGCGATCGCGCTGCAATGCCGCAGCGGCGACGCAGCAGCCCGCGGCCTGCTCGCGGCCTGCGGCGATGCGCCCACGCACGCCGCTGTCAGCGCCGAACGCGGAGTGCTCGCTGCGCTCGGCGCTGGCTGCAGCCTGCCGATCGCGGCGCTGGCGCACTCGCGCGGCGGCGTGCTGACCGTGCTCGCACGCCTGCTCAGCCCCGACGGCTCGCAGCGGATCGAGGTGCAGCGCTCGGGCAGCGAATGCCGCGCCGCCGAGCTGGGCCGCGCGGCGGGTGCGGCGCTGCTCGACCGCGGCGGGCGCGGGCTGCTCGCCGAGCTCGAGCCGTGAGCGCTCCGGTGCCGCCGGTGCTGCTCGTCGGCGCCGGTCCCGGCGACCCCGAGCTGATTACGGTTGCCGGCCTCAATGCGCTGCGCCGCGCCGATGTGGTCGTGCACGATCGCCTCGCTGCCCCCGAGCTGCTGGCGGAGGCGCCCAGCCGGGCCGAGATCATCGATGCGGGCAAACGCCCCGCCGCCTCGGGCCCGCGCGGCGCGAGCCAGGAAGCGATTAACGCGTTGCTAATCGAGCGCGCAGGGCGCGGTCTGCATGTGGTGCGGCTCAAGGGCGGCGATCCCTTCGTGTTCGGCCGCGGCGGCGAGGAGGCGGACGCGCTGCGCGCCGCCGGCGTGCCCGTCGCGGTGATCCCCGGTGTCACATCGGCGACCGCCGCCGCCGCGCTTGCCGGTATCCCCGTGACCGACCGCCGCCGCGCCTCCAGCTTCACCGTCGTCACCGGGCATGATGCAGAGCCTGATGCGGCGACGGCCGCCGCGCCGATCGACTGGCGTGCGATCGCGCAAACCGGCGGCACGATCGTGATCCTGATGGGTTGGCGCGCGCTCCCGCAGATCAGCCGCCGGCTGATCGAGGCCGGCCTCGATGCGGGCACAGCGGCGGCCGCGGTGGAGCGGGCGTCGACGCCGCAGCAGCGCAGTGTGGCGAGCACGCTCGCCGATCTGCCCGCCGCCGCCGAGCGGGCCGGGCTGCGCCCCCCCGTGACGCTGATCGTCGGCGCGGTTGCGGCGTCCGCCGGACGCGGCGCACGGCCGGAGCGCGGGCGGGCGGGCTGGGATGCGCGCGCGCTGGAGGGGCGGCGCATTCTCGTGACCCGCCCGGCGCATTCCGCACCCGCGCTCGCCGCGCTGCTGCGCGCGCAGGGAGCCGCGCCGCTGATCATGCCTGCGATCGCGCTGCGCGATGCCGACCCAGCTCCGATCCGCGCCGCGATCGAGCGGCTGCGCGGGGGGCGCTACGACGATCTCATCTTCACCAGCGTCAACGGTGTGCAGCGCTTTCGGGCGCAGCTGTACGAATCGGGCGGCGATGCGCGCAGCTGCGGCGGCGTGCGGCTGGCCGCGATCGGCCCGGCCACAGCGGCGGCGCTCGAACAGTTCGGCCTGCGCCCCGATCTGGTCGCCGCGCCCTACAGCTCGGAGGGGCTGCTGGACGCTCTCCGCGCGGGCCCGCTGGAAGGACGCCGCGTGCTGCTCGCGCGCGCCGCTCAGGGCAGCCCCGCGCTCAGCAGCGGCCTGCGCGCGGCCGGCGCGGTTGTCGACGACGCGGCGCTCTACGGCGTCGAGACGGCGCCCGCCGACCCCGCCGTCATCGAGCAGCTCCGCAGCGGCGCGGTCGACACGATCACCTTCACGGCGCCCTCGACCGTGCGCGGGCTAGTCGAGCAGGCCGGCCTCGCCGCGCTCAAGGGCGTCGAGGTTGCCTCGATCGGCCCGGTCACCACCGCTGCCGCGAATGCAGCGGGGGTTACAGTTCAAATCGAGGCCGCAGTCCATACCATGCAGGGGCTGGTGCAGGCGATCATCGGCGCTCAGGAGCGGCGGAACGGCGGGCCATGACTACTCTTGCTGCTGCGGCCGCGCCGCCGCTCAACATTCCCAGCGGCCACCGGATGAGGCGGCTGCGGCGCAGCGGGGCGCTGCGCGCGTTGGTGCGCGAAACGCGGCTCGCGCCGGCCGATTTCATCTACCCGATCTTCGTTGCGCACGGGCGCGGCGTGCGCGCCCCGATCGCCTCGATGCCCGGCCAGGTGCGGCTTTCGGTCGACCAGCTGGCGCGCGAGGCGGCCGAGCTTGCCTCGCTCGATATTCAGGCAATCCTGCTCTTCGGCCTGCCCGCAGCCAAGGACCCGCAAGGATCCGAGGCCTGGTCCCGCGACGGGATCATTCAGCGGGCCGTGCGCGAGCTGAAGGACGCTGCTCCAGACCTGGCCGTGATCACCGATCTCTGCCTATGCGAGTACACCGACCACGGGCACTGCGGCCTGCTCGACGAGAACGGCGCGGTGATCAACGATGCGACCGTCGAGCTGCTCGCGCAGACCGCTGTCAGCCAGGCCGAAGCCGGCGCCGACATTATCGCTCCCAGCGACATGATGGACGGACGGGTCGGCGCGATCCGCGCCGCGCTCGACGAGAGCGGGTTCGCCGAGCGGGCGCTGCTCTCCTACGCGGCCAAGTTCGCCTCCGCCTTCTACGGCCCGTTCCGCGAGGCGGCCGACTCGGCCCCGGCCTTCGGCGATCGCCGCGCCTACCAGATGGACCCAGCGAACGGGCGCGAGGCGCTGCGTGCAATTGAGCGCGACCTCGCCGAGGGCGCGGATCTCGTGATGGTCAAGCCGGCCCTGGCCTGGCTCGACCTGGTGCGCGCCGCCCGCGAGCGCTTCGACGCCCCGCTGGCGGCGTACAACGTCAGCGGCGAGTACGCGATGGTCAAGGCCGCCGCCGCTCAGGGCTGGCTCGACGAGGAACGGATCGTGCTGGAAATCCTGACCAGCATTCGCCGCGCCGGCGCCGACCTGATCATCAGCTATCACGCTAAGGACGCTGCCCGCTGGCTGGCTCGGCGCGGCTCATGAGCGGGGAGCAGCCTCTGAGCGGCGCCGTCGAACGCAGGGAGAGCGAGCCGTCGCCGCCTGTCGTCGATGCTGAGCGCGCGGCCGCATCGGTGCGTGCGGTCGCCTTCGATTGCTACGGCACGCTGCTGCAGCTCGAAGAGCGCCACTTCGCCGAGCTGATCCACGCGATGCTGCGCCGGCACGGTGTCGCCCACACGACCGGCGAGGCGGTTTGGGAAGCCTGGCTGGAGGCCTCGCGCGCGCTGGCCGAGTCGGACGGGGTCGTGCGCGGCGGCTCCGTTGACGGTCCGGAGCCGCGCTTCCGCCCCTTCTCCGAAACCTGGCCGCGCTATTTTGCCCACGCCTTCGCGCATCATTCGATTGACCGCATCCCGCCCGAGGCGGCGTTTCAGCATCTCTGGGACCATATGTCGGCCGTGCCTGCCTACCCGGAGGTGCACGATGCCTTCGCCGCCCTGCGCGCGCGCGGCTACCGCGTCGCGATCGCCAGCAACGCCGACGACGGGCACCTGCTGCCGGCGCTTGCCGCGGCCGGCCTGGATGCCGAAGTGGTGCTTTCCTCTGAGGCGGCGGCTTCCTATAAGCCGCGCCGCCCGTTCTTCCAACAGCTCTGCGCGCGCCTCGACCTGCCCCCGGCCTCGATCCTCTACGTGGGCGACAGCCCCTACGCCGATGTCAACGGGGCCAACCACTCCGGCCTGCCCGTCTACCACGTGCGCCGCTATCCCGACCCGGAGCGCGAGCGCGTGCTGCGCTACCGCGCCACGTGGACGTACCCCGACCTGCGCGGCATCCTCCGCGTGCTGCCCGGCAGCGCTGCGCGCTGAGCCCGCGCCGCACAGCTTCCACAGGTTTTCCACATCGTTCTGTATCGAGTTGCGAACCTCTGACCCGCTGACGTCCAGCCGTTACGATGCCTGCGAGGGATACTGCATAGGCATCTGATCAGTTCACCTGTGGGATACTCGACATTCGGAGGAGAGGCGCCGACATGCGCATCCAGACCAGCCAGACAGCCCTTGAGCACGGCCTCTCTGTGGTCAGCCATGCTGTCGCCGCGCGCCACAGCCTCGACCAGCTGCGCCACGTCCACCTGGCCGCCGGCGATGAGGGCCTCCGCCTGACCGCCACCGACACCGAGATCGCGCTGATCGCGCAGATCGACGCGGCCGTTCTCGAGCCCGGCGCGATCACCGTGCCGCACCGTTTTCTGCACGATCTCGTTTCTTCGCTCGAAGGCGGCGATGTCGAGCTTGCCGTCTCGCCGGACTCGCTGGTCGCCCAGATCCGCGCCAGCGACGCCAACGAGAGCAGCATCCACGGGATGAACGCCGACTCCTACCCCAACATTCCCGGCGTCGGCGAGGGGGACATGATCCGAATCGTTGCGGCGGACTTCCGCGAGGCGCTGCGCCACGTCGTCTTCGCCGCCGCGACGGACGACGGCCGCCCGGTGCTGACGGGTGTGCATTTTCGCTTCAACAGCGAGCAGATGACGCTCGCCGCGGCCGACGGCTTCCGCCTCGCCGTCTACGACATGCGGGTCATCTCGGATCTCGCTGAGCCGCTCGAGATCACGATTCCGGCCCGTGCGCTGCGCGAGCTGGAGCGGCTGCTGTCCGATACCGAAGGCACCGTCGACCTCTACTTGCACGGCGACCGCAGCTACGTCCGCTTCCACCTGCCCAACACGCAGATGACGGCGCAGCTAATTCAGGGCAACTACCCGACCTACGACCAGCTGATTCCCTCCGAATACCAGACCCGCGTGGTGCTGGGCGGGGACATGCTGCGCCAAAGCGTGCGCAGCGCCGCCGTCTTCGCCCGCGAGAGCAGCGGGATCGTGCGGCTGCGCTTCCACGGCGGCAGCAACGGCGAAGCGGGGATCACGCTGACCGCGCGCGCCGACGAGCTGGGCAACCACCGCGGCCGGGTCGGCGCCGCCGTCGAGGGCGAGGATTCGCGGATCGCCTACAACGTGCGCTACCTGCAGGAGGCGCTGCAAGTCGCCTCGCACCAGGCCGAGATCGCGATGGAGACGAGCGGCCCCTCCAACCCCGGCGTCTTCCGCGTGATCGGCCGCGAAAACTATGTCCACGTGCTGATGCCGATGTTCGTCCAGTGGGAAGACAGCTAGGCGGCCGCCGGCGGGCAGGCCGTCCGCACGGTGTGCGTGTTCCGCTGAAGGCCGCCGAGCATGATTGTGCTGCTCTGCGGGGATGATCGGTTTGCGCGGGTGGAGGCGTTGAGCGGGCTGCGCCGGCGGTATGACGAGGACGGCGGGCTGAAAAACAACACGGTGCAGTTCGATGCGCCGCGGCTGCGGCTGGAGGAGCTGCGCCGCGCGGTCGGCGCCGCGCCCTTTCTGGGCGCCTGGCGGCTGGTGCGGGTCGATGGGCTCTGCGGGCGGTTTCAGCGCGGCGGTCGGCGCGGGCTGGGCGAGTGGGAAGGGTTGGCCGAGGTGCTCGCTGAGGCGCCGGCGACGACGCTGCTCATCTTCACCGACGATGCGGTGCCGGCGCGCAACCCGATCCGCGCGCAGATCGAAGCCGCCGGCGAGGTGCGCGAGTTTGCCCCGCTGCGCGAGCGGGAGGCGCTGCAGTGGCTGCGCGAGCAGGTGCGCGCGCGGGGGCTGCAGCTGACCCGCGGCGCCGCGAACGCGCTGGTCGAGCGCGCCGCCGGCGACCGCGGCATCCTGACCGGCGCGGTCGAGAAGCTCGAGCTTTATGCCGGCGCGGCCGGCGTCGATGAGGCGATCGTCGACCTGCTCGTACCGCAGCGGCGCAATGTGCGCATCTTCGATTTGCTCGACGCGGTTGCCGAGCGCCGCCTGGCCGATGCGATGCGCGCGCTCGATGCAGTGCGCGCGGGCGGCGAGGATGGGCCGCGGATTCTGCATATGCTGGCCCGGCAGTACCGCCAGATCGTGATCGCCAGCGAGCTGATCGAGGAGGGCGAGGGGCAGCAGGAGATCGCCGCCGCGCTGGGCGCGCCGCCCTGGCTGGCGCGGCGCGTGCACAACCAGGCCCGCGCCTACCGCCCCGAGCAGGCGGACCGCGCGCTCGAGCGGATTCTCGAGGCCGACGCCGCGATCATCGCCTACCGGCGCGGCGAAGGCGGGCTGACCGACGACCTGGCAGTGGAGCTGCTGGTCGCCGATTTGGCCGGCGCGGGCGCAGCAGGCGGGGCGGGTTAGGCGGGCTCGACCGGGTTGTAACAGGCCACGGCGTGGCGCGCGCCGCCGCCGGCCAGGGCGGCCAGCGGCGGCTCCGGCTCCTGGCGGCAGCGCGTGAGCGCTTTGGGGCAGCGCGGCAGGAAGGGGCAGTGCTCGCCGATATCGGCGAGGTCGGGCGGCGAGCCGGGGATTTGCGGCAGCCGCGATCGGCGCCGCCGGTCCAGCCGCGGCAGCGTGTCGAGCAGCGACCAGGTGTAGGGGTGGCGCGGCGTTTTGAAGAGCGGCGCGATATCGTCGATTTCAGCGATCGCGCCGGCGTAGATCACCGCGACCTGCTCCGCGACCTGGGCCACGACGCCCATGTCGTGCGTGATCAGCAGAATCGCCGTGCCGCGCTCGTCGCGCAGCCGCTCCAGCTCGTAGAGAATCTGCGCCTGCACCGTCACGTCCAGCGATGAGGTTGGCTCGTCGGCGATCAGGATTTGCGGGTCGAGCGCGGTGGCGATCGCGATCATGATCCGCTGGCACATGCCGCCGGAGAGCTCGCCGGGGAAGGACTTGGCGATGCGGCGCGGGTCGGGCAGGCGCATCTGCGCGAGCGCGTCGAGGGCCAGCTCGCGCGCGTCCTGCTTGCTCACCGATCGGTGCGAGGTGATCACCTCTTCGACCTGGTCGCCGACCGAGATAATCGGGTTCAGGCCGGCGATCGGGTCCTGGAAGATCATTGAGATCTGGTCGCCGCGGATTTGTTGCAGCTCGCTGCGGTCGAGCGCGCCGAGATCGCGCTGGCGGTAGAGCACGCGGCCGGAGGTGACCTCGGCGGAGCGCGGGAGGATCCGCAGGATGCTCAGCCCGAGCGTAGTTTTGCCGGAGCCGCTCTCGCCCACGAGGGCCAGGATCTCGCCCCGCTCGAGGCTCAGCGAGGCGTGCCGCAGGGCGCGGATTGGCCCCTCGCGGGTGCGGTATTCGACGCTCAGGTCCTCGATACTGAGTACAGGCGGCACGGCGCTCCGTTGATGGCCGCGGCGCGGGCGCGGCGGCAGTTCGACGGAGCCAGTATACGAACGGCGCGGGCCGCCGCCGCACGCGGATCAGTTGGGCTGGCGCAGGATCGAGACGACGCGGCCCTGCACTTCGAGATTGTCGGGCGCGGTGTAGATCGGCTCCATGTTGGGGTTTTCGGGCTGCAGCCGCACGCGCCCGTCCTCGCGGAAGAAGCGCTTGAGCGTGCTGATGTTCTCGTCGCGCAGCCAGAACGCGCCCATCTGGCCGTTCTCCACGACCGGCGTGTACTCGAAGATGACCGTATCGCCGTCGGCGATCAGCGCGTCGATCATCGAGTCGCCGCGGACGGTCACCGCGAACAGGCTGGCCGGGTTGCGCCCGCCGAGCATGTCCGGGGTGACTTGCAGGTGTTCGTCGGCGTGCGCGGCGTCAGTTCCGTCGGGCGCGACCACGCGGGTGCCGGCGGCGATAGCGCCGAGCAGCGGGACAGCCTGCGGCTCGACAGCGCGCACAGGGATTTCCTCGATCGGCTCGGTCAGGACGATCGTGCGGGCGCGTTCCGAATCGCGCTTGATGTGGCCCTGCCGCTCGAGGATGCGCAGGTTGTAGTCGGCCACTGAGGTGGAGGAGAGATCGCAGCCCGTGACGACGTCGCGCACCGAAGGCGGGTAGCCGTGCTCGCGCATGTAGCTGCGCAGGAAGTTGAGGATGCGGGCCGGCTTGTCGGACCGCGCGCGCGGCGGCTCGGCTGTGGGGTCGCTGCTGGCCATGCTGACGCTCCGATCTGTGCTGATCTGTGCTGCAGCTCCAGCGGCGGCTGGCCGCTGCCGCACACCTGCGCGGAACTGGAGTTCTAGCGCTAAACTTAATGCTGAACACTCGCAGGCATCCTGTCAAGCGCGATGCTGCACACTGCCCGGATCGGCGCGACCCTGTACGCGATTCTGCAGCGGTGCAGCCCAGCGAGGAGCCAGTCGCCATGAGCCAGCTACCGGAGACGGACAACAAGGTCGGCCTTGTGATTGCCGCGCACCCCGATGATCCGGACTTCGGCGCCGGCGGCACCGCGGCCGCTTGGACGCTGTGCGGCTGGCAGATGCACTACCTGGTGGTGACCAACGGGGCGAAGGGCACGGCCGATCCGCAGATGACCAGCGAGCGGCTGGTGCCGATGCGCGAACAGGAGCAGCGCGGCGCCGCGGCCGCGCTGGGCGTGCTGAGCTGCACCTTCCTCGGCGCTGAGGACGGCGAGCTGGAGTACAGCCGTGAGATGCTGGGCGGGATCGTGCGCACGATTCGGCGGATTCGGCCGCACGCGATCTTCACCCACTCGCCGGAGATCATCCACCGCCGCGTGCTCGAGCCGGATCCGGAGGATGTGCTGGCCGAGTACCGCGGCTTCATCAACCACCGCGACCACCGCCGCACCGGCGAGATGGCGATCGACGCCGTCTACCCGACCGCGCGCGACCGGCTCAACTTTCCTGAGCATCTCGATGAGGGCTTGGAGACGCACAACGTGGCCGAGCTGTTCATCTGGGGCAGCCGCGACAGCAACTACGCGGTCGATGTGACCGATGTGCTGGATACCAAGATTCGCGCGCTGACCTGCCACGTCTCGCAGTTCGGCGAGCGGGGCGAGGATTTCATCGAGAATGTGCGCGATCGCTGGCGCTCGCCGGACGGCCGCTTCTACGAACGCTTCGAGCGGGTCGCGCTGCCCTTCTAGGCTGCAGCGATGGCCGAGCCGCCGCGCTTCTGCCCGCGCTGCGGGGCCGGCCTCCGCGTTGCCGGACGCGCCGACGGGCGGCGTTGGTGCGGCGCCTGCGAGTTCGTCCACTACCTCGATCCGAAGCTGGCGGTTGCCGCGCTGGTCGAAGACGGTGCGGGCCGCCTGCTCTACGTCCAGCGCGGCCACGAGCCGCGCATGTATCAGTGGGCCTGGCCGAGCGGCTTTGTCGACGCCGGCGAGGATGTGCGCGATGCGGCGCGGCGCGAGGTGCGCGAGGAGACGGGGATCGAAGTGGAGCTGGGCGGGCTGCTCGGCGTCTGGTCGGGCGGCGGCGATCCGGTTGTGCTGCTTGTCTGGCGCGCGCGCGCGGTCGGCGGCCGGCTGCAGGCGGGCCCCGAAACGCTCGGCGCCGCCTGGCGGCGGCCCTCCGAGGTGCCGCCGAGTTTCGCGCACGACGAGGCGATCCTGGCCGTCTGGCGCGCCGCGCGGGCCTGCTGAGCGGGCGCTGAGCGCTCTGCCGCTTGCCCCCGCTCCGCTTCCCCTGCAAGTGGGAAGCGGGCTGCTGTAAGCAATCAGTGATCGGCCCAGAGTGCGGCGCGGGCTTGGCAGTGGCGGCAGAGCCGCACGACTTCTACCGCGCGCTCCGAGCCGCGCACCACGTTGACCACGACTTCCACGAGGTGCGGCAGGCAGAAGTCGCGCCCGCAGCGCTCGCAGTCGCGCGCGGGCGGGGCGGCGCAGCCGGGCAGGCCGCAGCCGCCCGCGCGGTTGCGCTGCAGGGCTTCCGCTTTGAAGACCAGGTGCCGTTCGAGGTCGCGCCGTTTCTGTTGGCAGGCCTTGGCCGTGCAGATTTGCTGGCCGTCGTCATAGATGGCGCCGTGGCGCGCGCAGAAGCCGAGCGCGCAGTATTGGCACTGGCCGGCCAGCGGGCGGCGGCAGCGGCGCAGCCGCCCGCCGCGCTCGCACCGCGAGGCCTTGCGGTACTCGCGGATCTCGGTCACCGCCGAGCCCCGCCTGCCAGCATCAGCCGCCGGCGCTACCCCGCATTCTGTCCGTCGCCGACCAGCGCTTGGAAGCGCGGATTGGCGCGCAGCGACTCGAAATGGTCGTCGGTGCGGGCGGCTTCGGCGTAGCGCGGGTTGAGGCTGGTGGCTTGCTGCAGCGCGCTGACGGCCGCGTCGGACTGGCCGAGGGCGGCGGCGGCGCTGGCCAGGCCGTAGTGCGCGCCGGGTTGGCCCGGCTCGAGCGCGACGGCGGTTGTGAAGGAATCGAGCGCCTCCTGCGGACGCTCTTCGTAGAGCAGCGTCAGCCCCAGGTTGGTGTGCGCTGCGCCGTCGTCCGGGCGCAGGTTGAGCGCGTGGCGGAAATCCTGCTCGGCGGAGTCGAAATCGCGCCCGAACAGCCGCAGCAGGCCGCGGTTGACGTAGATGTCGGGGTCGTCCGGAGCCAGCTCGATCGCCCGTTCGTAATCGGCCGCTGCATCTTCGCTGCGGTCCAGCCGCACCAGCGCGTTGGCGCGGTTGTAATAGGCGGCGGCCGAGTTGGGGTCGGTCTCGATCGCCCGTCCGTACTGCAGGCCGGCCTGCTCGTAGTTGCCGGCGCCGAAGTGTGCGTTGCCTTCATCGAGATAGGAGGCGGCGCTGCGCGGGGCGGGAATCTGCGCCGCGGCTGCGCCGTCGCTGGACTGCAGAGCAGCGGACGGGGCGGACAGCTGCGCAGCTGGCGGCGCCGGCGGCGGAGCCGCAGCTGCAGTCGGCGGCGCCGGCGGTGGCGCCGGCGGCGCTGCGGCTGCGGGCGGCTCGGGTGCTGTGAGCGCCGCCGCGGCAAGGGCCGGGCTGAGCGCCGCTGCCGCGGGCGCCGGGCTGGGCGGTGCCGGCGGCGGTACGGCGGGAGCGGCGGGCGGCGGCTGCGCGGTTACTGCGGTCGGCGCGGAGGCTCGGGAGGGCGGCGGTGCGGCCGGCCGCGGGCGCGCCGGGGCGGCGGCTGACTCGGCGGGCGGCGGCTCGCTGGGCGGCGCGGCCTGCACGGCTTCACGGATCATCAGCTCCGCCTCTTCGCGGCGCGCCCGCTCGGAGGTCAGCTGCAGCTGTAGGTGGTCGAGCCGTTCCTGCGTCAGTTCGCGCTCCAGGTGCTGCTGCTGCTGCAGCGAGCGGTAGAGCAAGAGCCCGGCGGCCCAAGGCAGAGCGACACGCAGGAGAAAGGTCAGAATCTGCACGGGGTACTCACTCCTTACGCGCGTCACGCAGGCGTGCGCGCAGCAGCTCCGAGACCGCCTGCAGCCCGTTGCGGGCCAGCGCCAGGCGGTCGTGGGCCGAGATGTTCTCCAGTTCGATCAACGTCTCATCGCGCATCGAGACCGGGTCGCTCGCGCCCAGCAGCGCGGCCGGGCCTTCGTCGTCGAACGAGATCTGCAGCTCGCGGAGTTCGCCCTGCTCTGTCACGATTACGCAGCCGATCTGGCGGTCCTGCACGCCGTCGGGCTCGACTTCGACGCCGATCGTGAAGAACGAGCCGGGGAAGGGCGGGAAGGGGCGCAGTTCGAGCGCGGCCTCGTGCAGCAGCGCTTCAACGCGCTCGGCGGCGGCGGCCAGCGCTTCATCGGCGAGCCGCAGTCGCAGCTCGGCGCGCAGCGCCGCCTGCTCGGCTGCTTGCCCGTCTGCCTGTCGGTCGGAGGGCGAGTCAGCCATCCGATCCCCGCTCTCCGGGCGCGGCGGCCCGCGGACGCGCGCCACGCAGCCCCAGCGATGTCCTGCGCAGGTTATACGAATTGTCGTAATGATCGGGCGGGGCTGCAACTGTAACGCCCGCTACGATGGTGTCAGGCGGGTAGAGCGTCGGGGCCGGCGCGGGGAGTCCAGCGCGCGCGCATGACTGAGTCTGTGTGGACGTCGCAACTGCGTATCGCGGGCGGCAGCGCCGTTGAGGATGCGCCGCAGATCGCGTTCACCGAGCGCCGTGATCGGCGCGGGCGGCTGATTCGCATCTTTCTGCTCGCCGAATCGGCGGCCGCCGGCGGCGACGCGTTTATCGACGCGTTTGTGACCCGCGTGGGCGAATCGGTGGACCCGGCCGGCCGTTCGCTGACCGGCGCGTTCATCGAGGCACTGGAAGGCCGCCACGAAGAGCTGCGCCAGTGGAACCGCGGGCATTTGCCCGCCCAGCAGGCCAGCTACGGCGTTTCCTGCGCGCTGCTGCGCGAGGGCGAGCCGGGCATCTTGGCTCAGGCTGGGCCCTCGCTGGCGGTGCTCGCCGGCGATGAAGCGCCGGGCGCGCACCGCCCGCTGGAGGTGCGCGTGCACCGCGCGGACGACCCGGTCGCGCAGCCGGTCGGCGGCGCCGGCGCGCTGCAGGTGCAGTTTTTCCCGCTGCCCGCCGCGCGCGACGGCTGGGCGCTGCTGCTGACCAGCAACGCGCAGCGGTTGGTCGATGCCGCCGGCCGCGTCAATCTCGGCCAGCTGGCGGTCGATCAGGCGCTGCCGAATCTCTACCCGGCGCTGCGTGAGCTGAATCAGGCCGCCGCCCTGATCATCGGCCTGCCGCCCAGCGAGCCGCTCAGCGCTGCGGCCTCGGGGCCGCGCCGCGCCGAGGCTGCGCCGCCCCCGCCCCCCGCTCCCGCGCCACCGGCCGGCGAATCGGCGCTGGAGCCTGAGCCGCCTCCGGCAGAACCAGCCGCGCCGCCCGCACCAGCCGCGCCGCCCGCATCCAAACCGCCCGAAGCAGCGCCGCCCAAACCTGAACCGCCCGCGCCGCCGCGGTTTGACGGTCTGCGCCGCCTGCTCGGCCGTCCGCCCGCGCCGCCCGCTGCGGGCGGTGCGGCAGCAGAGCCGCCGGCGCAGCTTGAGATCAGCTTTGAGCCGCCGCCGATCAGCGCGGCGGGCGCGGCCGCGCGCGGCGGCTGGCCGACCAACCCCTTCGCGCCTGTCGAGCTGTCTGTGCTCGCCGTCGCCGCGGCGGAGGCCGCGCCGGCCTCCAGCTGGCGCGGATGGTCCAAAGCTCCGCTGCTCGAGCTGGGCGCCAGCCTGCCCGATCCGGCCGCCGCCGTTCCCGAGCTCGAGAGCCGTTGGCGGCGGCGCTGGCCGCCGCTGCGCACGGCCCTGCTCGCGCTCGCCGCGATGCTGGTCGTGCTGGCCGCCGTGGCCGCCGCACTGCTGCTGCCGACGCTGCTCTCGCGCGGCGATGAACAGTTCAGCGCACAGCTCGAACGCGCCCGCCAAGGCCTGGCCGCCGCTGCGCTGGGCGTCGATCTCGAGGTCTCGCGCAGCACGCTGCGCCAGGCGCTCGGCGATGTCAATCTGGCGCTCGAACACAAGCCGCTCGATCAGCAGGCGCTCGATCTGCGCGCCGCGATCGAGGCCGCGCTGGCTGAGCTGGAGCTGGTCTTCGTGCCGACCGAGTTCGAGACATTGGTCGACCTCGGCCGCTTCGGCCCCAACATCGCGCTCGGCGCGGTCTACCTGGCCGGCGATCAGGCCGGCGATCGCCTCTACGCGCTCGACGACGCGGGCGGGCGGGTGTTCTCGATCAGCGCCTCGGGCGTGCCCACCGTGATCTTCAGCGAAGGCGCCGCGCTCGACGGCGGAGGCGCGCGCCGCACCGGGCGGCCGATCAGCATCGCGCCCGACGCCGGCGCGCTCTGGGTGCTGGACAGCAGCGGCCAGCTGTTTCGGATCGCCGACGCCGAAGCGCTGCTCGTCGGTCTGCCCGAGCTGGAGCGGCTGGGCTCGCTGGACGCGATCGCGGCGGACGCGCGCGGCGTCTGGCTGCTCGACGCGCGCGGCGGCGCTGTTTGGCTGTTCCCGCGCAGTGGAGCCGGCGGGCCGCTGGGGGCGCCGCTGCGGATGACCCCGCGGAGCGACCTCACCGCGGCGACCGAGATCGCGGTGGCGCAGCAGCCGGACGGCGCGGCCGTGATCTTTGCCGCGCTCGCCGACGGCCGCCTGCGCCGCTTCATCGACGGCGAGGAGCGCCCGCTGACGCTGCAAGGACTCGACCGCGAGCCGCTCCTGCCGGCCTCGATCAGCGTCGGCCGCGCTTCGGACCGGCTCTATCTGACCGACCGCGGCAACGACCGCGTGCTGATCCTCGGCCCGGACGGCGCGCTGCGCCGCCAGATCGCCGCCGAAGAGCTGCGCGGTCTGCGCGGCGCGGCGATCGACGAAACAGCCGGCCGAATCGTCTACGCCTTCGCCAGCGTGCTGCTCAGCTCTCCGCTGCCCGCCGCCAGCGATTAGGGCGGTGAGGGCGTGTGCAGATTCCGTCCGTCCTGCGGCACCCCTTCCCCCCAACTCAAGTGGTGTGTTGCGGGAAGGAGAGGCTTGGCCAAGGCATGCAGCGGGACTTGCAGCGGGATACTGTGCGGCGCCGCGCTGAGCGGCTGCGCTTTAAGCTCGGCTTGATCGGCCGCGAATCTCTGGAAGCGAGCGAGAGGCAGAATGAGCGAACACTTTCGCGTGCTGGCGCTGGAATCCTCCTGCGACGAATTTGCCGGTGCAGTGATCGAGGACGGCGTCGAGGTGCTGGCCTCGGTGGTGGCCTCGCAGGCCGAAATCCACAGCCGCTACGGCGGCGTCGTGCCCGAGGTGGCGAGCCGCGAGCATCTGCGCAACCTCGCCCCGGTGCTGCGCGGCACGCTCGATGCGGCCGCCTGCGGCTGGAACGATCTCGACGCGATCGCGGTCACCCAGGGGCCCGGCTTGGGCGGCTCGCTGCTGGTCGGCGTGAACGCCGCGAAGGCGGCCGCCTGGGCGCGCGGGCTGCCGCTGATCCCTATCCACCACATCGAGGGCCACCTCTACGCCAACTGGCTGCGCCCCGCGCGCGAGCAGTGGGACGACACCGCGCCGCCCTTTCCGCTGGTTGCGCTGGTCGTCTCCGGGGGGCATACGGAGCTGTTCTGGATTGAGGACCACGGCTGCGTTGAGCGCTTGGGGCAGACGCGCGACGACGCCGCCGGCGAGGCCTTCGACAAAGTCGGGCGGCTGCTCGGCCTGCCCTTTCCGGGCGGCCCGGCGATCGAGCGCGCGGCCCGCGGAGCCGACTCCGAGACGCTCGCGGCGGCGGCGCCTTTTCCGCGCGCCTGGCTGCGCGGCAGCCATGACTTCTCCTTCAGCGGACTCAAAACAGCGGTGCTGCATCGAACACGCGCCGGCGCTGTCGATGTGCCCGCCACCGCCGCGCGCTTTCAGGAGGCTGTGGTCGAGGTGCTGGCGGTGAAGACGGCAGGCGCGGCGGAGCAGCTGGGCGCGGCCTGCGTCATCGTGGCCGGGGGCGTCGCCGCCAACGGCGCGCTGCGCGCCGCGCTGGCGGAGCACTGCAGCGTGCCCGTGCGCGTGCCGCCGATCAGTCTCTGCACGGACAACGCAGCGATGATCGGCGCGGCAGCCAGCTACCGCCGCGGGCGCACCGCCGCGGCGCTCGATTTCGACGTGTTCAGCACCTCCGGCCCCGAGGTGTTTTCGGCCGGGCCCCGCTAGAGGCTCTTTGCAGAGAGAGCCCGAAGCCCTCCTCCCGCCTCCGTAGGCTCGTCGCTGTTCTTGTGCGCGCTCACGGGGCTGCATGCAGGTTGAGGCTGGGGATCAGCGCTCCGCCGCCTGCGTGCTTGCTGTGCTTGCCGGCCAGGCGCCCCAGCGGGCAGACGGCGCAGGCGCCCTGCGCGCACCAGCCCCGCTCCAGCTCGAGCAGCGCCTGCGCCTCGCCGTGGCGCCAGTGCAGCGCAGCGCCGTTCTGCGCGGCCAGGCGCCCGCGCAGCGCGGCGGTGCGCAGGTAGCGCGTTTCGGCCAGCCCGCGCCAGCGCTGCTCGATCGCGGCGCGCGGCCCGCCCAGCGCGATCGCGGCCGGGTAAATCGCATCGGCGAGCAGCTGGCGGGCGCGGCCCGCGCCGAGCAGCCGCGGCAGGCGCAGCTGCGCGGCTGCAGCCGCTGCGCCGCACTCGGCCAGCCGCCGGCAGGCGGCCGCCGCTCCCCCGCGCCCCCAGCGCGCCAGCAGCTGGGCCAACGCGTCCGCCGCGCCGCCGCGCTGTCCGAGCGCGGCGCGCCCGGTTCGCCAGTTGTGCGCTTGGTTGAGCGCGGCGCTGAGAGAGCGGCGCAGCTCCAGCGTCCACTCGCCGCCGCTCAGCGCTCGGCTGCGCCGCCAGGCCGCCTCGAGCGCTGTGCCCAGGATTTCCGTGTTGTGCGGCATACCGAGGGCCCGCGCGAGGGCCCAGGCGGCCAGCAACTCGTCGCCGTCGCGGCCGCCGCGCAGCTGCGCGCGGCGCCGCGCCAGCGCTGCTGCTTTGCGCTGCAGGCGCGCGCCGGCCAGCTGCCGCAGCCGCGCCGCAACGGCGGCCGGCCCGGCCCGATCGAGCACCTGGGTGCAGGGCGGCGGCGCCGGCGGCGCGGCGGCGGCCGGCAGCAGCGCAAGCGGCGGGCCGGCGCCGCCGCCCGCGCCTGCGCCGACCACGTGCAGCAGCACCTGCGCGTAGGCCGGGTCTCGGTGGTGCCCGTGGCTGCGCCAGCCGCTTGGATCGCGGTGCAGCTCGACATCGCCGCGCTGTGTGCGGCCGGCGCTGTCGAGCAGGATCGCGCCGCGAAAGTCCGGCCCGGCGGCGTGGTTCCAGCGCCCCGCGAAGCAGATCCGCAGGGGCGGCCCGCCGCCTTGCAGACTCAGCCAGGGCGCGTCCCAGCGCCCTTCCGCCCAGCGCTGCTGCAGCTCCAGCTCGGCGGGCGCGTCAGCCGCTGTCACTGCCGTCATTACCGTCACCGCTGCCGCGCCCGCGCTGCTCGGCTGCGTCCGTCTCTTCGGCTGCGCCGCCGGCCTCGTAGGGAAATGCGGCGTCTTCGGCTACGCGGGTGAGGAGCCGCGCCGAGGGCCCGCGCGGGCGGTAGGCGCCGCGCTCCCACTCCGAGATTGTCTGCTGGCGCGTGTTCAGCTCTTCGGCGAGCTCAGACTGCGTGAGCCCGACGTGGTCGCGCAGCCGCCGGATCGATTCCGCGTTCCAGCTCCGATCCCGGCGCCGCCGCTCCTGCATCACGCTGCGCTCCGCGCTTCACCCATACACGTTAGCGTGTGCGCCAGTGTAGTGTTCGATTTGACGTTCGGGCCCTGTGCTCGGTAAAATCCTTCTGACCACCCATGCCCGGAACCTGTTTCACTTCGGCGAACGTCTCTCCGCGCTGTGCTGCTCGGCGTCGGCGCGCATTGATCGGCGAGGACCACCCTGCCTGAGCCGCCGAATGTTCTCCGATCGGATTCCGCAGCGGCGGCGGTGCCGCTGTTGCGCCTTGCGCCGTGCCCGCTCCCATGCGGTTCAGCTCTAGTGCGTTCAGTTCTGGGCGGCGCAGCAGGCAGGATCAGGAGGAGTTGAGATGGTTCTGGCGACGCCCCAGCTGGTCAATTACTCGCGCCTGCCCGAGGCGCACGAGCTGCCCAACCTGATCCAGCTGCTGCGCGACTCCTACCGCTGGTTCCTCAACGAGGGGCTGGCCGAGCTGTTCCGCGAGATGTCGCCGATCACCGACTTCACCGGCAACCGCATGGAGCTGTACTTCAAGGATCACACTTACAACCCGCCGCAGGAGACGCCGCACGAGTGCCGCCAGCGCGACAAGACCTACGCCGGGGAGCTGCGCGTCACCGTTGGGCTGCTGAGCAAGAAGACCAACGAGACCAAAGAGCAGAACCTCTATTTCGGCGATTTGCCGCACATGACCGAGACCGGCACCTTCATCATCAACGGCGCCGAGCGCGTCGTCGTCTCGCAGCTGGTGCGCTCGCCGGGCGTCTACTTCGGGGCCAACACCGACCCGGCCACCGGCCGCACGCTCTGCACCGCCAAGCTGATTCCCAGCCGCGGCGCCTGGCTCGAATTCGAGACCAGCAACCGCGACATCCTGACCGTCAAGGTCGACCGTAAACGCAAGATTCCCGTCACCACGCTGCTGCGCGCGCTGGACGACTCCGGCCTGCCCGAGTTCACGGAGACCGACCGCCGCGGGACGCGCAAGATCGAATCGCGGCTCGGCACCGATGCGCGCATCCTGCAGATGCTGGAGGGCCTCGACGACGATTCGCTGCACCGCTTCGTCGAGACCACGCTGGCCAAGGAAGCGCCCGGCGTGGCGCCCGAGGCGCGCAATAAAGAATGGGCCATGCTCGAGCTCTACAAGCGCCTGCGGCCCGGCGACCCGCCCACGCTCGATACGGCCCGCCAGCTGCTCGGCCAGTTCTTCGAGCCGCGCCGCTACGATCTCGGCAGCGTCGGCCGCTACAAGGTCGGCAAGCGGCTCGGCGAGATCGACCGAGCGCTGCAGGCGCGCGCCAACGCGCTGGGGCTCGACCCAGAGCGGGCCGCGGCCGACGGCGCCCGCCGGCGCGCGCTCTGGCTGCGCGACCTGCTCGCTGTCATCCACACGCAGGTTGCGATTAACAACGGCCGCGAGCATCCGGACGATATCGACCATCTTGGCAACCGCCGCATCCGCGCTGTCGGCGAGCAGCTGCAGAACCAGTTTCGGATCGGCATGGTGCGGATGGAGCGCGTCGTGCGCGAGCGGATGACGATCATCGACCCCGATCAGGCCGCCTCCAGCGCGCTGGTCAACATCCGCCCCGTGCAGGCTGCGATCAAAGAGTTCTTCGGCGGGCATCAGCTCAGCCAGTTCATGGACCAGACCAACCCGCTGGCCGAGCTGACCCACAAACGCCGCCTCTCGGCGCTCGGCCCCGGCGGCCTCAGCCGCGACCGCGCCGGCTTCGATGTGCGCGATGTGCACTACAGCCACTATGGGCGGATCTGCCCGATTGAGACCCCCGAAGGGCCCAACATCGGGCTGATTGGCTCGCTCGCCACCTTCGGCGTGCTCAACGACTACGGCTTCATCAAAACGCCCTACCGCCGCGTGATCCGCGCGCTTCCGCCGGACCACCCCGACCTGATCGGGCGCGAACTGGCGGAGCCGATCGAGGACGCCGCGGGCGAGATGATCGCCCGCCGCGGCGACACGGTCAGCGCGGAGCTGGCCCAGCGGATCGCCGCGGTCAACGACGCGCCGGTCGCGATCCGCGCCTTCGCCTCCGATGAGGTCGTCGAGCTGACCGCGGACGATGAGCGCGAGGCGGTGATCGCGCAGGCCAACGCCCGCATCGACAGCAGCGGCCACTTCCTCGAAGAGCGCGTCGAGGCCCGCGCCGGCGAGCACTTCGAGGAGGTGCCGCCGGACGAGATCGACTTCATGGACGTCTCGCCGCGCCAGATCGTCTCCGTCGCTGCGAGCCTGATTCCCTTCCTCGAGCACGACGATGCGAACCGCGCCCTGATGGGCGCCAACATGCAGCGCCAGGCGGTCCCGCTGGTGCGCCCGGAGGCGCCGCTGGTCGGCACCGGTATGGAGCGCCCCGCCGCCGTCGACTCCGGCCAGGTGCTCTCGGCCGAGGACGACGGAGTGATCACCGCCGTCACCGCGCGCGAGGCGGTGATCGACAAAAAGAAAGAGATCGTGACTGAGATCAAGGTGCGCTACGACGGCCGCAGCGCGGAGGTCAGCTACCCGCTGATCAAGTTCCTGCGCTCCAACCAAGGCACCTGCATCAACCAGCGGGCGATCGTCTCGAGCGGCGAGCGGGTCGTGCGCGGCCAGCCGATCGCCGACTCCTCCTCGACCGACCACGGCGAGCTGGCGCTGGGCCAGAACGTGCTCGCCGCGTTCATGGCCTGGGAGGGCTACAACTTCGAGGACGCCGTGATCGTCTCCGAGCGGCTCGTGCAGGACGACAAATTCACCTCGATCCACATGTCCAAGCACGAGATCGGCGCGCGCGAGACCAAGCTCGGCAACGAGGAGATCACCCGCGACATCTCCAACGTCGCCGAAGAGTCGCTGACCCAACTCGATGCCGAAGGGATCGTGCGGATCGGCGCCGAAGTCGAGCCGGGCGACATTCTGGTCGGCAAGATCACACCCAAGGGCGAGACCGAGCTGACCGCCGAGGAGAAGCTGCTGCGCGCGATCTTCGGCGAAAAGGCGCGCGAGGTGAAGGACACCTCGCTGCGCGTTCCGCACGGCGTCCACGGCACCGTCGTCGACGTGCGGGTCTTCACCCGCGCCGAATCCGATGATCTGCCGGCCGGTATGGAGCAGCTGGTGCGCGTGACGATCGCCGAGCGGCGCAAGCTGCAGGTCGGCGACAAGATGGCCGGGCGGCACGGCAACAAGGGCGTGATCTCCACGGTC
Source organism: uncultured Dehalococcoidia bacterium (assembly GCA_964347635.1). GTDB lineage: Bacteria > Chloroflexota > Dehalococcoidia > Bin125 > Bin125 > CATQGW01. Next base: position 34,856 of record CAYFZI010000025.1, read on the forward strand.
CTGCCGGTTGAAGATATGCCCCACCTCGAGGACGGCACCCCGATCGATGTCGTGCTCTCGCCGATCGGCGTGCCCAGCCGCATGAACCTCGGCCAGATTCTCGAAACGCATCTCGGCTGGGCCGCCAACATGCTCGGCTTCCGCGCGATCACCCCCGTCTTCGACGGCGCCAGCGAGGAAGATCTGCAGGACGCCCTGGCGCGCGCCTGGATCGTCCGCGCCGCGCGCGGCGCTCCGAGCGCCGCCGGCCGTGCGGGCAACGGCTCCGCCAACGGGGCCGCGGATGAGGCGGCGCTGCAGTCGCTGGCCGGCGACGGCACGGTGGACGAGCGCACCGCGGCCTGGCTGCGCGAGCGCAACTACAGCGAAGCGGCGATCGCCGACGCGTTCAACGACCAGCGGCCCGGCGCGGCCAGCCGCGTCGCCTTGGCCGAATGGCTGATCGGCCTCGGCGAGCCGCGCTCGGCGCGTGGCTACGCGGCCCAGACGCTGTTCGACAAGGCCGCGCGGGCGGCCCGCGACAACCGCGGATCGCCCCCGATCTTCGGCAAGCAGGCGCTCGTCGACGGGCGCACCGGCCAACCCTTCGACCAGCCTGTCACGGTTGGCTACATCTACCTGATGAAGCTGAGCCACATGGTCGAGGACAAAATTCACGCCCGCTCGACCGGCCCCTACTCGCTGATCACGCAGCAGCCGCTGGGCGGCAAGGCGCAGTTCGGCGGCCAGCGCTTCGGCGAGATGGAGGTCTGGGCGCTCGAGGCCTACGGCGCAGCCAACATCCTGCAGGAACTGCTGACCGTGAAGAGCGACGACATCGTTGGCCGCGTCAAGGCCTATGAGGCGATCGTCAAAGGCGACACCGTGCTCGAGCCGGGCGTGCCTGAATCGTTCCGCGTCCTGCTCAAGGAGCTGCAGAGCCTCGGCCTCGCCGTCGATGTGCTCAACCAGGCCGAAGAGCGGGTCGAGTTTGAAGTGCCCAGCCGCGATGAGCTGCCGCAGCTGGGCGTCAACCTGTCCGGCTTCGAAGGAGAGGAAGTGATCCGTGCTTGAGGTTCGCGATTTCGATGCGATGCGCATCTCCCTGGCCTCGCCGGAGCAAATCCGCAACTGGTCCTTCGGCGAGGTGCTGAAGCCCGAAACGATCAACTACCGCACGCTCAAGCCGGAAAAAGACGGGCTCTTCTGCGAGAAGATCTTCGGCCCCCAGAAGGACTTCGAGTGCGCCTGCGGGAAATACAAGCGGGTCCGCTACAAGGGCATCATCTGCGACAAGTGCGGCGTCGAGGTGACCCGCAGCAAAGTGCGCCGCGAGCGCATGGGCCACGTCGAGCTGGCCGCGCCGGTCTCCCACATCTGGTTCGTCAAGGGCACGCCGGCGCGGATCGCGCTGCTGCTCGACCTCTCCCCGCGCAAGCTCGAGCGCGTGCTCTACTTCGCTCAGTACATCGTCACCCATGTCGATGAGGAGGCCAAAAAGAAGGCGATCGAGTACCTCAAGATCGACGCCGAGGACGCGATCGACGATCAGCGCGAGCACCTCAAAGAGACGCGCGAAAAGCTGGCCGCGGCGCGCGAGAAGCTGCTCGCGGAGATCGATGAGCGCCTCGCGGCCGACCTCGCCGCGCTCGCCGCCGCGCACGAAGAGCAGCTCGCCGAACTGCAAGAGCAGGCAGACGCGGTGCGCGGGCTGATCGCCGATTTCGACGGCAAGAAGGCCCGCCGCCACCTGCGCCTGGCCGACCAAAAGATCGCTAACCGCGGCGAGCCGATCGAGGCCGAAGCCGCGCTCGGCGTGCTCCAGCGCAGCTTCGAGCAGCTGCTCGCCGAGCGCGAGGCCGCGCGCCGGGCCTCCGAAACGCAGCTGCGCAGCCAAGCCGAGGCCGGCGCTGAGCAGGCGCGCGAGAACGTCGCCGAGCAGGAGGAGCGCCTGCGCGAGCAGCTGGAGACGCTCGAGGAGCGCGCCGATCGAGAGCTCGAGGAGCGGATCGAGCGCGACCTTGCCTCGCTCCAGGATCCGGTCGCGACCGGCGACTTCGATAAAGCGATTCTTTCCGAGCAGCGCGCTGAAGAGCTGATGGAGCAGTACCCCGGCGTCGTCCGCTGTGAAATGGGCGCTGAAGCGATCCTGTCGCTGATCAGCCGCATGGATCTCGCCGCGACTGCCGAACAGCTCAAGGAAGAGGTGGCCGGCACGGCCGGCCAGCGGCGCAAAAAGGCGATGAAGCGGCTGCGCGTCGTCGACGGCCTGAGCAAGTCGACCAACAGCCCCGGCTGGATGTTCTTCCGCGCTCTGCCGGTGCTGCCGCCGGATCTGCGGCCGATGGTGCAGCTCGACGGCGGGCGCTTCGCCACCTCCGACCTCAACGACCTCTACCGGCGCGTGATCAACCGCAACAACCGGCTCAAGCGGCTGCTCGAGCTGGGCGCGCCGGAGATCATCATCCGCAATGAGAAGCGGATGCTGCAGGAGGCGGTGGACTCGCTGATCGACAACGGCCGGCGCGGGCGCGCCGTCACCGGCAGCGGCAGCCACCGGCTCAAGAGCCTCTCCGACATGCTCAAAGGCAAGCAGGGCCGCTTCCGCCAGAACCTGCTCGGCAAGCGCGTTGACTACGCCGGCCGCTCGGTGATTGTGGTCGGCCCCGAGCTCGAGCTGCACCAGTGCGGCCTGCCCCGCCGTATGGCGCTCGAACTGTTCAAGCCCTTCCTGATGTACGAGCTGGTCACCCGCGGCCTCGCGCCGAACATCAAGAGCGCCAAGCGGATCGTCGAGCGCGGCCGCCCCGAAGTCTGGGACGTGCTCGAAGACGTGGTCAAAATCCGCCCCGTGCTGCTCAACCGCGCACCGACCTTGCACCGCCTCGGCATCCAGGCGTTCGAGCCGGTGCTGGTCGACGGCAGCGCGATCCAGATCCACCCGCTTGTCTGCTCGGCCTTCAACGCCGACTTCGACGGCGATCAGATGGCCGTCCACGTGCCGCTCAGCCGCGCCGCGGTCGCCGAGGCGCGCCAGA
>CAYFZI010000026.1:0-37567 GCA_964347635.1 uncultured Dehalococcoidia bacterium
GGGAGCAGACATCGAACGAACGGCTCGAGCGTCCGCGGGTGCATCTCGGCCCGTGGTTGGCGGCGGCCGTGGTTGTGCTGGTGGTGATCGCCGGCGTCGTCGCCGTGGTGACGCTGCGGGATCCGGTGATCGCCCCCGAAGCGCCGCGCGCGGTGCCGGGGATTACGCAGAACGTCGATGTCGAAGCGCAGGCGCAGGCCGTGATCAGCCGCCCCGAGATCAGCCGTGATCCGCTCCCGGACCTGCGCAACTACACCGCCCGCGAGGCGATCAACTACGTCCAGAACACCGGTGCACCGTTCATGCTGATCGAGGTCTACGACGAGACGCCGGCCGGCGCGGTGATCGAGCAGACGCCGCCGCCGGGCGAGCAAATTCCCAGCGACGGAGCGGTGACGCTGGTGATCAGCCGCGGACCGCGCGCGGCGGCTGCGGGCGGTTGATGCGCTACCACATCCTCACCCTGGGCTGCCCCAAGAACACGACCGATTCGGCGCGGATCGCACGCTCGCTCGAGGCCGCCGGGCACCGCGCGGCGGCCGACCGGCGCGAGGCCGACCTGCTCCTGCTCAATACCTGCGGGTTCATCGACGACGCCAAGGCGGAGTCGGCCCGCGCCGCTGAGCTCTTGGCCGCCGAGCGGCGGCCAGGCCAGCGCCTGATCGTGGCGGGCTGCTGGCCGCAGATCGAGCGGGAGCGCGTCGAGTCGCTGGTCGGCGTCGACGAGATCTTCGGGATCGAGGCCTGGGATGCGATCGGAGCGGCGGCGCCCGCCGCCGCTCCGGCGGCTGCGCGCGATATCCCGCCGGGCGGAACCGCGCAGGCGGTGCAGGCTTCGGCCTACCTAAAGATTTCCGACGGCTGCGCGCGGCCCTGCACGTTCTGCAACATTCCGCAGATCAAAGGGCGGCAGTTTCGCAGCGCAGCGCCCGATGCGCTGATCGCCGAAGCGCGCGAGCTGACCGACCGCGGCGCGCGCGAGCTCGTGCTGGTGGCGCAGGACAGCACCGCCTACGGCGCAGAATGGGGCGACGCCAACGGTCTCGCGCGGCTGCTCGAGCGCCTCGCGGCGGAGGTGCCGGGCGCGCGCTGGCTGCGGCTGATGTACGCCTATCCAGGCTTCGTGACGCCAAGCCTGGTCGAGGCGATGGCGGCGATTCCGCAGGTCTGCCATTACCTCGATATTCCGCTTCAGCACGGCAGCCCTGAGCTGCTGCGGCGGATGAAGCGGCCGCACAACATGCGGATGGTGCACCAGACGTTGGAGCGGCTGCGCGCGGCAATGCCGGATATCGCAATCCGCACGACCTTCATCGTCGGCTTTCCCGGCGAGACGAAGCGGGAGTTTGAGCAGCTGCTGCGCTTCTGCCGCGAAGCGCGCTTCGATCGCGCCGGAGCGTTTACCTATTCGCCCCAGCCCGGCACGCCGGCGGCCGCGCTGGATGGGCAGATTGCGGAGCGCACCAAGCAGCGCCGCTATCGGCGCCTGATGACGCTGCTGGGCAAGATCGCCGCCGAGCGCAGCGCCGCGCAGGTCGGACGCGAGCTGCAGCTGCTGGTCGAATCGGAGCCGGGCCAGACGACGGAGGACGGCGATCCGATCTTCGCCGGGCGCAGCTATCGAGAGGCGCCAGAAGTGGATGGGCTGATCTTCTGCAGCGGCGCAGCCCTGCCCGGTTCAATGCCCACGGTGCGGATCACCGCCGCGCTGGGCCACGATCTATGGGCCGAGCCGCTCGCGGAGGGCTGCGAGCGCTAGTTCACATTCCCGCCAGTCGAGCAGTCGAGCGGCTCAGGGCGGCAGCTGCTGCGGAAACCCGCCCGAAGCCGCTCCCGCCCCGTCCCGCCCGCGTGCGCAGAGATGCCGCGCGGCCGAGCCGCTCTCCCCCGCCGCCGGGCGGGATGCTGCACATGCCCCTGCCCTCCGCTTGGAGGAGGAGATGGAAGCGGGGCGTTTGCTACAGGCTTACGGGCATACGGGCTCAAAGGCGGATCGCGTCTATCTCGACGTGCGTGATCTCTGCATCGATGCTCAGCCCCTCGATGAAGCGCAGCAGCTGCTGCATCGAGGCGCGGCCGTGCGCTTCGGCGTTGGAGACGGTGGCGAACGCAAGCACGGCAGCGGCGGGGTCGTCGAGGGCACCGACTTCGGCGGCGGCGGCGTTGAACTTGTTGCGCACCCGATCGCGGACGCGGCGCACAACGGCGCGCTTGTCTTTGAGCGAGGCCGACTCGAAGAGCCGCAGCTCGATGCACAGCGTGCAGACGACGGCCGGCACGGAGGCGGTTACTCGGCCGCCTGCACGGCGTACTCGCGAGAGAGGGCGACCTGCCGGGCCGGCGCGGCCAGCTCCGCGAGCGGCAACTCGCTGAGCGCCGCCTGCCCGAGCGCGGCGGGCGGCTCCGCTCCGCCGCGCTGCAGGCCGAAGATCCGCGTCGCACGCAGCTCGTTGAGCGGCGGCGGGGCCTCGTGCCGCCACTCAGCCACGACCGGCACGTAGGTGTCGGTTAGGCCGTGCAGGCGTCCGCCCGCGGCCGATTCGAAGAGCACCGCGGCGACCTCGCCGACGAGCTGTTGGCGGTAGGCGCGCGCCTGCGCGGCGGCGAGCCTGCGCAGGCGCCGCGAGCGCTCCCGCTTCGTCTCGGGCGGCACGTCGTCTTCGAGCAGGCCGGCGCTCGTGCGCGGGCGCGGCGAGTAGGGGAAGACGTGTATATCAGCGAACGCGGCGCGGCGGCAGAGCTCGAGGCTGCGCTCGAAATCGGCCTCGGTCTCGCCGGGAAAGCCAACGATCACGTCGGTCGTGATCGCGGCGCCGGGGACGGCGGCGCGAATCTGCTCGAGCGCCTGAAGGAACTGCGCGGCGCCGTAGCGGCGGCGCATTCGCCGCAGCACCGCGTCGCTGCCGCTTTGCAGCGCGAGGTGGAAGTGGCGGCAGAGCCGCGCATCCTCCCAGCAGGCGAGCAGCTCGGGGCTGATGTCCTGCGGCTGAATCGAGGAGTAGCGCAGACGCGGGACATCGGTTTCGCTGAGCAGCGCCTGGAGCAGCCGCGCCGCGCTGCTCCCGTCCCCGCGGTCGCGCCCGTAGGCGCCCGGCTGAGTACCGGTGAGGACGATCTCGCGCACGCCCTCGGCGGCGCGCTCCCGCGCTTGGCTCACGATCGCCTCGATCGGCGCGGCGCGCTCCCGCCCGCGCACGCGGGGCACGATGCAAAACGCGCAGACGTCGTCGCAGCCTTCCTGGATCTTGATGAACGCGCGAGTGCGGCCGCTAGCGCGGGCTGCCTGAGCGCGCGGGGCGCGTTGGCGGCCCTGCGCACCCTGCGCATCGCCCAATGCACGCAGCACAGCCGCGGCGGCGGAGGCTTTCTCGGCATTGGGGATCACGATGTCCGCGCCGGCCTCGCTGATCAGCGTTTCGGCCGCGTGTTCGGCGTAGCAGCCGGTCACCACGACGGGCGCGTTGGGCGAGAGCCGCCCGGCGAGGCGGACCAGGCGGCGCGCCTTGCGGTCGGCAACGTGCGTCACGCTGCAGGTGTTAATCAGCCATGCATCGGCCTCGGCCGGCCGGTCGACGGTGATGCAGCCCGCCTCCTGCAGCGTGCGGGCCGCGGCCTGAGTTTCGGCCTGATTGAGCTTGCAGCCGAGCGTCAGCGCGGCCACCACGGGCGCACGATTGGACCTCGCTGCCATTGTGCGCTCCTTCACCGCTACCATAGCTGCGAACGGGCAGCGAGCCGCTGAAGGAGCGCCGCGATGGTCGAAGTTGGGCTGGCGATTCTGTTCATCGCGATTCTGCTCGGCGCAGATCGGCGGCGCTACGAGCGGTTCAGCGAGCGGATGCGAGAGATGGTCGACTGGCTCGACCGCCCCGAGCCCTGAAGCCTCGGGCGGGCCGCTTGACCAATATAGCACGAATGTTCTATGGTGGTGCCATCGGCGCTTGGTCCGAGTTGCGGACAGCGAGGTGTGCATGCCGCTTTCGACGCAGTCACGCGGTGTTCAGCTGGCCCTAACGCTGCAGCTGCCGCAGCCGCCTCAGAGCGGGCCCGCGCCCGGGCATCGGCCCTGCCCAATCTGTGCGGGGCCGACCGCCCGCCCCGCCCGCCGCCGGGCCGGCGTGCGCGGCGGCTACGGCACCGTGGCGCGCCCCCGGCGGCTAACCCGTCAGCGCCCGCGCCGCCCGCGGCCGCCCGCCGCGGCGGCTCTCTACGATGAGCGGCGATGAATGCGGGCTATCTGTTTATCGGCGTGGTCTTGCTGCTCTCCGTGCTGTGGGTGGGCGGCTACATCAAGCTCGGCGGAGTGGTGTCGCTCTATCGGCGTATTCGGCTCGCTGCGCTGCTCTGGGCGGCAGCGCTGACCGCAATCGCCGTGACGCGCATTTTCGGGCTTGCCTGAGCCGGCCGGCGGGCGCTGATGCGGATTCTGATCGCGCCGCAGGAGTTCAAGGGCAGCCTCAGCGCGGTTGAGGCGGCCGACTGCTTCGCCTCCGCAGTACGGGCAGCCCGCCCCGACGCGGAAATCGATTTGGCGCCGATTGCCGACGGAGGCCCCGGCACAGTGCAGGCGATTGTGCGCGCGGCGCGCGGGCGGGTATCGATTGCGCGTGTCTCGGGGCCGCTGGGTGCGCCGGTCGACGCACGCTGGGGGCGAATCGACGACGGCCGGACAGCGGTGATCGAGATGGCCGCGGCAGCCGGATTGACGCTGCTCAGGCCCAACCAGCTGGACCCTCGGCGGGCCGCGACGCACGGGGTGGGCGAGCTGATCGCGCACGCGCTGGACGCGCAGCCAGAGCGGATCCTGATCGGGGTGGGAGGCAGCGCAACGAACGACGGCGGAGCCGGCGCTGCAACAGCCCTGGGTGCGCGGATGCTCGACGACGGCGGCAGCGCGCTGCCGCCCGGCGGCGCAGCGCTGGCGCGGCTGGCGCGGATCGACGCCTCGGGGCTCGATGGGCGGCTGGCCTCGACGCGGATCGAAGTGCTCTGCGACGTGCAGAATCCACTGCTGGGCCCCAACGGCGCGAGCGCCGTGTACGGCCCCCAGAAGGGCGCCGACGCGCAGACCATCGCGGAGCTGGACCGCGCGCTGGCGAACTACGCCGCGATGCTCGAGCGGGACCTGGGCGTCAGCGTCGCCGGGCTGCCGGGCGCCGGCGCGGCCGGCGGGCTGCCCGCGGCGCTGGCGGCGTTCTGCGGCGCGCGGCTGGTCTCGGGCTTCGACACCGTCGCGGCGGCGATCGGTCTGCCTGAGCGGGCCGCCCGGGCCGACCTGGTGCTGACCGGTGAAGGCCGGCTGGATACGCAGTCGGCCTGGGGCAAATCGGTCGCCGGCGTCGCCCTGCTGGCCCAAGCCGCAGGCAAGCCGTGCGCGGCAATCTGCGGCCTGATTGAGGGTGGCGGCCGGCTCCCCGGCCTCACCGATCACGAACAGGCCGCGCCGCCCGGGATGACGGTGGAAGCGGCAATGCAGCAGGCTGAAGCGCTGCTTCGCGCCGCCGTCGAACGGGTGCTGCGTCGGCGCTAGGATGGGCTGTACAGACGGGAGCATGCGATGGTGGCCGAAGAGCGGCCGGTGCAGGAAACGTGGTCCGGTTTGGACCGCCAAGCGCGGATCGATCGCGCTCTGTCTCTGGGCGACTCCGAGTTCGCGGAGTGGATGCGGCGCGTCGATTTCGGCGAGCCGACTCCCGAGGAGGGTGCTGAAGACGCGCGGATCGCCAGAGAGCGGATCGCCAAAGGGCGCTTCGTCCCCGCAGAAGTCGTTGAGGCGTGCATGGCGGCGGAGGAGCAGGAGGACGCGAAGTTCTTTCAGGGGCTGGAGGCGCAGTTTCCCGGTGCAACCGAACTGCTGCTGCGCGACCCGTATACGCCGCAGGGGCGCGAGTTCTTTTTCCGGCTCCGCGAGGCGTTCCCCGTGGACATGGACGACTACCTCGGGGCCGATTACTTCTTCCAGGCCGACCAATAGCCGCCCGCCATCGGCTGTAGCGCGTCAGCTGCACAGACGACGCGGATCAAGAGCGCGGCTAGAGAAACGGCGCGTAGCGCGGGTGCGGCGGCTCCGGCTCGATGTGCGCGTCGCGCCGCGGCGCGATGCCGATTTCGTCCAGCCGGTCGTCGTCGATCCCGAAGTGGTGCGCGACCTCGTGCAGGACCGTCTCGCGCACCTGCGCAACGACTTCCTGCTCGGAGCGGCAGATCGACTCGATCGGCTCCTGGTAGATGTAGATGCGGTCGGGCAGCACTTCGCCGTAGCTGCCGCGCGCGGTCAGCGGGCGGCCGCTGTAGAGGCCGAGCAGCACGTCGCGCGGGCCCAGCCCCACAAGCGCGAGCTCGTCCGGCTCCGGGCGGGCGCGCACGATGATCACGACGTTGTCCATCCGTTCGGCGAGCTGATCGGGGATTTCGTCGAGCGCGCGGGCGACGAGGCGGCGGAAGCGCGAGCGTTGCATGCGCTCACGGTACTGCCCCAGTCAGAATCGCGCCCTCGAGCACGCGCCGCGCGATCGGGCCGGCGTCGTCGGCGCCCGATTTACCGTCGTCGAGCACGACCACGACGACCAGCTTCGGATCCTCATAGTTGGCCCAGGCGGCGAACCAGGCATGGGTGAAGAACGGCCCCACCGGCTCCGGCTCCGCTTGCTGCTCCTGCTGCTGCGCAGTCTCCAGTTCGTCCGCCTGCTCTGTCTGCTCCGCCGGTTCGGCCTGTGCGGCCTGCTGTTCCGTTTCATCAATGGCGGCGATCGTTTCGGTGTCGATCACCTGGTCCTCGGTGGTGCCGGATTTGCCGGCGACGCGCAGCACGCTGCCTGCGAAGGCGCCCCAGCCGGTGCCGTAGGGCTGCGAGACGACGCTGCGCAGCGCGGCCTGCAGCTGGCTGAGGTTTTCGGCCGAGAGCGGCAGCACGTTGGTGGCGCGGCGCTCAAGCAGCTGCGGCGGCATCCCCGGCGGCTCGATCGACTGCACGATCACCGGCGTCCAGACCGTGCCGCTGGTGGCGAGCGCGGCGTAGGCGTTGGCCAGCTGCAGCACGGTGACGGCGACGAAGCCCTGGCCGATGCTCATGTTCAGCGTGTCGCCGGTGTACCAGGGCTCGTTGAGCGCGTCGCGCTTCCAGAGCGGCGACGGGCTCACGCCGGATTCTTCGGCCAGCCCGACGACGCCGGTCGGCGCGCCGAAACCGAAGCCGGCCGCCACCGTTGGCAGGATCCGCTCATCGCGGCGGTCGAGCTGCAGGCCCAGCTCGTAGAACACCGTGTTGCATGATTCGGCCAGCGCGCGCGCGAGGCTGATCCGGCCCTGGTCTTCATCCTTCCAGTTGCGCAGCGGCTCATCGCCTACGCCCATCCACTGCGCGGCGCAATCAAGCCGATCGCCGATCTCGTAGCCGCCCTGCTCAAGCGCCGCTGCGAGCGTGATCGCCTTGAACGTCGAGGCCGGCGCGTAGAGCTGCTCGACGGCGCGGTTGATGAACGGCTGCCGCTCGTCGCCGAAGTAGCGATCGACCTCCTCCTGGGTGAATCCGTCGGTGATCGCGTTGGGGTCGACGCGCGGAAAGGAGGCCATCGCGATGATCTGGCCGTTGCGCGGGTCGAGCGCGACGACCGCGCCGGGCTGTTCGCCGAGCGCCGCCTCAGCCAGCTGCTGGACGCGGATGTCGATCGTCAGCCGTACATCGGCCCCGGGCGCCGACGGCCGCGAGATCATCTCGCGGACCGGGCGGCCCGCGGCGTCGATGATTGCCAGCGAACCGCCGCGCCGGCCGGCCAGCGCCGGCTCGAACGAGGCTTCGATCCCGTCGCGGCCGATCATGTCGCCCGAGCGGTAGCCCTCGTCGAAGCGCTCCGCGAGCTCCTCAGGGTTGATCTCCTGCAAGTAGCCGACGACGTGCGAGGCGCGCTCGCCGTGCGGATACCAGCGGCGCAGATCGCGGCGCACCAGGATGCCCTGGCCGGAGAGCTGCTCGTATTCCTCGATCAGCGCGGCGGGCGTGTCGATCGGCAGCTCCGCAACGGGCAGAAACTGGTAGCTGGGCGCATTCTGGTAAATCAGCGAGTGCACGACCGACTCTTCCATCCCGAGCCGCTCAATGAAGAAGCTGATCACAGCGTCCTCATCGGTCACGGCGTCCCAATAGACGCCGACCGTCGCGACCTCGGCCGCGCCGGCCAGCACGACGCCGTTGCGGTCGAGGATGCGGCCGCGCGGGGGGCGCTCGATCAATAGCCGCACGAGGTAGCCCTCCGGCCCAAGGCCGTCGAAGATCAAATTGGGCGACCAGTTGACAACCCAGTGCGGCTGCCGCAGGACGGGCACAAACACGCGCTCCTCGATCTCGCCGAAATAGACCGTCTGGTAGCGCAGCACCACTTCGAAGGCTGGCGCATTGACGTCGCCGCCCTCGATCACTTCCCAGCTGAAGCCGCGGATCGTCGCTTCGGCCCAGATGTCGCGGTAGCGCTGCGCGAAGCGTTCGGCGTCGTAGCGTTCCTTGCCTTCGGTGCTGATCGTGGTCCAGGCTTCGGGCAGCCGGCCGTCGGCGAGCAGGTGGAAGAAGCGCTGTACGGCTTCGAGCGCGCTGGCGGGCGCCACGTCCAGGTCCTCGAGGCGCTCGACGGGCGGCAGCGCGGCGCCGCCGTCGGACTCCGCCTGCTCCGCGGCCGCAGTCTGCGGCTGCGCCTGCTGTTCGGCCTCGGGGAAGTACTCGCTGAGGTCGCGCTCGGATTCGCCGCCGAAGATGCAGCCGCTCAACAGCAGCGCGGAGAGGACAGCCGCCAGCAGCGCCGCGCGCCGCGCCGTCGTCGCAGCTGTCATCCCGCCGCCTGCCTGCAACCCCGCCCCACTCACCGTACCGCGCGGCCAGAAGGGGCGCTAGCTCCTTCCGCCCTCACCATTTGATTGTGGTGGGAGGGGGTGCCGCAGGCAGGGGACAGCCAGAGAGGCGCGCAGGGCAGCGGAGCGCTGACTGCGGTTAGACTAGAGCCGAACCGAGCAGCGTGAGACCGCGCGCCGCGCCGGCAGCGGCGCTGTGTTGGAGAGGCCGAGCAGATGGACTACCGCGAAGACCAGGAAATCGTCGACTTCCGTACGGAGGTCAAGACCTTTATCGCCGACAATCTGCCCGACGACTGGGACGCGCGGCCGCAGGGCGAGGGCTACGGCGAGACCGTCTTTCCGATTACGCGCGCCTTCCAGAGCGAGATGGCCAAGCGGCGCTGGCTGACGATGGCCTGGCCGGAGGAGCACGGCGGCCTCGAGGCGCCGCACTCGCAGCAGATGGTGATGGCCGAAGAGATGGCCTACCACCGCGCGCCCGGCGCGGGCGGCAACATGGGCGTCCAGTGGGTCGGCCCTTCGCTGATGCTCTACGGCACCGACGCCCAGAAAGAAGAGCACCTGGCGCGGATCGCCGACGCTGAATCTTGGTGGTGCACGCTCTACTCGGAGCCCGGCTCGGGCAGCGACCTCGCCTCGCTGCAGACCCGCGCCGTGGCCGACGGCGACGATTACGTGATCAACGGCCAGAAAATCTGGACCTCCGGCGCGCACGTGTCCGACTGGGGCTGGCTCGCCGCGCGCACCGACCCCGATGCGCCCAAGCACAAGGGCATCACGATGTTCATGCTGCGCATGGACACGCCCGGCATCACCGTGCGGCCGCTGATCAACATGGCTGAGGGCCACGGCTTCAATGAAGTCTTCTTCGAGGATGTGCGGATTCCCAAGTCGAACGTGGTCGGCGAGACGAACCGCGGCTGGTACCACCTCGCGGTGGCGCTCGATTTCGAGCGCTCCGGGATCGGCGCCTTCGCCGGCGGCCGCCGCACGGTCGAGGAAATCACCGATTTCGCACGCGACAACAGCTACCTGCTCGCAGAGCGCCCAGCGGCCCGCTATGAGCTGGCCGAGCGCGCGATCGAGGTCGAAGTCGGCACCTACATGGCCTATCGGATCGCCTACATGCAGGAGCACGGCGTGGTCGCCAACCACGAGGCCTCGATGTCCAAGCTGTTCGGCTCGGAGCTGGGCCAGCGGATCGCCAAGACGGGCATGGAGCTGCTCGGGCTGCGCGGCAACGTCTGGAGCGACGGCCCCTACGCGGCGCTGCAGGGGCGGCTGAGCCGCAGCTACGTCAGCGCGGTCTCCGGCACGATCGCCGCCGGCACGAGCGAAATTCAGCGCAACATCATCGCCACCCGCGGCCTCGGCCTGCCGCGCGGCTAGCGCCGCCCGCGGCCCGCAGCCAACGGGCGCGCCGCTTTGCAGGCCAAGGAAAAGCCGCCTACCTGAGCGCGAGCGGCGCCCGCGGCCCACCCGATCGCCCCGGAACGGGGCGATCGGCGCCGGTTGCCCGTCGTCTGTTCACGTCGCCGGCCTTCCCGTCCGCAGCTGCCGATCTTGCCGGCGCCTAGCCTCCAGTCCGGGTCGTTTCGCTCGAAGACGTACATTCACCGCAACTAGTTGTAGTTGCGCCGGGCGCGTCCTGAGAGAGCCGGCAGTGGGGCTCCGATAGCGCGGGCGGGGGCGTTTGAGCGGAACCGTCCGCGCGCGGCGTTCGTCAGGCTCGGTGCCGGCGGTCGTTCGAAAGCTGCGATCAGCTCGCCGATCACTACCGCGGGCAGACGCTGCATTCCTACTTCGGGCGCGACAGCGAAGACTTAGAGCCGCAAGAAGAGGCAGAGCAGGCAGCAGGGGAAGCGTTTGTCCCCGCCGCACCTGCCGCACCCGCCGACCAGGGGGCAACCTCGGAAACCGGCACCAACGTGCAGGTGCTGGGCGTCGACGAGTCGGACATCGTCAAAACCGACGGCGCCTACATCTATCTGCTGCGCCCGCAGCGCCTGCTGGTCGCCCGGATTATCGAGGGCGCGGCGGTCGAGTTCGTGGGCGAGCTGGCATTCGCGGGCCGCCGCGGCGCCCAGCAGCTGCTGATCGCCGGCGGCAAGCAGCTGGCCTTGCGCCAGCTCAATTCAAACGACTCCTACAGCGTTCGCGGCCGCGCTGAGCTGCTCGAAATCGACATCAGCGAGCCTGCGCGGCCGCAGCTGCTGCGCGAGCTGGATCTGGACGGCTGGATCCTCAGCGCCAGACTCGTCGGCAGCCGCTCTACGCGCTCGACGATCGGCGCACCGGTTCCTGGCGCTTCGGCTACGCGCTTGACTGCACCCGCACATACAGTCCCGCTGAGCCGCGGGGGGCGCTGGAGATGACCTATCTGCTCAGCTTCGATCTGGCTGCAGGCATCGCCGAATGGGGTTCGGCAGGGCTGGTGGCCGCGGGCCAGCACGTCTACGCCACGGCCGGCTCGCTCTACCTCGTCGCGCGCGACTATTCTCAGCACCAGAGTCGGATCCACCGTTTCGACATCTCCGATCCGCTCGAACCCGTCTACTTCGGCAGTGGTGCGGTGCCCGGCATCCTGCTCAGCCAGTGGTCGATCGACGAACACAACGGCTATCTGCGCGCCGCCAGCACGCGCTGCGACCGCTCGCCGTTCGTCAGCCAGGTCACGGTCCTCGAGGCTGTCCCGGGCGGCGAAGATGGCCAGCCTGGCTCGCTGCAGGCCGTCGCCGAAGTCGGCGGGCTGGGCGCCACCGAGGAAATCTTCGCTGTCCGCTTTATGGGCGCGACCGGCTACGTCGTCACGTTCCGCCAGACCGATCCGCTGTACGTGCTGGACCTGTCCGACCCGCGCGCACCCAAAGCCGTCGGCGAGCTCAAAATTCCCGGCTTCTCGCGCTACCTGCACCCGCTCGGCGGCGGCCTGCTGTTGGGCGTCGGCCGCGACGCGGATCCGCAGAGCGGCGTCCAGCGCAACTTGCAGGCATCGCTCTTCGATGTCTCCGACCCGGCCCGGCCGCAGCGGATCAGCGTCCTCGACCTGGGCAACGTCTTCTCCCCCGCCGAATTCGACCACAGAGCCTTCCGCTGCCACGACGGCGCCGCCTACATTCCCACCGCTCCGCACAGGCGGCCGTCAGGCCGCGACGGCGTCTTTCTGGCCGTGCGGGTGACCGGCCGCAGCCTCGAACGCGCGGCGGCCCTGCCCGTAAGGGGCGCGGCTCTGCGGGCGCTCCCGCTCGGCGCGCAGCTGCACCTGCTCAGCGCCAAAGAAATTCGCAGTTTCACCCTCAACGGCTACACCAACCTCGGCGCCGCCTCCTTCGGCGACTAGCGGAGAAGGCAACCCCTCCTCCCCCTTCGCGCCAGCCCGCCTCTCGGGCCACCCCCAGCGCCGGCCGCGGACCGCAGCGCGCATATACTGCGGCCTGCGCGGCGACTCTGGGGGGCTGCTGATGGCGACACCGTTGCAGGATCTTCGGGTGCTCGACCTGTCGAGCGGCCCGGTGGGCGGAATCGCGACGATGGTGCTCTCGGATTTTGGGGCGGAGGTTGTCAAGCTGGAGCGCCCCGGCGGCGACCCGCTGCGCTCCCTCGCCGCCGCCCCGATGTGGCTGCGCGGCAAGCGCAGCCTCGAGGCCGACCTGACCAGCCCCAACGGCCGCGCGCGCCTGCTGGAGCTGAGCCGCGCCGCGGATGTGCTGGTGACGACGTTTCGGCCTTCGACGATCGAGCGCTTGGGAGCCGACTACCAGACGCTCGCGGCCGAGAATCCAGGGCTGATCTACTGCTCGATCACGGGCTTCGGCCCGCGCGGGCCGTACGCCGAATACCCGGCCTACGAGGGGATCGTGGCCGCCAAATCGGGGCGGATGCAGGGCTTCACCGGACAGCGCAAGCGCGAAGGACCCGGCTTCGCCGCGGTGCCCGTGGGCGGTCACGCAGCCTCGCAGGGCGCGCTGCACGGAATCGTCGCCGCGCTGATCGAACGCGAACGCTGCGGGCTGGGCCAGATCGTCGAGACTTCCCTGCTGCAGGGCATGCTGCCGTTCGATCTGCTGCAGCTGCTGCTCACCCAGCTGCACGAGCGGCAGCCCGATATCTACCCCCAGATCATGGTCGTCGGCGGCGGCATGCCGACTTTGAACTACCACCCCGTGATGACCGCCGACGGACGCTGGATTCAGCTCGGCAACCTGCTTGAGCATCTCTTCTACGCGTTCATGGACGCTGCCGGGCTGACCGAGCTGTTCGCCGAGGAGCAGTGGCAGGGCGGGCAGGCGGAATGGACGGAGGAGGCGCTCGAGGCGATGCGCGACCGCATTCTGGAGCGTATGCAGGAGCGCAGCGCTGAGGAATGGATGGCGATCTTCCGCGATTCCGGCAACGTGGCCGCCGAAATCTTCACCCCCACGCACGAGGCCGTCGCCAACCGCGATATGCAGGCGAACGGCGACGTGCTGACGATTGACGATCCCAAACTCGGCCCGGTGCGGCAGCTGGGGCCGATCGCGCATCTGCGCGCGACGCCGGCCGAGATCGGCAGGCCCGCGCCGGCGCTGGGCGAGGCGAACGGATTCCGCTGGCCGGCGCGCAACGCCGCCGCCGCAAACGGCGGGCGGCCCGCCGGGCGGCCGCTCGAAGGGATCACGATCCTGGAATTCGCCACGATCATCGCCACGCCGATCGGCGTCTCGATGCTGGCCGACCTCGGCGCGCGCGTGATCAAAGTCGAGCCGATCGGCGGCGATCCCTTCCGCGGGATGGGCGCCGGACCGCTGACAGGAATGCTCGCGGCCAAGACCAACGCCGCCAAAGAGAGCATCTGCATCGACCTCAAGAGCGATCGCGGCCAAGCGATCGCGGCCGACCTGATCGGCGGCGCGAACGCGATCGTGCACAACTACCGCCCCGGCGTGCCCGATCGGCTGGGTATCGGCTGGGAGGCTGCGAGCGCGATTCGGCCGGACATCGTCTGGGTTTCGGCGAACGGCTACGGGCCCGACGCGCCGGGCGCGCGGCGCCCCTCGGCGCACCCGATTCCCGGCGCAGCCGTCGGCGGGGCGCTCTACCAGGCGGGCGCGGCGATGCCGCCGGCGGCCTGCGAGAGCCTAGAGGAGATCCGCGAGGCCTCGCGCCAGCTGATGCGCGCCAACGAGGCCAACCCCGACCCGAACACTGGCCTGCTGGTCGCCTCGGCGGCGCTGCTCGGCCTCTATGTGCAGCAGCGCTTCGGCCTCGGGCAGCAGATTTTTGTCAACATGCTGGCGGCCAACGCCTACGCCAACGCCGACGATTTCATCGACTACGCCGGCAAACCGCCGCGCCGCGCGGTCGATCCCGAGCTGTTCGGCGTCTCCGCTCTGTACCGCCTCTACCGCGCCGCTGAGGGCTGGGTCTTCCTGGCCGCGCCGCGCGATGAGGAGTGGCTGCGTTTCTGCGCGCAGGCCGCGCCGGAGCTGGCCCAGGACCCGCGCTTCGCCAGCGCCGCCGGCCGCAGCACGCACGAAGCGGCGCTGATCGACGCTCTCACGCAGCTCTTCGCAACGCGCAGCGCGGCCGAGTGGGAAGCGCGGCTCGCGCCGCATCGGATCGGCTGCGTCGCGGCCGACGCCGCCAGCGCCGGGCAGTTCTTCGCCCGCGATCCGCAGGTGCTGGAGAACGATTTCGCGCCCGTTGCGCCGCATCAACGCTTCGGCGCGCTGCGCCGCTGGGGCCCGCTGACGCGCTGCGCCGGCGGCCCCGAGGCCTACGGCCCAGGCGTGCTCGCGGGCGCCGAGACGGAGTCGATCTTGCGCGAAATCGGCCGCAGCCCCGAGCAGATCGCCGAGCTGCAAGCCGCGCGCATCGTCTGGTCCGAGCCCGTCGAGGCACCCTCCAGCGATGCGTCCGACATCTGGAGGTAGACATGGGACTCAGAGGCGAGGCCGCGATCGTCGGCATCACGGAGTGGAAGCCCGAGCGGCGCCCCAGCGCGCCGCCGCTCTTCACGCTCGAGCAGTGGGCGCAGCTGACCCGCGAGGCGCTCGCGGACGCGGGGCTCGAGCCCGCCGATGTGGACGGCATCTGCGCCACCAACATCCGCGAATCGGACTCATTTGTGCCGTCGACAATTACCGAATACCTCGGATTGGAGGTCAACTTCGCCGAGGTGGTGGACCTGGGTGGGGCGAGCTGCGCGGCGATGGTCTGGCGCGCCGCGGCGGCGATCGAGCTGGGCGCGGCCAACGTCGTGGTGATCGCCGCGCCCTCCTGGCCCTCGCCGCGGCCGCCCGACCCGCCCGCCGGGCCGAACAGCTGGCGCTTCGGCGCCTCAAGCGCCAACTACGGATCGCCGCAGGCCGAGTTCGACATTCCCTACGGCAATGTGGCGCAGAACTGCGGCTACGCGCAGATCGCGATGCGCTACGGCGCGCAGTACGGCTACGATCCCGAGGCGCTCGCCAAAATCGCCGTCGACCAGCGGATCAGCGCCAACCACAACCCGTCCGCCGTCTTCCACGATGTGCCAATCACGATTGAGGATGTGCTCAACTCGCCGATGATCTCGGACCCGCTGCATATGCTGGAGATCGTGATGCCCTGCTCGGGCGGGGCGGCGCTGGTCGTGGCCGGCAAGGAATACGCGCAGCGTTCGCGCCGCCGCCCGGTCTGGATTACCGGCTTCGGCGAGCGGGTGCTGCACAAGACGCCGACCTACGCCGCCGACCTGCTCGAGACGCCGCTGCGGCCCGCCGCTGAGTCGGCCTTCGCGATGTCCGGCCGCAGCCGCGCCGATATTGACCTGATCGACGTCTACGACTGCTACACGATCACCGTGCTGATGACGATCGAAGACGCTGGCTTCTGCCCGCGCGGCGAGGGCCAGGCCTTCGTGCGCGAACATGACCTCAGCTTCCGCGGCGATTTCCCCTGCAATCCCTACGGCGGCCAGCTCGGCTTCGGCCAGGCCGGCCTCGCCGGCGGCATGTCGCACATCACCGACGCCGCCCGCCAGATCATGCGCCGCGCCGAGGACCACCAGGTCCGCGGCGCCGACACCGCCTTCGTGACGGGCAACGGCGGGCTGATGAGCGAGCAGGTCGCGCTGATCCTCGAGGGCGGCTAGCGTGGCTGAGCGCCCCATGCCGCAGCCGATCGAGCGCACCCGGCCGTTTTGGGAAGGGCTGCGCGAGCACCGCGTGCGGATTCAATACTCGCCTTCCTCCGATAGTTGGGTCTTCTACCCGCGCTCGCACGCGCCGTTGACGCTGGCCGACGACCTCGAGTGGCGCGATATCGCGGGCACCGGCGCGCTCTACACGTACACCATCGCGCGGCGCCCCACCGCCGCCGAGTTCGTCGGCGCGGAGCCGCAGATCATCGCCGTTGTCGAGCTCGATGAGGGCCCGCGCCTCACCACGACCCTGGTCAACGTCGACGAATCCGAGATCGCCGTCGGCATGCGCTTGCAGCCTGTCTTCGACGACGTCGACGAGCAGACCACGCTGCTCCGCTACGAGCCCGTGCGCGGGTAGGCCGCATCGATGCACGGCGCGATCGTCGCCGCGGCGATCCTTGCCGCGCTCCTCGCGCTCGGCTGCGGCGGCGACACCGCGCCGCAGCCGCAGCCCGTCGCAGCGCAGTCCGAGCAGGCGCAAGAGGCCCAGCAGCCGGCCGGTGAACCGCCGTCGGGCGATCAGTCGGCTGACCAGTCAGCTAGTCAGTCGTCCGCGCAATCTGCGCAACAGGCGTCGGCGCAGCAGCGCTCCGGGCAGACAGTCCAACAGTCCGAGCCGCCCGCCGCGGCCCAGGCGGGCAGCGCGGCGCAGGCGGAGCCGCAGCGCTCCGCGGCGCAGGGAGAGCAGGCACAAGAGGCCCGGCAGTCAGCCGCTAGTTCGCCGTCGGGCGATCAGTCGGCTGACCAGTCAGCTAGTCAGTCGTCCGCGCAGGCTTCGCAACAGACGGCGGCGCAGCAGCGCTCGGCGCAGGCAGACCAACAGTCCGAGCCGTCCGCCGCGGCCCAGGCGGGCAGCGCGGCGCAGGCGGAGCCGCAGCGTTCCGCGGCGCAGGCGGAGCAGGCGCAAGAGGCCCAGCAGTCGGCCGCCGGTTCGCCGTCGGGCGATCAGTCGGCTGCTCAGTCAGCTAATCAGTCGGCTGCGCAAGCTGTGCAAGAGGCAGAGCCGCAGCCCGCAGAAACCCGCGAAGCCCCGCCGCAGCCTGTCTTCATTCCAGCGTTCGACGGCCGCCGCTTCGAGCAGCCGATCGAGCTGCTGGCCTGGCCGCACGGCGGGCTGCTCGTTGCCGAACAGCGCGGCAGCCTCACGATCTACGGCGAAGACGGCTCGCAGCGCGGGCTGCTCGACCTCAGCGCTCAGGTGCGCTTCGGCGGCGAGCAGGGGCTGCTCAGCGCCGCGCTCGATCCCGACTTCGCGCAGCAGCCCTTCCTCTACGTCTGGTACTCGCCGCGCAGCGGCGGTGTGACTCGGCTCTCACGCTTCCCGATCGCCGCCGGCGTTGCGGACCGCGATGCCGAACTGATCATCCTCGAGGTCGTGCAGCCGTATTCCAATCACAACGGCGGGGCCATCCGCTTCGGGCCCGATGGGATGCTCTACTTGGGCATCGGCGACGGCGGCGCCGCCAACGACCCGCACGGGCACGGGCAGAATCGGGCGACGCTGCTGGGCACGATCATCCGCATCGATGTGCGCGGCGCCTCGGCCGCACTCCCGTATCGAATCCCGGCCGACAATCCGTTCCTGGGCGTCGGCGGCGTGCGGCCGGAGATTTTCGCTTGGGGGCTGCGCAATCCGTGGCGGATGGCGTTCGACCCGGCAACGGGCGTACTGTGGGTCGGCGATGTGGGCCAGGACCGCGTCGAAGAGGTGACCATCGCGGCTGCGGGCAGCAATCAGGGCTGGAACGTGTTCGAGGGCGATGAATGCTTCGGCGATCCGCAGGACTGTGCCGCGCTCGAACACAGCCCGCCGCTCGCCGTCTACCGTCACGACCTCGTCGGCTGCGCCTCGGTCACCGGCGGCGTGGTCTACCGCGGTGCGGAGCTGCCCTGGCTGACCGGCGCCTATCTGTTCTCCGACTACTGCTTGGGCCGCGTCTGGGCGCTCGAGCCGGACGGCGGCGGCTGGACGATGCGCGAGCTCGCGCAGCTCAACGCGCGAATCGTGTCGTTCGGGGTCGACCGCGCCGGCGAGGTCTACCTGCTCGCCATCAACGGCCCGATTCTGCGCCTGAGCAGCGCCGAGTAGAGCCGCCGCCCGCCTGCCTCAGCGCGGCCGCGCCTCGGGCGCGGGCGCCTCAGATCCGCTCCGACCGCTGCGGCGGTAGGATGCAGTCACCGCGTGCAGCGCACTGCACGCACCGCAACGGCAGGAGCCGTAGATGGCCCAATCCCGCGCCTTTGGAACCACCCCCGCGCCGGAAATCCCGCCGGGCCTCACCTGGCTCAACACCGGCCGCAGCTTGACGATGGACGACCTGCGCGGGCGGCTGACGATCCTGCATTTCTGGACCTACGCCTGAATCAACTGTCTGCATGTGCTTCCGCAGTTGCGGAGGCTGGAGCGCCGCTACGCCGACAGCGTGCAGGTGATCTCGGTCCATTCGCCGAAGTTTCCGACCGAGCGGGAAACGGCCAACCTGCGCCAGGCGGTGCTGCGGCTGCGGATTGAGCACCCGGTGTTGAACGACGCCGATTTCCAGTTCTGGCAGCGCTACGGCGCGCGCGCCTGGCCGACGATCTTCTTTATCGACCCGCGCGGCGCCGTGATCGGGCTGCACGAAGGCGAGCTCACTGAGGAGATGGCCGCGCCGATCATCGACGGCTGGCTGCGTGAATACGAAGCCGAATCGCTGCTCGCGCGCGAGCCCCTGGCGCTGACCCGCGAGACCGGCGTCGACAGCGTGCTCTCGTTCCCCGGCAAGGTCGCCTACGACGACGCGGACGGGCGCCTGATCGTTGCGGATACGAACAACGACCGCATTCTTGTCGCCGATCTGGACGGCAAGGTCTCGCTCGTGGTCGGCGGCGGGGCGGCAGGGTTGAGAGATGGGCCGGCCGCTTCGGCGGCCTTCAATCAGCCGCAGGGCGTGGCGCTCAGCGGCAACCAGATCTACGTCGCGGACAACGAGAACCACGCGGTTCGGCGGATCGACCTGCCGTCCGGTGAGGTCAGCACGATCGCCGGCACCGGCGAGCAGGCGCGGCAGATGCCCGCGGGCGCGCCGGCGCGCCTGACCGCGCTCAGCTCGCCCTGGGATCTGGCCGTGCACGAGGGCGTGCTCTACATCGCGATGGCCGGCATTCACCAGCTCTGGTCGATGGACCTGCGCTCGGGCGATTCGGCCGCCGTGGCGCCCTGGGCCGGCAGCGGCGCGGAGGGCATCGTCGACGGCCCCCGTCTGCGCGCCGAGCTGGCCCAGCCCAGCGGGCTGGCCGCGGGGCCGAACGGCCTGGCCTTCGCCGACAGCGAATCGAGCGGCGCGCGCGAGGTCTCCTGGGACCCGGACGGACGCGTCGAGACGTTCATCGGCAAGGGTTTGTTCCACTTCGGCGATGAAGACGGCGGGCGCAGCCAGGCCAAGCTGCAGCATCCGCTGGACGTGGCCTGGTTGGGCGATGAGCTGTACGTCGCCGACACATTCAACCACAAGATCAAGCAGGTCTATCCGCGCCTGCAGAACGTGAGCACGCTGCTGGGCGGGCACGGCGACGCCTTGGGTTCGTTCGCGGAGACGCGGTTGGATGAACCGGGCGGGCTGTGCGCGGGGCCGGGCCGCTCCTTGATTGCGGCCGACACGAATAATCACCGAATCGTGCTGCTCGATCTGGCCGCCGGCCGATCGCGGGAGATCGCGCTGCGCCTGCCTCAGTAGCAGCCCTCATCCCTGTTGTTCAGGTCGAGGGGAATGCGGGAATGCGGCTGCTGAGCGCGTCAGCCGGCGGCGGCGACCAGCCGGCCGGCCTGGATGACGCGGCTGGCGCTGCTGAGGTCGCGGATGTTGGCCGCAGGGTCGCCGCGGAAGGCGGCCAGATCGGCGATGCGGCCGGGCGCGATCAGGCCCAGCTCGGCGCCCAGCCCGAGCGCTTCGGCCGTCTGCGCGGTCATCAGGCGGATCGCTTGCCAGGGCGAAAAGCCGATCTGCTCGACGAAAGCCCAAGCCTCAGCGGGGGCGCGGTCGAAATCGGCGTAGGCCATGCCCATATCGAGGCCGGAGGTGAAGCGCACGCCGCGGCTGTGCATATCGCGCACGATCTCGAGCCCCTGCCCGCGCGTCGGCCCGCCGCCGCGCATGGCAGGATTGCGCCGCGGGGGCGCGCCGCCGCGGGCGCGCGCTTCATCGGCGACGAGCCCAAGTCCGATCGTGGGGTTGACCCAGATCCCTTCATCGGCGATCCGGGAGGCCAGCTGCGGGTCGTAGTCGAAGCCCGCTCCGGGCTCTGCGGCGAGCCAGCGGCAGTGGATCAGGTGCTGCACGCCGGCCTCGACGGCGGCGCGGACGCCGGCCGCGGCGTGGGTGTGGGCGGCGACATCGATCCCTGCAGCGTCGGCTGTCTGCACGATCTCGGCCAGCAGCTCGGCCGGGTACTGCAGCGATCGCGGGTTGGAGCTGGGCGTGAAATTGCCGCCGCTGGCCATGACCTTCACCACATCCGCGCCGGCCTCGACCTGGCGGCGCGCGATCGCCGCGACTTCAGCGGCGCTGTCGGCTTCGCCGCCCCAAAACCAGCAATGGTCGTGTGTGCGCGTGATCGGCGCGCCGGAGACGAGCAGCCGCGGCCCGTCGATCACACCGTCCGCGATCGCAGCGCGAATCGGAAATGCGACATCGTTGCGGGCGCCGAGGTCGCGCATCGTCGTGACACCGCTGCGCAGCGCGGCGCCGACAGCCGCGCTCGCGCGGATCAGGCCGCGCTCGGGCGGCTCGCTGGTGATGATGTCGAACGCGTCGACGCGGGGCGGGCAGGGGATGTGCGAATGCGCCTCGATCAGGCCGGGCAAGAGCGAGACATCGCCGAGGTCGCTGCTGCGCTCGGCGGGCGCCTGCGCGGCGGGGACGACAGCGCGGATTCGGCCGTCCTCAACGGCGACGGCGTGGTCGGGCAGCCAGCCGTCGAGCCGGGCGTTCGCGACGCGCGCGGCGCGCCAGAAGTGCATCGGCCCACGCCCCCTCTGTTCTGCCTGTTCTGCCCAACCGCGCGCATGGACGCATGGACGGCTGTGCGGCCATTGTTGCACGCACGCTGCTCAGAGTGGTTCGGCGCCTTCGCTGAGGATCTCGATGTATCGACTGTAAGCGAAAACGCGGTCGCGCCGGCGGCCGGTGATTTCGCGGGCTATGCCTTCGGCGACTAGGTCCGCGGCGGCGCTGGCGGCGGCCGATCGCGAGAGCCCGGATTCGCGGCGGATCCCGCCGATCGAGAGGATTGGGCGCTTCATCAGCGCCTCGTGGGCGCGCAGCGCTGAGCCGGAGCGCCGCCCGAGGGCGTTGAGCTGAGCGCGGTGGTGCGCGAACAGGTCCCGCAGGCGGAGCGTCATGCTGTAGCCGTCCTGGGCAGTGGCCGCGATCCCCTCAAGGAAGTAGCTGAGCCAGGCTTCCCAATCGCCGCCGCGGCGGACGAGATCGAGCAGTTGGTAATAGACGGAGCGCGACTGCTTGAAAAAGAGGCTGAGGTATAGAACGGGCTCGCTGAGAACACGGTCGTCCTGAAGCATGAGCGCGGTGAGGAGCCGTCCAACGCGGCCGTTGCCGTCGAGGAATGGGTGGATCGTTTCGAACTGCACGTGCGCCGCGCCGGCGCGGATCAGCGGCGGCAGGCCGGCATCCTCGCCGTTGATGAAGCGCTGCAGCTCGGCCATGCATGACTCCATCGCCTGGGGCGGCGGCGGGGCGTATGCGGCGCTGCTCGGCCGCCGCCCTCCGATCCAGTTCTGTTTTCGCCGGAACTGCCCCGGCTGCTTGTCGGCGCCGCGTCCGCTTTGTAGGAGGATCGCGTGCAGTTCGCACAGGAGTCCGTTGCTGATTCGTTCGCCGGCGCGTAGGCGCTCGACGCCGTAGTTGAGCGCATTGACGTAGTTCGAGACTTCGGTGAGATCATCGGTAGGCGCTCCGGGTGCGTCTTCGAGTTCAAACCGGAGAAGCTCGGAAAGCGACGATTGCGTGCCTTCGATCTGTGATGACATGAGCGCTTCGCGTCTGACATAGGAGTAGATGAAGAGGCCGGGATCGGGGAGGAACGGGGTGATGCCGTCGAGGCGGCCCAATGCGAGGTTGGCGGCGTCGAGCTTGGGCAGCAGGGTGTCCAGCTCCAGCGGAGGCAGCGGCGGGAGCGGATTGGGAATGAACGCCGGCACTTGCTCGTCCCCATCGGGGATCAGGATGTGACGGCCAACGGTCGATCGCCGCATGCTTGGCTGTCCCGCTGGGTGGCGGCATCGAGATGGGCAGGTGCCGTGGGCGCTGTGGCGAGGCTATGACGAGTTAGCGCGGAACACGTCACAGCATACGCTGCTGTGCTGCAACTCGTGATAGCGCGGACGGCTATGCCGAGTTCGGCGCGAACTCACGGCAGCGCGAGCGCTTATTCAGAGTTCCTGCCTTCAGCTTGCAGCTCCGCCAGGTGGGCGGCGGCGAACTCCTGCAGCAGCGCCTCTGGATCGCGCGCGGCGGGGTGCAGGTTGGCGATCGCGTGGTCGAAGCCGAGCGCGCGCATTTCGGCCAGCCGTTCGGCGGCGGCGGCGAGGCCGCCGTCCTCGAGCACGGTGATCCGATTGATTCCCAGCCGCAGCGCGGAGGCGTCGCGCCCGTGGGCGGCGGCTGTTTGCCGCACGCGATCCCAATCGGCCTCGAGCGTGTCCAGCATCGCCGGGTTGGCGAGGTAGCCGTCGGCCAGGCGGCCGGCGCGTTCGAGCTGGCGCGGGTGGTTGCCGCCCAGCCAGATCGGCACGCGGCGCGGCGGCTGCGGGCGGCAGTACCAGCCGTCTGTGTTGTAGAACCGCCCGCTGAAGGAGCCGATCTCGTTTTCCCACAGGTCGCGCAGCACCGCCAGATACTCATCCATCCGCGCGCCGCGGCGGTCGAACGGCATGGAGAGCGCCTCGAACTCCTCCTTCCACCAGCCGACGCCCGCGCCGAGGATCACGCGCCCGCCGGCCAGATGGTCGAGCGTGGCGATCAGCTTGGCGTGCAGCACGGGCGCGCGCATCGGCAGCACGAGCACGGCGGTGCCCAGCTCGACCCGCTCGGTCACGGCGGCGGCGTAGGTCATCAGCGTGAGCGGCTCGAGAAACGCCGTATCGGCCGGGACCAGAAAGCGGCCGTCCTCGCTGTAGGGGTAGTCGGAGCCTTGGTCGGGCCGCAGCACCACGTGGTCGAAGGTCCAGAGCGAGTCGAACCCGGCCGCCTCGACGGCGCGGGCGATGCGGACGACCTGCTCGGGCGAAGCAGCGCCGCCGACCTGGGGAAGATAAATGCCGACCTTCATGCTGCGCCTCCTCAATCTTGCCAACGCGGTGCGGGCGGTAGCATCGCTTGATGCTCCGCAGTATCGCGCACGCGCGGGCTGATTTGTGAGCGAGGCGCGCGGGCGGCGGCGGTTCGAGCAGCCGCCGCTGCGCCGCCTGTTCGCGATCCGCGATTACCGCATGCTCTGGTCCGGTGCGCTGGCGATGATCATCGCCCAGCAGCTGCGCTTCATCGCAATTCCGCAGTGGCTGGTCGATGAGACGGGCGAGTTCACCCAGGTGGCGATCGTCGGTGCGGTGCAGCTGCCCGTGCAGATCGTCGCGGTGCTCTACGGCGGCGTGCTGGCCGATCGGCTCGATCGCCGCTGGTTGATGGCCGGCTCCAACGCGCTCGTCTGCGCGCTGCTGCTGCTCCTGGCGGCCGCCGCGACGGCGGGCGTGCTGCGTGTCTGGCACGCGTGGGCGGTGCTCGCGGTGCTGGCTGCGCTGGCCGTGTTCGTCGCCCCAGCGCGCGCCACGATCACCCCGCGGGTCGTGCCCGAGCGCTATCTCTCCGCTGCCGTGACCGTCGATACCGGCACCCAGAACGGCGGCTGGATTCTGGGCACCGCGTTGTTCACGGCGATCGTCTCGTTGGCCGATGTGACGGCGGCGCTCTGGGCGGCGGCGGCCGCAGCGGCGCTCTCGGCGTTGATGCCGATGCGGATCCGCACACCCGCGCGCGCCGCAGGCCAGCGGGACGGCGCGCTGGCCAGCGTGCTCGCCGGCGGACGCTTCGTGGCGCGGCATCCGATTCTGCCCGGCCTGTTCCTGCTCGATTGGGGCATCACGGTGGTCTCCTACTACCGCGAAATTCTGCCCGTGCTGGCGGCCGGCCTGTTCATGGCCGGCGCGGGCGCGGCGGGCGGGCTGGGGATCGCCAACGCGGTCGGCTCGGTCGGGGGCATGCTGATCGCGCTGTTTCTGGTCCATGAGCGCGCCAAGGGGCTGCTGGTGCTGGGGGCGTCGCTGGTCTACGCGGCGCTCTTGTTCGCGCTCGGCACGGCGCCCTGGCTGTGGCTGGGGATGATTGTGATCGGCATGCTGGGCGCGGCCGACGCGGTCACCGTGGCTGTGCGGCAGTCAACCGTGCAGCTGACCACGCCCGATGAGATGCGCGGGCGTGCCTTTTCGTTCATGGTGCTGGCCGCGCAAACGGCGAACAATGTGGGGATTATCTGGGTCGGCTTTTGGGCCGGCTCGATCGGCGCGCCCAACGCGATGCTGCTGGGCGGCGTACTCGGGATGGCCGCGACGCTGCTGATCGCGCTGCTCTGGAAGCAGGTGCGCAGCTACCGCGCACCGGCCGTGTAGTACATACGATCAGTGCATACGCCAGGTCATGGCTGGCGGCGTGATGACGGCGGCGGCTGCCCGCTTTTCTCTGCCGGGCCGCCGGCTTGGAGTGCTAAGGCAGCCCCGGCGGACTGGCGGATTGTGCTGCGGCAGCGATGGCGTCGAGTTTCTCGGTGATCTCCGGGTCGATCTCGTCGTCGGGGATGAACGCAGCGAGCTGCGCGAGGTGCTTCTTCGGCATCGCGTTGTATTCGCCGAGCTTTTCGTAGTAGGTGCGGAAGATCGGTACCAGGACGTCGTCGCTGGCCTTGATGCCTGCGCTCCAGGGTGAGTCCTGCCCGAGCGTGTGCAATGCAGATTCGACCTCAGCAATAGACGTACGCATCAGCTCGATGCGGCGCTCCGACTCTTGCGCCTGGAAGAGCGGCTGCGGCGGATCGAGCTGGGCGTTGGCGGCCGCGTATGCCTCCAGGGTCGCTGCTGTGCAGAGATAGTTCTCGATCTCGTTGCGCCGCCACATCAAGGACACAACCGGGTCGAGCTCCAACCGGCTGCTCCTGAGGTTATCAAATAAGGCAACGCCGCGCAGGTTGGGCACTGCAATGCGGATACTGTGGAAATGCCGCCGCACCTTGTCCGGCTGATTGCCTACAGTGTGGATGAACGGGCGCTCCAGCGCTTCCAGGGCATTGCAGTGCTGCAGGCGCTGCGCGAAGCTGCGCAGGATCGGCAGGTCTGTAGCGCCTTCCAAATAGAGCACCCAGCCGGTTTCTTCAGCTTGAACGTAATGCTCGAATCCGAACTCTGAGAGAGCGTTCAGCACTTCCTGCCGCTGTCCGTCCAGCGGGTGCGGCCGACCGACAAAGGCGATCACTCGGTCGTTGGGGGCGGCGGCATTGAGCAGCGCTTCGGAGTGCGTGGCGATGATCAGTTGGTTATCGTTCTCCCTCGCCGCCGCTCCAACCAGTTCATAGATCTGGCGCTGCCTGAGGATTTCGAGATGAGCGTCGGGCTCGTCGAGCATCAGCACAGCGCCCGGCTTGGTGTACATGTACGCTAAGAGCAGCAAGGTTTGCTGCAGGCCTCTGCCGGCAGCCGACAGATCCAGCGGTACGCCGTCCTCGCGGTAGGTCATCACAATTTCGCCCCGCCCACTGATATACGCGGGCGGTTCGAGCCGCACCCCGAACAGGCGGTGGATCTGATCAACGAGCGCCTGCCACGCTTGCGGCCGCAGCTCGTAGATCTGAAAACAGAGATTACGCAATACCTCGGCGGTGCGGCCCTCTCCGATCAGTACGTTAACGGCGCCGGGCTGGAGCAGCTGTTCCGTTGCTGCGAGCCCCGACATCGGCGGCAGCAGGACGGCGTCGCTCGATGCCGCTTCGGGCGGTATCGGCATCCGCGCGGGCGGCTGGCCGTCGGTGGTTCGCAGTGGTCTGCAGTAGATCGATTCTGGATTGGCGTAGTCGAACTCAAGCCCGCAAACCCAACGATTGCCGTTCGTTCGGCCTTCGACGATCACTTCAATACGTACGTTGGCGGTGCGCAGCCGTCCGTCTGCGGTGCTGGAGCCACGGGTGTGGAGTTGGCGCCAGAGCGCCTTCGCATCCGGTACTGGGATTGCTGCGAGGTCGCGGCGTCCGATTGTGACTCCCGGCCGCCGCTCAGGCGCCTTCAGGCCGTCGCGCTTTTCATTCCAGCGCTTCAAGCCCAGACCCCACAGCGCTAGCGTCTGCATCGCTGTTGTTTTGCCGGAGTTGTTCGGACCGATGAACACCACTGGGCTGTCCAGCTCGATCTCCACCTCCTCGAACCGCTTGAAGTTGCGCACTGTCAGCTTGGTCAGCATCGACCGTTCCCCTGCGCAAATCGTATCCTGCCCGCCGTATCACCTCAGTGCACAGAGGAGCGTTCCATGCCCGACCAGCCCGAACGCAGCATGCCGCCCGAGGCGCCGCCCCTGGAAGGGGAGCCGACCGCGCCGCCGGCAGACGCCCGCTTCGTCGTCAGAGCGGTTGCCGATGTGCCCGCCGCCGTCGGGCGCAACATCCAGGCGCGGCGTATGTTCACAGCCGCCGAGGGGCGCTTCGAGAGCAGCTTCGAGTTCGTGCTCTTCAACCGCCTGCCCGTTGGCGAGACGAACGTGCGGCACATCCACGAGAACATTGAGAAGGTCTACTACTTCCTGCGCGGCAAGGCGGAGATCGATTGCGGGCCCTGGCGCACCTCCGCCGGAGCGGGCGAGTTTCTCTTCTTCCCGGCCGACATTGCGCACCAGATTCGCAGCCTGGGGCCGGAAGACCTGGAGTTCATCGTCTGCGCGGCGTCGACGACGAGCGCGGCGCGCGGGATGCGCGGCGGCGGCCTGCTGGGCGAAGCGGGGGACGCTTCGTGAGCGGCGCCGAGGCCGCCGAGGTGCTCTCGATTGAGCCGCTGCGCGCATTCGGGCGCGCCGTCTATCAGGCTTGCGGCGTGCCTTCCGCCGATGCGGCGTTCACCGTCGAGATCCAGCTCACAGCCGATCTGCGCGGCGTCGATACGCACGGCTTCCAGCGTCTGCCCTGGTACGCCGGCCACCTGCGCGAGGGCCGCTACAACCCAACCCCGAGCCTGGCGGCGATCCACGAGACGCCGGTCTCGCTGCTGGTCGACGGCGACGGCGGGATCGGCCAGCTGGCGGCGGCGCGGACGATGGAGCGGACGATCGCCAAGGCAAGCGAAACGGGCCTAGCGCTGGGCGCGCTGCGCAACTCGAACGATTGGGGCATGGGCGCCTATTACCCGATGATGGCCGCGGCCGAGGGTTTCGTGTCCTTCTGCACGACGACATCGGTGCCCACCCTCGCGCCGTTCGGCGCCCGCACACGGATGACGGGCAACAATCCGATGGCCTTCGCGGCGCCGCGCGCGTCGGGCCCGCCGATGGTGCTCGATATGGCGCTCACGCCGGTCGCGCTGGGCAAAGTGATGCGGGCCCGCGCCGAAGGCCGCGCAATTCCCGCCGAGTGGGGCTTCCGCGACCTCGAGGGGCTGCCGACGACAGACCCGCAAACGGCGCTGGGCGGGATCATCCCGGCGCTCGGCGCGGTCAGCGCCTATAAGGGCAGCGGCCTCAGCCTGTTCATGAACTTGCTGGCCGGCGCGCTGCCCGGTGGCGAGCACTCGGATGCGGTGCAGATTGGGCGCCGGGGGCAATTTCTGCTCGTGATTTCGCCCGATCTATTCGGCTCGGCCTCGGCCTTCGAGGCCGCGGTGGACGAAATCTGGCGGCAGGTGAAAGCGGCCGACCCGCTGCCCGGCGCGGCAGAGGTGCTGGCTCCAGGCGAGCAGGAGCAGCGCACCTTCGAGCAGCGCCGCGCGGACGGCCGCATCCCCTACCCCGCCTCGACCGTGCGCGACCTGCAGGAACTGGCCGCGGAACTGCGGATCCCGCTCGATGCGTAGGCGCTCGACCAGGATGAGCCAGACGGTCTGGGTCATCCTGGCTGTCTTGCTGTTGTTCATCATCGCGGCCGTATTGCTCGGAGACGACGATGACGATGCACCCGAGCGCGTCGAGCCGCCGGCCGCGGCCGAACCCGAGCAATCACGCGGCCAGCAGGAGCAGCCCGCCGCGCGGCCCGCTGAGCAAGAGGCTGAGCAGGAGCAGGCGCCGAGCAGCGGCGCTGAGCCGCCGGCCGCGGACGATCCCGATCTGCTCGCACGCCTGAAAGTGGCGCCGGAATCCGACGGCGGCGTCGACTACGAGCGCAGCGACTACCTGCCCGGCGGCTGGGGAGACGCGGACGGCGACGGCTGCAACACGCGGGAAGAGGTGCTGATCGCGGAGGCGCGGATGCTCACGCGCGTCGATCTGAGCTGCCGGCCGCTCGATGGAAGCTGGTGGTCGTGGTACGACGAGCGGACGCTCGACGACGCGGGGCAGATCGATATCGATCACATGGTGCCGCTGGCGGAGGCGCACCGCTCGGGGGCGTGGTCTTGGCCGGCTGCGCGGCGGGTGGAGTTTGCGAACGATCTCAGCGAGCCGGCCGCGTTGGCGGCCGTGTCTGCGGGCAGCAACCGCGCCAAGGGTGCGCGGGATCCGGCTGAATGGCGTCCGCCCGCCCGCGCCGCCTGGTGCCAGTATGCGCAGGACTGGATCACGGTCAAGGTGCATTGGGAGCTGGCGGCCGATCGGGCGGAGGTGTCGGCGCTGCGCCGGATGCTCGAGACGTGCCCTGCAGGCCGGGCGCCGCGCCCCGCGGAGCAGCTGGATCGGCGCATCGAACGGGTTGATGTAGAGCGTGCACCGAGCAGTGCGCCGATCGGCCGGCGGGCCGTCTATGACTCGTGCGAGCAGGCCGCAGCGGCGGGCGAACCGCGCGAACAGGGCCGGTCGGGCAGCGGGCGCGGGTTTGCCCAGTCAAAGGTTCCCTCCGCCCGCGACGGCGACAGCGACGGCGTCGTCTGCGAGCGGTAGTCCCGCCGCTCCCCGCCGTTTCTGCGGAGGCCGGAATCCACTCTCCGCCCCCACCGGTCAATGTTCGCTCGCGGCTGCACGCTCCAAGCCCGCCGCGCGGGGTTACTCTGCGCGGCGCCGGAAGGAGCAGGCCATGGAGGAGCGCGAGCAGCGGATGCGGCTGGCCGCCTTCGCCCACGTGCAGCGGCTGAGCAGCGCCAACGGCGGGTTGACCGGGCGCCAGCTGACCGACGGTTTCTCTTTCGAGGGCGAGTACATCCCGCTCGTGCTGGCGCAGCGGGGGATCAGCAAGCCGCGGCAGATGCAGCATCTGCTCTCGCTCCGCACCGCCTGGCCGAACAGCGGATCGTTCTACGCCGATCAGCGGAGTGCACACAACGCGATCTTCTCCAGCGCGGGCACGATCGACTACGACTTCATGCGGGGCGGGCCGGACAAGGCGCCGAACCGCTGGCTGCGCGAGGCGTGGGAGCTGGAGCTGCCGGTGATCTACTTCCTCGCCGCCGCGTCGGCCTTCTATCAGGCTTTTCTGCCGGTCTGGGTGGTCGGCTGGGATCCGCACGCGGGCGCGTACGGGCAGGCGAAGCTGGCGTTTGGACTGCCGGGCGATGAGGGGCCCGCGGTGAGGCCTGCGCCGCGGCGGGCCGGTCTCGCTGCCGCTCAGCGGCAGCTGCGCAAGGCCAACTTCCGCGAGTTGGTCGCCGACGCCTACATGTGGCGGTGTGCGATCTCGGGCGAGGGCGGGGCGGCGAATGCGGCGGCGCGCGAGCGCTCGCGGCGCCTGCTCGCGGTCGCCGATCTGGACAGCGCGGGCGAACCGCGCGCTGCCGCCGGCGGGCTGCTCCTGACCAAGCTGCACCGCAGCGCCTACGAGGCAGACCTGATCGGCATCGACGCCGATTACCGCGTGCACGCCTCGCCGCGCCTGCTGGCGGAGCCGAGCAACGCCCAGTACGGCGCGCTCAGCAAGATCGACGGCGCGCGCCTGCGCCCGCCGCGGCGGGCCGCGGACTACCCCGACCGCGATCTGCTCGCCGCCCGCTTCGAGCAGTTCCGCCGCACCCACTAGCGCCGCCGCGCGCTTTATCCTGGCCGCGTTGCGATCGGGGAAGGAACGAGCGATGACCAGCAGCATTTACTACTCCTGCGACTCCCATGTGGTCGAAGCCCCGGAGGTGTTCGACGGGTTGGCCGCGCGCTTCGGCGACCGCGCCCCGCGCGTGGTCGACAAATGGAAGGATCGCGACGCCGTCTTCGTGGCCTGGCCCAGCATCGACTTCGCGATGTCTGTCGGGCGGCTCGGCATCGCCGGCGCCAACCTCAACCTGCCCGAAACCAAGGAAAAGATCGCGCGCGGCTGGGACCTGATTAACCCCGGCGTCAAAGACCCCGCGGCGCGGCTCGAGGAGCAGGCGCAGGACGGGATCGTCGGCGAGGTGATGTACCCCTCGATCAACATGCTGACCTTCATGGTCGACGACGTCGAAGTCGTCGACGCCGTCTTCAAACGCCACAACGACTGGATCCGCGACTACTGCTCGCACGCCCCCGAGCGGCTGATCGGCGTCGGCTGCATCTCGCTGCGGGATATCGACCTAGCGGTTGCGGAGCTGCAGCGCTGCGCGCAGATGGGCATCAAGGGCGTCGCGATCCCCTGCACCGCGCCGGCCGGCCGGCCCTATTCCGAACCCTTCTACGAGCCGTTCTGGGCGGCCGCAGAGGAGATCGGCCTGCCGCTCACGATGCATATCTTCTGCGGCTCCGAGCCGGGCATGAGCCTGCCCAAGGATTGGGATCAGGTGGTCTCCTACACGCTCGCCCACGCGGCCGCCTGGAACACCGTCTCCAACCTGGTCACCTCAGGCGTCTGCGAGCGCCACCCCAAGCTGCGCTTCGTGATGGCCGAGTGGGAGACGGGCTGGATCGCGCACGTCCTGCAGCGCTGGGATCACGCCTACTACCGCGCCCGCGCCGTCGGCCAGACGCCCGAGCTGCCGATGCTGCCGACCGAGTACTTCCGGCGCAACTTCATGGTCACCTTCGAGGACGACGGGATCGGCGTGCAAACGCGCGAGCAGATCGGGGTCGCGAACCTGCTCTGGGGCAACGACTACCCGCACCACGACGCGATCTGGCCGAACAGCCGCAAGATCCTCGATGAGATCATGGTCGGCGTGCCGGCCGCGGATGAAGAGGCGATGGTCTGGGGCAACGTGCAGCAGCTCTACAGCATCGATCGCGCGGCGCTGCCAGTCTGATGACCTAGCCGGTCGACGCGGTGGCGGGTTGCATATGGCTGGTCGCCCTAGCGCTGCTCTGGCTGGTGCTGAGCACGCTGATCCCCGATTGGGCCGCCGTACTGGGCGGTGTAGTGACCGCTCTGCTGCTGTGGGCCGTCTACTCCAGCAATGAGAGCGGCCGCTTCTCCAACCCGGACAGCCCGGCTCTGCCCGATGACGAGCTTGCGTGGCTGGTGTTGTTCGCGGTGCGGGCGCTTGGCAAGCGGACGAAAGAGGCGCGGTTGGCGGAAGCGGTCGCCAACGGGTTGGCGCTGCCGCCCGCGGCGCGGGAGCTGATCAGCCCTAGCAGCATCGAGTCGGGTGTCCGCGTCGATACGGCGCTTGCGCTGCTGGAACGCTGCGGTGCGGTCGCGCGCGGGTCGCGCGGCGTGGAGGCGACGGCCGACGGCGCCTCGATGTCGCAGGCACAGTTGGAAAAGTGCCGAACCGGCCGCGGCGCCGCTGCATTGCCCGCCGAACCAGCCCACAGCGAGCTGCGCTGGTTGGCGGTGATGACGCTGCGAATGCGCAAAATGCCGCTGGTCTGGTCGGACAATGCGGACGCTCTGGGCCGGGCGATCGCGCGCGGGCTCGGGTTGGAGGCGCTCGACGCCGCCGACGGCGGGGAGCGTTCGCGCCGCCTCCAGGCAGAGACCGCGTCCGTCCTGGAGGAGCTTCAGCGCGAGGGGTTGGTCAAGAAAGGCTGGGACGGCACCTGGGGTTTGAGCCCCGCAGCGCACGCGCTTTCTCGGCAAGATCTGCTAGAGATTGATGCCCCTGACGGCGGTGCGTACAGCGCGGCTGAAGATCGCGCTGGCAGCGGAGAAGGTAGTAAACGGGAGGAGGTCTGGGGAGTCCCGATGCTGGGGGATGCGCGGATGCCTCGGCCGCATGGGACGGGGGCGCTCTCCGGCTCGAGTCGGAGGCGCCGGGCCGCGGCGCAGGCTGGATGGGAAGAAGACGCTCGCCCCCTCGAGTCGGAGGCGCCGGATCGCGGGCAGGCTGTGAGCGGGGTGCAGCGGGTTACGCCCAGTACTTGGCGTCCGCTGCTCCGTGAGCGGCTGGGTGAGCTCGATCCCTACGCGTTCGAACGGCTCACGCGTGATCTCCTGTTGGCGGCCGGGTTCCGCCATGTGACGGTCACAGGCGGCTCGGGCGATGAAGGGATCGACGGAATCGGCGAGCGCGAGACGCTGCTCAGCGCGTTTCCGGTGTATTTCCAATGCAAGCGCTATCAGGGCAGCGTGGGGCCGACCGAGATCCGTGATTTCCGCGGGGCGATGATCGGCCGCTACGGGCACGCGATCTTTATCACCACGGGCGAGTTCACAAACGGTGCGAAGGAGGAGGCGCGCCGCGTCGGCGCGGCCGCAGTGGAGCTGATCGACGGAGACTCGCTGTGCGATTTGCTGAAACGCCACGCGCTGGGCGTCCACCTGCAGGATGGAGAAGTGATCGCCATCGTGGACGCATATTTCGAACAGTTGTAGAAGAAGAGCCGGGCTGAGCGGAGCCGGTCCCGCCAGCGTTCTGACATTCTGAACGGCGGGATTTGTGCAGCGTGAACTGTCAATGTCAGCGAAATTGATCTCAAGTTGACAGTTCATCGCACCGGCGGTCGGGATGCATCGACGACCCGCGGTTTGCCCAGCTACTGTCAATGTCAGTGAAATTGATCTTAAACTGACAGTTGACAAGACGAGGCGCATGCGCCTGCCTGAGAAGTCTCCTTCCCTTTCGGCGATGATGCGGGAGTTCCAGCAGCTTGATGAAGATGCGCAACTGCGCCTGATCGACGAGTCCGACCAACTGGACGCGAAAGGGCGCTACCTCCACTGGGACGAGCTGCGGTGGAGGCAGGCCCCGGACGGATTGACGCAGCGCACATGGTGGCTTGGGTTTGTGCTCGCCCGCCGCACCGGGCGGCAGCGGCTGCCGCTGCTCGGCAAGG
The DNA here is from genome assembly GCA_964347635.1 of uncultured Dehalococcoidia bacterium. Lineage (GTDB taxonomy): Bacteria > Chloroflexota > Dehalococcoidia > Bin125 > Bin125 > CATQGW01. The sequence continues at coordinate 33,343 of CAYFZI010000026.1, forward strand.
GCGGCGCGCCGTTCTGGTTCTGCCACGCTCCTCCCGTCATGGAGGTGCTGCAGCGGCTCGACCGCGAGATGGCCGGCCACATCCTGCTCGATGAGGATGTGATCAGCAGCGCTGAGAAGGATCGCTATCTGGTCAACTCGCTGATGGAAGAGTCGATTCGCTCGAGCCAGCTCGAAGGGGCGAATACGACCCGCCTGATCGCGCAAGAGATGCTCCGCACCGGGCGCCCGCCGCGTGATCAGGGCGAGCGCATGATCTTCAACAACTTCGCCGCCATGCAGCAAGTGGAGTCCTGGGCGAACGAGGACCGCGCCGTGACCTTCGAGCGCCTGCTGGCGCTGCACGAGATCGTCACCCGCGGCACCCTCAAGGACCCGTCCGACTCAGGCCGTATCCAGGTGCCCGGCGAGGACCGCGTTGCCGTCGTCTCCGGCGACGGCTCAGTCGTGCATACTCCGCCGCCTGCCCAGGAGCTGCCGGAGCGAATTGAGCGGCTCTGCGCATTCGCCAACGGCGAGCTCGACAACCATTATCTGCACCCGGTCATCCAGGCGATTATGTGCCACTTCATGATCGGTTACGACCACCCGTTCGTCGACGGCAACGGCCGCACCGCCCGCGCGCTGTTTTACTGGACCATGCTGCGCTCCGGCTACTGGCTCGCCTCCTACTTGTCGATCTCGAACCTGCTCCGCGCCGCGCCCAGCAAGTACTCGCGCGCCTACGAGTACGTTCACGCCGACGCCAACGATGCGACCTACTTCCTGATCCACCAGCTCAACGTGCTTGAACGAGCGGTCGACCAACTGCGTCAATACATCGCCCGCCAAACCGAGCGGGCCGCCGCGAGCGCACAGGCACTCAAAGACCTGCGCGGGCTCAACCGCCGCCAGGAGCTCGTGCTCGAACGGGCGCTGCGCTTGCCGTCCATGGAGTGCACGGTCGCCGGCCACCAGACCGAGTTCCGCGTCTCCTACGGCACGGCCCGAGCGGATCTGCTCGGCCTCGAGCGCCGCAAGCTGCTCATCCGCCGGCGCATCGGCAGGCAGTTCATCTTCCGCGCCGCCCCCGATCTGCGAGAGCGGCTGGGCGGATAGCCTGTCAGTGCAGGAGGATTTCGATGGGATCACGCCGTGAGCGGGCCGAGCTGCCCAATGCCCGCGAGATGCGGCGCGCGACGTTGGAAGCAATGCGCGGGCTGCCGCTGCCGGCGGTGAATACTGAGATCGACGAGGCCGTCGCCGACACGCTGCGGCTCTCCGAGCAGCAGCGCGCCGTGATGCACGGGAGAGGCTCCCAAACCGAGCTGGCCTACCGCGCCGCCTGGGCGCGCACCTCCCTCAAAGCGGTTGGGGCGGCGACCAACCCGCGCAGAGCGCTGTGGACGCTCACAAGCGACGGCGAGACGATCACCGCAGAAGAGGTGGAGCGCCGATACCAGGAGAGTCTCGCCGGCAGCGCCGCGAGCCGCACCGCGAGTCGAGAGGTAGAGCTGGACGATGAAGACATCGAGGCTGCTGAACTGGATTGGCAGGAACGGCTGTTGGACCGGCTTGGAGCGATGCCGCCGTCTAGCTTCGAGCAGTTAGTGGGCCGCTTGCTCGCCGCGGCTGGATTTCACGACGTCGAAACCCTGGGACAAAGCGGCGACGGCGGCATTGACGGCGTTGGTATGTACCGGCTGTCACTCGTCTCTTTTCCGACTTACTTTCAATGCAAGCGCTGGAAAAGCCCCGTCACTTCAGGGATCGTACGCGACTTTCGCGGCGCGATGGCCGGGCGCGGTGATCGAGGCCTGCTGATCACGACCAGCTCGTTCACGCGCGATGCGCGGATGGAGGCAAGGCGCGACGGCGCCGCGCCGATCGAGCTGATTGATGGAACGGCCCTCTGCGAACTCCTGAAAGAGTATCGGTTGGGCGTTGATGTGAAGGAGCGCGTGGTCGAGGACGTGACAGTGAATGAGGCGTTTTTCGTGCGGTTTGAGAGAGGGTACCGATGACCGACCAACCGACCGTCGCCGTGCTGCCCGGCGACGACGCTGCGCCGGAGGCTGTCCATGCGGTCATGGCCGTGCTGCAGGCGATGGAGCTGCCGATCGCTTGGGAGATCCTGCCCGACGGGGCGGAGATGGCGCGCTCGATGAGCCGCGCCGAAGGCGAGGCGATGGTGATCGAGGCCGCCCGGCGCTGTGATTCGGTGCTCTTCGGCTCGACCAACGGGCAGACGCCCGGCGTGGGCTACTTCCGCTGGGGGCGGCAGACCTACGCCAACGTGCGCCCAATCAAATGGCGGCCCGGCTTCCGATCGCCCTTGGCCCAGCCGCAGGGCATCGACTACGTGATCGTGCGCGAGAATCTTGAGGACCTCTACGCCGGCATCGAGGGCGAGCTCTCGGAACTGGCCGCCGCGGGACTCGCGGAGAGGCCGCGCGCGGGCGGCGTCTCGCGCACCCCCATCGCGGGCGGCTTCCAACATTTCGCCGAGGCCGAGGGGCGCTACGCGATCAAGTACTTCACGCGCGCCAACGTCGAGCGCGTCGCTCATTTCGCTTGCCGCCTCGTGCAGCGCCGCAAGGCCGAGGGCCGCGCCGGCAAGCTGACCTGCTCGGCCAAGACCAACGTGCTGCGCAGGACCGACGGCTGGTTTGTGGAGGTCGCCGCCGAGGTCGCCGCCGGCTACCCCGATATCCAGTTCGAGGCGTTCATCGCCGATGATTTCGCGCGACGCCTGGTGGCCAGCCCGCACGATCTGGATGTGGTGCTGCTGCCGAACCTCTACGGCGACATCTTTTCGGACGAGGGCGCGGGTACGATCGGCGGTCTGGGATTGGCGCCTTCGGGCTGTTTCGGCGAGGATTGGGCCTACTTCGAGTCGGTGCACGGCACCGCGCCCGATATCGCCGGCCGGCACGTGATCAACCCTACCGCGACCATGCTCTCGGCGGCGATGATGCTCGACTACCTCGGCCTGAGCGGGCGGGGCGCGCAGCTTGAGCGGGCGATCGAGGCGGTCTACGCAGCGGGCGATCGGCTGACAATCGATCAGGGCGGTTCAGCGGGCACCGAGGAGTTCGCGGCGGCGGTGATCGACGCGCTGTCCGAGTGCGGGGCCTGACGGCGGGAGCGCATGGGAGTCGAACCCACCCGAGACGGTGCGGACCGCCCCGCAACGGTTTTGAAGACCGCAGAGGCCACCGGGCCTCTTCCGCTCCCCTGGACGCGAGGGTAGCCGAAGCCGAGCGGCGCGCTAGCCGCGCTCAGCCGAGCAGCTTCATGAGGTGCGGACCGAACGCGCGCTTGAACGCCAGCAGGTTGTCGACCATCCAGCGCTCGATCTCGGCCAGCGTCTCGGGATCATCATCGATGCTGCCCTCGCGCTCATTCGAGATGCGGCAGGCCTTGGCCTGGTCGAGGCGTTTCCACTGCAACTCATACCCCAGTGCATCCTCAATCTGGGACCGGCGCTCGGCGAGCTGGTCGAAGAGCCGCTCGTTCTCGAGCTTTCCCCTGCGGGCGATATACAAGTCGATAGCGACGCGGCCCTCCCTGGAGACGAACGTCGCGCGGTACGCAATATTTGAGAATCCTGAGCTGAATTGATACCAGTTCTGGGGCTGCCCTTTCCGCGCCTGCGTGAACTGATGCTGCTCGCGCAGCACATCCATCAGTGACTGGAAGAACCCGCGGTACTGCTCAAGCTTTTCGGATATTCCATCCGCCCCGTCGCCGTGCTGCGCGCTCGCGACCTGCTGTTGCCAATCGTTGGGGACGGCGACGGGGTTGAGACGGGGCGCCGGCGGCGATCCGCCGATGCGCCAGACCTCGACGGCGACGCCGAAGAACGCGGTATCTCCGCTGCTGCGCTGATTCAGCCAATCCAGCGCTGCGTGATGCTCGGGGCGGAAATCCTGCACCAACCAGACGACGACGTGCGCGTCGTAACCGGCTGCGTAGGTCAGCAGCTTGCCCAGATGATCATGGTCCGACGATTGCAGCTGGTTCTCGATCACGACCGGGCGGTCGCTGCCGAGGTCGTGCGCGAGGATATCCAGCGAGAACGCGCCGACCTGCGCTTCCCGCTCGCGCACTTCCAGGTCCAGCCCGAGCACTTCGCCGAGCAGATCGAGGTTATTGGTCAACCAGGGTGTAAAGTCCTGCGCCTCATTGGGCCAGACCTCGCGCAGGTCGACCCGTTCGAGGCGGCTGAGCTCAACCATCGCCCC
>CAYFZI010000027.1:0-37347 GCA_964347635.1 uncultured Dehalococcoidia bacterium
TCCGCCCGGCGTGGACAGCGGCAGCCGCATCAAGGTCGCCGGCAAAGGCGGCGGGGCGCCGCCCGGCGACCTCTATCTCGCCGTCACCGTCGACGGCGACCCGCGCTTCGAGCGCAAAGGCAGCGACCTCTACACCGACGCCGCGATCCCGATCAGCATCGCGGCGCTGGGCGGCGAGGTCACGGTGCCCACGATCAGCGGGCGCGTCGCGCTGCGCATTCCGCAGGGCACGCAGAGCGGGCGCGTCTTCCGTCTGGCCGGGCAGGGCATGCCGCGCCTGCAGGGCGGGCGGCGCGGCGATCTGTTCGCCCGCGCCCGCCTCCAGCTGCCCGAGCCGCTCAGCGCCGAGCAGCTCGAACTGTTCCGCCGCCTGCGCGAGCTCGAGCAGCCTGAATCCGCCCGCGAGAGAGGCAGCGGCGACTAATGGCGGCCGACGACACCGCGCCGCTCTTCACGATCCGCATCGCCGCCCAGATGGTCGGCGTACATCAGCAGACGCTGCGCGGCTACGAGCGTGAAGGGCTGATCCAGCCGGCCCGCTCAAGCGGCCGCCAGCGGATCTATTCCCAGGCCGACATCAGCCGCCTGCGGCTGATCCGCCGACTGATCGGCGAGCTCGGCGTGAACGTCGCCGGCGCCGACATCATCCTGCGCCTGCGCGACCAGATCGCCGAGCTGGAGGCCGAGAACGCCGCTCTGCGCGAGGCCGTGCAGCGCCGGCGCGACCAACATCTGCCCGCAATTCCGCGCCTCGAAGCCGGACCGCTCAACCAGCCCAACCCCGGCCAGCGCGGCCGGCGCCCGCAGCGAAAGGAACGACAGCGATGATGCGCAGCGACCGCTTCACCGAACAGGCCCAGCGGCTGCTTGGCCAGAGCCAGCAGCTCGTGCGCGAAAAACGCCACGCCCAGTGGGATGTCGAACATCTGCTGGCCGTGATCGCGGCCGAAGGCGACGGCCTCGCCGCACAGCTGCTCGACGCGCTCGAGGTCGACCGCGCGCGCCTGCGCCAGGACGCCGAGGCCGCGCTCGACCACACGCCCAAACTCTCCTACGACGTCGTGCAGCTGACCATCACCCCGCGCATCGCGCAGCTGCTCGAACGCGCCAATGTTGAGGCCGAGCGGCTCAACGACGAGTACGTCGGCGTTGAGCACCTGCTGATCGCCGCCGCCGGCGTCAGCGATGGTGCGGCGGTCAGCATCCTGCGCACCCACCGGATCACGGCCGAGCGGCTCTACGCCGCGCTGCAGCAGATTCGCGGCAACCGCCGCGTCGACGCGCGCGACGCCGAATCGAAATACAACGCCCTCGCCCGCTACGCGACCGACATCACGCGGCTCGCCGCCGAGGGCAAGCTCGACCCCGTGATCGGCCGCGAGACCGAGATCCGCCGCGTGCTGCAGATCCTCAACCGCCGCACCAAGAACAACCCGGTGATCATCGGCGAAGCGGGCGTCGGCAAGACCGCGATCGCCGAGGGCTTGGCCCAGCTGATCGCCGCCGGCGACGTGCCCGAGAACCTGCGCGGCAAACGGATCATGGCGCTCGACATGGGCATGCTGCTGGCCGGCGCCAAGTTCCGCGGCGAGTTCGAGGAGCGCCTGCAGTCCGTCATCGATGAAGTGCGCGATGCTGAGGGCGAGGTGATCGTCTTCATCGATGAGCTGCACACCGTCGTCGGCGCGGGCGCCGCCGAGGGCGCGATCGACGCCGCCAACATGCTCAAGCCGCCGCTGGCGCGCGGCGAGCTGCGCGTTGTCGGCGCGACCACGCTCGACGAATACCGCAAACAGATCGAAAAGGACGCCGCGCTCGAGCGCCGCTTCGCGCCCGTCTACCTCGACGAGCCCTCGCTCGACGAAACGATCGAAATTCTGCGCGCGATCCGGCCCCGCTACGAGGCTCACCACAAAGTCTCGATCCAGGACGATGCGATCGATGCCGCGGCGCGCCTCAGCCAGCGCTACCTGACCGAGCGGCGGCTGCCGGACAAGGCGATCGACCTGATGGACGAGGCGGCCTCGCGGCTGGTGATCGCCAACCAGGCGCCGCCGGCCGGCGTCGCCGAGCTGCAGCGCCGCGTCGACGAGCTGCGCGACGAGCAGGAAGCCGCCGCCCAGCGCCAGGACTATGAGGCCGCAGCGCGGATCAAGCAGGAGCTGCTGCAAATTCAGCAGCGTTACCGCGATGCGCGCGAAGCCTGGGACGCCGAGCACGGCCGGCGCGATCAGGTGCTCGAATCCGATATCGCCGAACTGGTCGGCGAGATGACCGGGATCCCCGTCTCGCGGATGCTGAGCGACCACGAGAGCCGCCTGCTCCAGATCGAGGACGACCTGCACAACCGCGTGATCGGGCAGCACGAGGCGGTCGGCGTCGTCGCCGACGCGATTCGCCGCGCCCACGCCGGGCTCAAAGACCCGACCCGCCCGATGGGCTCGTTCATCTTCGTCGGCCCCACTGGGGTCGGCAAAACCGAGCTGGCCAAGGCGCTCGCCGAGCTGCTGTTCGACACCGAGGACGCCCTCGTGCGGCTCGATATGTCTGAATACCAAGAGCGCCACACCGTCAGCCGGATCGTCGGCGCGCCGCCCGGCTACATCGGCTACGACGACGGCGGCGGGCTGACTGAGCTGGTCCGCCGCCGCCCCTACCGGGTGGTGCTGCTCGACGAGATCGAAAAGGCGCACCCGGACGTGTTCAACCTGCTGCTGCAAGTGCTCGACGACGGCCGCATCACCGACGGCCAGGGCCGCACGGTCGACTTCCGCAACACGGTCGTGATCATGACCAGCAACCTGGGCACCACGGCCCAGCCGCAGACCGCGATCGGCTTCCGCAAGAGCCATGACGAGCAGGCGCGCATGGCGGACAAAGCGCTGCGCGAGTTCTTCCGCCCCGAGTTCCTCAACCGCATCGATGAGATCGTGGTCTTCGACCCGCTCAGCGAGGCGGAGCTGCTCGAGATCGTCGATCTGATCGCCGCCGAGGAGTCCGCGCGGCTGGCCGAGCTGGGCCGCAGCCTCGAGCTGAGCGGCGCAGCGCGGCGGGCGCTCGCTGCGGAGGGCTATGACCCGGCCTTCGGCGCGCGGCCGCTGCGCCGCCTCGTGCAGCGCCGGATCGAGAGCCCGCTGAGCAAAATGCTGCTCCGCGGCGACTTCCCGGAGGGCGCAGCGATCCGCGTCGATTGGGCCAACGGCGAGTTCAGCTTCAGCGCCGCCGAGCTCGAAAGCACAGTCGCCGATTAGGCACTGCTCACGGTTCACGTGAGGCGGACGCGGCGCGGAGACAAGGCGGGGAAGCGCGAGCCTCGGCCGTGCGGGTAGACTGCGGCGCAGCAATCAGCAGCACGCGGAGGCCGCATGACCACACTCGCCGAACCCAGCACCCAGGAACTGCTCTACGAGCAGCGCGGCCATATCGGCATCATCACGCTGAACCGCTCTGAGCGGCTCAACGCGATCACCGGCACCATGCTCGCCGCGCTCTCCGAGCGGCTGATCGCCTGCCAGCGCGACCCCGATGTGCGCGTCGTCGTGCTGACCGGCGCCGGCCGCGGCTTCTGCTCCGGGCTGGACCTCGTCGACCAGCAGGAGCGGCTGAGCGGCGGCGGCGGTGAGCCCGACCCGGCCGCGCCGGGCTACTCGCTCTTCGACCTGCGCGACGCTCCGCCGGTCGTGCTGCAGCGGATGGACAAGCCCGTGCTCTGCGCGCTCAACGGCCCGGCCGCCGGCTACGGGATGGATATGGCGCTGCTCTGCGATATTCGGATCGCCAGCGAGCGCGCCAAAATGGGCGCCGTCTTCGCGCGCCGCGGCGTGCTGCCGGAGAGCGGCGGAACCTGGATCCTGCCCCGCCTGCTCGGCTGGGCCAAGGCCGCCGAGGTCGCCTTCCAAGGGCGCGTGCTCGACGCGCAGGAATCGCTCGAGGCCGGCCTCGTCAACCGCGTCGTCCCCCACGACGAGCTGATCGACGCCGCACTCGAGCTGGCCGCCGAAATCGCCGCCAACGCCCCGCTCTCCGTCCAGGCCACCAAGCGGATGATGCGCCTCGGTATGGATGAACCCTTCGAGGCCGCCGTCGACCACATCTATCTCCAGCTGCTCCCCCTCTTCCGCTCGGACGATTTCAAGGAAGGCGTCCGCGCCTTCATGGAAAAGCGCGAGCCCAACTTTCAAGGCCGCTAACACCCGAAACGCAGCGGCGCGGGGCGAAATCAGCGCAGGGGGCGGCGTTTGCAATCCCGATCTCAGGGCTGCAAGAATCAGCAACGGTGAAATGGGATGTGATAGGAGCCTGATATGAAGATGGTGGCCGCGCTGATCGGCGGCGGGTTTATGGCCTCCGCAATCGCATTCGGTGGAGCGCTGATCGTTACGACAATCGTCGCCGCCGCAGGAGTCGAGTCTGCGGCGTGGATCGTCGGCACGTTCTTCCTGAGCGGCGTGTGGCTCTTTATCTGCAGCGCGCTCTTCTTGGGCTGGCTTGCCGATTTCCGCAAGGAGCGGTCGGCGCCCGCTGTGCGGCTGGAGCAGGACAGGGTGGAACAGCTGCAGGCGCAGCAGTCAGTAGCGATCGATGTCAACCCGCGTGAAGCGGATCACGACGCATTGCTGCTTGAGCGGATGAAGCAGCGCCGGCTCGAACGCGAGCTGGATCGCGAGTTGGACGAGCTGCTGCTTGAGGAGAGCCGCGAGCGCGAGCGGCGCGGACTGCAGCAGCGCGAGCGGCGCGGCTTGCCGCCCCGGGAAGACCAACACCGACTGCCGCCCCAGGAAGGACGGCGCCGGCTTCCGCCACCGGAGAGATATCAATGATGCTGCCGCCGTTCGGCGGCTACGATTTCCCTGAAGGCGCGGACGCCTTCAGGGAAAAGCGCGGGCCTCACCTTCAGGGCCGCTCGCCGGGAGTCCTCCATGCCGCAACGCCCGATCAGCGGTGACGAGCGACAGCGCGTCGCCGGCTACGTGCTCAGCCAGGCTGAGAAATACACCTGGCTCGAACTTTGGCCCCGCGTCGTCGCTGGACGACTTGAGTTCCTCAACTCGATCGCCCGCGTGACGCCCGAGCAGGCCGCCTGGAAGCCGGCCGAGGACGACTGGTCGATCGCGGAAGTCGCGCAGCACGTGCTCGACGGCTCCCGCCGCAACTACGAGCTGGTTGAAGCCCTCTCTCAGGGCCGCCGGCCGAACACCGAAGCGCAGGCGATCGGCGCGGTCGACCCAGAGCGGCGCGATGCCGAGCTCGAATGGCCCGAGCTCCTCAATGCGCTCGCCGAAGACTCGATCACCTTCGCCGGTGTGACCCGCAGCGTGCCCGAACCGCCCAACCTCGAACGCCGCGTCGCCCATCCATTCTTCGGCCCGCTGCACGGGCGCGCCTGGTACCTCTTCCAGCGCGTCCACGACCAGGACCACGCCCGCCAGGTCGCCGCCATTCAGGCGCAAGACGGGTACCCAGCATGAAGGTCGCAATCGGACTGCACCGCGACCATATCGACGACTGGCAAAGCGCCGCGCTCTACGCTCAAGAGGCGGAGAAGCTCGGCGTCGACGCGATCTGGTCGGCCGAAGCTTGGGGCTACGACGGGATCACCCCGCTGGCCTACCTGGCCGGGCAGACCGAGTCGATCGGGCTCGGCACCGGCATCATCCAGGGCGGCACCCGCACGCCGGCGCTGGTCGGCATGACGGCGATGAGCCTGCAGTCGATGTCCGGCGGGCGCTTTCGGCTCGGGCTTGGCACGAGCGGGCCGCAGGTCGTCGAGGGGTGGCACGGCGTACCCTTCGCCGGCGCCGTCAGCCGCCTCGCCGAGACGGCCGAAATTGTCCGCAAAGTCTGCAACGGCGAGCGGCTCGTCCACCAAGGCCGCCACTACACGCTGCCGCTGCCGGGCGGCGAGGGCAAGGCGATCCGCTCCGGCTCGCCGCCGTGCCAGCCGCCGCCGATCTACCTCGCCTCGCTCGGCCGGCGCAGCCTCGAGATCTGCGGCGAAATCGCCGACGGCTGGCTGGGTACATCGTTTATCCCCGAAACCGCCGATGTGTTCTTCGACGACATCCGCGCCGGCGCCGAGCGCGCCGGGCGCTCGCTCGACGAGATCGACCTGGAAGTCGGCGGCGCGGTCGTCTTCACGGACGATGTCGAAGCGGTGGCCAAGCAGCATGCGCGCGGGATCGCATTCACGCTCGGCGCGATGGGGTCGGCAACGACCAACTTCTACAACGACGCCTTCTGCCGCCAGGGCTGGGCCGACGCGGCCAAAGAAGTGCAGCGCCTCTGGATCAACGGCGACCGCGACACCGCCCGCGACCGCGTCCCTGTCGAACTGGCGCTCAAAATCAACTGCATCGGCAACGACCGCGAAATCCGCGAGCGCCTGCGCATCTACCGCGACGCCGGCGTCGACACATTCCGCGCCAACGTGGAAGGCGCAACCGTGCGCGAACGGCTGGGCAACCTCGAGCGCCTGATGGCGCTAATCAAAGAGCTGAACGAAGACGAGCCGGCAGCGTAGAGCGGTCTCGCGCGCAGCACACCCTCCTCTCCCCGCCCATGTGCGGGCAGGGAGAGGGAAAATCCCGCGCCGAGTCCGCCCCGGGTGATCAGGTAACAGGTGAGCGGGATCTAGCGGCTAATCAGCTTGTATTCCGGGTCGCCCTCGCGCAGACGGATCCAGCTGTTGGCCGGCACGTTCTCGTAGCGCGTACGGATCCCGCTGGCCGGCCAATAGACCTCCACCGCAGCGCGTTCCGCCGCACCGAGGCCGAAGTGCAGCCGCTCATCGCTCTGGCCGAGGAAATGGCTTGAGGCGCCGGCCTGCCGCAGCAGCGGAGCCATGCCCGCCGCGTAGACCGACACGCGCGCGCCCGAACCGTCGCGGTTGCTCTGCACACCCTCCAGCGAAACGCGCAGCCAGTTGCCCGTCCCCACGCTCTCGTTGCGCAGGAGCAGCGGCGCGGCGCCGTTGTTCAGCACCAGCACATCGAGGTCCCCGTCGTTCTCCAGGTCCAGCACGAGCAGCCCCTTGCCGTCGCCCTGGTCGTCCAGGCCGGCGGCCGTGCTGCGGCTGAGAAAACCGCCGGCCCCGTCGTTTTCCCAAAACCGCATCGAATCGGCGTCGTGGCCGGGCATCATCTCCATCCCGTTGGTCATGACGAGGTCCAGGTCGCCGTCGTTTTCGGCGTCGAAGAAGGCCGCGCCCCAGCCCCAGCCGCCGTTGCGCACGCCGGCGGCGTCGGTGCGATCCGAAAAACGCCGCCCGCCTTCGTTGCGGTAGAGCCGATTGCCGTCGCGCGGGCCGGGGCCGGCGGTGCCCGGGCTGCCGCTGCTGGTCTGGTAGACAGAGGTCACGAACCAGTCGAAATCGCCGTCCTGGTCGTAATCGCCGAAGGTCAGCCCCATCGCGTTCTGCGCCGTGCCGACCCAGGCCGCCACCGTGCCGTCGCTAAAGCCGCCGTCGCCGTCGTTCCAGAACAGCCGCGTGGTGCCGAAGTCGGAAGCGACGACCAAGTCAAGCAGCCCGTCGCCGTCGAGGTCGACGAAGCCCGAAGCGAAGGCGAAGGTGCCTTCGGTCAGCGTGTCCTGCGTCTGCGAGGCGACGCCGACCATGTCGACGCCGGCCGCGATCGTGGCATCCTCGAAATAGCCGGGCGCCTCCGCCCCGCGGTTGCGCAGCAGCCGCACGCCGGTTGCGGCCCCGCCGAGCAGCTGCGCGGGCCGCCACTCGGTGACGTGCAGATCGATCCAGCCGTCGCCGTCGTAATCGCCGAACGACGCGCTGAACCCGATGCGGCGGTCGCCGCTGTCCAGCGCCGCGCCGCGCTCGACCGCTGCTTCCAGGAAACCGCTGCGGCCCTGATTGACAAACAGCCAGTGGCGCAGCCCGCCGACCGCGGTGACGAACAGGTCGAGATCGCCGTCGTTGTCGATGTCGCCCCAGACCGCGCCGTTCGTGGCGGCCTGGAATTCGCTCAACCCCCACGCGCGCGCCACATCTTCAAATGTGCCGTCGCCGCGGTTGCGCAGCAGCAGATCGCGGCCGTCGAGCCGCGTGATCAGCAGATCGACGTAGCCGTCGCCGTCGAAATCGCCCGCCGCCGCGCCGCCGGTCATCCGCTCCGCGTCGCAGAACGTGCCCGTCTCCTCGATCTGGATGTCGTCGAACATGCACTCGCCGCGCGGGCGGACCTCGTGCTGCACGAAGTTCAGCCCCGCGCGCTCGGTGGCATCAACAAAGCGCGCCGCCCGAACGGCGGGCGGAGGAACAACGTCGTCCAAAGTCACGGCCAGGCCGATCGCGATGATCAGCGCGAGCGCAGCGGCGGTGATCGGGAAGAGTCGCACGGGCGTATCCGCTTGAAACGCTGCATACTGCGGCAGTGCGCGCGAATGGAGAATAGCCCGTGCCCAATCACCCAGGCCCCCTCGCCGGTATCCGCGTCCTGGAGTTCTCACAGATCATCGCCGGCCCCTTCGGCTGCCAGAACCTGGCCGATATGGGGGCCGAGGTGATCAAAGTCGAGCCGCCCGAGGGCGAGGCCTGGCGGCAGTTCGCGCAGTTCATGCCGGGCGAATCGAAGTGGTTTCAGTCGCTCAACCGCGGCAAGCGTTCGCTCGTGCTGGCGCTGCGCGAGCCGGCGGCGCAGCAGATCATCCATCGGCTCACCGCGCAGATGGACGTGGTGGTGATCAACTACCGCCCCGATGTGGCGGCGCGGCTGGCGATCGACTATGAGACGCTGCGCGCGGTTCGGCCCGACCTGATCTACGTCGATAACACCGCCTTCGGGCGCCGCGGCCCCTGGTCGGCGCGGCCCGGCTACGACATCGTCGCGCAGGCTGTCTCGGGCCTGATGGCGCTGGACGGCAAGTTCGACGCCGAGAACGGCGCGCCGCAGCCGATCTCCGCCCCGGTCGCCGATTACGCGACCGGGATCGCCGTCGCCTGGGGCGTCTGCGCCGCGCTCTACCACCGCGAGCGCACCGGCGAGGGGCAGATGGTCGAAACCACGCTGCTCAACTCGGCGCTCGCGCTGCAGGGCAGCCAGGTGATGGAGCTGCCGCTCGCCGACGAGCCGGTCGCCGCGCGGATGGAGCAAGTCGCCAGCCTGCGCGGACAGGGCGCGGGCTACGCCGAGCTGCAGGAGGCCTACCAGCAACGCGGCGCGCTCGGCGCGGTCAACATCTACTACCGCTGCTGGGAAACCAGCGACGGCGCGGTCGCGATCGGCGCCCTCTCGCCCTCGCTCTGGTCCAAAGTACGCGAAGCGCTCGGTACCGACTTCCTCGGTTTCGCCGACCCTGAGTGGGACCCGGCCAACCCCGAGAGCGCCGCAGCGGGCCTCGCGCAGGTGCGCGCGCTGGAGGCGCAGGTGCGGGCCGGCAGCACCGCCGAGTGGCTCGAACGCTTCGAACAGTGCGGCGTCCCCTGCGGCCCGATCCGCTTCGCCGAAGAGCTGATCGACGATGAACAGCTCGCCGCCAACGAGATGATTGTCGAACTCAACCACGAACTCGCCGGCCCCCAGCGCCAGGTCGGCCCGCTGCTGCAGATGAGCGCTACACCGCTCGCCGCGCAGTCCTCATCCCCGCCGCTGGGCCGCGACACCAACGCCATCGTCGCCGGCGCCGGCTACAGCGAAGCGGAAATCCAGCAGCTCCGCGAAGCCGGCGTGATCGCCTAAGACCTGTTCACCTGACAGCCGAGCGGAGAACGGCCGCGCGACGATATGCGCGTGCAGACTCCGATTGCGGTACCCCGACGGTGGATGCGCCGATACGTTCGTTGCCGAGAACAGCGGTGCAGGCGCAGCCGCAAGCTCCTAACGCACTTCCCTCTCGGGAGGGGCGCTCCGCGGGCGGCAGCGGCGGCGCCTTACGGCGCGCTGCTGCTGAGCGATGCAACGCTGAAGACCACTCGGAAGGGTTTGCAGTAGATCACGACCGAGTTGAAGTCATCGGGCGCTGCGCCTTCGGGGAAGAAGTAGTTCTGCGGGCCGATGTTGCCCTTCAGCCGGCCGAGTTCGATGTAGCCCTCGGCGGTGGCGTCGCCGCTGCCCTCAGGGCTCGGATGAGGGCTGAGCAGGACGTAGAGCGCGGGGCCGTTGGTGACGCGGAAATCCTCGAACCGCAGCACATAGGAGCCGTCCGCGAGCTGGTAGATGGTGGCCGAGCCGCTGCCGCGGTGGAAGCTGTCGCCGTCGACGAACGTGCCCACCTTGAGCGGAGTCGCCGCCTCCATCGCTGTGGACATCGGTTCGTCGACCTCCACTTCGAGCTTCGCAACGGCTGACATCATCACCTTCGCCTCGTCGTGCGTCAGCTGCTCGGGCACGGAGGCGCCGGCGCTGAGCGGAAATGCTTCGTCGACGATGGTGTCGACAAACAGCGGGCGGATCAGCCAACCGGCGATGAAGAGCAGCGGGATGCCGAGGGCTGCGAGTACGGCGACAGTCGTGTAGCCGCGGCGGCGGGTGGCGAAGAAGGGGCGGATGATGCGTCGAATGAGATTCATGGCATGCGCTGTGCGGGATCTATGCGGCTGTGGGACGTCCTGAGCGTACGCCGTGGGTGCCTGTGTGCTAGGAGGAGGCGCCGCCGCCGATCGCGACGCCGTCCCAGACGGCGCGCTCTTCGGCGCGCCAGTTGTGCTCGACGCGCACCTGCTCGCCGAAGACGAGCTGTGCACGCGCCGCGCTGTCATAGGCCGGAAACTCAGCCGCCTCCGTCGAAGGGTTGCCGCTGCGGGCGAAGGCCAGCCAGGCGTCCATCACCGTCTCCGCCAGCGCGTCGGCCTCGGGGCCGGAGCCGGCGAACTCGGGCGCACGGCGGTAGGAACCGAAGACGAACGGAATGTCGAGCGCGTGGCAAGAGCCGAGCGCGCCGCCCAGCGCCGGCGATTTCCAGTCGAACAGGTACATATAGGTGCCCGGCTGCCGGCCGGATTGCGCGTCGGCGAGGCGCAGCGCGGGGATCGCGAACAGCTCGTCGCCGGCCGCCGCGTCGTAGATGTCGGGCGGAGCAGCCGGCTCCGAGCGCGCGGTGCGCGCCGTGCGGTACACGTCGTAGGCGCGGCGCCCGTCGAGCCCCATCCCCGTCAGCCGCTGCACGACATCTTCCTCGTTGGGCGGATCGCCCGGGAACATCGCGCTGAACAGCTTCCACTCGTCATCGAGATGGCCGATCAGCGCGTTGACCGACTCAGCCTGGCCGTCGGCGACCGCATCGACCGGAGCGGCGGTCAGGAATTGGCCGTCGATGACCGGGCGGAAGCGCATATTGGCCCGCCCGCCTTCGGCCAGCTGCTCGAACATCGCCATTTCCATCTGGGCCTGCGCCTGGAGGAACGATTCGGCCGGAAGCGCGCGCAGCGCATCCAGATCGTCGGCGGCCGCGCCCAGATACTCAAGGAAGGCCGCGCCGTTGGCCTCCGCGTCGGCGAGCGCTATGGCATGGGAGCCGGCCCCGCTCTGCGGAATCGCCTTGTGGAACAGCCCCGCCGCCTCCGGCGAGCCCATCAACACGGCGACGCTCATCCCGCCCGCGGACTCGCCGAAAATCGTCACGTTGTTCGGGTCGCCGCCGAAGTGTGCGATGTTCTCCTGCACCCACTGCAAGGCTGCCGCCTGATCGCGCATGCCGAAGTGGGTCTCGCCGAGGCTGGGCGTGTGCAGGAAGCCGAGCGCGCCGAGCCGATAGGTGATCGTGACGACGACCGCATCGCCGCGCGCGGCCAGCGCCGCGCCCTCGTAATAGGCCTCGCTGCCCGAGCCGATCGTGAAGCCGCCGCCGTGAATCCAGACCAGCGTGGGGCGGCGCCCGCCGTCCAGGCCGGGCGTCCAGATATTCAGGAAGAGGCAGTCTTCACTCTGCGGCTGCCGTTCCGAAGGCAGCAGCGCTTCGAGGCCTTCGTTGGGCATCTGCAGCGAGATCGGGCCGTACTCGCTCGCGCCGCGCACACCCTCCCAGCCGGGATGCGGCTGCGGCGCGCGGAAGCGCAGCGCACCCACAGGCGGCGCGGCAAACGGCACCCCGCGGAAGACGTGGATGCCGTCCTCCTCCGTGCCCTGCAGCTTGCCTGCGCTGGTTTCTGCGATCGCCATGAACAGTTCCTCTCGTTGCTCCGAGCTCCGATGCTGCGGCTGTTCAGACGACGCCGTCCCAGACAGCCCGTTCCTGCCCGCGCCAGTTGTGCTCGACGCGCACGTGCTCGCCGAAGACGAGCTGCGCGCGCGCCGCGCTGTCGTAGGCCGGCCAGTTGACCTGCGCTGTCGATGGATCGCCGGTCCGCGCGAAGGCGATCCAGCAATCCATCACGCAGTCGGCCAGCGCATCCACGGCCGGCCCCGAGCCGACGAACTCGGCCGCCAGCGCCTGCGTGCCGAATGTAAACGGCAGATCGATCGCATGGCAGGCGCCCAACGCGCCGTCGAGCAGCGGCGACTTCCAGTCGAACACGTAGCTGAACGTTCGCCCGCCGGCGTCGGCGTGCGCCTCGGCCAGCCGCTGCGCGGGCAGCGCGACCCAGCCGTCGGCCAGCGCGGCGTCGAGAATGTCCTGCGGCCCGGCCGCCTCCGAGCGCGCCGTGCGGGCGGCGCGGTACACGTCGTACACGCGCCGCCCGTCGCCGTGCGCCGCATCGAGCCGTCTCACGGCTGACGCTTCATCGACATCCCCCGCAGGCAGGAACGAGCTGAACAGCTTGAACTCTTCATCGGTCGTCCCGATCATCAGCGCGGCGCCCGCCGCTTTGCCGGCGGCGACCATGTCGATCGGCAGCTCGAGGAGCACCTCGCCGTCCGGGATCGGCGTCCAGATCAGCTCGCCGAGCAGGTCTATGCCCAGAGACTCCATCCGCTCCGCCTCTACCGCGGACTGCGCTGCGTGCAGGTCGGCTGCGGGGATCACGCGGAGCGCTTCCAGGTCGCTCTGGTCGACCCCGAGCGCGCGGTAGATACGCGCGACGAACGCGGCCGCCGCGGGTACGTGCCGCTCGGAGTGCGGGTCCGGGCTCTGCGCGATGGCTTTCTGAAACAGCCCCGCCGCCGGCGCTGCGGCGAGCAGCGTCGTCACGCTGTGCCCGCCCGACGACTCGCCGAAAATCGTCGTGTTGTCCGGGTCGCCCCCGAACTGCGCGATGTTCTCGCGCACCCAGCGCAGCGCGGCGATCTGATCCCGAATGCCCAGGTTGATCTCCGCCAGCGCGGGATCGTTCAGAAACCCGAATGCACCCAGCCGGTAGTTGATCGTCACCACCACCACGCCGCCCCGCCGGGCCAGGTTGGCGCCGTCGTAGAGCGGCTCGCTGCCCGCGCCGAAAGTGAAGCCGCCGCCGTGAATCCAAACCATGACCGGGCGCTTCGCATCGTCCAGGCCCGGCGTCCAGATATTCAGGTAGAGGCAGTCTTCGCTCTGCGGCTGGAGTGTTTCAGGCGGCGGCAGAATATCGAGCACCGGACTCGGCATCTGCAGGCAGATCGGCCCGAACTCTTTCGCCGCACGCACCCCGAGCCAGGGCTCGAGCGGCTGCGGCGCGCGGAAGCGCAGCGCGCCCACGGGCGGCGCTGCGAAAGGCACGCCGCGGAGGACGCACAAACCGTCTTCGACTGCCCCCTCCAACCGGCCTGCCGCTGTCTCTACGGCTGCCTGTGCGATCGCGCTCATCATGCCCCCGCCCGCTACTGGATCACATCGTCCCAGACGCTCAGCTCGGCGCCGCGCCAGTCGTGCTCGACGCGTACGTCCTCGCCCAGCACCATGATCGGCTTGCGTTCGCTGTCCCAGGCCGGCGCTTCCACCGATCCGCTGGCCGGGTCGCCGCTGCGCGCGAAGGCCAGCCAGGTGTCCATCGTGACTTCAGCCAGCGCGTCCGCCGTCGGACCGCTGCCGGCAAAGTCGGGCGCGAGCGCGTGAGTGCCGAAGACGAACGGCAGCTCCAGCGCGTGGCAGGAACCCATCGCACCGCCCAGAGCGGGCGATTTCCAGTCGAATAGGTAGGTGTAGGTCGGCGCCTGGCCGCTCTGCGCGTCGGCCAGCCGCAGGCCGGGGATGCGCAGCATCACATCGCCGATCACCGCGTGGAAAATCTCGCTCGGCGAGTCGTCCTCGCCGCGCTCGCGGCGCGCCGCGCGGTAAGCCGCATAAGCGCCGGCGCCGTCGGGGTGGATCATCCCCAGCAGCGCGGTCACCGCCGCCTCGTCGGGCGGCTCAGCGGGCGCCATCGCGGCCATCAGCTTCATCTCCTCGTCGAGCGAGCCGACCAGCGTCGCCACACCCGCCGCGGCGCCATCGCGGACGTGCTCAATCGGCAGCTTCGCGAGAAACGCGCCGTCGATCACCGGCTGGAAGGGCATCTGCGGCGTCACCGATTCGTCGCCGCGCATCTCGCCGGCGGCGATCGGGTCGACAGCGGCGGAGGCGGCCAGAATGTCCTCCGCAGGCGCCGCGCGCAGCGCGTCCACATCGTCCGGGTCGATCCCGAGCTTCGCGCAGAACTTGCGCCCGGTGGCCTCCGTCTCGGCCATCGTCAGCGCGTTGTGGCCGGCGCCGCTCTGCGGAATCGCCTTGTGGAAGAGGCCGGCGGCCTCGGGCGAGGCCATCTGCGAGCCGACGCTCATACCGCCGGCCGACTCGCCGAAGATCGTCACGTTGCCCGGATCGCCGCCAAAGTTGGCAATGTTCTCCTGCACCCAGCGCAAGGCCGCGACCTGGTCGCGCATGCCGAAGTTGGTCTCGCCCAGGGCGGGCAGATTGAGGAAGCCGAGCGCGCCCAGGCGGTAGTTGATCGTCACCACGGCCACATCGCCGCGCGCGGCCAGGTTGGCGCCGTTGTAGTACTGCTCGCTGCCGGAACCGATCGTGAACGCGCCGCCGTGAATCCAAACCATCACCGGGCGCTTCGCATCGTCGAGGCCGGGCGTCCAGATATTCAGGTAGAGGCAGTCCTCGCTCTGCGGCTGGGGCGGCTCAGACGGCGGCAGCAGCGCTTCGATCATCTCATTGGGCGCCTGCAGCGCGATTGGCCCGAACGCTTTCGCCTCGCGCACGCCCTGCCAGGGCTCCAGCGGCTGCGGCGCGCGGAAGCGCAGCCCGCCCACAGGCGGCGCCGCGAAGGGCACTCCGCGGAAGACGCACAACCCGTCCTCCTCCGTCCCTTCGATCGTTCCCGCGGCAGTTTCAGCGATCGCGCTCACAGCATCCTCTCTTCCGTCCCGTGAATCTCGCCCGCTCAGCTTTGGCGCCAGGTTAACCGCGCCGCCAAGGCTTTGCGCGATCTCACCGCATGCGCGCTTGCCCCTCCGCCTTCGGCACCTCCCGCTGTTCCTCCTGCTGTGAACTGTGCCTGTGAAGAGGCCCTAGCCTGATCTCGGCGGCGCGGCGTCCGCCGGCGCGGGAGCAGCGAGGTGGAGTGCATGGCGAGCGACATCACAGCGGGCGCAAGCGGGATCGCGATCGAAGCCTTGCAGCGCCTCGACGAGCACCTGCTCAAGCGCTACATCGAACCGGAGAAGATCGCCGGCTGCCTGACGCTGATCGCACGCCGCGGCGAACTCGCCCACCTCTCCGCGATGGGCATGATGGACCGCGAGCAGGGCCGGCCGATGAGCGCGGACACGATCTTCCGCATCTACTCGATGACCAAGCCGATCACCTCAGTCGCCCTGATGCAGCTGTT
This sequence comes from uncultured Dehalococcoidia bacterium, assembly GCA_964347635.1. Classification (GTDB taxonomy): domain Bacteria; phylum Chloroflexota; class Dehalococcoidia; order Bin125; family Bin125; genus CATQGW01. The sequence continues at coordinate 15,680 of CAYFZI010000027.1, forward strand.
CGAGCGCGGCGCCTTCCAGCTCTCCGACCCCGTTGCGCGCTTCATCCCGCAGTGGCGCGGCCTGCAGGTGATGAGCGGCGGCGAGTACCCCGACTACACAACCGGCGCGCCGGAGCGGCCGATGACCGTGCGCGACCTGCTCTCGCACCAGTCCGGCCTGACCTACGGTTTCATGGAGGGCCCGCTCGAACGCGGCTACTTCCAGCGTGATGTCTACCGCGCCGGCGCCATGCAGGGGCGCGATCTGCAATCGATGATCGACCGCCTCGCCGAGCTGCCGCTCAAATTCTCGCCCGGCCGGCACTGGAACTACGGCGTCTCGACCGATGTCTGCGGCTATCTCGTGCAGGTGATCAGCGGTCAGCGCTTCGACGAATATCTGCAAGAGCAGATCTTCGACCCGCTCGGCATGACCGATACGGGCTTTCACGTGCCCGCCGAGCAGCAGCAGCGCCTGGCCGCCAACTATGAACGCGGCCCCGACAAACAGCTGCGCCCGATCGACACATTCGGCGCCGACCAATACCTCGAGCAGCCGACTTTCCTCTCCGGCGGCGGGGGGCTCGTCTCGACCGCGCAGGACTATCGGCGCTTCTGCCAGATGCTGCTCAACGGCGGCCGGCTCGAGGGGGCGCGCATTCTCGGCCCCAAGACGATCGAGCTGATGACGATGAACCACCTGCCCAACGACGACGAGCTGAGCGCCCGCGCGCTCGGCACCTGGAGCGAAACGGCCAACGACGGGATCGGCTTCGGGCTCGGCTTCGCAGTGCTGCAGCATCTGCCCCGCACGCAGAACGTCGGCTCGGTCGGCGAGTACTACTGGGGCGGCGCGGCCAGCACGATCTTCTGGATCGACCCGCAGGAAGAGCTGATCGCGATCTTCATGACGCAGTTCATGCCCTCCGGCACCTTCAACTTCTGCGGCCAGATCAAGCAGATCCTCTACTCAGGCCTGGTGGACTGAGGGGGGGGGCTGGGGGCGGCCTGAGGGCAGGCTGAGAGCGGACTGAGGGCAGCGCGGATTGGCTAGACTAAATCTGTTCCGCCGGTAAACTGCTGGAGGTCAGCGTGCCAGATATTCCCGACCCGCTCCCGACCTATGATCAGCTTCCCTACCGGGAGGGCCGCCCCGCCAAAACGGCCTGGGGGCTGTTCGGCGACGATGACCAGGTTGGGATGTTCAACCTGCAGACGCCGGAGCGGATTGCGGCGGCGGCCCGGCTGGTGCGCAAGGGCAAGCTCTTTCCGATGAACTGGGATCAATCGCAGCCCAGCCCGCCGCTCTACAACCGCGGCGCCGTGCGCCACACTGTGATGCGCCGCGCCGGCTTCGGCCACCACGGCGACGACGTGCTGGACAACCTCTATACGCAGCAGTCGAGCCAGTGGGACGCGCTGACCCATGTAGGCGATTTTGAGCACGGCTTCTGGGGCGGCGTGACCAACGAGTGGTTGATCGAGCACCGCGATGCGCCCAAGCTCGGCATCGAGCACTGGGCCCAGCGCGGCATCGCCGGGCGGGCCGTGCTGCTCGATTTGGGCCGCTGGTATGAGGCGCAGGGCAATCCTCTGCAGTTCGACCAAACGGTGCGCATCCCCGTTGCCGATGTCGAAGCGTGCCGCGCCGCGCAGGGTGTGGAGATCCAGACCGGCGACGTGGTTTTGATTCGGCTCGGCTGGATTTCCTGGTATGAACAGCAGCGCGACGGCGTCAAGCAGGCGCTCTCGCAGATGGCCAACCTGGCCTTCCCCGGGCTCGACTGCAGCGAGGAGATGGCGGCCTACTGGTTCGACCGCCATGCGGCCGCGCTGTGCTCCGACAACCCGGCCCTGGAGGCCTGGCCGCCGCCCAACTTCGCTGACCCGGACGGCTTTCTGCATCACTGGATCATCGGCCGCTTCGGGATGGCGATCGGCGAGATGTTCGTGCTCGATCAGCTCGCTGATGACTGCGCCGCGGACGGCGTCTACGAGAGCTTCTTCGCTGCCGCGCCGCTCAATGTGCGCGGCGGCACCGGCAGTCCGCCCAACGCACTGGCGATCAAGTAGCAAGCAGGCAAGCAGGAAGCCAAGCAGCAAACAGGCGGAGACGGCGCGTATGGCAGATACGCAGATCGAGATCGTGCAGGGCGACATCGCGTCCCAGGACACAGATGCGATCGTCAACGCAGCCAACGACCATCTCTGGATGGGGGCCGGCTCTGCGGGCGCGATCGTGCGCGCCGGCGGGCGCGAAATCGAGGATGAGGCGATTCGCCAGGCGCCCATTCAGGTTGGCGAGTCGGTAGTCACCGGCAGCGGCAGTCTGCGCACGCGGCACGTGATCCACGCCGCGGCGATGGGGCAGGACCTGGCCACCTCGGGCGCCAACATCCGCGCCGCCACCGACAGCGCGCTGAAACGCGCCGAAGAGCTGCTGCTCTCCTCGGTCTCGTTCCCGGCGCTCGGCACCGGCGTCGGCGGCTTTCCGCTCGATCAGGCCGCCAAGATCATGATCGCTGTGACCAGGCAGCACTCGGGCCGGCGGCGTTCGGTGCGCATCGTGCGGTTTGTGCTGTTCGATGAGGCCGCCTTCGCGGCGTTCCGAGCGGCCGCAGACGCCGCCGGCGATACCGGCGCCGAGAGGAGTTCCGCCACATGAGCCGACAGATCGATGCCTGCACGCTCGAAGTGCGCGAGGGCGCCGACTGGAGCGTCGTCACCGCCATGGCGGACGCCGAGTGGACCGGCTTCGCGCCGGCCGGCTGCGGCGTCGATCAAGGCCGCGTGATCGCCACGCCGGCGCAGCCGCAGCACCCGCTCCTCGACCCCAACGCGCCCGACCGCAGCTTCCGCCTGGTCAGCCCGCAGGGCGAGGCGTTGTTCGAGTTCCTCGGCTACGTCGACGACCGCCGGCCGCGCCGCAAGGGGGCGGTCGTGCTCGGCATCAGCACCACGCCCGAGCTGCTCGGAGCGTGGACCCAGGAGCGCTCCCGACCGACCGCAACCTAAGCGCTCGGTACACTCCCCCTATGCCCCACTACACCGGGTCGGGGGACGACGGCACCACCACGCTGTGGGGTGGCGGGCGAATCCCGAAGACCCATCCGCAGCCCGAAGCATTCGGCGCGATCGACGAGGCGAGCAGCGCGATCGGGCTCGGCCGCGCGCTGGCCGGCGCGCCGCGCACGAACGAGATCGCCGTCGCGCTGCAGCAGCGCCTCTACCTGATCATGGCTGAGCTGGCCGTGGCGCCGGGCAAGCCGATTCCGGAGCATTTCAGCACCCAGCCGCAGCATGTGGAGCAGCTCGAAGAATGGGCCGCCGAGCTGGAGACGCTCGCGCCGCCGCCGGGCGAGTTCGTGATTCCCGGCGAAGCGGCCGGCGCGGCCGCGCTGGACCTGGCCCGTACAACAGTGCGGCGCGCCGAACGCGAGACGATCCGCCTGCGCGAGGCTGAGCACCCGGTCAACCCGGAGACGCTGCGCTGGCTCAACCGCGCATCCTCAGTGCTCTTCGACCTGGCCCGCTACGAGGAAGCGCAGGCCGGGCGCGCCAGCCGCCGCGCCGCCGCGCAGGAGGGGTCCTAAATGACGGCGGCGACGCCTCTCGCGCTGATTTCGGAAGACTCCAGCCTGCAGATCGCGCTGGTCTCCGACGACGGCGCGGGCCCGCCCGAGACGCGCCTCTCGATGGAGCGCGAGGGGATGCTGTTCATGTGGCCGACCTGGTCGCCGGACGGCGCCGCGATCGCGGTCAGCGCCAGCTCCCACCAACGCGAAGATCCGCGCCTCGAACTCTGGCGCACGCCGCTTGCTGAGGGAGCCGTGCAAACGATTTACAGCAATCCGCCCGACGCGCGCCAGATTGTTGCGCCCGGGCTCGCCCACTACGTCAACTGGTCGCCGAGCGGCCGCGTGCTGGCCGTGGTCGGCAATGTCGGCAACGGCTTGGCCGCCAGCCTGGTCGCCGAGAGCGGCCGCGTCGAGCCGCGCCGGCTGGTCGACGGCGCGCCGCTCTACTTCGCCTGGGCGCCCGACGGGCGGGCGGTTCTGGTGCACCGCGGCGCCCAGCTGCAGCTGCTCGATCTGGCCGCCGAGGGCGGCGAGCGTCAGATCTTGCGCGCCCGCCCCTGCTTCCGCACGCCCGTCTGGAGCCTCGACGGCGAGAGTTTCATCTACGCCGCGCCGCGCGCCGGGGGCGGCTGCAGCGTGCTCCGCGGCCGCCGCCGCAACGGCGCTGAGCGCGAGAAACTGCTGGAAGTCGGCGGCGGGGAGGACGGCCCCGCGGCGAACACCGTGACCTTCGTGCGCGCCCCGCGCCGCAACCGCGCCGCGATCCTGCCGCTGCCCGAGGGCGAAACCGATTCGCTCGGGATTCTCTGCTACGACCTCGAGACGCGCGAGCAGCGGCGGATCAGCGATCGGCCGGCCAACGCCGCCTTCTGGGCGCCCGCGGGCGATGCGCTGTTCGCGTTCGAGCCGATGCCCGGCACCACCCTGATCGCACTCTCGCGCTACGACCTCGGCGGCGGCCGCGCCGAGCGGCTGGCCCGCTTTCAGCCCAGCGCCGAATTCGCGTCGCTGCTGGCCTTCTTTGATCAGTTCGCGCAATCGCACCAGATCGTCTCGCCGGACGGCCGCTGGATCACATTCTCAGGGCTGGCGCTCTCCAACGGCGGCTCGGGGCGGCGCGGCTTCGGGCCCCAGAACGGCTGCTATATCGTGCCCGCCGACGGCTCCGCCGCGGCCCAGCGGATCGCCGCCGGCAGCATCGCCTTCTTCCCGACCAGCCCGGCCGGCCCCGCCGACGCCGCGCCGCGCTGATGGCCTGCCGCAGCGATTCGACTCAACTGCTGCGCCGCCGCCGGCTGCGCGTGACGCGGCAGCGGCTGGCGCTGCTCGAAGCACTGCGGCACAGCGGCGACCACACCACCGCGCTGGACCTGCTCGACCAGGCCCGCACCGACGTCGCCGTGCTCGACCCGAGCACCGTCTACCGCACGCTGAGCCGGCTGTGCGAGGTTGGGCTCGTCTCGCAGACCGATCTCGGCACCGGCGAGCGCACCTACCACTGGCGCGGCGGCACGCCGCATCACCATCTGGTCTGCACTGAGTGCGGCGGGATCACCCAGCTGCCGCACGAGCTGCTGCGCAGCGTCGCCGATCGACTGCACCGCGACTTCGGCTTCCAGGCCGAGATCGACCACTGGGCGGTCTACGGCCGCTGCCGAGACTGCGGCGGGGCAGCGCGGCCGTGACGGCGCTGCCCGCTGCGCTGACCCGCCACGCGGAGGCCGTCGAGGCGGAGATGCGCGCGACCGTCGACGCCGCCGCCGAACGCGGCGGCATGGCGCTGCCGATCCACGATATGGCGCGCTATGCGCTGGGCTGGATCGACCAGCAGGGAGCGCCCGATGCAGCCGCCGGCAAGCGCGCACGCCCGGCTCTCTGCATGCTCGGCGCGGCCGCGATCTCGGCCGACCCGCAGCTGCAGGCGCGGGCGCTCTGCGGCGCTGCGGCGGTCGAGTTCGTGCACAACTTCTCGCTCGTCCACGACGACATTCAGGATCAGGATGAGCAGCGCCGCGGGCGGCCGACGGTCTGGAAGATTTGGGGCGTCAGCCAGGCGATCAACGCCGGCGATGCGCTGCGCGAGCTGGCCGACCTGGCGCTGCTGCGCGCGGCCGCGGCCGGCGCGCCGGCGCCGGCGATCCTCGCCGCCGCCGCGCGCCTGAACGGGGCGACGCTGCGGATGATCGAGGGGCAGTATCTCGACCTCAGCTTCGAACAGCGGCTCGACGTGGCGCTTGAGGAGTACCTGCGGATGGTCGAGCGCAAGACGGGCGCGATGATGGGCGTGAGCCTTGCGATCGGCGCGGCGCTCGCCGGCGCCGAAACCGCGCGGGCCGATGCGCTGCAGCTGGCCGGCCAACGCCTCGGGCGCTGCTTCCAGATCCGCGACGACTGGCTCGGCATCTGGGGCGACGCCGCGGCGCTGGGTAAATCGACCAGCAGCGACATCCGCCGCAAGAAAAAGTCTTATCCCATTCTCTGGACGCTGCACAGCGCCCCCGCGGGCGTGCGCAGCGCCCTGCTCGAGGCCTACCGCCAGACCGCGCTCGACGACGACGATGTCAGCGCCGTGCAGAGCCTGCTCGATGAGAGCGGCGCCGCCGCCGCCGCACACAGCGCCGCCGAGCAGGAGTACGCGGCCTTCCGCAGCGCGCTGCTCGCCTGCCGGCCGCGCCCCGAGGCGGCCGCCGAGCTCGAAGCGGTCGCCGCCTTCACTCTGCAGCGGGACCGCTAGCAGCGGTGCACAGCGCAGCGGCGCAGGGCGATGAGCAGCTGCGGGCGGCGATCGAGCGCGCGCAGACCTGGCTGCTCGAGCGGCAGGACGCGGCCGGCTTTTGGTGGGGCGAGCTGGAATCGAACGCTTCGATCAGCGCCGAGTATTTGCTGCTCACCCATCACCTGGGCATCGGCGGGCGCGAGCTGTGGGACGGGATCGCGCGCTATCTGCGCGCCCAACAGCGCGAGCAAGGCTTCTGGGCGCAGTATCTCGACGGCCCCGGCGATATCAGCACCTCAGTCGAGGCCTACTTCGCGCTGAAGCTGGCCGGCGATGAGCCCGACGCGCCGCATATGCGCCGCGCCCGCGAGTGGATCCTGGCCCACGGCGGCATCGCCGCGGCGCGCGTTTTCACCAAAATCTGGCTGGCGATGTTTGGCCAATACGATTGGGAGCAGCTGCCGGCGATGCCCGCCTGGCTCAATCTGCTGCCCAGCTGGTTTCCGATCAATCTCTACGAGTTCGCCTCGTGGGCGCGCGCGACGGTGGTTGGGATCACGGTGATCATGACGCTGCGCCCGACCGCCTCGCTGCCGGCCGGTGCGGCGGTGCCCGAGCTCTGGGTGCGCCCCGCCGACCGCTCGCGCTTCGCCGTGCCGCCGCCCGCCAACTGGCTCTCCTGGGAGGGCCTGTTCACGGCCGTCGACAGCCTGCTGCGCCTGCTCGACCGCAATCACATCCGCCCCTTCGAAGCGCGCGCGCTGGCCCAGGCCGAGCGCTGGCTGCTCGACCGCCAGGAGGCCGACGGCTGCTGGGGCGGGATCCAGCCGCCTTGGGTCTATGCGATCCTCGCGCTGCGGGCGATGGGCTACTCGCTCGATCACCCCGTGCTGCAGCGCGCGCTGCGCGGTTTCGAGCGCTTCACCCGCCGCGCCCCCGACCGCAGCGGCGCGCCGATGACCTGGACCGAATCCTGCCAATCGCCCGTTTGGGACACCTGCCTGGCGGCGATCGGCCTGCTCGATTCGGGCCTCGACCCGCAGCACGACGCGCTGCAGCGCGCAGCCCGCTGGATGCTCGCCGAGCAGGTCCTGAGCGGCGGCGATTGGCAAGTCAAAAACCCCGATACGCCGCCGGGCGGCTGGGCCTTCGAGTTCGACAACGATGTCTACCCCGATGTCGACGACAGCGCGGTGGTGATGACCGCCCTGCAGCGGATCCCGCTGGCCGACGCGGCCTCGGAGCGCCGGCTGGCGCTCGATCGCGGCTTGCGCTGGATGCTCTCGATGCAGAGCGCGAACGGCGGCTGGGGCGCGTTTGATGTGGACAACGACCGCGCGCTGCTGAAGGCGATCCCCTTCGCCGACTTCGGCGAGCTGCTCGACCCGCCGACCGCCGATGTGACGGCCCACGCGCTCGAGCTGCTCGGGCTGCTCGGCTACAGCGGCGCCTATCCGCCGGCGCAGCGCGGCCTGCGCTTCCTCTATGAACTGCAAGAGCCCGACGGCTCCTGGTGGGGGCGCTGGGGCGTCAACTACATCTACGGACTCGGCGCGGCGCTGCCCGCGCTGGCCGCGCTCGGCGAGCCGCTCACCGCCCCGCCGATCCGCCGCGCCGTCGAGTGGCTGCTGCGCCATCAACAGCCCGACGGCGGCTGGGGCGAAAGCTGCGACAGCTACGCCGACCCCAGCCGGCGCGGCGCCGGCCCCTCGACGCCCTCCCAAACCGCATGGGCGCTGATGGCGCTGCTGGCCGCCGGCGAAGCCGAGCATGAGGCCGCTGCGCGCGGCGTCGGCTATTTGCTCAGCCGCCAGCGCAGCGACGGCAGCTGGGACGAAGACCACTTCACCGGCACCGGCTTCCCCTCCGACTTCATGATCAACTACCACCTCTACCGCCACTACTTCCCGCTGACGGCGCTGGGCCGCTACGAGCGGGCGGTTGCAGCGCGCTAGACTGCGTGCTGCCTCCCCGCCGGCGTTGGAAAGCGAGCGGCAATGGCCAGCCCCAGCCAGGACATCGAACCGCGCCAGCTGCCTGTCGATCTGAACCTCGGCGGTCGCAGCATTCGGCTGCGCACGCTCGAAGCGGGCGATGAAACCGCGCTGCTCGAGTTCGGCCGCCGCCAGCCGGACGACGACCTGCTCTTCCTCGAACGCGACATCACCGACGCCGACGAAGTCGCCGCCTGGACCGAAGACACGCTCGAGGGCCGCATTCGCTCGTTCGTCGCCTTCGACGCCGGCCAGGCGCTCGGCTACGCCACGATCGAGCGCGGCCACCTGCGCTGGACGCGGCATGTGGCCGAAATCCGCGTGATGGTCGATGTCAGCGTGCGCCGCCTGGGTCTCGGGCATGTCCTGCTGGGCATCGCGTTTGAAGGCGCGCTGGCCGATGAGGTCGCCAAAATCGTCGCCCAGATGACGCCGATCCAAGCCGGTGCGCGCAAGCTCTTCGAAGGGCTCGGCTTCGTCGAGGACGCGGTGCTCCACAACCACGTCGAATCGATCGACGGCGCACGGCACGACCTGGTGGTGATGCGCTTCGACACCGCCCAGCGGCAGGTCTGCCAGTCCTGCGGGCAACCGGTGCTGACGCTCATCCCGCTGGCCGGGCGGGAGCTCTGCTGGTCCTGCTATGAACTCGAAGACGTCGAGCTGGGGGCCGGCTAACCGGCGCCCCAGCCAACCCAGGAAGTCAGCCAGGAAGAAGGAGCATGAACGTGGCCGAACGCCGAGACCACACCTACAAAATCGTCGAGCTGGTCGGCTCCTCGCCGGAGGGCGTCGATCAGGCGATCCGCAACGCGATCGAGCGGGCCGGGGAAACGCTCAAGAACCTCGACTGGTTCGAGGTGCGTGAAATTCGCGGCGCCATGAACGAGGGCGAGATCGGCTGGTTCCAGGTCAAGCTGGGCGTCGGCTTCCGCGTGCTCGACCCCGCAGACCTCGACGCCGAGTAGCGGGCCGCCCAAGCTCCGCCGCCGCGCGATGGTCAGCGCCGACCGGGCCGAATCCGCGCTCCGCTCCGTGGCGGACGCCTACGCCTGGTGCGAGCGCTACACCCGCCGGCATCAGGAAAACTTCACCGTCGTCTCTTGGTTCCTGCCCCGCGAACTGCGCGCGCCGATGTTCGCCGTCTACGCGTTCTGCCGCTACACCGATGATCTCGGCGACGAGGCGGAGGGCGACCGCCTCGCCCTGCTCGATGAGTGGGAGCGCGAGCTGCGCAGCGCCTTCGCGGGCTCGCCCTCGCACCCGATCAGCATCGCGCTCGCCGATACGGCGGTCCAGAAACCGCTCGAGGCCGACCCGTTTCTACGCCTGATCGAGGCCAACCGCCTGGACCAGATGCAGTCGCGCTATGAGACGTTTCAGGACTTGCTGGAGTACTGCAGCCTTTCGGCCAACCCGGTTGGCGAGATGGTGCTGGCGCTCTGGGGCATCGGCGACGCCGAGCGCCGAGCGCTCTCCAACGCGACCTGCACCGCGCTGCAGCTGGCCAACCACTGGCAGGACGTGCGCCGCGACTGGGATGCAGGGCGGCTTTACCTGCCGCTCGAGGATCTGCGCCGCTTCGGCGTCGGCGAGCGGCAGATCGCCGAGCGCCGCTGCGACCGCGCCTTCCGCGAGCTGCTCCGCTACCAAGTCGACCGCGCTGAGGCCTACTTTCGGCGCGGCGACGCGCTCGTGCGCCTGGTGCCGCGCGAACTGGCGGTCGATCTACGCTTGTTCAGCGACGGCGGGCGATCCGTGCTGCGGGCGATTGAGCAGCAGCGCTACGACGTGCTCTCGCGCCGCCCGCGCGTGAGCAGCGCGCGGCGCGCCTGGCTGGCGCTGCGCGCCGCCGCCGCGCTCAAGTTCGGCTAGGCGGGCCGCCAATGCCAGACCAGACGCCAACCGCGCAGACGCGCCGCGCCTACCAACGCTGCCGCGCCTTCACCCGCCGCCGCGCGACCAACTTCTACCTCGCATTCTCGGTGCTGCCCGACGACAAGCGGCAGGCGATCTACGCCGCCTACGCATTCTCAGGCACAGCCGACGACGCCGTCGACCAGGCCGGCAGCGAGGCTGAACGGCGCGGCGCGCTCGAACGGGCGCGGCGAACGCTGGCCGCGGCCTACGGCGGCAGCGGCGCCGGCGCAGACGCCGATGACTGGCTCGCGACCGCGCTCGGCGATGCGGTGCGGCGCTTCCCGATCGCGCGCGAACACTTCGATGAGCTGCTGCTCGGCATGGAGCAGGACCTGATCCAGACGCGCTACGAGACGTTCGCGGAGCTGGAGCAGTACTGCTACCGCGCCGCCTCGGTGATCGGCCTGATCTGCATCGCGATCTTCGGCTTCGACCGCGCCGACGCCGAGCAAGCGGTGCAGCGCGCGATCGCGATGGGCAAGGCGCTGCAGCTCACCAACATCATGCGCGACATCGCCGAGGACGCCGAGCGGGACCGCATCTACATCGCGCAGGAAGACCTCGCGCGGCACGGCTACAGCGAGCAGGATCTGTTCAACCAGGTGCGCAACCCGGCCTTCCACGCGCTGATGGCCGACTACGCACAACGCGCCTACGCCTGCTACGAGCAGGGCCAGCCGCTGCTCGATCTGCTGCACGGGCCGCGCAGCCGCATGTGCTGCAACGGGCTGCAAGGCGTCTACCGCGGCATTCTCGACGCGATCGTGGCGGAAGATTACGATGTCTACAGCCGCCGTGTCGGCGCTTCCACCCCGCGGCGCCTCGCACAGCTGCTCGGCCTCTGGGCGATCGGCGCACTGCCCAACTCAATTCGCCCGCGCTAGGAGAGCGCTGCAGCGCATGCCCGGCAGCGACAGGACTGCACCGATCGCTGTGATCGGCGGCGGTCTGGCCGGCTTGACCGCCGCGCTGGACCTCGCCGAGCGGCGGCAGCGCACGATCCTCTTCGAGCGCCGCCCGTTTGTCGGCGGCAAGGCGTTTTCGTTCACGGACCCGCAGCACGGTGTGGTGCTGGACAACGGGCAGCACATCACGATGCGCTGCTGTACGGCCTACGACGGCCTGCTGCGGCGGATTGGCCTGCGCGATATCGTGCGCTACCAGCGGGCGCTGGACGTGCCGGTGATCGATCCCGATTCACGCATCCGCGGCCGGATCAGCTCGCTCGGGCCGCTGCTGCCGGCGCCCTGGCATCTCGCCTGGTCGATCCTCACCTACCAGCACCTCAGCCTCGCCGAGCGCGGCCGAATCGGCCCGGCCGTCTGGGCGATGCGCAAGATCGATGATGCGCAGCGGCGCGCGCTGGATCGCCGCTCGTTCGCCGATTGGCTGCACGAACACGGCCAAACCGCGCGGGTCATCGAGCGCTTCTGGGATCTGATCATCCTGCCGACCTGCAACGACCGCTCCAGCGCCGTGAGCGCTGCGCAGGCGCTCCAAGTCTGCCAGACCGGCTTTCTGCGCCAGGCCCGCGCGGCCGACCTCGGCCTCTTTCGGCGCGGTCTCGGCGAAGTGGCCGATGCGGTGCTCGCGCAGGCCCGCGCGGCCGGCGCGCAGGCGCGGCTCGGCGAGCGCGTCGCGGCGATCGAGATCGAGCACGGCCGCGCCGCCGCGGTCCGCACGTCGGCCGAGCAGCGCGTCGCCGTAAGCGCCGTGGTCCTGGCGCTGCCGCCGCAGCAAGCGCTGCAAACGCTGCCGGCGGCGCTGCGCCTGCGCGAGCCGTTCTGGCGTCTCACGCAGTTCAACAGCAGCCCCATCGTCAATGTGCACCTCAAGTGGAGCGCCCCGATCCTCACGGGCGACTTCGCAGCCGTGCTCGATCCATTCGTGCAGTTCATCTTCAACCGCACGCGCCTGCACGGCTGGGCGCACGAGGAGCAGTGGGTCACCTGCTCGCTCAGCGGAGCGCACGAGATCGCGGCGCTGCCGCAAGAGCAGATCATCGAGCGCACGTCGGCCGGGCTGCGCCGCGCCCTGCGCCGCGCCGGCAGCGCCGAAGTGCTCGCCGCCCGCGTCGTCAAGGAGACCGAGGCGACCTTCAGCGCAGCGCCCGGCATCCTGGCGCATCGAGTCGGCGCGCGCACGCCGATCGCCAACCTGGCCCTCGCCGGCGCCTGGACCGACACGCGCTGGCCGGCCACGATGGAGTCCGCCGTGCGCAGCGGCAGCGCGGCGGCCGCCGCGCTGCTCGAATCATGAGCAGCGAGCGCCGCCGCGTCGGCAGCGGCAGCCGCTACGAAGGCCTGTTCGGCTACAGCCGCGCCGTCCGCAGCGGGCCGCTCGTCAGCGTCAGCGGCACGGCGGCGATCGAGCCGGACGGCAGCGTCACGCGCGGCGGGGCCGGCGCTCAGGCGGAACGCTGTCTGGAAATCACCGCTGAAGCGCTCGAACAACTCGGCGCGTCGCTCGAAGACGTGATCCGCACCCGCATCTACCTGGTCGATATCGAAGATTGGCCCGCCGTCGGCGCCGTGCACGCGCGCCGCTTCGGGGCAATCCGCCCCGCCGCCACGCTCGTGCAGGTCTCCAGGCTGATTGACCCTGCAATGCTCGTCGAAATTGAAACCGACGCCTGGATCCCCAGCGGCCGCTGACTGAGATCGGCAGCGCCGCTCAGCTCACCCCGCGGTGGTGCCGGCGGCAACGCCCGCGCTCAGCCGCATGATGACCCAAAGGGAGATGGAGATACTGATTCGGGGCCGATGAAACGCCATGGCGGCGGCATCCCACGGCAACCGACCGTGAAAACGGACCAACTATCAACTACAGGTTGCCTACGTACGCACCAGACCCAACCCGCGCTCGCTGCGCAGTTCGTTGGCCTTGCGCAGCAGCTGCCGCTCGCTGCCGAGCAGCCGCACCAGCTGATTGGTCGAGCAGCCGATCGCTGCTGCAGTATCGGCCAGGCTTGCATCCAGCGCTTCGAACAGGTCGAGCAGCGGCTGCGCGCCGTTCCAGAACTCGCGGTGGTTCGGGCCGATTCGGCCCTCCGCGCGCTGGGCGCTGCTGCGCGCCCCGCGCGACAGAATCCGCTGCAGCGCGGGCGGCGGATGGTAGCAATCGAGCGGCACGGGGCGGCGCAGCCCGAGGGCGATCGCACGCCGCAGGCGCGCAAGTGCGGCTGCGCGGTTCTGCACCTGCGAGCGGCGCTCCGAGGCCTGCGCCGCGATCCCCGTCGGCCTATGCACCAGCCGCACCGCCGTATCGCGGCGGTTGCGGTGCTGCCCGCCCGGCCCCGAGACGCGGAAGCGGTCGAAGCGGCACTGCGCCAGCAGCTCCGCATCGGTCAGCGCCAGCCAGTCGCCGCCCGCCATGGCTGCACGCTAGCGGCCTCCATCTATGCTCAGAGCAACGAGCCGGGAGACCGCATCCATGACCAACGCCGCACCGCGCGGGGCGACCGCGCGAGTCAACGATCTCGATCTGCACTACATCGACTGGGGCGGCTCAGCCGCGCTGCCGGCTGTCGCCCTGCACGGCTTCGCGCTCAACTGCCGCTCCTGGGACGAGGTCGCGCCGGCGCTCTCCGATGTGCTGCACTGGTACGCGCTCGACCAGCGCGGCCACGGCCTCTCCGAGCGCGCGCCCGCGCTCGCCGATTACTCGCGCGATCGGATGGCCGACGACATTGACGGCTTCATCCGCGCCGCGGGGCTCGACCGCCCGGTCGTGATCGGCCACAGCATGGGCGGGATGAATGCCATGACGTTTGCCAGCCGCCGCCCCGAGGCGCTGCGCGCGTTGGTGCTTGTCGACGTGGGCCCTGAAGTCTCGGTCGACGGCGCGCAGCAGGTGCGCCAGTTCGTCGCCGGCCCCTACGAAATGGATTCGCTCGAGGCTTGGGTCGAGCACACCCACCGCTACTACCCGTTCCGCTCCAAGGAGGGGATCCGCAGGCGCCTCGCCGTCTCGCTGCGCGAGACGGCTGCGGGCAAGCTGGCCAAGCAGTTCGATGAGCGCTTCCGCAAGGCCGAGTTCCGCGGCGTCGCCGACAGCCGCAGCGGTATTTGGGAGGCTGCCCGCGGACTGCGCTGCCCGACGCTGCTGCTGCACGGGGAGAAGAGCCCGGTGCTCAAGCGCGAGCAGGCCGAGCATTTCGCCGAATCGGTCGATGCCGTGCAGCTGGCCACAATTCCTGAGGCCGGGCACTCGGTCGCCGGCGACCAGCCGGAGGCCTTCGCGGCCGCCGTCCGCGCCTTCCTCGCCTCGATCGACTGATCCAGCTGTGATCAGCAGGCGGCGGTCCGGCCGGCCCGCCCCCCCCCGCCGGCCGCCGCGGCTCTTCCCGCGCATCCGCGCCAGCCTCGGGTTCGCGGCGACGCTGGCGCTCCTCAGCACGCTGAATCTCGGCGGCGGCGGCGACTCTCCCTATCCGCCGAGTTACTACGGCGATGTGCTCCGCCTCTCCGCCGAGGCCGATGCGGAGCTGGCCGAGATCATGCCGGTCGACGTGGGGGCGGCATGCCGCGACGGCGATGCGGCCGCGTGCCGCGTGCGGCGCGAGCACCTGCGGCGCGGCCTGCCGCGCTGGCTGCAGCTGCGCGACGACCTGTTCGCGCTCGAGCCGCCCGAGCCGGCCGCCGCCTGGCACCGCCGCTACCTCGTCGCCGTCGCCAAGCTCGCCGGCGGCTTCAACGCTCAGCTGCAGGCGCTGCTCGAAAACGACCGCACGGCCTATCTGGATGCGCTGCAGCGCACCCGTGAAGCCAGCGGGCAGGAACGCGCGCTGACCGACGAGTTCAACCGCCGCTTCGCGCACGAGTTCGGCGGCTAGGCCGGTCCGGCCGCGCCCCCTCTCCCAGCTGCGGGGAGCCGCCGCCCCAATACTGCATTGCCCGCCTGCCCGGCGATGCCGCCTCGACTCGGCGCTCCCCGCGCAAGTTCACAAACGGGGAAGAGGGAAATCGAGCGGCACCCATGCCGCACACAAGGGGGGAGTCTCAGCGCTGCGCTTCCAGGATCGCCTTCAGCTGGCTCAGCTCTTTGCGCAGCTGGCGGGCCATCATCGGGCGGACGATGAAGGGGAGGAAGCGGAACATGAAGGCGGTGAAGATGTGATCGCTGCCGGCGCTGAGGGTGTTGGCGACCTCCGTTGCGCGCGAACCGCGCCTGGTCAGCTCCAGCCGGCCGACAAATGGAAAGGGCCCTTCGCGGGCCTCGAACGCCAGCCGGCGCGGCGGGCGGAACTCCGTCACTGTCATCATCACGGGCGCGCTGCCGCCGCCGTAGCTGTAGCGGCCGCGAATTATGGAGCCGCTCCGCACTTGATCGCCGTCGACCAGCTCCGTCTCCGAGATGCCGTCGACCCACTGCTCCATATTCGGCACATGGGCGGCGAAGGCCCAGACGTCCTCAATTGGGCGCTCGATCGTTGTCTGCGCAGAGGCGCTCAGGCTCGCCATTGGGCGATCGGCGCGTTGCTAGGCCGCGTCCAGCGCCGCGCGCAGATGCACCACTTCCTCGCGCAGCATGCGGTTGGCCTTGATCTGCGAGAGCGGCCGCAGCGGGCCGAAGAAGAGAAACTGGACAAGGTTGGCGCTGGTCAGCGTGACGGTGTAGGTAAACCGCGTTGCCCCGCTCTGCGGGGTCAGCGTGATCTCGGTGAGATAGGGGATCGCTGCCGCCGGCGCCTGCCAGGAGACCTGCCGCGGCGGCTCGAAGACGGTCACCTCGGCAGTAATCTGCTCGCTGCCGTTGGAGGTGCCCAGCACCTTGGCGCCGAGCCCGATCGACCCGCCGCCGACCACGCTGGAGTCCGACATGCCGGCCACCCAGTGATCTTGATTGGTGACGTCGCTGACATAGGCCCAGACATGTTCGATGGGGTGCTCGAAGACCGCGCTGATACTGCTAGTCCACTGAACCATCGCGTTGCTCCTCTGCTGATCCGGCGCGGCGCGCGGCTAGCGGAACAGGTCCATCTCGGGCGGGCGCAGCAGCGAGCTGTGGTCGGCCTCGACGACCGGGATGTCGAGCCCGCGCACGACCGCAACCGGTACGCGATCGAGCTTGTTCATCACCGGCTCTGCGGCCGCGGCCAGTTCGTCCGCCCAGCACATCTCCGTCACCCGCAGGTCGTAGCCCTCGTCGTCGTACTCGCCGATATACGAGTGAATCGGTTCCATCCCGCTCACCCCGATCGCCACATTGGTCAGCCCCTGGCGCCAAGGGCGGCCGAAGGTGTCGGTCACGATCACGGGCAGATCAGGGTGGCCGCGCTGGCGCAGGCCTGCACGAATCCGCGCCGCCGACTGCGAGGCGTCGCGCGGCAGCAGCGCGACTGCGGCCCCGCCGCCCACGTTGGACTGGTCGACCCCGGCGTTGGCGCAGACCCAGCCGTGCCTGGTCTCGGACACGATCAGCCCGCGCGACATGCGCACGATCCGCGCCGATTCGCGCAGGACCAGCTCGACCGCGCGCGCGTCTTTCTCCCAGGCCGCCGCCCACTCGCGCGCGAACTCGCCCGCTTCCACATCGTCGAGCCGGATCACGCGGCCCTCCGCTTTGGAGACGATTTTCTGCGTCACCACGAGCACGTCGCCGGCTTCGAGCGGCGTCTGCTGGGCGCGCAGCGCGGCGTCGATCAGCGCGGCCAGATCGTCGCCCGCGGCCACCTCGGGAATCCCGCCCACGGCGAACACGCGGTATTCGGCCGGCGCGCCGCTCACTCGATCCCCACCACCTGCACCGCGGCCTGCGACTTGTAGCGGCGGTTGATGCTCAGCAGCAGCGCGGTCAGGCCCTCGACGAAGCTGGACATCGCCAGCGCGCCGGAGTCGACCGGGCGCAGGCGCGGCATCCGCTCGACCATCGCGGCGACTGTCTGCTTGGCCTCGGCGTCGTCGCCGGTGATCAGCACGTCGCCCTCCATCTCATCTTCGAGCGCCTGCAGCTTGCGCGCGCTGAGATTGTGGAATGCACCGATTACGCGCGCCTGCGGGAGCAGCGCCTGCGCCTGCTCGGTGGCGCTCCCCTGCTCGACCGCCGTGATGCCAGGCTGGCCCGCGGCGAACTCCAGCGGCACCGCCGCATCGACCACGATCTTCGCGCCGATATCGCCGCGCAGGTCCTGCAGGGTCGCTTCGTGGCCGTCGAACGGGACCACGACGACGACGATCTCGGCCTCGCGGACGACATCGCGGTTGACGCCGCCGCCCGCATCGGCCTCGCGCCCAACGGCGGCAAGCGCGCTGCGCACCTGCTGCGCGGCGGCCTCAGCGCGCTCAGGGCGGCGCGAACCGATCAGCACCCGATCGCCGGCCAGCGCCAGACGCATCGCCAAGCCCAGGCCTTCGGGGCCCGTTCCGCCGATGAAACCGATCGTCGCCATTCGTGCTCCCGTCATCCCCTCGCGGCGCCGCGTGGTCTCAAACGCGTCGGGGCGTCGGCGTATGCTGCGCCTATTCGGTGCTGCGCCCGCCCAGCGGCGCGCGGCCGCGTGCAGGATATCAGAGGGATGCCGGATGACTTCCAGCGGCGACGCGGTTGAGCTGCGCGGTGTTTCACTCAGCTACCGCGCCGCCGACGGCGGGCCGCTGGAGGCCGTCGCGCCGACCTCGCTGAACATCCCGGCCGGCCAGTTCGTCTCGCTGGTCGGCCCCAGCGGCTGCGGCAAAACCTCGCTGCTGCGGCTGATCGCCGGTCTGCAAGCGCCCAGCTCGGGCTCGATCTCGATCTTCGGCGACGAGCCGATCGAGGCGCAGCGGCTCAAAGAGCTGGGGTTAGTCTTCCAGGAGCCGGCGCTGTTGCCCTGGCGCAGCGTTGAGGCCAATATTCGGCTCGGGCGCGAGCTCAACCCGAGCCGCACCCGCGGCAGCGTCTCGATCGAGCAGCTGATCGAGCTCGTCGGCCTCGAGGAATTCCGCCGTTACCGCCCCGACGCGCTCTCGGGCGGGATGCAGCAGCGCGTCGCGATCGCCCGCGCGCTCGCGATCGACCCGCCGCTGCTGTTGATGGACGAGCCGTTCGCGGCGCTGGACGAGATGACCCGCGAGCAGATGCGCTACGAGCTGCTGCACCTCTGGGCCGTCGCGCCCGACCACGCCGAACGCCCCCGCTCCGCCGTGTTCGTCACCCACAGCGTCAGCGAGGCGGTGGCCGTCGCCGATCGGGTGCTGGTGATGTCGCCCCGTCCGGGCGCGATCGTCGCCGATATCGCCATTCACAGCCCCCGTCCGCGCGCTCCCGAGCATGAACTGTCGGCGCGCTTTCTGGCCGACACCGCGGCGGTGCGCGAGGCGCTGCGATCGGAGCCTCCGGTCGCGGCGACGGCATGACGGCGCCGACTGTTCCGCAGCGCGCGCTGCGGCGGCCGCCGCTGACGCTGCCCGATATCGCTTCGACGGCGCCCTACCTGGCGCCGCCGCTGATCGCGCTGGTCCTGGCCGCGATCGCGGTCGAGGTCTGGGTGCGGGCGGCCGATGTCAGCGTGTTCGTGATGCCGCGCCCAACGGCGGTGATCGAGGAGTTCTTTGTCTCGTTCCCGCGCTATTTCTCGGAGGGTCTGCGCACGCTGTTCGTCTCGGCGGCGGGGCTGGCGCTGGGCACGCTGGTCGCCACGCTGCTGGCGGCCGGCGTGGCCCACTCGCAGATACTCGAACGCGCGGTGCTGCCCATCGCGATCATGGTCAAGGTCACCCCGGTCGTCTCGGTGATCCCGCTGCTGATCGTCTGGCTGGGCCACGGCTGGGAGCCGAAGGTCACGATCGCGGCGCTGATCACCTACTTTCCGGTGCTGATCAACGCGATCGCCGGCTTCCGCGACATCGATCCGCGCATGCACGACTTCTTCCGCAGCGTGCACGCCTCGCGCTGGGAGATGTTCTGGCGGCTGCGCACGCCGGCCGCGATCCCGTTTCTTTTCGCCGCGCTGAAAATCTCCGTCACGCTCAGCCTGATCGGGGCGGTCGTCGCGGAGTTCTTCACCCCCAACCCGCTCGGCGGCGGCGGGCTGGGGTCGGTGATCTATATCGAGCAGAATCAGGTGCAGCTGGACAAAGTCTTCGCGGCGGTGGTCATGCTGACGGTGCTCGGCGTGCTGCTCTCGACAGCGGTGATCTTCTGCGAGCGGCTTTGGTCCTGGCGCATCGACCAGTCTTCCACCAATATCTGAGCTGGAGGCAGCCATGAGCGAAACAGAGCGCCCCGCCCGCCCGACCGACGCGATCGGCGGCGCGCGCGCGCCGGAAGCGCCGGACGCAGACGAACCGCTCGGCGCCAGCGCCCAGGCCGAGCGCCGCCTGCCGCAGCGCCAGACCCCCAGCGAGAGCGCCACCGTCGTGATCCGCTTCAGCTCCGACGGCCTCTTGCTCGAGCTCGAAGGCGACGACGTCGACCTCGGGACCGACCTCAAGGTGCGCCACAAGCACCGCCTGATCGCGGAGTTCCGCCGCGACGCGGTCGACGGCTGGTGGTACAAGGCGTCGGTGCTCAGAGGGGTCGATCAGCGCAGCGGGCGGCGCGATTAGCGCCAGACGCAGGGCGCATGTACGCTAGCCGCGGTCGCTATCGCCTCGGCAACCCCGTGGAAGCGGCTCCGGATCGCCGGCCGGTTACTGAGATTTCCGGACACCTGCAGTTCCTGGAGCGCTTCCATGCCCTTGGCCGTACTTGTCCGCCGTCCCCGCCGCCTGCTGCTCGCCGCACTGGGCGGCCTAACGCTGCTCGCCGCCGCGCTCGCCGCCTGCGGCGGCGGCGAACCCGAGCAGCTCACGATCAACTACATGGGCGGCTTCCGCCCCCAGGCCAACTTGCCGTTTGTCGCCGTCTATGTCGCGCAGGACCGCGGGTTCTTCGCCGACGAAGGGCTGACCGTGGAGATCGGGCACGCCGCGACGGGCGAACACAAGGGCCTGCTGCTCTCGGGCGAGGTCGACATCAGCACGCTGCCGGCCTCGGAGATGCTGCAGCTGCGCGCCGACTCCGATGCGCCGCTGGTGGCTGTGACGCTGTTCGGCCAGCGTGGCGACTTCGGCTACGTGGTGCTCGAAGAGAGCGGGATTGCATCGCCGGCCGACTTCGCCGGCCGGCTGGTCGGCTTCAAGGGCCAGGTGCAGGCCGAGTTTCTGGCCATGCTGCACGCGCACGGCTTGGCCATTGAGGATGTGGAGCTCGTCTCCGTCGGCTTCAACCCGGTGGTGGTCGCCGAGGGCGAGGTCGATGTCTACCCCGTCTTCCTCTCCAATGAGCCCGACACGCTGACCCGCGTGATGGGCGTGCCGATCCGCATCTTCGAGGCGGCTGACTACGGCGTGCCGACGCTCGGCGTCGTCTATGTCGTGACGGAGGACTTCATCGCGGACGAGCAGAACCGCGAGCGCGTTGAACGCTTCCTGCGCGCCACCCTGCGCGCTTTCGAGTTCGCCCTCGACGACCCGGCGGCGGCGATCGAGTCGACGCGCAAGTTCATCTCCGCAGAAGCGGACCTCGAGCACGAACGCTTCATCCTCGAGACCGAGCTGGCCAACGCCGTCTCGCCGCTGACCGACGGCAACGGCCTCGGCTGGTTCACCAGCGAACAGTTCGCCGCACTGCAAGACGTGCTGCTCGAATACGAAGCGATGGAGCGCCCGATTGACCTCGATCAAGCGCTCGACCGCTCGTTCCTCGAACGGATCCACTCTGAATAGCAGCGGTGGAGGGAGGCTGTGCGGCGCCTTCACCTTGCAAGCGGGGTGAGGGCGCGTTCGTTTTAGGTTCCCGCGCCGCCGGCTTCCGCTGAATGCGGCAGACCGCTAACCGCCGCCGGCGGAGCTGATCCACTCCTGCGCGTTTGCGCCCTTGAACTTCACGTAGGAGATGACGCTCTGCCTGCCCCACAGCGGCAGGGTCCCGCTGCCCAAGAACCGGCTGTAGCAGAGATTGTTGGTGGTGAAAGTGGCGCAGGCCGCCAGGGGGCGAACCCGGATGCCGATTGCGCTCTTGCCCTGGCGCAGAGCCGCCAGGATCTCGGCCTTCGCGGCCGGTTCATCCTCCGGCCAGCCGTCCGCGCCGGCAAGCAGCTCCGGCAGGGTGATCAATACAGCCGTCCATTCGCCGTCATCGCGGAAGTCGCTGTTCTGCAAACCTCTCACCGCCGGGTTCGGGTGCTCGCCCCACTCGGCGTTATAGTCTCCGTACCCTTGGTGGCCCGGGGCTCCAGTGACATCGCTGCCGAACCGCGAGAGACGCGTCACCTTCGTAAAGCCCCGTTTGGAACGGGTCCGGAAGGTGTACTGCACCTCGTAGTGGGAGGCTCCTTCGACCTTGCGCCAGACGGACATCAGCATCGGCAGCTCGCTGTCGTCGGGATCCACCACCAACGTCGAGCCGACCTGATCCGCCGCGACCCTGGAGTTGAACGCAGCAGGGCGGTCGGGCGCGGGAATCTTCACTACGGCGGATGCTCTCACACCCCCTTTGACCGTAACAGTCACCTCTTCG
>CAYFZI010000028.1:0-36968 GCA_964347635.1 uncultured Dehalococcoidia bacterium
TCCTCGGCGTGCCGCGCGCCGATCTCCGCGATCCGCAGAGCTGGGCCGGGGCGCAGGCGCTGATCATCGGCGCACCGTTCGACGCCGGCACGACCTGGCGGCCGGGTGCGCGGTTCGGCCCGCGCGCGATCCGCGCGACAGACAATTTGCCCCACACCGGCTATCGGCCGCACCTGGCGCTCGGCGTCGATCCGCTCCACGAGCTGGGCGTTGTCGATGTCGGCGATGTCTACATGCCCCAGCTCGACAGCGAAGGCGGGCTGCAGCGCCTGATGGACGCCTGCCAGCAGGCGGCGGCCGGCGGTGCGATCCCGGTCGTGCTCGGCGGCGACCACACGATCACCTTCGCCACCGCCTCCGGCGTTGCCCGCCATCACGGGCTGGGGCGGGTCGCGCTGATCCACTTCGACGCTCACGCCGATACCGGCGACTCGGAAGGCGGGCTGTGGGGGCACGGCACGCCGATGCGGCGGCTGATCCTCTCCGGCGCGGTGCGCGGCGATCGATTTCTGCAGCTCGGCCTGCGCGGCTATTGGCCCGACCCGCCGATTCTGGAGTGGATGGCCGAACAGCGGATGCGCTGGTACGAGATGTCGGAGATCGTCCAGCGCGGCCTCGATCAATGCCTCACCGAGGCGCTCGCGCACGCCGCCGACGGCTGCGACGGCGTCTTCCTCTCTGTCGATGTGGACGTGGTCGACCCTGGCATGGCGCCGGGTACGGGCACGCCCGAGTCGGGCGGGCTGAGCTCGCGCCAGCTGCTCGATGCGGTGCGGCGGATCGCGCTTGAAGCGCCGCTGCTCGGCGTTGACGTGGTCGAGGTCGCGCCGGCCTACGACCACGCCGAGATTACGGCGCTGCTGGGCAACCGAATTGTGCTGGAAGCGCTGAGCGGCACCGCCGTGCGGCGCCGCGCCGGCGCTCGCTGCTGAGCGGGCCAGCGGCGCTGCGAGGGGCTAGGCTGCAGCTATGTCCAGCTCCAACGACCGCCCCGCGCTGCAGTTCGGCGTCTTGCAGTTTTTCTCCTGGCCGGGCCGCCGCGTGCCGCTGCCGACCGTCTACGAGCGGGCGCTCAGCCGGATCGACATCATGGAGGAGACGGGCTACGACTGCGTCTGGCTGGCCGAGCACCATTTCAACACCTACAGCGTCTGCCCGTCGGTGCATCTGATGGGGATGCATGTCGCGGGGCGGACCAAGCGCCTGCGGATCGGCACCGCGGTGACGCTGGCGTCGTTCTATCACCCGCTGCGGATCGCCGAGGAGGTGGCGCTGCTCGATGTACTCTCGGGCGGGCGCGTCAACTGGGGCGCGGGCCGCGGCTTCGATCAGACGGAGTTCCGCGCCTTCGGCGTGCCGCTCGAAGACTCTTACCCGCGCTTCCGCGAGAGCGTCCAGGTCGTGCTGGAGGCTTGGCGTTCCGAGCGCATCACCTGGCACGGCGACTTCTACGATTTCGACGAGATCGAGGTGCTGCCCAAGCCGCAGCAGCAGCCCACGCCGCCCTTCTGGGTCGCCGCCGGCTCGCCCGAGGCGCTCGACTGGGCCGGCCGGCAGGGCTACTCGATCCTCATGGACCCGCACGCTGCCCACGCCGAGATCGGCGAGAAACGGCGGCGCTACGTGCGCGGGCTGGAGCGCCACGGATACTCGCTCGAAGGCCGCACGCTGCCGATGGCGCGCCTGATCGCCGTCGCCGAGAGCGACCGCGAAGCCGAAGAGATCGCCCGCCGCGGCGCGCAGTGGACTGTCGGCTCCTACGGCAGCGGGAGCAAGGTGCAGAAGGTGGGGGTGGCCCCGCGCGACGACGCCGGGCGCGGCGCGGACCCGGTCGAGCGGTATCTGGACAACGTGGTCATTCACGGCTCGGCGGCCAAGGCGGCGGACACGATCATCGAGCTGCGCGAGACGATTTCGCTCGATTACCTGATCATTGCCCCGTTCTCGCACGACTCGTTCGTGCGCTTTACCAACGATGTGATGCCGCGCATCGGCTAGCAGCGAGCACCAGCGGAGCCTCCCATGAGCTATGACTTCATCACCCTCGAACGCAAAGGCCGGCAGAACGGCATCGCCTGGCTGGAGTTCAACCGCCCGGAGAAGCTGAACGCGCTGACATTTCCGCTGCTCGAGGAGATGCTCGATGCGCTCCAGCGGATCCGCATGGATCGCAGCGCCCGCGTGCTGGTGATCACCGGCAAGGGCCGCGGCTTCTGCGCGGGGATGGACTTCAGCGGCGCCGGCCGCGGGCAGACAGACTTCTGGGAGCGCAACCCCGATCCGCTGCTCGGCAGCCCGGCGCCCGAGGGGCACGCGGACAACGAAGGCTCGCGGCTCAACTTCCGCTACGAGACGCGCACCTTCGCCGAGCTGCGCCGCCTCGATATTCCCGTCATCGCAGGGATCAACGGCCCCTGCGTGGGCGCCGGCTTCGACATGGCCTGCCTGGCCGACCTCGCCGTCGCCTCAACCAACGCCCGCTATCAGGTCGCCTACGTGAAGCGCGGGCTCTACGCCGACCTCGGCGGCTTCTGGGCGATCCCCAAGATCATCGGCTGGCGCAAGGCGATGGAGATGATGTTCACAGGCCGCTTCATGTCGGCTGAGGAAGGCCACGCCGCCGGGGTGAGCAACTACCTGGCGGCGCAGGAAGCGTTCGACCAGAAGCTGCACGAATTCGCCGAAGAGGTCGAAGCCGGCCCGCCGATTGGGCAGAAAGTCGGCAAGCTGATGGCCTACCGCACCGCCAACCTGGATTACGAGAGCGCGCTGGAGATTTCCGGCGCCGTGCTGCCGCTCGTTGATCGCTCATTCGATCGCATCGAGGGCGCGCAGAGCTTCGCCGAGCGGCGCGAGCCGAAGTTCAGCGGTTTCTAGGCTCCGGGCCGTGTGCCGCAGCATCAAGCGTCTGCGCACGCGCGAGGGCGGGGCGCCGCCGCAGCAGGTCGAAGAGGCGGCGCTGCAGTTCGTGCGCAAGATCAGCGGCATGCGCCAACCCTCGCAGCGCAACGCCGAGGCCTTCGAGGACGCGGTCAACGAGATCGCCGCCGCCGCCGAACGGCTGCTGGAGCGGCTCCCGCCCCTGCAGCGTTGAGCCGCCTCCCGCGTATGCTGCGCGGGAACAACGGCGCAGCTCAACGCGGAGCCAGCAATGACCGACTTTTCCCTGACCGAAGCCGACCGCATGGTGCAGAAGACGGCGCATGACTTCGCCTCCAACGAGGTGCGCCCGGTGGCGCAGGAATACGACGAACGCAACGAGTTTGCCTGGGATGTCGCCGCGAAGGCGGCCGCCATCGGCCTCACCGGCGGTCCGCTCGGCGGGCAGGCCGCGCTGCCGGGAATCACCTCGATGATCACTGCCGAAGAGCTCGCCTGGGGCTGCGCCGGGATCGCGCTCGGCACGCAGGTCAGCGGCCTGGCCGCCACCGCGATCTCGGTGATCGGCACCGAGGAACAGTGCGAGCGCTTTCTGCCGATGTGCACCAGCGGCGACGGCCGGCTGCGGCTCGGCGCGCTGGCGCTGACCGAGCCGGACGCCGGCTCCGACGCCGGCGCGCTGCAGACCCGCGCCGCGCGCGACGGCGACGAATACGTGCTCAACGGCACCAAGCGCTTCATCACCGGCGGCGGTATCGCCGATCTCACCGTCGTCTTCGCCCGTGAGGGCGAAGGCTCCGGCTGGCGCGATGTCTCAGCCTTCGTCGTGCCCAACGACAGCCCCGGCTTCTCCCAGCTCAAGGTCTGGGACAAGATGGGCATCCGCGCCAGCCACACCGCCGACCTCGCCTTCGATGAAGTGCGCATCCCCGCCGACCATCGGCTCGGCAGCGCCGATCCCGATTTCCGCAGCGGCGGGCGCGGCGCGCTGGGCACGCTGGCCGCCACGCGGCCCTGGATCGGCGCTTTCGCCGTCGGCCTTGCCCGCGCCGCCTTCGAGTACGCCGCCGACTACGCGCGCGAACGCAAGACCTTCAGCAAGCCGTTGATCGAGCACCAGGGCGTCGGCTTCATGCTCGCCGATATGGACATCGCGATCGACGCCGCCCGCCTGCTCACCTGGCGCGCCGGCGAGATGGCCGCAGCCGGCCGCTCATTCCCGCTCGAAGAGGCCAGCAAAGCGAAAACCTTCGCCTCCGACACCGCGATGAAAGTCACCACCGACGCCGTCCAGGTCTGCGGCGGCGTCGGCTTCATGCGCGAGGCCCCGCTCGAAAAGTGGATGCGGGACGCCAAAATCTTCCAGATCTTCGAGGGCGCCAATCAAATCCAGCGGATGGTCATCGCCCGCAACATCCAAGAGCGCTTCTTCAACTAGCGCACCTACGGACAACGCCACTCTCCAAAGCTCCCCCTTGAGGGGGAGCTGCCGCAGGCTGGGTGGGCTCCTGCCAGTGCTCGCGAAAGCGAGCGCGCACCTGTGCCGCTGCGTCTAGTGAATTCGCGGTGCTGGGAAAACCGTCTACGTCAGGATGCTGATGTCTATCCCTGCGATTTCCAAAAAGATGCCGACCAACAAGAGTACGCCACCGGCGTAACTCTTGCGCTGTACTGAAAGCACTTGATTGCGCCCCTTCGCTTCTATCTCACACAACGCGTGAGACGGATTGGGCATTATTCGCTTGCCACAGATAACGTCACTATATGATAGTTCCCACGACATAGTTTTGCTGCTTTGGTAATACTGCTGGCCGCCGCGTGTCTTTATCACAGTGTGCACCACTATGGTCGACTCAGGATTGATTTCTGAGTAATGAACTTCAGACGCATAGTAACTCGCGGAAACCAAGTCTAGGTGCCAGCGAAATATACGCTTGACGAGCAGTCCAATGCTTTGGGGTGCTTTGATCAGTGTGTGGGCAGCGATGTTGAGGTTGGGGGTGCGGCTCATTTTTCTTTGGCTGAGGGGAGGATGTCGGGGTTTTTGGTGGAGGCGGCGGGGCTGGCTTGGCGCCTTCCTTGATTGGGGCGCTTGGTTGGGTCGGCATTATTCTTCCTCTGCATCCTTCGTCTGCGGTTTCTTCGACGAATCGTCAGATTTGGTTGGTGGCGGCGGAGCTTTTTTTGCTCCTCTTGTGGGCCGGTCATCTAGCCAGTCATCTAGGTCGTCGGGCGCTAGAGGGGGTTCCGCTTGCACGCGCTTGTTCCCTTGGGTATTATGTCGCATCCCTAGTCCTCATTTCGCCGCCATCCGGCGCCGACGTTTGTTCTCCGCCCGCAGACCATTCAAGGTTAGCCGGTCCGACTTGATGCGGTTGCAAGGGCCGCATAACAGCATGTGGTTGGAGCTAATGCAGATACAGGCTGCCGTCGTCCCTCAGGATGCGGTGCATCTCCATCAGGCGGGCGCCGAGCCGGTAGAGAAATGCGGCCATATCGTCGCCGGAGGAGGCGCGCGGCCTCGATCACCTGCCAGGTGGCGGCGAGGCTGTTGGAGGTGGCGTGGAAGTCGCGGCCCTTGTTGACCCTTTTGCAGGGTGGGTCGGTTGCGATCAGGTGCACCGTCTCGGAGTTCATCCCGCGCAGGAAGGGGAGGTTGCCGCTGTGGTAGAGGGTACGGTTGGCGAAGTTGGGCGCAGCCATGTTGGGACTATAGTGCGGATGTTCGGGTGGAGCGGAGGGAGTTTGGGTGGAGCATCGGGCGCCCCCTCAGCCGTTTCGCGGCAGCTCCCCCGGAGAGGGAGCTTTGAGGAAGCGCTGGAACGCGGAAGGTTTCTACAGCGCGCCGGCCCACTTGAGGAGCATCCAGACCAACATGCCCGCAAATCCTGCCGCCAGCGCCAGCTGGAAGAGGATCAGCAGCTCTGTGGGGCCTCGCGTCGGCATGGTGCGCAGCATACCCTCTGATCCATGTTGGAGCTGAGCGAGTGGCGCGACATCGGCCTGATGGTCATCGCGATCGGCTTCGCGCTGCTCTCGCTGCTGTGGCTGATCGCCGTGCTGATCGCCGCCCGGATCGGCTTCCGCACCATCCGCGGCCTGCGGCGCGCCCACGATGAGCGCCTGCTCGGCGCGCTCGAGGCCGTCGAGCAGCACCAGCGCCGCTGGCGCGAGGAGGGCCTGCTCGAACCGCAGGGTCTGCCCGAAGCGGCCCGCCGCCTCGCCGCCCGGCGCCGCCGGCCCAAGCCTAAGCGCCGCCTCTTCGGACTGCTGCCGCCCGCCGGCTGAGCGCGCCGCGGTTGTCGCGCGCCCCGCTCTGACCTAGCCTGCACGCGATCGCAGCCGTCCTGCCCAGGTCGGCGCGCAACCTGGAAGGGATGCCATGAAGGCGGCAATCTTCGACCCTGAGAATCAGGAAAAAGACGGCGACCGCTCGGTGCTTGAGGTGCACGATATCGATGTGCGGGACCCAGAGCCCTCAGAGGTGCTGGTGCGCACGACGACCAGCGGCGTCTGCCACAGCGATCTGCACTTTGTCGACGGCAAGTGGGCCGCCGCGTTCGGCGGGCTGCCTGCGGTGCTCGGCCACGAGGCGGCCGGCGTTGTCGAGTCGGTCGGCGACGATGTGACCTACGTGCAGCCCGGCGACAACGTGATCATGTCCTTCCGCCCCTTCTGCGGGGACTGCTACTGGTGCCTGCGAGGCGAGCCGAACCTCTGCCCGGCGCCCAGCGACGCCGCGCTGGCGCGCAACCGCCTGAGCTGGGATGGGCGCCCAGTGGTGCAGATGGCTTCGGTCGGCTCGTTCGGCGAGTACATGCTCACGACACAGTCGGGCGTGCTCAAGATCCCTGAAGACATTCCGCCGGCCGAGGCCGCGCTGGTCGGCTGCGGCGTGATGACCGGGGTCGGCGCGGCGCTCTACACCGCCAAGGTGCCGGGCGGCGCGATCGTGGCCGTGATTGGCTGCGGCGGCGTCGGCCTGAACGTCATCCAGGGCTGCAAGATCGCCGGCGCCAGCCAGATCATCGCGGTCGACATCCTCGACAACAAGCTCGAAATGGCGGTCAACTTCGGCGCTACCAGCACGATCAACGCGGCCAACGTCGACGCAGTTGAGGCGGTCAAAGAGATGACCAGCGGCGACGGTGTGGAGATCGCCTTCGAGGCGATCGGCAACGTCAACGCCGCGCGCCAGGCCTGGGATATGGTCCGCGCCGGCGGCACCGCCTGCATCGTCGGCATGATGCCGCTCGGCTCCGAAGTCAGCCTGCCCGGCCCCGAGTTTCTGCAGGAAAAGAAGGCGATCGGCTGCATGTACGGGAGCACCCGCTTCCGCGAGCACATGCCCAAGCTGCTCGACCTCTACCGCCAGGAGAAGCTCGATCTGACCGGCCTGGTCAGCCGCCGCTTCGAGCTGGGCCAGATCAACGAGGCCTTCGCCGCGATGCAAAACGGCGAAGTGGCCCGCGGCGTGCTCGACATCTCGCAGCCGTAGCCAGCTGCTCTGAGCAACTCCAGACGCGCCGTCCGCTTCGTGCGGGCGGCGCGTCTGCGTATCCGTCTACCCTGAGCACGGGAAGGGTCGGCGGCGCGCGTGGATCGCAACATCCAAAAAGAGCAAGCCTCGCTCGCGTATATCCGCGCAGTGGCGGCGCACGCCGGGTTTCAAGTTGCCCGCCCGGAAGTTGATGATGACAGTGTTGACGGCACGCTGATCTCGGCTCGCGAAGCGCGTCCGCGCGTTGATTTTCAAGCGAAGGCTAGATCGCGCGACCTCCTCAAAGAGGGCGAAATTCGATTCGATCTACCTATCAAGAACTACGACGATCTCCGTGTATCGGCGATCGTACCGCGCATCCTGATCGTGGTCCTGATGCCTCCCGAAATTACGGATTGGCTCAGCCAATCCGCTGAGCAGCTGTGCCTTCAGGGCTGTGCGTATTGGCTCTCGCTGGCCGACCGTCCGGACGTACCGAACAAAGCCACGGTCAGAGTCCGGATCCCGGTTGAGAATCAGTTCGATACTGTGGGCTTGACCCGCATCATGGCCGATGCAGGCGGCCTGGTGCGATCATGATCCATGCCACGATCACCGACGGCGCCGCGCTCGGCTCGATCTCGTCCGACTCGCTGCGCGCCTATTTGCCGCTGCACGGCTGGCGAGAGGCTGAGACTTGGGCCGATCGTGCGACGGTCTACGCGATCGAGCACGATGGCCGGACTTGGGAAATCTTTATCCCCCTGCTCGATACCGTCGCTGATTACGTCTCAAACATCGCCCGCTCGATTAGCTTGTTGTCCGAAATAGAGCAGCGATCTCAGATCGACGTCTTCTACGACGTGTCTGCCGCCGCTGCCGACGTGATTCGCCTCGCCGCACTTGAACAGCCGCGTTCGCGGAAACTCTCGCTCCACCAAACCAGCCACTTGCACGAAGACGCCTACGAGCTGCTCGCAGCAGCGGCGCGCGCGGCCGAAATGCCGCGGCCTGCCTACCGTGGGCGGAAGAGCGAACATGTCGCTCGCTTTCTCGATCATCTCACGCCTGTGCCGGGCGATTTTGAACGCTTCGCGCTGACTTTGCACTCTCCCGTGCCTGCGCAGTTCGGCCCCCAAGACATGTTCAGCGGTGATCGCGAGAAACCGTTTTCACGCCGTGCTTCTGAGACGCTCGCTTCGGCGCTTCAGGCGCTGCAGACCGCCATCGGCGAATCACGAAAGGCCAAGGATCTCGGTCCGTTTGACAGCGCAGTGCCCGCCGGAGTCAGCGCGAACCTGTGCAGCGCTGTGGCGAAGCTGACCGAGCATGCAGCCGAGCACGGCGATGCCGTTGAGATCGCCGTCAACTGGGCCGCGGTACGCCCTGCCAGTACTGTCCCCGCTAGTCGATTTCCCTTCCGCAAACATACCTTCGACCTCCTTGAGAATGCCGCTGTGCATCTGCGAAGCGGGGCGTCATATCTGGATGAGCATGTCGTGGCCGAAGTGGTCAGGCTGGAACGCGAGCCGAAAGATTTCGATGGCCGTGCGACATTGCTTGCTGAACTGGATAATCGCACGCGGCGAGTTGATGTCGAATTTGCCAAGGCTGATTATCAGGCCGCTATCGAGGCGCACGATCAGAAACTTCCCATCGAACTCGACGGCGACCTCCACCCATCTGGGCGCGCTTACGAACTGCGCAACCCGCGGAACGTGCGGCTGATGAACGGCGGCCCGGGGTGATCGACTTCGAGCCGTACCTGCCGCCGCGTTCTGCGCCGCGGGCGGCGCGGCGCGGGACGGCGGCGGAGGCGCTGAGCCAAATCCCCGACGGCGCGCGCGTGGTGCTGCCGGCGCTGTCGGGAACGCCGCTTGGACTGCTCGGCGCGCTCGACGACCTCCGCAGCGGCTGGACCGATATCGAGCTGGCCTGCGGCAACTTGCAGGCGCACATCGCCCCGCTCGACCATCCCGGCGAGCCGTTTCGCTTTTCCAGCTATCAGCCCAGCGCGCCGCTGCGGGCCGCCGAGGCGGCCGGCCGGCTCCAGCACATTCCCGCCTCCTACGCGCAGGTGCCGTCGCTGTTTGCGCAGGATGGGCCGCTGCCGGCCGCGGCGGTGCTCGTGCAGGTCAGCCCGCCCGGCCCTGAAGGGCGGCACTCGCTGGGCGCGTCGGTGGGCGGGATCGTGGACGTGATTCGCACCGCGCCGCTGGTGATCGGCCAGATCAACGCCGCCGTCCCCTACACCTTCGGAGCCGCCGAGCTCGAGCCGGACGAGTTCGATTGGCTGGTCGAGCTCGAAAGCGCGCTGCCGCAGCTGCGCCGCGCCGCGCCGGGTGCTCTCGAACTGCAGATCGCCGAACATGTCGTTTCGCTGGTGCCCGACGGCGCGACGCTGCAGTTCGGGCTGGGCGGCGTGCCCGAGGCGATCATGGGATTGCTGGGCGCGCGGCGCGATCTGGGCGTGCACTCCGGGCTGATTAGCGACGGGATCATCGGGCTGCTCGAGAGCGGCGCGCTCACAGGCGCGCGCAAGGCGACCGCGCCGGGACTGATCATCACCACCGAGGCCGCCGGCAGCGCTGAGTTTTACCGCTGGCTGCACCGCAACGAAGCGGTTCGCCTCGCTCCGGCCGGGTACACCCACTCGCTGCTGGTGTTGGCGCGGCAGCGCGGCTTCACCGCGATCAACTCGGCCGTGCAGGTGGCGCTCGACGGCTCGGTGAACGCCGAAACGGTCGCCGGCCGGCAGATTTCGGGGCCGGGCGGGCAGCCCGATTTCGCGGCCGGCGCACAGCTCAGCGGCGGCCGCAGCATCACCGCGATGCCGGCTGCGGCGGCGCGCGGGCGGGTCTCGCGGATCGTCGCGCAGCTCGACGCCGATGCAGCCGTCACGACGCCGCGCTACTTGGCTGACCTGGTCGTCACGGAGCACGGAGTTGCGCAGCTGCGCGGCCGCACGCTGGAGCAGCGCGCCGAGGTGCTGCGACGGATCGCCGCGCCGCAGTTCCGCCCCGCGCTGGCCGCCGCAGGCTGACTGCGAACTCTGCTGCGCTGCCTGCGACACTTGCGCGACACCTGCCGCCGGCGCCGACACGGCATCGCGGCGCGCTTGTCCGCGCTGCGCCTATTCTGGATGCCGACGAAGCAATCCAGAGCGCGGAGAACACCATGCCCACAGCCATCGAAGACATGCTGGCAAGCACCTCACTGTTTGCCCGCGTCGACCGCGAGCACCTCGGCGAAATCTCCGCCTGGGTGCAGATTCAGTCCTTCAACACCGGCCAGGTGATCGACCGCGAGGGCGATCTGGGCACCGCCCTGCACGTGATTCGCACCGGCGGCGTCGATGTCTACCAGGGCTACGGCACGGACCACCAGCAGCACTTGGCGACGTTCGGCGCAGGCGATTTCTTCGGCGAGATGGCGCTGCTGCTGGGCCGCCCGCGCAGCGCCACGGTGGTCGCCAACACGCCGACCGAGTGCATGGTGATTCTGCGCTCAACGTTCGAAGACCAAGCGACGATCGAAGTGCTCTGGTCGATGCTGCACCACGTCGCCGAGCGGCTCTCGTCCGCCGATGAGCAGCTCGGCGAGCTGGCTTCGCACTGAGCCCGATTAGCCGCCGATCGTTGTCGCGCCCAGCGCTTCGACGACGCGCGCGAGCGCTTGCGTCCCGTCTTCGCCGGCGCCCTGCGCCTGCAGCTGGTGGTAGAGCTGCTGCACCAGCGCGGTGTTGGGCAGCGGCTGCTGGACGTCGGCGCCGGCCTCAAGCGCGAGCCGCAGGTCTTTCTGCATCAGCCGCACCATAAACCCCGGCGCGAAATCGCGCGCGGCGATCCGCGGCCCAAGGTTCGAGAGCTGCCACGAGCCCGCCGCCCCAGCGCTGATCGCGGCCAGCATCCGCTCTGCCTCGACGCCCGACTTCTGCGCCAGCGCCAGCGCTTCGCAGACGCCCAGCAGCGCGCCCGCGATCGCGACCTGATTGCACAGCTTGACCGTCTGGCCGGCCCCGTTGGGCCCGCAGTGGGTGATCGTCTGGCCCATCGCCTCCAGCACCGGCCGGCAGCGCTCGAGCACCGCCGCCTCGCCGCCGACCATGATCGAGAGCGTCCCCGCCTTGGCGCCGCTGTCGCCGCCCGAGACAGGGGCGTCGAGCATCTGCACCCCATGCTCGGCCAACCGCGCGGCGATTTCCCGCGTCACCAGCGGACTGATCGTGCTCATATCGATCACGACCGAGCCGGCGGCGAGCCCGGCGAGCGCAGCCTGTTCGGGGTTTCCCCCCGGCCCCTGCACCAGCACCTCCTCGACATCGCTGCTGTCGGTCACGATCGTCACGAGCAGGTCGGAGGCTTCGGCCGCGGCGCGCGGAGACTCCGCCGCCGCTGCGCCGAGCTCTGTGCAGGCGTCGATGCCCGCTTGGCTGCGGTTCCAGACTGTGGGCCGGATCCCTGCGCGAATCAGGTTCGCCACCATCGGCCGCCCCATGATGCCCAGGCCGATGAATCCGACCCGCTCGCCGTTCGACGCCATGGCCTTCGCCTCCTCGCGCTGCCTGCTGTGCTCGGCGGCTATGGTAAGCGGGCATGCCGCTCTATCTCGCCTCTGGGCACTGGTCCGAGCAGGCGCGCGCGGGGCCCGCGCTCGCTGAGCGGATCGCCGCGATCGAGCAGTCCGCGCGGCTCACCGGCGGACGCTTGATCGAAGCGCTGCTGATCGACGGCGCAGAGCTGGCACTGATCATCGAAACGCCCGATCCCGCCTCGCTGGCGCGGATTCAGCTCGAGGCGCAGGATCTGGGCATACAGATCCGCGCCCGGCCGGCGCTGCCGCGGATCGAAGCCGAAGCGCTCGATCGGGCCCAGCGTGAGCGCCGCGCCGCGGGCGCCCGAGGAGGTTGAGCATGACGACAGAAACGCGCTGCGCCGAAATTCGCGCCGAGCGCGCGCAGTTGAACCAGCAGGCCGACTCGCTGCCCGGCCGTCTGCCGCCCGGCCCCGGCCAGACGCTCGGCCCCGGCAACCCCGAGCTGCGCCGTATCTACGACCGGATCAACGATCTACGCAAAGAGCTGCTCGCGCTTGGCTGCAGCCCCTAAGGCTGCTCCGCTCCGCCCCAAAAAGGTGACAACCCCGCTGCGGCGCGCTACCATATTGGCACAACTGAATATCTGGCCGAATCCCTGAAGAGTCACATCGGAGGGGAACGGGGGACCCAACCTCGACGGCCGAAGCGCAGCTGCCCGCAACGGCGCTGCGAATCGGACGGCGAAGGGGTAAACGGAGCAACGCTCCGCGGCGCACTCTCTCGCGCCGAACCCGTCAGCTAACCCCGTAGGCGACCGAGGGAGTTCCGCGCACCGCCGGTCGCCAGTCGCACCCCACCCCGCGGCTGGCGTTTTTCGTCGTCGCGCGACCGCGCAATCCGCGCTCCGCCCCGTCGCCGTGGCCGCCTCACTCAGGGAATCACGTCGGGTCCGTCCCGACGAGATCGCCACAGGACGGGGTTTCTCGCTCGCCTCGTCCTGCCTCCTGGGCCGACCCGGGGCTTGCTCGCCCCGGGTTCGGTCTTTCTGGCGTTTCAGCGGCCCACGAAGACCGGCTGCCGCTTCTCGAGGAAGGCCCGGGCTGCCTCTTTGTTGTCCTCGCCTGTGAACGACAGCCCCACATGCGCGCCCTCCTGGTAGAGCGAGTCCGAGAGGTTGTGGCTCGCGCCGAAGTTGAGCGTCCACTTCATCATCGCCAGCACCGCCGTCGGCCCCTGCGCGATCTCGCGGCAGAACTCCAGCCCGCGCGGAATCAGCTCGTCGTGCGCCACGACCTCGCTCACGATGTTCAGCGCCGCGGCCTCCTCGGCGTCGATCCGCCGGTCCAGCATCAGCAGCTCGCGCGCCTTGGTGATCCCCACCATGCGCTGCAGGAACCAGGCGCAGCCGTAGTCGCCGGACACCCCGATGTTGCGGAAGGCCGTCACAAAGCGCGCTCGCTCGGAGGCGATCCGGAAGTCGGTCGCCAGCGCCAGCCCGAGCCCGCCGCCCGCCGCCGGGCCGTTGACCAGCGCGACCGTCGGCGTGCCCATCTCATGCAGCATGCCTGAGGTCTGCATCTGACTGCGGTGGCTGAGGCGGTTGCTCACGCCCGGCCCAGACCGGCGCCCGCCGCCGGCGCGGTTCATGTTGTTGATGTCGGCGCCCGCCGAGAAGCCGCGGCCGGCCCCCGTCAGGGCGATGCAGCGAATCTCCGGGTCGTCTTCACAATCCTGCAGTGCTTCCGTCAAGCGCGCCAGGAGATCGTCGCCGAAGGCATTCAGCCGCTCGGGCCGATTGAGTGTGATCAGCGCCACGCCGTCGCCGCGCTTGTCGAGCATCACAGTGGTCATCGCGGGGGTCCCCTTTTCAGCTATGCGCAGCCGCGCCCGCCCATCGTAGCTGCGCCCGCCGCGGCGATACACCGCTTCGACTATCGTGCGGCGACTATGTGCGGCCGCTTCACCCTCACCGCCGCGGCGCTGGAGAGCGTCGCCGAGACGCAGCAGCTGCCGGCCCGGATTTTCGGGCAGCTGCGCTTTCGCCCGCGCTACAACATCGCGCCGACCAACGAGCATGTCATCGTGCGCTTCGAGCGTGAGGACTTTGCGGCGCAAAACGCCAAGTGGGGCCTGATCAACAGCTGGGCGAAGGACGCCAAGCGGGCCGCTCGGCAGATCAACGCACGCTGCGAGGCGCTCGCTTCATCGCGGGTCTGGAAGCCGGCCTTCGCGCGCCGGCGCTGCGCGGTTCCCGCCGACGGCTGGTTCGAGTGGACGGGGCCTAAGAACAACCGCCAGCCGCATTGGATTCATCGGCCCGACCGCGAGCCGTTCCTCTTTGCCGGCCTCTACGAACATTGGACGCCGCGCGGCCGGCGCGATCAGCAGGGCGGCGCAGCGGCGCCGATCACCACGTTCACGATCATTACCACCGATGCGAATGAGCAATTAGCATCGATTCATCAGCGGATGCCGGTGGTGCTGGCCAACGATCGGCTCGAGGCTTGGCTCGACCCGCACGTCAGCGAGTTTGAGCGGTTGCAGCCGCTGCTGCAGAGTGCACCGAATGACGCGTTTACCAGCACCGCTGTCTCGCCGCGGGTGAACTCGGTGCGCAACGACGGCCCCGATCTGCTCGCGCCGCAGGAACAGCTCTCGTTCTCAGCCTGAGAGGCGACATGTTTAGCGAAATCGACGGGTTTCTGCGCTATTTTCGCTCGGTCAATCGGCGCGCGGTGCGCGACGTGAACGCGCTGCCGCCCGAGGCCGGCGGCTGGGCGCCGCTCGGCGGCGGACGCGATCTGGTCGGCGAGGGCGCCTGGTCGATCAACCAGCTGATCGGGCACATGTGCGGCTCGCGGCTCTACTTCGCCAGCGCCTATCGGCTCGAAGGCTGGATTTCGCCCGAACCGCCCGATGTCAGCAGCGCTGCGCTGTGGGCG
Organism: uncultured Dehalococcoidia bacterium; assembly: GCA_964347635.1. GTDB lineage: Bacteria > Chloroflexota > Dehalococcoidia > Bin125 > Bin125 > CATQGW01. The sequence goes on from CAYFZI010000028.1 coordinate 14,839, forward strand.
CCGGCGCTCGACGCGAGCTTTGCGCAGTTCTCCGAGTTGGTCAGCGCGGTTGGGCCAGAGGGGCTGACGCGCCAAGTGCCGATGATCGATACACCCGGCGGCTCGCTGAGCGGTTGGCGGGTGCTGATGATGATGCTCGAGCACGACATCCATCACCGCAGCCAGATCGACACCTACGCCGGACTCAACGGCTGGGATCCGCCCGACATCTTCTTCCGCAGCGCCGAAACGATCGCCGGCCTGCAGGACGCGCAGCGGGCCAAGTACCGCGGATGACTGCACGGCCGGCCGCGCCCGCGCTGGAGGATGTCCGCCGCGCCGCGAAGATCGTCGGCGCGCACCTGCCCCTGCCCACGCCGCTCCTGCACAGCCCGGCGCTGTCGCAGCGCTGGGATGCGCACGTGTCGCTGAAGCTGGAGTGCATGACGCCGACAGGCGCGTTCAAGGTGCGCGGCGGCGTTCACCTGGTCAGCCGCCTCGCCGCCGGCCAGGCGGGCGCCGCGGAGCTGCAGCGCGGGCTGGTCACGTCGTCCACCGGCAATCACGGGCAGTCGATCGCGTTCGCCGCCGCGGCGGCGGGCGCGGATGCGACGATCTTTATGCCGACCGACGCCAACGTCGACAAGATCGCCGCGATCGAGCGTCTCGGCGGCAGGGTCGAGCTGGTCGGCGAGCGCTTCGATGAATCACGCGAAGCGGCCGAGCAGTTCGCCGCCGAGCGCGGCGCGCGCTACGTCGAGCCGGTTGAGGAGCCGCTCTTGATCGCCGGCGTGGCCACCGCCGCCCTTGAGGTGTTGGAGCAGCAGCAGCCCGATACGGACCTGGTGGTCCTGCCGCTGGGCGGCGGCACCGGCGCCTCCGGTTGGGTCACGGTCCGCGACGGCCTGCAGCATCGGGCCGAGATCTGGGCTGTGCAGTCGGCGCAGTCGTCGGCGGCGCACGACGCTTGGCGCTCGGGCGAGCTGGCGGCGCGCCCCAACACGAGCCTCGCCGAAGGTATCGCCACCGCGGTGCCGTTCCCCTTCGCAATCGGCCTGCTGCGCGCCAGCCTGAACGACTTTCTGCTGGTCGATGATGCGCGGATTCTCGAAGCGGTTCGGCTGCTCTGGGACGCGCAGCACATCATGGCCGAGCCGGCCGGCGCAGCAGGAGTGGCCGGCGCCGAGCAGGCCCGCGGGCGGCTGCAGGGGCGGCGCGTGGTGCTGGTGATCTCAGGCGCCAACGCGACGCGTGCGCAGCTGCGCGAATGGCTCTGAGGCTGACTGCGCTCAGCCCGCCCCGCTCAGCTCCCCGCGATCTCGCTGATGCGCGCGGCGAGCGTAAAGTCGAAGTCGGTGATGCCGTCGGCGTCGTGCGTGTCGAGGGCGATGTTGACGCTGTTGTAAACGTTGGACCAGTTGGGGTGGTGATCGAGCTTCTCGGCGGCGAGCGCCACGGAGGACATGAAGCCGAAGGCGGCCACGAAATCGCCGAACTGGAAGGTGCGCTGCAGCGCGCCTTCGGCGTGCGACCAGCCGGGGATCTCGGCCAGGCGGGCTTCGATTTCGGCGTCCTCCAGCTTGCGTCGCTCGGGCATCGTCCCGCCTCCCCCAATGAACCTCGTTGCTGCGTCTGGCTGCCTGCGAGTATATGAGTGCGGGAGGCGAGCGGTGACAACCCTGGACGACGTTCGCGGGCTGCTGGAGCGGAGCCGCTCGGGGCATCTGGCGACGGCCTCGGCGGATGCCGAGCCGCATCTGATCCCAGTCGTCTACGCGATGCATGAGGCTGCGATCTGGATCGCGATCGACGAGAAACCAAAGACGACGCTGCGGCTGCGCCGCCTGCGCAACATCGAGCAGAACCCGCGGGCGGCGCTGCTGGTGGACCACTACGACGACGATTGGTCGCAGCTCTGGTGGGTGCTGCTGCGCGGCGCGGCCGAAGTCTGGTGGCCGCAGCGCTGGGACGCGGCCGCAGCGGAGGCGGCGATTGCAGCGCTGCGGGCCCGCTATCCGCAGTATCTCGAGATGAGCCTGGAGGAGCGCCCGCTGCTGCGCCTGCACCCCGAACGCGTGACCGCCTGGTCAGCACAGTCAGCGGGCAGCTAGGGCCTGCCCGCTTCCCCGGCGCCGAAGTTCACCCAACCCGAACGGACCCTAGCTGGCAGCCCCGACCTATCCCTAGCTGAAGGTGCGCCCCGTCAAGTCAGGGAAGCGCGCGTCGACGCCGGTCCAGCCGCCGTCGACAACGATCGCCTGGCCGGTGACGAAGGCGGATTCGTCGGAAGCGAGCCAGAGCGCGGTGTGGGCGATGTCGAGGCCCTCGCCGCTGCGGCCGAGCGGCGTGATTTTGGCGCCGTTGGCGCGGCGGCGGTCGAGCCGGGCCGGGTCTTGGGGCCCCTCGCTGTCGTCGCCGATGCGGGTCGCGATCACTCCCGGGCAGATGCAGTTGACGCGGATCCCGTGCGCGGCCCACTCGCCGGCGGCGGCGCGGGTCAGCGCGATCACGCCGCCTTTGGAGGCGCAGTAGGCGGCGATCCCCGCGAGCCCTGAGAGGCCGGCGACGGAGGCGGTGGAGATGATCGAGCCGCCCCCGGCGGCCTCAAGGTGGGGGATGCCGTACTTCATCCCCAGCCAGACGCCGCGCAGGTTGACCGCCATGATCTCGTCGAAGACGGGCTCCGGACAGTCGCGTACGTTGTCCTCCCGCATGCCGATCCCGGCATTGTTGTAGATGATGTCGATCCGCCCCCAGCGCTCTGCCGCCGCAGCGAACATCGCCTGCACATCCTCGCCCTGCGACACATCGCCGACAAACGCGGCGGCCTGCGCGCCGATGCCCTCAGCGATGCGGCTGGCGCGCTCCTCCCAGCGGTCGACGATCAACACGTTCGCGCCTTCGGCGGCGAACAGTTCGGCGGTGGCCTGGCCCATGCCCGATCCTGAGCCGGTGATTACCGCGGTCTTGCCTGCGAGTCGGTCAGCCATGCGGATACTCCTTCTACTGTGTGCCGGCAGAGGGTAGGGCAGCCCGGTAGACGCCTCCGCGGTCTATGCTGTAGGGACCCGCCGCGCTCCGCCTCTCAACAGGTCAACAGGCTCTAGGTCAGAGCGTCCGCGATGGCGAGTTGGGCGATCTGCTCGTCGTCGTAGCCGAGGATGCCGCGCAGGACCAAGTCGTTGTCGCGGCCGATCGACGGTGCGCAGGTGCGGTAGCTGGGCGGTGTTTCGGAGAGGTAGCCCTTGGCCGCCTCGACGACGGTCTGGCCGTGGACCGGGTGATCAAGGCGGATGAAGTGCCCGCGGTGCTGGAGCTGCGGGTCGGCGAGGGCGCTGGTGCTGTTCTGGACGAGGTGGGCGGGCACGCCGGCCTCCTGGAGCAGCCGCTCAGTTTCGGCGCCGGGCCGCTGGACCGTCCACTCGGCGAGCAGGCGGTTGAGTTCGCCGACCGTGGCGAGCCGCGCCGCAGCGTCGGCGTAGCGCGGGTCTTGGACTAGCTCGGGGCGCTCGAGCGCACTGCAGAGGCGGGCCCAGTCGGCGTCGTCGCGGACGGCGACCGCGACCCATTCGTCCTCGCCGCTGCCGGGGTAGACGCCGTGCGGGGCCATCTGGCGGTCGGCGTTGCCGACCAGCTCCGGCACGCGTCCGTTGACGGTGTAGTCGAGCAGGGCGGTGCTCATGAAATGCAGCGAGGATTCGGCCTGAGCCTGGTCGATGTAGCAGCCCTCGCCGGTGCGCTCGCGGTGGTCGAGCGCGGCCAGGATCGCCGGCACCGCGAAGCGCGGGCTGAGATAGTCGGTGTAGGCCGAATAGGGTCCGACGGGGCCGCCGCCGGGCGAGCCGGCGAGCGCGATGAAGCCGCCGATCGCGGCGCCCATCGTGCCGAAGCCGGCGACGCTGGAGAGCGGGCCGTCCTGCCCGAACAGACAGGTGCTGAGCATGATCAGATCGGGTTTGATCCGGCGCAGCGACTCGTAATCCATGCCCCAACCGCGCATCGCGCGCGGCGAGAAGGATTCGCAGAGCACGTCGCACCAGCGCACCAGGTCGAGCAGCACCCCGCGGCCCTCCGCGGTGGCGAGGTTGAGCGAGAGGCCGAGCTTGTTCACGTTCATATTGCCGAACAGGCCGGAGTGGTCCGGCCCCTGCGCGTTGTTGTGGAAGGGGCCGATCCCGCGCGCGGTCTCGATCCGGTTGGCGCTTTCGATCCGCACCACGGTCGCCCCGAAGTCGGCCAGCAGGCGCGTTCCCGTGGGGCCGGCCACGACCCACATCAGGTCGACAACTTTGAGGCCGGCGAGCGCCGCTGAGCTGTCTTGTGCGCCGTCCTGCGTACCCGCCTGTGTGCTCATCAGATCACTCCCTCGGCGGCAAGCGCTGCGAGGCGCTCGGCGCCGACGCCGAGTTCGCCGTAGACCTCGGTGTTGTGTTCGCCGAGCGTCGGCGCGCGCCGGCGGTAGCGGATCGGCGAGCTCGACATCCGCACGAAGGGGCCGGGAAAGCTGACCGGCTGCTCCCAACCGGGCATCTCGTGGCTCTGCCAGAATCGGCGCGCGGTGAACTGTTCGCTCTCGGCGACCTCGTCAACGGTGGTCACAGGGACGATCAGCAGGCCGCGGCTGCGCGCTTCGGCGAAGAGCTCGGCGCGGCTGCGGCGCCTGATAAAGGCGCCGACGACATCGAGCAGGCGGTCCCACTCGCTGAGCGGGAGTTCGCCGCTGATAAAGAGCGCGCCGAGCCCGATCCAGTCGAGGTCGCGGTCGGCCTGGCTGCACTCGCCCTCATCGAAGATCCAGTTCATCAGCCGCTGCGAGAAGGGGCCGATGCCGCTGCCGAACAGGAATGTCAGCGAGATGTGGCCGTCGGCGGCGGGCCAGATCAGCTTGCCGCGAAACGGACCGACCTGCATCCCGCCGGCGACGCGCGCGGTATCAACGGCGCCGATCCCGGCCGAGACGATCGTGGACATCGTGGCCGCCGCGACGGATTGCTGAGCGGAGATATCGACATGCTGCCCGCGGCCGATCGTACGGCGGGCGTGCAGGGCGACGAGCGCGGCCGAGGCAGCCTCGCCGGCTGCATGATGCCAGGCTTGGGGCACGGAGACGCGGACCGGCTCCTGGCCGGCGTCGCCGGCGAGAATCAGCGGGCCGCCCGCGGCCATCAGAATCAGGTCGGTCGCTTCGTATGCGGCTTTAGGGCCGTCCTGGCCGAAGGCGCTGATCGAGACGTAGATGAGGTTCTGGTTGACCGCGCGCAGATCGTCGTAGGCGAGGCCGCGGGCGGCCATCGCGCCGGGCGTTTCGGACTCGATCACGAAATCGGCGGTTGCGGCCAGCCGGCGGATCAAGTCCTGTCCGTCGGCGTTGTCGAGGTTGCAGGTGACGCCGCGCCGATTGCGCGCGTAGGCCCACCAGTAGAGCGAGCGATCGGGGCCGGGCTGGTCGCCCGCGAAGGGGGCGAGGCCGCGGGCGGGAGAGCCGCCGGGCGGTTCGACGATGATCACGTCGGCGCCGAGATCAGCCAGGATCTGGCCTGCCAGCAGGCCGCGTTCGTTGCTCAAGTCCAGCACGCGGTAGGGGCTGAGCATGGGGTTCAGGCCTTCTGTTGCAGCGGCGATCCTATCGCGGCAGCGCGGCTATTGCAGCGCGCCGGCCGCAGCGATCGTCCAGCTGGCCTCGACCGCCTCGCCGCGGTGAGCGTGGAGCCGCCGGTGCAGGAGCATCGTCGAGTCGGAGTAATGGGGGATCAGGCGGATGCGGTCGCCGGGCTGGAGGGCGGCGCCGTCGTCGAGCGCGAGGTGAGTGTGCTCGGCGCTGAGCCCGACGCAGCGCACGCCCGCGGGGCTGGCGGCCTCGGGCAGGCCGGTGTGGCGGCCGCTGGCCTTCCAGCCGGCATCCGCGGCGGCGCGGCCGTCGGCGGCGGCGCTGACGACCTGGGCGGCGAGCGAGAGCGCACGGCGGTGATTGGCGACGCCCATCTGTTCGTAGGTGAGATCCATCAGCACCGCGCCGCCGGCCTGCAGCTCGGTCAGCAGCCTTTGCTCCAGCACGAAGCGGTAGTTGCCGCTGCCGCCGCCGCTGAGTACGCCGATCGGGGCGCCGGCCGCTGCAGCGCCGCGGCGGGCGCGCTGCAGCAGCTCGCCGCTGATCCGCGTCTCGCGTTCCTTCTGCTCCGGCTCCATGCCCATCACGTGGCCTTCATAGCCCATCAGCCCGCGCAGCCGCACGCCTTCAAGCTCGGCAGCGAGTAGGCAGAGGGCGGCCGCGTCCTGCGGGGCAACGCCGCAGCGGTGCAGATTGACATCGACGTCGACGAGCACATCGACCGTCGCCTGCGCAGCGCTTGCCCGCGCAGCGATCATGCGCAGGTTCGCTTCGTCGTCGACGGCGACACAGACGGCGGCGCGGCGGGCGAGCCCAACGAGGCGGCTGACCTTCTCCACGCCGACGACTTCATTGGCAATCAGGATGTCGTCGAGGCCGCCGGCGGCCATCGCTTCGGCTTCGGAGACTTTGGCGCAGGTGATGCCGACGGCGCCGGCGTCGATGAGCAGGTGGGCGAGCTCGGGAGTTTTGCAGGCTTTGACGTGCGGCCGCCAGGCGATCCCGGCGTCGGCGCAAGCGGCCGCCATCCGCGCGGCGTTGTGCTCGAACGCATCGAGGTCGACGAGCAGCGCGGGAGTGTCGAGCTGATCGATGGTGAGCGGGGCGGACGCGTCGTTGGTCATTCCGCGAGGATACGATCAGCTCACGGGACGGAGGCGGCCATGCCGTTTGCGATGGTGAACGATCTGCGGCTCTTCTATCACGAGCAGGGCGGGGCGGAGTTGCCGACGGTGCTGTTTGTGCACGGCACGCAGGGCAACGCTTCGCTCTGGGCGGACGCGATCGACGCCTTGAGCGATCGCTTTCACTGCTTGGCGCTGAACCACCGCGGGCGTGCGCCCTCGCAGGCGCCGAATGAACCGAGCGCGTACAGCATCGAGATATTCGCCGATGATCTGGCGGCCTTCACCGCGCAGCGCGGGCTGGAGCGTTTCAGCTTGGTCGGCTGGTCGTTGGGGGTGCGCACGGCGTTGAGCTATCTACAGCGGCACGGCCAGGAGCGGGTGCGCTCGCTGATCACGGTCGGCGGCCCTCCCTCCCCGCGCTTCGGCGGCCAACCCCTGCAGCCGCCCAACCGCGGCGGCCCGCTCGAGCCGCATCGCTGGGGCGAGGCGTTCGAACCAATCACGGAAGCCTGCTGGGAAGGTTCGCAGGCCAGCCGTGCGGCCTGCGATCTGGAGTGGTTTCTGCCTCAGCTCGCGATCCCGGTCGGAATCTTCCACGGCCGCCGCGATCCGATTGCACCGTTTGCCGCCGCCGAAGCAATGGCGGCTGCGATTCCCGGTGCAGAGCTGCATCCGTTCGAGCAGAGCGGCCACGCCCCGCTGTTCAGCGAGCCGCAAAAGTTTCTCTCCGCCGCTGCCGCGTTTCTTGGCCAGGCGCCGGGCTAAGGCCTGCACGCGCACTCCTCTCCCCCTGTGTGCAGAGGGAGAGGAGTGGCGACTGAAGAGGCTGGCGGCCCACTTACGCTTCGTCCTCGCGGCCGGCGCGGAAGAGGTGGTGGTAGAGCGCCGCTGCTGCAACCGCGCCGATCGCGGGGCCGATCACGTAGAGCCAGAAAGAGTCGAAGGCGTTCGAGATCAGCGCCGGGCCGAAGGTGCGGGCGGGGTTGACGGAGGCGCCGGTCATCGGCACCGCGACCAGGTGGATCAGCAGCACGGTCAGGCCGATCGCGGCCGGTGCAGCGACGCCGAAGCCCTTCTTGGAGACGGCGGTGGCGAAGATCACGCTGACCAGCGCCACAGTGAGCAGGATTTCGATCAGCAGCGCGCCACCGTCGCCGCCGACCACGTCCGTGTTGACGCCGTGCGCGCCGAAGTCGCCACCCACACTGTCGATCACGATCACGTAGAGCAGCGCTGTGGCCAGCGCAGCGCCGAGCAGCTGCACGACCATATACATGAAGCCCGGCCCAATCTTGATGTTGCGCGTCGCGATCATCGCCAGCGTCACCGCCGGATTGAGATGGCCGCCGGAGATGTTGGCGGTGGCGTAGACCATCGTGGCGATACCGAGTCCGTGGGCAACGGCGATGATCAGAAGCGTGGAGTTATCGTCGATCGGCCTGAAGGCGCCCGAGGTCGCGGCAATGACGGCGCCGGTGCCCATCAGCACGAACAGCATCGTGCCGATCAGCTCGGCGGCGTAGGCGCGCAGGTTGGCTGCGGAGCCGATCTCATCGAGCCCGAGTTGGAAGTTGTTCACCGCTGATTCCCTCTTCTAGATGCGATCCGCACGGCTGGCGGGAAAATATTAACCGTCCACTTCGAGCGGCAGCGATTCATCGGCCGCCCACTCGGACATCGAGGCGTCGTAGACGGCGACGTTGCGGTAGCCAAGCAGCGAGAGGACGAAGGCATCGTTGCTGGCCGCGATTCCGCCGCCGCAGTAAGTGATCACGCGCCCGCCGCGGTCCGCGCCGGCCGCCGCGAACCGCTCGGCCAGCGCGTCTGCGTCGAGGTAGGCCTGGGTCTGCGGGTCGATCAGCTCCATCGCCGGCACGTTGACGCTGCCGGGGATATGCCCGGCGCGGCCGTAGGTGCGGCCGCCGTCGGCGCCGCTGTGCTGGTCGCGCCCGAGCGCGTTGATCACGCAGGCGCCGCCCTCGAGCGTGGCGACCATCTCCGCGCGATCGGCGAAACGCTCCGCGTCGAAGCGGGCCGTGAAGCTGGTCGGCGCATAGGACGGCGCGTCGGTTGAGACCGGGCGGCCTTCGGCGAGCCATTTGGTCCAGCCGCCGTCGAGCACGGCGGCGCGCTCGCAGCCCATCGCGCGGAACATCCACCAGAGCCGCGCGGCCCACATGCTGCCGAGCCGGTCGTACAGAATCAGGCGGTCGGTTTCGGCGATCCCGTGGCGCTCTGCGGCTGCGGCGAAGGCATCCGGGCCGGGCATCATGAAGCGCAGGCGCTGATCGTTGTCCGAGAAGTCCTGCTGCAAATCGAGGAAGCCGGCCCCGGGAATGTGCCCGCCTGCCCACTCGGCGCGGCCGCCTTCGACGCGGTAGCCGCTGCCCTCGCGCGGGCGCAGAAACACAGTGCACTCGAAGATGCGCAGGTCGGAGTCTTCGAGGTGCTCGGCGAGCCAATCGGTGCTGACGAGCAGATCGGGGTTGGCGAAGGGCATCGGGCGCTCCCGTCTGTGCAGGCTGCTGCGGGCGCGCAGTCTAGCCTCCGACGGCCCCCGCCGCGCCGGCTGCTGCCGCGCCGGCCGCCGTTATGCGGGACGGGTAGGCTGCGCAGCAACGCACGCTTCAGACGGCGGACAGCCCATGTATCTGAACACCTTTGCGCCCACCGCGGCGGCCGTCGATATGACGCAGACCGAGGAGTTTGCGAGTTTGCTGGAGAGCGCAGCGGACCTCGGCATCGCGCACGCCGCGAATGTGCGCTACGTGTCGCGCAACGCGGTGATCAACCACCTGCGGCTGCATCTGCTGGAGTGGGGCGACCCGGCCAACCCTCCGCTGCTGCTGCTGCACGGCGGCAATCAGTCGGCCCACTCGTGGGACCTCGTCTCGCTCAGCCTGGCCGATCGCTATCACATCTTCGCGCTGGACCAGCGCGGGCACGGCGACAGCGAATGGGCGCGCGACGCGGAGTACGGCCCCGAACAGATGGCCCAGGATGCGCTGCAGCTGATCGCCGAGGAGCAGATCGCCGCGCCGATCGTGATCGGCCATTCGATGGGCGGAATGGTGACGATGCGCCTCGCGGCGCTCGCGCCGACGCTGGCCAAAGCCGTCGCCTTGGTCGATGTCGGCCCTGAAGTCTCGCAGCGCGGCGCGGAGACGATCCGCAACTTCGTTCTGCGCAACACCGAGTTCGACCAGCTGGAACAGTTCATCGACCGCGTCGCGGCCTACGACCCGTTCCGCTCGCGCGCGCACATCGGGCGGACGGCGCGCTACAACCTCGTGCAGCGCTCCGACGGCCGCTATGTGAGCAAGTCGGATCGGATCCTGCACGATCCCGAGTTCCGCCGGCGTGCGCGCCCCGCCTCCGAGCGGCGCGACGCGGCGCACGGCTTCCATGCCTTCCGCGGGCCGACGCTGCTGATTCGCGGCGAACGCTCGAACATTCTGGAGGCAGACGCGGCCCAGCGCTTCGTGGCCGCGCTGCCCAACGCGCGGCTCGTCGAAGTGCCGCGCTGCGGACATAATGTGCACTCGCAGAACACGAGCGGATTTCTCGATGCGTTGAACCCCTGGCTGGAGTCGAACGCCTGAGGCGGACGCCGCCGGCTACACTGACGGCATGGCTCAGCAGTACGTCGCAACCGACAAGCGCACCGGCTTCGAAGTCTCCGTCACCGGACAGTTTCCCGAACATCCCGACGACCGGATGCGGATTGCGCGGACCACAACGCTCTTCACGCGCTTGATGTCGACCTTGTTGGAGAAGGAAGAGACGCAGCGGCGGCTCGGGTTCCGCGCGATTGAGACGCAGCTGGAGCTGGCCGACGCGCTGATTCGGCAGGACCACAGCGAAGTGCAGCGGCTGGTGCGCGAGACGCTGGCCACGATGGGCGTGAACGAGGATCAGCTGCGCGAGCTGGCCCAGCGGCTGCGCGACGCGGGCGGCCTCGACCCGGCCGTGGCCCGGGAGCTGGGCCGCGCCTTCGGCCTCGACCCCGATGAGCCCGCCCCGCCAATCGAAGCGGACGCCGCTGCAGAGCCGCCGCTGGACCCCAAGCTGATGGAAGCGATCCAGGAAGCGCTCGGCGCCTCCGGCAATGACAGCAATGACGATGCCCCCAAGGATTCTCAGAACCCCGAGGATCCCGAAGCGCCCGAGGAACCCAAGGACCCCAAAGACAAGCCCGAATAAGGAGCACGGCATGAGCGGCACCGTCGGCTACATCAAAGACATGCTCACGTTCATTCAGGGCGGCTTCCGCGACGCCCGCGCCGGGCAGTCCTCCGAGCAGCTGCACTTCGTGCCCGACGGCGAGAGCCACTCGGTCGCCTGGGTGCTCTGGCACGCGGCGCGGATCGAGGACCTGCTCGTGAATCAGGTCTGGCAGGGCCAGCCGGAAATCTGGCGCGAGGGAGACTGGGCGGCCAAGACCGGGCTGCCCGAGAAGGGCTTCGGCACCGGCCAAACGACGGAAGAGGCGGCCGCCGTCCGCATCACCGACCTCGATGCGATGTGGCAATACCAGGACGCGGTCAACGCCAACACGCAGTCCTTCCTCGACAGTCTGAGCGATGCAGACCTAGAGCGGAAGGTGCAGCTCGGCGAGCGCGAGGAGACGCTAGGCGAATCGATCACGCTCCACCTCTGCACCCACCTCAACGGCCACCGCGGCGAGATCAACCTGATCCGCGGCATGCACGGCCTCGGCCCGGTGATGCCCAACCGAGGCGGCTAGAGCTCCAACGGCGGAGCAGGGAGTCTGCACATGCAGGTCGTGATCACCGGCGCGAGCGGTCTCGTGGGCACCGCCCTGATCCGCGAACTGCGCAAGCGCGCCGCTTCGATCACCGCCGTATCGCGCCGCCCGGCCGATCAGCCGCAGATCGCCGGCGTGAACTGGATCGGCTGGGACGGCCTGACCGACGCGGTCGCCGGCGCGGCCGGCGTCGTACACCTCGCCGGCGCCGGGATCGTGGACGGGCGCTGGAGCGCCGGGCGCAAGGCGCTCCTGCGCAGCAGCCGGATCGAGCGCACCCGCCAGGTCGTCGAGGCGATCAGCGAGTCGGGCGAGAAGCCGGCCGCGCTCGTCTCGGCCTCAGCGATCGGCTACTACGGCGACGGCGGCGCCGAACAGCTCAGCGAGGACGCGCCGCCCGGCAACGACTTTCTCGCGCGGCTCTGCCAGGATTGGGAGGGCGCGGCCGAAGGGGCGGGCGTGCGCACCGTGCGCCTGCGCTTCGGTCTCGTGCTCTCGCCCGAGGGCGGCGCGCTGGCGCGGCTGCTGCCGCCCTTCCGCTTCGGCCTCGGCGGCCCAATCGGGCGCGGACGCAACTTCTGGTCCTGGGTCCATATCGACGACGCGGTGGGGATCATCCTGCACGCGTTGGCGGCGGCCGACGTTTCGGGCCCGCTCAACGCGACCGCGCCGGCGCCGGCGCGCAACGCTGAGTTCTCCCGTGCGCTGGGCGCGGCGCTGCGGCGGCCCGCGTTGATGCCGCTCCCGCCGCTGGCGCTGCGGCTGCTGCTCGGCGAGCGGGCCGCCGTGCTCACCGCCAGTCAGCGCGTGCTGCCGACGCGCACGCTCGCATCCGGCTATCAGTTCGCCCATCCCGAGCTGCAGGCGGCGCTCCGCGACCTCGTCGGCTAGGCGGCGGGCCCGCGTTGTCGAACCCGCTGCGCTACGGCCTCAATCCGCACCAGACGCCGGCGTCCTACACGGCGCTCGGCGAATCGCTCCCGTTCGCGGTCCTGAACGGCCGGCCGGGCTACATCAATCTGCTCGATGCGCTGAGCGCATGGCAGCTGGTGCGCGAGCTGCGCGCCGCCACGGGACTGCCCGCCGCCGCATCCTTCAAACACGTCAGCCCGGCCGGCGCCGCGGTTGCTCTGCCGCTCAGCGAACCGCTGCGAGCCGCCTATCTGCTCGGCGGCGAGCCGCTGTCGCCGCCGGCGGCGGCCTACGCGCGTGCACGGGGCGGCGACCTCACCTCGGCTTACGGCGATTTCGCGGCGGTCAGCGAGACCGTCGATGCTTCGCTGGCGCGCGTCCTACGGCGCGAAGTTTCCGACGGCATCATCGCGCCCGCCTACGAGCCCCAAGCGCTCGCGATCTTGAGCGCGAAGAAGGGCGGGCGCTACCTGGTGCTGGAGGCCGACCCCGCCTTCGAGCCGCCGCCGCGGGAGCTGCGCGAGCTGTTCGGGGTGCGCCTCGAGCAGCCCGCCGACACCCGCCCGATCGGCCCAGCGCTGTTTGAGACGATCGCGACGCAGGCCCGCGAATTCCCCGCCGCCGCGCGGCGCGACCTGATCATCGCCACGATCGCTCTGCGCTACACGCAGTCGAACTCAGTCTGCGCCGCGGCCGACGGGCAAGTGATCGGGCTGGGCGCCGGCCAGCAGTCGCGCATTCACTGCACCCGCCTGGCCTGCGCCAAAGCGGACCGCTGGATGCTCCAGCAGCACCCGCAGGTGCTCGCCCTGCCGCTGCGCGCCGGGCTCCGCCGCGCCGACCGAATCAACGCGCGCGAGCAGTACATCGCCTGGAACGAGCTCTCCGGCGCGGAGCGCGAACAGCTCGCCGCGCTCATCGACCCGCTGCCGCCGCCGCTCAGCGAGTCCGAGCGCGCCGAGTGGATTGGCCGCTTTGCGAATGTCCTCAGCCACGACGCCTTCATCCCCTTCCGCGACAACATCGACCGCTGCCAGGCCAGCGCCGTGCGCCACATCCTCCAGCCCGGCGGCAGCGCGGCCGACGCCGAGGTGATCGCAGCCGCCGACAGCTACGGCATCGCCATGGCGTTGACCGGGCACCGCCTGTTCCGGCACTAGCCGCGCGCCGGCATGTCCCATACCTCTTCTTCTCGGCGCCTCGCGCGCTCTGTCTTGCCGCTTACATTGCTTTCGATCTTCGAAGGGAGGCCTTTCGCGGACTCGCGTGTTCTCTACCATAAGGAGCCCTGCCCGGGCGAGGCGCCCTATGGCAGAAGCGCGGGGGATGAAGAATGGGAGGGCGACGATGGGGAATGCGCAAAGGTCCGTGAACGGACGCAGTACCGCCTTGATCCGGCTGCTCGGAGTCTGTGCTGCGGCGGCTCTCTTGGCGGTGTGCTGGACGGCCGCCGGCGCCTCAGCGCAAAGCACACCCACAGTGACCGTCGAGTACAAGGGCTGGGCCGCTTCCGACGCCGATGATTTCGACAGAGCGGGGCTCCAGAATCCGCTCTTCGACTTCCAGATTACTGGCGGCGGCACTTGGCATTGCCGCGATCTCCGCTGCCACTTTTTGAAAATCGTGTGGGAAGGCATCCCTGAGCGGCCCTTCGGCAGCAATGGTCTCCCGCCCCCGAATCTGTCGTACACCGTTACTGTGACCCGCGACGCCCCTTCTGAGGGGGAGATCGGCATTGCCGGCTTCAATGAGGCGGCCGCCGCCACAGAAATGTCCGTGAACGTGATCCTGCTGAACGAGGGGGGCGTGGTGGACCGCGTCATCTTGGGGATGCCCTGGGTCGGCGAAAAGGTGACTGTGACAGTCACCGGCGACCGGAACATAAACGCATCCGCCGTTGTGAAGATCCCCGCCGCAGCCCCTGCATCTTTCCGCTCCAGGGAAGCGCAGGGCGGCTCGACGCTGGTGACGGACTCCGGATCCACTCTGCCGAAGCTGGTGTCCGTCTGGCCCAAGCTCGCCGAGGCCACCCACTACGAGGTGCAGTACACCTTCCGGACCCGTTCCCGCCAGAACGGACAGCGTTTGACAAAGCTGACCCGCATCGTGTCGGCCAGCCAGGGCGCCGGCGGGTACGAGGCGCTCGGCGCCGACTGGAGTCAGCATCCGAACGCAAGTCAGCTCAACGCTCTGGACAACGACGACGTCGGCAGCGGCGGCGGCTGGCTCGCTGTGGTGACCACCCTGCCCGAGCTGCTCGCCGGCGCGGGAGGCTGGCCGCAGGAGACGGTCGGCGGAGAGCGCCTCGCCGCCGACGCGGCCATCGCCGCCGCGCTGGGCGCGGGCAAGAACGCGGTCGGCATCCGGGTTCGCCCCATGATCGTCTGCGCCGCTCCCAACAGCAACTCCGGCTGCTCTCCCGGTTCCAACCCCAGCCAAGCGGCGCCCCTGGCGCTGCGGGGCAAGAAGAGCAAGATCTCCTACGTGGTATTCAGGGGCGGCAGCATGGCGGAGTGGGTCAGCTCCGCCGGCACGGCCCGCTAGGCGCTGCTCACCTCCTGAGGCGGACTCGGCGGGGGATCCCCTTCTCCCCCGCTTGTCCGCTTGCGAGGCGGGGAGGCCGCCGAGCGGCCGGTGCGCTCCCGCCTCGATCAGGCAGCCCGCTCTACGTTCAGCGTCTCCCCGCCGCCGGCCTGCTACAATATTTCAGTGTTTCGGGAGAGGAGGTCTTTTTCAGTCTGTTTACCCGCTGTGAGGCTTTGGTCGGGCTGCGGCCTGGACTCCGCCGGCGCGGCGGGCGCTCGCCCGCGCGGCTGCCCTAAGCCGTAACGAGCGTAAGTCTGGGCGAGGCAGTCCGACAGCAGAAACACCAGGACTCGAGAACAGGAGAACACAGGAGAGCGATGATGAGTAACGCGCAAATGTCCGCAAACCGGCGCAGTACCGCCCTGATCCGCCTGCTCGGAATCGGTGCCGCTGCGGCCCTCTTGGCAGTGGGCTGGACAGCCGCCAGCGCATCAGCGCAAGCCGCACCCACAGTGACCGTCGATCACGCAGGCTGGGCCGCTGATCTCGACCCCAGCGACCCCAACACTCAGCACTACGAGGAAGCACTCGCAAGCCAGACCCTCCAGATAGCCGGCGGCGGCACTTGGGATTGCGGCGACCTCCGCTGCCACCTCATGCACGTCTTCTACAGGGACATCCCCGAGCGGCCGCACAATAGCGATAAGCCGGGGCACTACACCGTCACCCTGACCCGCGTCGCCCCCCCTTCCGCGGAGGAGGTCGGCGTTTCCGAGCATGGCTTCGAAGCGGCGACGCAGATGTCCATCCCCTCAGACACTTTTAACCATGCGCACGTGGGGGTGCCTTGGCTCGGCGAAGAGGTGAGAGTTACAGTCACCGGCGACCAGAATATAAGCGCATCTGTCGTGGTGGAGATCCCTGCCCACATCCCTGCATCTTTCCGCTCTAGGGAAGCGCGGGGCGGCTCGACGCTGGTGACCGACTCCGCATCCAGCTTGCCGAAGGTGGTGTCCGTCTGGCCCGAGCTCGCCGAGGCCACCCACTACGAGGTGCAGTACACCTTCCGGACCCGCTCCAGAGCGCACAGTCGGTTCACGAAGGTGACCCGTATCGTCACGGTCAGCCAGAGCGCGAACGAGTACGAGGCGCTCGGCGCCAACTGGGATCAGCACCCGAACGCGAGTGAGCTCAACGCGCTGGGCAACGACGACGTCGGCAGCGACGGCGACTGGATCGTTGTGGTGACCACCCTGCCCAAGCTGCTTGCCGGCGCGGAAGGCTGGGCGCAGGAGACGGTGGGCGGAGAGCAACTCGCCGATGACGAGGCCATTGCCGACGCTCTGGACGCGGGCAAGAACGCGGTTGGCATCCGGGTGCGCCCCTTGATCATCTGCGCCGCCGGCGAATCCATCTACAAGCTGAGCAACCGCTGCTCTGAGAATTCCCACCATGCGGACCCCCGGGCGCTGGAGGGCAAGATCAGCAGGATCTCCTACGTGACATTCGCGGGCGGCAGCATGGCGGAGTGGGTCAGCTCCGCCGGCACGGCCCGCTAGCTCCGTTCAGCTGAGGCGGACTCAGTACGGGCTTCCCCCTCTCTCCCGCTTGCGAGGGAGCGGGGGAACGCCTCCGCCCCGCTTCGGTCAGTCAGCCCCCTTCTGCCTCCGGCATCCCCCCTCCCCTGCCAAGCGGGGGAGGGGGGATGCCGTGCAGCTCCTCCCCCCGCAAGCGGGGCCGGCGAGGCGGCTGCCCGCCAGTGTTCCCCGCTTGTGGAGAGCTGCTGCGGCCGTCTGGGGGTGTAAGCTCTGCGTGTGATGCTGAGACTGGCAGCAGTTGCTGGCTTGGGGAGGCGCAGCGCCGCGATCTTCGCGGCGGTTGAGATTGCCGGGTAGCGGCGCCCGCAGCTGTTTCGCATTCACACGGACATACACAACCATGACCTTTTCCGACGCTCCCGCCCCCGACTCTCCGCGCGTTGTGCTCTACGACACGCTGCTCCGCGACGGCTCGCAGATGGAGGGGATCGCGTTTTCGCTGGCCGACAAGATCGCGATCGCGCACCGGCTCGACCAAATCGGCGTCCACTACGTCGAGGGGGGGTTCCCCGGCAGCAACGAGAAGGACAAAGCCTTCTTCGAGCGGATGCGCGAGCGCCCGCTGCGGCGCGCCAAGCTGGTTGCGTTCGGCGGCACGCGCAAGCCCAACGCGGAGACTGAGTCCGATTTCAATATCCAGGCACTGCGCGCCGCCCAGACGCCGGTGGTGACCTTTGTTGGCAAGGCGATCGCCTCGCAGGTCGAGACAGTGCTGAATACCTCGCTGGAGGAAAACCTGGCGATGGTGCGGGAATCGCTGCAGTACATGGCCGCGCTGGGCCGTGAGGTGCACTTCGATGCCGAGCACTTCTTCGACGGCTTCGCCGAGGATCCCGATTACGCCCTGCAGGTGCTGCGCACGGCGCATCGGGCCGGTGCGCGCTACCTGGTGCTGTGCGACACGAACGGCGGCGCGCTGACGCCGCGGGTGACGGAAGCGGTTGAGCGGGTGCGCGCCGAACTGCCCGGCGCCCGCCTCGGCATCCACGTGCACAACGACTGCGACCTGGCGGTGGCCAACTCTCTGGCCGCGGTGGCGGCCGGCGTAGAGCAGGTGCAAGGCTGCCTGAACGGTTACGGCGAGCGCTGCGGCAACGCCAACCTCTCCAGCATCATCCCCAATCTGCAGCTGAAGATGGGCATCGAAGTGGTCAGCGGAGCGCAGCTGCAGGAGCTCACCGCAGCCTCGCGCTTCGTGGCCGAGCTGGCTAACCGGCCGCTCGTTGGGCAGGCGCCCTATGTCGGCGCCAGCGCCTTCGCGCACAAGGCCGGCTACCACGTGGCGGCGATCGTGAAAGACCCGGCGACCTACCAGCACATCGAGCCGGCGGTCGTCGGCAATGACCGCCGGGTGCTGGTCTCCGAGCTATCGGGGCGGCGCAATATCGCCTACAAGCTGGCCGAGCGCGGGCACGATCTGCCCTTGACAAACGCCGAAGCGGCGGCGCTGCTGGAGCGGGTCAAGCGGATGGAGAGCCGCGGCTTCCAGTATGAGGGCGCCGAGGCCTCGTTCGAGCTGCTGGCGCTGCGCTCGCGGCCGGGCTATGCGCCGCCCTTCGAGCTGGAGGATTTCCTCGTCGTCGAGCGTCGGCGGCCAACCGCCGAAGGGGCGGAAGACACGAGCCTGATGCTGGCCGAAGCGGTGACCAAGATTCGCGTCGGCGAGGCGCGCTTTCACACCACCGCCGACGGCAACGGCCCGGTCAACGCGCTCGATCAAGCAGCGCGCAAAGGCCTGAGCCAGGCCTACCCCGAGCTCGACCAAGTTTCGCTGCTAGATTACAAGGTGCGGATTCTCGATACCGATGCAGGCACCGAGGCGAAGGTGCGGGCGTTGATCGAATCGAGCGACGGCGTGCGGACCTGGAACACTGTCGGCTCCTCGGCGGACGTGATCGAGGCCTCTTGGCTCGCCCTGGCCGACGCCTATGAGTACTTCCTGCAGCACCGCGCAGAATGGTCGGCGGCGGCGCCGGCTTCGTGACGACCGTCCGGCGCGATCGCCCGATGCGGTAGACGCTATGATCGTGTAGGGCCCGCGCGACGGATCGAAGCTGCGGACGCTGGCGAGCGCGCGGCGCTTGAAGGCGAGGCGGGGAATGGCCGAAGACACGATCGACACGCTGGGTTGGCCGCGCTGCACGGCCTGCGCAAACGGCGTGCTGGTGCCGCTGTCCGACTTCGGCGGTCAGGGCGCCGCGGTGCACTACAAAGCCTGGGTCTGCACCGACCACCGCTGCCTGTGGAACATCAAGATCCGCAACGGCGACGTCTACGTGAATGAGCCGATCTACGACGGCCAGGACGACCGTCGCTAACAACGCCCGCCGGCAGGCAGAGAGAGGCGCCGCCGGCCCCGCACCAGCAGCACCAGCAATTGGTAGCCAACGCGCAGTAGGCATACACTCGCACAGGCAGCGCGTCGGGGAGTGGCGCAGTCTGGCAGCGCGCTTCGTTCGGGACGAAGAGGCCGGAGGTTCAAATCCTCTCTCCCCGACCACATCCGCCCGCTTGTGTTGCCCCAGCAATGTCCTGAGCCCCCCATCCCCCGCACGCAAGTGGGGCGAGGGGAGCAAAGGGTCTTTTCCCCCAACTGCGGGGCTTAGGCGGCGGGGACGGGCTTGCGCTGCACGGCTGCCGGCGGCTGCTCATAGGTCTTGAGCGGCTGGCGGATGCGGGAAGCGACCAGAAATACGGCGGCAGCCGCAGCGGCGCAGGCGGCGTAGAGAATCAGCGCCAGATCGTACGTTCCCGTGCGGTCGAAGATCTCGCCGGCGATAATCGGCGAGACGAAGATGCCCAGGGTCTGGAACATGAAGGCGCTGCCCATGATCGTGGCGAAGTTGCGCAGGCCAAAGGCGCGCGAGAAAATCAGCGCCTCGAGCGGCGGGCCGGCCGCGTAGCCCAGCACGTAGAGCGGGATGTGCACCGCGACGCCGGCGATCGAGCCGCCCGAGATCCAGAGCGCCAGCATCGAGGCGGCCAGCACCGCGGTGCAGAGGGCGGCGCCGAGCTCAGCGCGCGGCAGGCGCCCGAGCTGCGTCCCTGCGGACAGCAGCCAGGCGGCCGCACCGC
The DNA here is from genome assembly GCA_964347635.1 of uncultured Dehalococcoidia bacterium. Taxonomy (GTDB): domain Bacteria; phylum Chloroflexota; class Dehalococcoidia; order Bin125; family Bin125; genus CATQGW01. The sequence continues at coordinate 34,432 of CAYFZI010000028.1, forward strand.
CGGCCGTGGCGGCGACCAACACCGCCGACCAGCCGACCGAGTAGCCGACCGAACGGTAGTAGGGCACGGCCTGCGAAAGCCAGCCGAAGACCACGAAGTAGAACAGCATCAGGCCGAGCACGATGCACCAAAAGAGCGGGTGGCGCAGCGCCGCGCGGGCCGAGACGCCGACAGATGTGACCGGCGCGGCGGTCGAGCGCGGCGCGTCGTCGGTGTCGAATTCGGAGTGGCCGGGCGGCGGCTGGTCGCGCACGAGCAGCACGGTGATCGCGTAGGCGGCGATCACCAGGATCGCTGAATAGAGGAACGCGTCCCGCCAGCCCCAGGCGCTGATGATCGCCTGCACGATCGGGAGCATCACGAGCTGTCCCAGCCAGACCGAGGCGCCGATGATGCTGACCGCGATCGCGCGGTGGCGGTCGAACCAGCGCACCCCGATCGCCTGCGCCGGGATGTAGGCGATGCAGCCCAGCGCCAGCGCGTTGACGACCAGCCATGCGTACCACTGCCAGAGCTGCGTCATGTAGGCGAGCAGCACGAAACTAACGGCCGCGAGCGGCGCCCCGATCATCATCATCCGGCGCGGACCGACATGGTCCAACAGCCAGCCGATCAGCGGCGCGAACAGCCCAACGGTGCCGACGGTGACGGAGAAACCGAGCGAGACCTGCGCGCGGCTCCAGCCGAAGCGCTGCTCGAGCGGTTCCACGTAGGCCCCGAATGATCCGAAGGTCACGCCTTCAACGACGATCAACGCGACGACGACGCCGGCGAGCACCCACCAGCCGTAGTAGGGGCGGCGCAGGCGCGTCATCGTTCCGCTGCTCGATCGGTTCGCTGCTGTCACGCGCCGCAGGCTAGTCGGTAGTCTCACGTCAGCAATGCTGCGGCGGTGCCGCGGCCCAGCGGGAGGGGTCGATCGTGACCGTCGAGCGGTTTGAGATTCAGCGGCGGGAGCCGTACGCGGGCGGCCGCGCCTTCGGCAAGGCCGGCGCCTACGAGCGCATTGAGGGGCGGCTGCACTACGCAGTCGACCCCGCAGCTCCGCACAGCGCGGTGATCAATGATCTGCAGTTCGCGCCGACCGACGCAGACGGCTGCGTCCGTTTCAGCGGAGATGTGGTGCTGGTGCGCCCGCTCGACCCGGCGCGCGGCGCCGGCGCGCTGTTGATCGATGTGCCCAACCGCGGCCGTCCGCTCGCGCCGGGCTTCTACAACCGCACAGCGCGCGAGGCCGCGGTGGACGATCCGTTCGACCCCGGCGACGGCTTCCTGTTTCGGCGCGGCTTCGCTGCAGCCTCGGTGGCCTGGCAGTGGAACACGCCAGCTGATCCCTCGCTGATGCAGTTCGAGGCTCCGCAGGCGCGCGGCAAGGACGGACGGCCGCTCGGCGGCCAAGCCTACGCCGACGTACGCCCGAGCCAGGATGCGCCCTCATGGCCGATCAGCCATCTCGGCCAGCCCGGCTATCCGGCCGCCGATCCCGGCGACCCGACGGCGCGCCTCTACGTGCGCGAATATGAGGATGCGGAGCCGACCGAGATCCCGCGCGGGGATTGGCGCTTTGCAGCGGTCGGCGCGGACGGCGTTGAGCGCTCGAGCAGGGATCACATCCTGCTCGAGGGCGGGCTGCAGGCGGGCTGCATCTACGATCTGACCTACCGCACCGAGCACACGCCGATCGTCGGCGCCGGGCTGCTCGCTTTCCGCGACGCCGCGCGCTTTCTGCGCAGCTGGGAGCAGCCCGTTGAACGCGTGATCGCCTACGGCGCCTCGCAGAGCGGGCGCTTTCTGCGCCACCTGCTCTACCTGGGGCTGAACCGCGACCCTGATCAGGGCGGGCGGGTCTTCGACGGCATGCACATTCACATCGCGGGCGGGATTCGCGGCGAGTTCAACCACCGCTGCGCGCAGCCTTCGCAGCTCTTCAGCGCCTCGTTTGCGCACCTCTTCCCGTTCGCCGACACGATCCTCAGCGACCGCTTGACCGGCCGGCGCGACGGGTTGCTGAAGCGCAGCGATGAGCAGGGAGTCACGCCGCGGATCGCAGCCACGAACACCTCATGGGAGTACTGGCGGGGCGACGCTTCGCTGCTCCACATCGACCCGTTCGGGGGCGGCGCAGCGGGCGGGGCGCGGGATCTGCCGCCGCATCCGCTGGTGCGGCACTACCACTTAGCCGGCACGCAGCACGGCTCAGGCGCGCTGCCGCAGACCGATACGTTCGAGCTCAGCGGGGAGCGCGCGGCGCACGGCTTCAATGTGGTCGATTACTCGCCGCTGACCCGCGCCGTGCTGATCTACCTCGACCGCTGGATCGCCGAAGGCGCGCCGCCGCCGCCTTCGGTGCACCCGCGGATCGACGACGGCACCGCTGTCAGCCGCGCCGAAGTGCTGCGCCGCTTCGACGAACGCGGCCCCGCCGCGCTCGATGCCGAGCGGCTCTCGCGGATTCGTACGATCGACCTCGGCGCAGGGGCCGGCGCGGGCATCGGCGAGTACCCCTCGCGCGAGGGCGCTGAGTATCCGTCCTATGT
>CAYFZI010000029.1:0-34731 GCA_964347635.1 uncultured Dehalococcoidia bacterium
GGCAGGCCGTGTCGTTGAGGAACATGTACTCGGAGCAGGGGTTGCTGGCGTAGATGTGGGCGGTTGCCGCGCAGGGGTTCCAGTCGTTGATCACGGTGTCGAACTGGATCCCGGGGTCGCCGCACTGATGCGTGGCCTCGGAGATAGCGCGCAGCACATCGCGGGCCTGCAGCCGCTCGTGCCGCTCGCCGTTCGTCACCGAGCGCGTCCAGTAGGCCTCATCGGCCTCGACCGCCTGCATGAACCGGTCACTGACGCGCACGCTGTGGTTGGCGTTCTGGAATGAGACAGAGGAGTAGGCGTCGCCGTTCAGCGAGCCGTCGTAGCCGGCCTCGATCAGCGCCCAGGCTTTGCGCTCCTCCCCGGCTTTGGAGGCGATGAACTCGAGCACGTCGGGGTGTTCGGCGTTGAGGATGATCATCTTGGCCGCGCGGCGCGTTTTACCGCCGGACTTGATCACGTTGGCGAAGGCGTCGTAGCCGCGCATGAAGGAGACCGGCCCCGAGGCCATCCCGCCGCCGGCCAGGGCCTCCTTGCTAGAGCGCAGCGTCGAGAGGTTGCTGCCGGTGCCCGAGCCCCACTTGAAGAGCAGCGCCTCGCGCTTGGCGAGGTCCATGATCGACTCCATCGTGTCTTCGACGGAGTTGATGAAGCAGGCCGAGCACTGCGGATTCTTTTCGACGCCGACGTTGAACCAGACGGGGCTGTTGAAGGCGGCGTACTGGTTGATCAGCAGGAAGCGCAGCTCCTGCTCGAAGGCGCTGGCCGAGGCCTGATCGGTGAAGTACTCGTCCTTTCGGCCCCAGCCGCCGATCGTCTTCACGACGCGGTCCACGAGCGTCTTCATCGAGCTTTCGCGCTCGGGTTTGTCAAGCGCGCCGTAGAAGTACTTCGAAGCGACGATGTTGGTCGCTGTCTGGGACCAGAACGAGGGCGTCTCGATCTGCTGCTGCTCGAAGATCGTCTCGCCGCTGTCGGAGGTGATCGCAGCTGTTCGGTAGGTCCACTCGATCGCTGCGTAGACATCGTCGCCGGGGCGCGTGAAGCGCCGCCCAATCAGCGGCTCCCGCACCGCCCGCGGAGCAGGCGCAGCCTGCGGTTCGGCCGCCTCGATGGCGTCGCCGGAGATGGCGTCGTCGGGGCCGATGCGGGCGGCCAACCGCTACCTCCAGCTCATTAATCGTTGCCGGCGCGCGTGGAAAGCCACTCCGTCAGCGACTCACGGACCACGCACAGGTCCGGCGCAACCTTTGGTTCGGCTTCGATGACGTCGCCAGAAGTGGTGTTGTCCGAGTCGATGCACGCAACTCCTGCCACCCCCAGCCCGACCAATTAGGCGGATGCCTAATTGGTCGGGCTACGGTAGTGGCAGACGGTGAGGCTGTCAACGCTCACCCTGCCCGGCCCGAGTACACTCCTCTCCACAGCCCGTGCAGCGTCAGGAGCCGTGTGGAAGCCGCGATCCATCTTCCCCTCTTTCCGACCGGCGTCGGGGCCAGCTGCCACGCTGATCCGGCCGAGGCCGTCGACGAAGTGCTCGACGGCTACTGGCGTTTGCCCCACTGGCCGCAGCTGCCCAACCGCGATCCGCTTGAGGAGATGATTCCGCAGGCCGGGCTGGCGCTGCCCGGCGCGGACTGGGACGGACGGCTGCTGCACTGGAGCGGCCGCCTCAGCGATGCTGACATCGTCAACGCGGCGGTTCCGCCGCGCCGCCGCGCGGCCGGATTCCACGCGCTGCTCGAACGGCTCCCTACGCTGCCGGAGGAGCGGCGGCCGAATGTCGTCAAAGGCCAGATCGTCGGCCCGCTGACGCTCGCCAAGTGGTCGCGCGGCGCGGACGGCGCGGCGCCGCACGAGGATCTCGCGCTGCTCGAGCGGGTCGGCGCGTTTCTCGGCGCCGCGGCGGCGGCGCAGGCGCGGGCCTTTCAAGCGCTCGGCTTTCAGGTGCTGATTATGTTCGATGAGCCCGAGCTGGCGGCTGTCGGCGAGCCCTCGCTGCCGCTCGCCTGGCGGCATGTGCAGCCGGTGCTGCGCGCCGCCCTCGAACCCGTGCAGCGGCTCGGCGCGCTGGCCGGCATCCACTGCTGCGCGGCGCCCAACTGGACGCGCGCGCTCGACTGCCGCCCCAACCTGATTCACTTCGACGGGCGCGAGGGGGCGGTTGAGGACGCGATTGTCCACCGCACCGCGATTCGCGAGCATGTCGCGCGCGGCGGCTATCTCGGCTGGGGCCTCTGGCCGACGGACGCGGCGGCCAACGGCCGGCCCGACCCGCCCTTCGATCCGCGCGCGATGCAGTATTTCCTTGCCCGCGCGGCGCGCGAGCTCTCCTTTGTCGACGCCAGCGTGGGGCTGATCTTCAAGCGCTCGATCCTGACCGGGGTGTGCGGCACCAGCCGGCTCTCAGCGGCGCAGCAGCGCCGAGTCGCGGCCGATCTGGAGGAACTCTCGATGGGCATCCGGCGCCGCTACTGGATCGCCGCCGCGACGGATGTCGACCCCGATCATCCGCTGACCTGAGCGGCGGCTGCGGCGCGGTTGGAGGCAGCAGCTTCAGCCGCCGGCGTAGCGCTCCAGGAAGTCGAGCAGCAGGCGGTTGACGTCCTCTGGGCACTCCTGCTGCACCCAGTGCGCGCAATCGGGCAGGTAGACCAGCTCGAAAGGGCCGGCGGTGAGCGGCTCCATGCCCTCGGTCAGCTCGCGGCCCAGCGCGCTGTCGCGCTCGCCCCAGACCAAAAGGGTCGGCGCTTCGACCGGGGCCCAGCCGCGCGGCGGGGGCGGCCCGCCGCCGCCGAAGAGCGCGTTGAGCAGCGGTTGAAGGACGGCGGGCAGGGCGCTGCGCAGCTGTGCGGCGCTCTCGCGTGCGCCGCGGCGCGCGGCGGCGCGGTAGTAGTTGAGCGCCGCAGTCAGCGCGCCGGGCCGCGCGGCGGCTTGGCGGAAGCGCTGCAGCACATCGGGCGGGAAGGCCTCGCGGCGGGCCGCGGTGTCGCGGAAGATCAGCCCGATCCGCTCGTAGTCGTTGGTCGCCAGCCAGCGCTCTGGCAGCAGCGGCAGCTGGAAGACGAACATGTACCAGGAGCGCCGCAGCTGGCGCAGATTCGGGCGCCCGCTGAAGGCCTCCTGCATGCGCTGCGGATGCGGCGCGTTGAGCACCGCGAGCTGCTCTGTCCAGGCTGGGTATTGCATCGCGAACTGCCAGGCGATGATGCCGCCCCAATCGTGCCCGATGATCGCCGCGCGATCGCGGCCGCAGTGCCCGATCAGCAGCCGCACATCCTCGCTGAGCCGCTCGATCGCGTAGTCGCTGATCGCGCTCGGTTTGTCGGAGAGGTTGTAGCCGCGCAGATCGGGTGCGACGACCCAATAGCCGGCCGCAGCCAAGGCCGGGATTTGCCCGCGCCAGGACCACCAGAACTCGGGGAAGCCGTGCAGCAGCAGCACCAGCGGCGGATCACCGGCCCCCTCGGGGCGCTGCTCGGCATAGTGCAGCTGCACGCCGCCGGCGCCTTGCGCGTAGCCGTGCGTCCAGGGGCCGGGAGGTTCGCCGCGGGCCGCGTGCGCGTCCGCGCGATCGCTCATTCCGCCGCGCCCGGCAAGAACTCCAGCATCGCCGCGGTGACTTCCTGCGGCTGCTCCTGCTGCACCCAGTGGCCGGCCTCAGCGACGATGTGAGTGCGCAGGTTGTCGACCCGCTCGGCCGCTTCCTCCATGAACTCCAGCCGCACCGCCGGGTCCTTGGCACCCCAAATGAACTGGGTGGGGCACTCGATCCGTGCGTTGCGGTCGGGCCAGGTCAGGAACCAGTCGGGCCAGTAGATGCTGCTGTAGTACTTCATCGCCGCGTCGATCGCACCGGGCTGCTTGAGTGCGCGGGCGAACTCTGCGTAGTCGTCCTCGCTCCAGGCGCCGCTGTTGGCCGCGGCGCCTTGCGTGATCTGCCGCACTGCGGCATCGACATCGCCCCACATGCGCCGCTTGGCCAGGAACGGCAGGTGCATGACCAGCGCGTAGAGGTTTTGGGGGTAGTTGCGGCGCTGCCAGTACCAGGAGCGGATCAGCGGTGCGTTCATCACGATCAGCCGCTCGCAGGCGCGCGGGTAGTCGATCGCGAATTGCAGCGCGATGATTCCGCCCCAGTCGTGTCCGGCGACGATGGCGCGCTGCTCGCCCAATGCGCGGATCAGGCCGCGCACATCTTTGGTCAGAGTTTTGATGTCGTAGCCGCGCCGCGGCTTTTGGGAGAGGTTGTAGCCGCGCAGGTCGGGCGCGACGACGCGGTGGCCGGCCGCGGCCAGCGGGCCGATCTGATGCCGCCACGAATACCAGTGCTCCGGAAAGCCGTGCAGCAGCAGGAGCAGCGGGCCCTCGCCCTGCTCGACGTAGTGCAGTCGGACGCCGTTGGTCTCGGCGTCGCCGTGCGTCCAGGTCTCGGCGGCGCCAGTCTCTGTCATCGCAGCCTTCGCCTCACTCGAGCCATTCCATCGGATTTTGCGGCTCGCCCTGCATAATGATCTCGAAGTGTAGGTGGGTGCCGCTGCTGTTGCCCGTAGCACCGACCGCGCCGACGAAGTCGAGCGCATCGACCCATTCGCCGACGACCACGAAGATTTCGCTGAGGTGAGCGTAGCGCGAACGCACGCCGCCGCCGTGGTCGACCTCGACCCAGTAGCCGTACCCGGCGTCCCAGCCAGCGAACGAGACCGCGCCGGGCGCGGTGGAGCCAACGATCGTGCCCTGCGGCGCCGGCCAATCGATGCCGGTGTGGTAGCCGTAGGAGTTGGCGCGCGGCGTCCCGAACGGGTCGCTGATCGAGTTGACGGCCATGGGCCAGCGGAAGCTGGGCATCGTCCATGCTGCATTACTGGTGAACGCGCTGCCGCCGCCCGCTGCGACTGAGGCCGAGCCGCCGACAAGCAGCAGCGTTTGGCCGACCCAGATCTGGTCCGGGCTCGTGATCCCGTTGCCGGCGAAGGCCAGCGTGGCCTCCATATCGGCCTCGTAGTTGGCCAGCACGGCGTCCAGCGTGTCGCCGCCCTGCACGACGTAGATCACGCCGTCGCGGACAGGCAGCTGCAGGGCGGCGCCGGTTTCGAGCAGGTCTGGGTCGTAGATCTCGAAGTTGTTGAAGCGAATGCTCGCCGCTTCCAGCCCGAAGCGCGCCGCGATCTTGGAGACTGTGTCGCCGGCCTGCACGGTGTAGCTGAAGGCCGGCGGCAGCGCCGCCGCCGCGCTAAGGCCGAGATAGGCGCGAATCTGCTGATCCGCTTGCTGCGGCGTCGCGGCGATCCCCGCGCGCAGCTCCGCCGCCAGCGCTGCGTTCACCGCTGTTTGATCGAGGTCCGCTTGCGGTGCTGCCGCTGCACGGGCCTGCGGCCCCGCCGCGGCCGAAGCGGTAGACGCGGGCGGGGGCACCTCGGCGGGTGCTGTGGCCGTCGCTGCGGCCGCGACAGACGGCGGCAGCACGGGTTGGACCGCCGGCGCCGCATCGGGGCGGTTCAGGAAGACGGCGGCGGCGGCGATGGCCGCGGCGGCGATCAGCGCGAGCACCGAGCTCAGCTCGTGGGTGCGCCGGCCGAACCGCGGCTCGCGCAGCCGCGGCGGCCGCTCAAACTCCCAACCAGCCAGCGCCGACCACGGGCCGCCGCGCTGCTCCACCCCCCGCGTTACCAATGCGCAGCTCGCATTCAGTCCATGCTCCCGCCAAGCGCCCGACAGGTCCGCGCCCCTGCTTGGTGCAGTCTACCTGCTGATCGGCGTTCGTCCACTGCCTGTGCACGGCCCGCGCGGTTGTGGTAGGATGCAACTCCGGCAAGGTGAGAGGAGACGCTCGATGCGCAAACTCAACATTCACCTCGTCTACGGAGTACTGCAAGTCGACTAGACAGGCACCCTTCGGGGTGCGCAGTACACCGCAGACGCCCCCGGCGACGGGGGCGTCGTCGTATCTGGCAGCTGACCGCAATGACCGCACCGCACGACGAGCCGCACGCCGAGGAGGTCCAGCGCGCCGCCGAGCTCTTGGCCGGCGCTTCCTACTGCATCGCGCTGACCGGGGCCGGCATCTCGGCTGAATCGGGCATTCCGACATTCCGCGGCAAGGACGGGCTCTGGACCAAGCACGGCGAGCCGCCGCTGAACCAGTACGACGAGTTCCGCAGCAGCCCGGCGGACTGGTGGCGGGGTGTCGCCGAGCGCCGCCGCAACCCCGACGAGCTGACCGCCAGCCTGGTCAACGCGCAGCCCAACGACGCGCACTTCGCGATGGCTGAGCTGGAGCGGATCGGCGTCCTCAAACACACGATCACGCAGAACGTCGACGGCTTGCACCGCCTGGCGGGCATGGAGCGGCTGACCGAGATTCACGGCAACAGCCGGCTGCTGCGCTGCACGGAGTGCACGACCCGCACGCCCTTCGATGAGCTTCCGGAGGAGTTCCCGCCGCGCTGCGATCGCTGCGGCGGGATCGTGAAGACGGACACGGTGATGTTCGGCGAGCCGATCCCGCCGGACGCGCTCGAACGCTGCTACGTGGAAGCATCGCGCGCCGACTGCGTGATCTTGGTCGGCACCACGGCCGTGGTCTCGCCGGCTGCCGATTTCGCCTTCGCGGTCGGGCAGCGCGGCCACCCGATGATCGAAGTGAATCTCGACCCGACCGTGATCAGCCGCTACTGCGACGTGGCGATCCACGCGAAGGCCGGCGAGCTGATGTCGCGGATCACGGCGGCGGTCAAGCAGCTGCGCGCGGCCGCACGGGGTTGAGCGGCCTTGTGTGCCGCCGGGCCGCGCGCGGACGCGCCGCAGCGGCATTCGTATACTCGCGCGCATGACTACCGCTGACCTTCAGATCAACTGGGACGATGTCACCGCGGAGATCGTCAGCACGCTGACCGACTATCTGCGCATCGACACCACCAACCCGCCGGGCAATGAGCAGGTTGCCGCCGAGTTTCTGGCCGAGCGGCTCGAAGCGGAGGGCTACGAGACCGAATACGTCGAAGCGGGCCCTGGGCGCGTCTCGATGCGCACCCGCTTGCAGGGCAGCGGCGCGCAGCGCCCGCTGATGCTGCTCAACCACACCGATGTGGTGCCGGCCCAGCCGGAGTTCTGGGATCACGATCCGTTCGCCGCCGAAGTGCGCGCGGGCGAGCTCTGGGGCCGCGGCGCGCTCGACATGAAGGGCATGGGCATCCTCGAGCTGCTCGTGATGCTGCTATTCAAGCGGCTCAACCTGACGCCCAACCGCGACCTGATCTTTCTCGCCGTCGCCGATGAAGAGGCCGGCAGCGCCTTCGGCATGGAGTGGCTCGACAGCGAGCACCGCGGCTGGCTGACCGAGCCGGAGTTTGCGCTCAACGAAGGCGGGATGGGATCGCTCAACTTCCTGGGCTCGCAGCACCCGGTGTTCGCCTGCTCGGCATCTGAGAAGGGTCCGCTGTGGCTGCGGCTGCGCGCTGTCGGCCAGCCCGGCCACGGTTCGACGCCGCACGGCGACAACGCCGTCGATCGGCTCGTGCGGGCGCTCTACCGGATCCAGGAATGGGAGCGCAGCGTCTCCGTGCAGCCGCAGACGCAGGAGGCGCTGCACCGGCTGCGCGCCGGCCGCGCCTGGCCCAACGGCGCGCCCTCGATCGCGCGTCTGTGCCAGACCTACCCGAGCTTCTCGGCGATCACCCGGAACACGATCTCCAACACCGGCGCCAGCAGCGGCTTCAAGCACAATGTGATCCCGGCCGATGCAGAAGCGACGCTCGACTGCCGACTGCTGCCGGGCGAATCGCACGACGCCTTCATCCGCGGCATGCGAGAGGTGATCGACGACGACCAGGTCGAAATCGAAACCGTCTTCCGGTCCGAATCGCCGACCTCGGAGTTCCAGACCGAGCTGGTCAGCGTGGTCGAAGATGTCGTGCGCGAGCAGATCGAGGGTGCACTGGTGATTCCCGCGACCTGCGTCGGCTTTACGGACTCGCGGGTGCTGCGGCGCCACGGGGTGCACGCCTACGGCTTCGTGCCGACCTTGATGGATGCCTCCCTGGCGGCCGGCATTCACGGGCACAACGAGCGCATCCCGGTCAGCGGGCTCAACACCGGTATCCAGATCCTCTTCGAAGTCGTCCGCCGTTTCACTGCAGTGTGAACCGCGGCGTGCAAGACAGCCTGAGCGGCGCATGAACCGTCGCAGCGCCGCAGGCGGCGTCTGATTCGGAGACTCGACGGGAAGGGAAAGCAACGTGCGAAACTCCGTGCTCGACGGGCAGTGGGCGCTGATCCTGGGCGCATCGAGCGGTTTCGGCGCGGCCTGCGCCACGGCGCTCGCGGAGGCCGGGATGCACATCTGCGGCGTGCATCTCGACCGCCGCTCGACAATGGCCAACGCTGAGCGGATCAGCGAGGCGATCCGCGTGGAGCACCAGCGCGAGGCGGTCTTTCACAACATCAACGCGGCCGACGCCGCGAAGCGGATCGGGGTGCTGGACGACCTCCGCGGGCGCCTCGACGACGGCGGCAGCCCGCGCACCGTGCGGGTGCTGCTGCACTCGCTCGCCTTCGGCACGCTCGGCCCCTACATCGGCGACAAGGTAGAGCGCCCGATTACGCAGCGGCAGATGGAGATGACGCTCGATGTGATGGCCAACTCGGTCGTGTACTGGACGCAGGACATGGTCAGCCGCGGCCTGCTCGGCGCGGGCAGCAAGATTTACGGCATGACTTCCGGCGGCGACCTGCGCGTGATCCCGCAGTACGGCGCCGTCTCCGCGGCCAAAGCCGCGCTGGCCGCGCATCTGCGCCAGCTGGCTGTCGAGCTGGCCCCGCGCGGCATCGCGGCCAATGCGATCAAGGCCGGCATCACCCACACCCCCGCGCTGGAAAAAATTCCCGCCGGCGTGCAGCTGCTCGCGTTCGCCCGCGAGCACAACCCCAGCGGCCGCGTGACCGAGCCGGCGGACATCGCCCAAGCGATTATCGCGCTCAGCGCCACCGAAACCAACTGGCTGACCGGCAACACGATCAACGTCGACGGCGCGGAGGACATCACGGTGCTCTGAGCGGCGGGCTGGCGGGGCCGATTCGCTCGCCTGCCCCCCGCTGCCTTAGCTGTTGTTCAACCTCCTCAACGGTGGTTCGAACGATCTGGCGCAGGTCATCTCCACTGACTCGGATTATGAGCAGGCGCGTTGTTGATCCCTGCGCTGCTGCTTCTTCGATCGCTGGCCAGGAACCTCGCAGTGACTGCAGCTGTCGGCCGGCAGTACCTGGGGTGTTTCTCGAGAATCGGAGACGAACGATTCTCAGTCCTGCCAGCATCGCTTTCAGCACGGCCACTCGTACAACAGGCCGCCGATAGAGATCCTGTGTGACTAGCGCATCATAATTGCGCTCGATAGCATATTTAAACAGTTCAGGATCACTGGCGCCCTGTAGGTTCAGTGATTTTGCATGATCAACGCTACGGCCCTCGTTCTGCAGCGTTGTTTCGAGCCCGACCGCGATGTTCTCATCGAGTAGCAGGCGCATGCGCCGTATCAGATGCTGCCGCGAGCGACGCTTCGAACTCGAGGGCGCAGCTTATTTGGGATGGTGTCAGGTCGTAGTCTTCAGCGATCGCATCGATCGTCAGGCCCGCGGTGCGGAGGGTGAAGAGCAGCGCTGTTTCGATTCGGGTGCCGCGGACTACGGGGACGCCGCCGAGTACGGCGGGATCGATCGATACGGCATGCTCGTATTCGTGTAAGCGGCCAAGCGCGTTGATCGTTTCGAATGCGAAGAAGTCGGCTGGATTGACTCCGTCGGGGAGATCAGCCGAGAGGATCGCCCATACGGCTTCACCATCGAGCCCGGCTTCCTGGATCAGGTCGAAGTGTGCACCTTGGGGTGGATGATCGACGGTGCGTGCGTGCGCGGACGACGGCTGTACGATCGCCTGCTTGGCCATCACAGTGAGGGGTAGATGAGGCCAATCTGGATGATCACGGTCGAGCAGCTTGATCGTGGGGCGCAGACGGCGAAGCGACAGGCCTTTGGCTAGCAGCGCTGCGGCGGCGAGCACGCGGGCGTAGTCGTGCCAGGTGTAGAGGCGCTCGACGCCGCGGCGGCCGGCGTAGAGAGTGGCCGGGAGCACGCCGGTCCGATGCCAGTGGCCCAACCGCTGGATGCTGAGGCCGGAGAGGCGGGACACCAGGCTGGTAGGCAGCGCGCCGTCGTCCCAGCCTGATGGATGCACCTCGGGCGCGCCGACTTCGTGCGGGGGCGGTTCGGTAGCTTGGGCGCGGCCCATGCGGGGTTGCCTCTGTGCTGTCCGCATGCCCGCAATCTACCGCGCAGCGCGTCCCCCGCAGCTGTTCGAGCCGATGAGCCGATGAATTGCCGCGCCGCTGCTAAACTGTCGCTGCGAACGGAGGAGTGGCAGATGAGCGACTCGATTCGAGGGCAGACAGCGGTCTGCGGGCTGGGCATCACGGAGATGGGCAAGGTCTACGGGCATGATGCGTCCTGGTTTGCGGGGGAGGCGATCCGTCTGGCGGTCGAGGACGCGGGACTGCAGAAGGACGACCTTGATGGACTGCTGATCAACCCCGGGATCACCGGCGGGATGGGGACCGGCATCTCGATTCCGCTGCAGAACTACTTGGGCCTGCGCGATCTGCGGCTGCTCAACCACATGAACTCGTTCGGCGCGACGGCGAGCGCGATGCTGCAGTTTGCGGCGATGGCGGTGCACCACGGGATGGCCAACTATGTGGCCTGCGTCTTCGCCGATGCGCCGCTGCGGAAGGGGCGCTCGGCCGGGGCCGCCTACGGCGGCGCGGGGCGGCGCGGCCCGGTGGGGATGAACTCGCTGATGCCGGCCTACGGTTTCTACGGCGCGAACACCTCCTACGCGCTGGCGGCGCGCCGCTACATGGAAACCTTCGGCGCGACCAACGACCACTTCGGCAAGGTCGCCGTGGCCCAGCGCGAGTGGGCGGTAATGAACCCGCACGCGACGATGCGCGACCCGATCACGCTGGAGGACTACCACAACTCGCGCTGGATCATCGAGCCCTTCCATCTGCTCGACTGCTGCCTCGTCTCCAACGGCGCGGTCGCCGCGATCGTCACCAGCGCCGAGCGCGCCCGCGACCTGCCGTCGAGCCCCGCCTACATCTGGGGCATGGGGCAGGGGCACCCCGGTAATTTGCCGCACGCCGATGTCGAGGTCGGCACCACTTCGGGCGCTGCGCTCGCCGGCGAGACCGCCTACCGAATGGCCGGCGTGGGGCCGCAGGACGTCGATGTCTGCGAGTTCTATGACTGCTACACCTACACCGTGCTGCGCACGATTGAGGATTACGGCATTGTCGGTCAGGGGGAGGCGGCCGACTGGGTCGCCGAAGGCCACACGCGGCCGGGCGGGTCGCTGCCGATCAACACCGGCGGCGGGCAGCTGTCGAGCTACTACATGTGGGGGATGACGCCGATCTCCGAAGGCGTGATTCAGGCGCGCGGCTCGGGCGGCGAGCGGCAGGTCGAGCGGCACGACATCGTGCTCTGCTCCGGCAACGGCGGCACGCTCGACACGCACGGCACCGTGATCCTCTCCCCGAACGCCAACTAAAACGCCCTGAGCAGCCCGAGCCAACTGAGAGCCAGGTCAACCCGAGCGAGCCGATGCCCTACGACAAGCCACTGCCCCAGCCCGATGAGCACACGCAGCCTTGGTTCGACGCGCTGCGCGAACACAAGCTGCTCTTGCAGTATTTCCCCTCCGCCGATCACTACCAGTTCCCCTACAGCGACCGCTGCACCAAAGACTGGTCGACCGATTGGGAGTGGCGCGAATCGGCCGGTACGGGCGCCGTCTACACCTGGGGGCGGATGCATCAGCTCTACCATCCCTCCTGGAAAGAAGACATCCCCTACATCCTGGCTGTGGTCGAGCTCGATGAAGGCCCGCGAATGCAGACCACGCTCGTCGGCGTGGATCCCGGCGACATCCACGCCGGCATGCGCGTCCGAGTGCACTTCGACGACATCACCGATGAGTTCACGCTGCCCAAGTTCGCGCCGGCCTAGAGCGGCGCGGCCCGGCCGGGCGCCGGCATGACCGAGCCGTCCAGCCCGCCGCTCGCCGGCATCCGCGTCGTCGACTTCACCTGGATCGTCGCCGGCCCGACCTGCACGCGCCTGCTCGGGGACTTCGGCGCTGAAGTGATCCGCGTCGAGAATCAGCAAACGCTCGACTCGATCCGCTTCGGCCGCCCGCACCCGAACGGCTTCGACCCGCCCGATTCCTCGGGCATGTTCAACTGGCTCAACCGCAGTAAGCGCTCGATCACGCTCAACGCGCGCCACCCCGAGGGCCTGGCGCTGCTCAAGCGGCTGATCGCCGTCTCCGATGTGGTTGTCGAGAACTATTCCTCGCGCGTGCTCGAATCGTGGGGGCTGGGCTACGAGCAGCAGCGCGCGCTCCGCGCGGACATCATCTACGCCTCGCTCTGCGGGTTCGGCCACAGCGGGCCGCAGCGCGATTACGGCACCTGGGGTCCGACCGCGCAGGCGCTCTCCGGGCTGACAGCGATGTCCGGCTGCGCCGGCGGAGAGCCGGCCGGCTGGGGATACTCCTACCTCGCCCACATGGCCGGCTTCACCGCGGCGGCCGCGATCGCGGCCGCGATCCACCACCGCGAGCGCAGCGGCGAGGGGCAGTACATCGACCTCTCCCAAGTTGAAAGCGGCATGGTGCTGACAGGCCCTGCCACGCTCGATTTCACCGTCAACGGCCGCCGCTACGGGCAAACCGGCAACCCGCCCGGCAACCGCAGCGTCTGGCCCAAGGCGGCCCCGCACAACACCTACCCCACCGCCGGCGGCGATAGCTGGATCATGATCACCTGCCTCAGCGACGCGCATTGGGCCGAGCTTTGTGCGCTGACCAACCACCCGGACTGGCGCGATGACGAACGCTTCGCCACGCTGCCGGCCCGCCTCCGCCACGAAGACGAGCTCGATGATCTGATCGCCGTCTGGACCAGCGCCCAGGACGGCCGCGCCCTGATGCGCCGCCTGCAGGAGGCCGGCATCCCCGCCGGCGTCGTCCAGAACGGCGTCGATCTCGTTGAACGCGACCCGCAGCTGCGGCACCGTGGCTGGACCGCGCAGCGCGACCATCCCGTCATCGGCCGGCACATCACCGACGGCCTGCCCGTGCGCCTGGCCCGCACGCCGGCGCAGCGCGATCGGCCCGGCCCCCGCCTCGGCGAGGCCAATGAGTATGTGTTCGGCGAGCTGCTGGGGCTCGATCAGGAGCGCATCGACGAACTCCTGATCGAGGGGGCGTTCGGTTGATCCGGTGACCGCCGCGCCGGCTCCGCTCGACGGCATCCGCGTGCTCGACCTCAGCGAGCCGTTCGGCCAGTACTGCGGCCGGCTGCTCGCCAATCTGGGCGCGGACGTGATCAAAATCGAGCCTCCTGCGGGCGACCCCGGCCGCCGCATCGGTCCGTTCTTGGACGACCTGCCCGGCCCCGAGCGCTCGTTGTTCTGGTGGTACTACAACGCCGATAAACGGTCGCTCGCGCTCGACACCGCCGGCGGCGACGGCCTCGAGCTGTTCGTGCGGCTCGCCGCCGATGCCGACATCGTGCTGGAAACCGCTCAGCCCGGCCCGCAGCGCCCCTTCGACCCGGTCGCGCTCGCCGATCTGTACCCGCAGCTGATTGTGCTCAGCCTCACGCCGTTCGGCCAGGACGGGCCGTGGGTCGATTGGGCGTGGTCGGACGCTGTGGGCTTGGCGCTCGGCGGGCCGATGGGCTCCTGCGGTTATGACAACCTCGAGGGCGCGCCCCCGATTCGGCCGACCGAGCATCACGCCGGCCATATCGCCGCCTACTACGCGGCCTTCGGCGCGATCGCCGCGCTCTGCGAGCGCCGAGCGTCGGGCTGCGGCCAGCACATCGACGCTTCGATCCACGAGGCCTGCGCGTTCACGATCGAGTCTTCCGCGCCCTGGGCGCTGTACGAGCGGCGCGCGCTGCTGCGCCAGACGGGCAGACACGCCGGCCCGCAGCCGACAGAGCCGTGGCAGTATCCGAGCGCTGACGGACGGCTGATCAACATCTTCGGGATGCCCCGCAGCGAGGCCGCCTGGCTGCGGCTGGTGGAGTTCGTTCAGCAGAGCGGCTTCGGCGGCGGCCTCAGCGCCGCTGAGCTGCTGGACGGGCGCAAGCGCCAGCTCGGCCTCCAGCAGGCATCGGCGCGGATGATGCTGGACAACATCGCCGAGTTCATCGCCGCCCACGATGCGGAGTACATTTACCACGGCGCGCAGCAGGCCGGCGCGGCCTGGTCGATCGTCCGCACACCCGATGAGGCCGCCGAGGATCCGCACTGGAGCGGGCGCGGCTTCTTCATCGAGGTCGATCACCCCGAGCACGGCCGCAGCGTGCGCTATCCGGGAGCCCCCTACATCTTCTCGCGCAGCCCGTGGCGGCATCAGCGCCGCGCGCCGCTGCTCGGCGAGCATACGGTCGACATCCTGCAGGGCGGGCTGCGGCTCGCCCCCGATCAGATCGCAGCGCTCGCCGCGGCCGGGGTGATCGCTTGATCGGTCGCCGTCTGATCGCTTCCCCGCATCGCATCACCGCATTGATTCCCCATATCGATTCCCTGAGAGACTGCGCCGCCTAAGATGCGTGCATGAGCCAGCAGCCCCAACGCCGCCGGCGGCGGCGCAGCCGCCCCGCCGCCCGCCAGAACACAGGTCAGGGCGAGGGCGCCGAACGCGGCGCGTCGAGCGGCCGCGCGTCGGACGGCGGCGCCCGCAGCCAGCCGCCCCGGCGCACGATCTTCGGTCTGCCGCGGATGTCCTTCGCGATCCTGGCCGGCCTGCTTGTCGCGCTGATCGCCATGTTCGGCATGCAGCTGGCTTTTCCGCCCAGCGATGTCGTCGAAATCCGCGGGGTCGTCTCCTATCCCGACCAGGGCCGGCGCCACCTCGAGGAGGGTGAACGGTTTCTCGCCTACAACTCGTCGCCGCCGACCTCCGGCCCGCACCACGACGCAGCTCCCCGCGCCGGCATCTACGGGGCGGACGAGCCGGCGCCGTTCAACGAGATACCGGACCCAGCGCAGATGCTCCCGTTGCTCGAGAGCGGCGGGATCGTGGTGTACTACGACCCCGATCATCCGATCGCTGCCGACCTGCTGCCCTGGCTGCGCACGCTGGCGAGCGGGCGCCTGAACCTCTCCGCCGTGCCGCTCGGAGGCCTCGCCGCCCTGCACGGCGGCGCGCCGATCGCCGCCGCCGCCTGGCGCACGCTGCTGCCGCTGCTGCCGCCCTCAGACGACGACGACGAC
This sequence comes from uncultured Dehalococcoidia bacterium, assembly GCA_964347635.1. GTDB lineage: Bacteria > Chloroflexota > Dehalococcoidia > Bin125 > Bin125 > CATQGW01. The sequence goes on from CAYFZI010000029.1 coordinate 15,343, forward strand.
GACGACGGCCCGCCCGCCTACCGCACTCAGCTGGAGGCGTTTCTGGGCACCGACGAAGCCGGCTACTACGAGCGCTACGTGCTCGACGGCGAGGGTCGGCGGCGGCTGATCGCTGAGGCCAGCGGCGAATGATCTACGCCGCCCTGCTGATCGCGGCTGCGCTGACCGTGCTGCAGGCCTGCGGCGGCTCGGGCGATTCGATCAGCGTCGACAATATCCGCGACGATCCGCGCCTCGAGCTGTACGACAACGAGCTGACTGAGCCGGGCCAAACGCACGTTCCATCCACGACCCAGGTGCCCTACGAGACAGTGCCGCCGTACGGCGGGCCGCACGACTCAATTCCCCTGCCCTGCGGGATCTACGCTGCCGCGCCGCGCTTCGAAAACGCCGTCCACGCCATGGAGCATGGAGCTGTCGTCGCCTGGTACTCCCCGCGGCTGCTCGATGAGGCTCAGCTGTCGGAGCTGTCGGAGCTGATCCGCGGGCAGCTGGAGAACGGGGTCTACGCGGTTCTCGCACCCTACGAAGCGCTCGATACAGCGCTGACACTGGTGAGCTGGGGAACGCGTCTGCCGCTCAGCAGCGTTGAGGCGGCGGCGATCACGGCATATATCGACGAGTTCAAACACAGCGCCCCCGAGCCGGCCACCGCCGGCGGCTGCCCGACCGCCCGCTAGCGCCGCGCCAGCGCCGCGCGGCGCTGGCGCGGAACACGGACGGATCCGTTTTACACGCTCCGCTCTACACTCCGTGTGTGGCTCACCCGCTTGCAGCGCTGTTTCGACCCCGCGGCGTGGCCGTTGTGGGCGCTTCGACCCGCCCGCGCGGCGGCGGGCCCGGCAACTGGGTCCGCTCGCTGCAGGAAGCCGGGCATCCCTGCATCTACCCTGTCAACCCCAAAGCGGCCCAGATCGACGGCCTGCCGGCCTACCCGCGTCTGACTGATATTCCGGGCCCCGTCGACCATGTGATCAGCGCGATCCCCGCGGCCGGGGTGCTCGAGCTGCTGGAGGAGGCCGGCCGCAAGCAGGTGCGCTCGATTCACCTGTTCACGGCCGGCTTCGCCGAGACTGGGCTGGGCGAGCGCGAAGCGCTGCAGGAGCGGCTGCGCAGCCGCGCCGAACAGCTCGGGATCCGCCTGATCGGGCCCAACTGTATGGGCTTCTACGCCCCCGCCGGGCGGCTCGCCTTCGGGGCCGGGCTCTCGAACGAATCCGGGCCGATTGCCTTTTTCTCTCAGAGCGGCACGAACGCAAACGACGCGGCCTACAACGGGGCGCTGCGGGGGCTGCGCTTCTCGAAAGTCGTCTCGTTCGGCAATGCCATTGACGTCGGCGCCGCTGAGCTGCTGCAGTTCGCGCGCGAAGACCCCGAAACCGAGATCATCGGCGCATACATCGAAGGCCTCGAAGACGCCCGCGGTCTGTTTCGCCAGCTGCGCCGCACGGCCGCGGCCAAGCCGGTTGCGCTGCTCAAGGGCGGCCTGCTGCCCGCGGGTGGGCGCGCCGCCCAGTCCCACACCGCCAGCCTGGCCGGCAGCGGCCGGCTCTGGCGCGCCGCTGCACAGCAGGCCAATGCGATTCTGGTGGAGAACATGGCGGAGATGATCGATGTGTTGGTTGGCTGGCGCTTTGGCGCGGCGCCGCCGGGTCCGCGCCTGGCGCTCGTGGTCGGCGGCGGCGGCGTTTCGGTGCAGGGCGCGGACGATGTCGAGCGCGAAGGGTTGCAGCTGCCGCCGCTGGCCGACTCAACGCTCGCTGAACTAGCCCGCTTCACCCCGCTCGCCGGCACCGGTATCCGCAATCCGGTCGATACCACCTCGATGTGGAACTCAGAGTCGCTCGAGCCGACCCTCGACGCCGTCGCGCGCGACGCCCGGATCGACACGGTTGTGATTCAGCTGGGCATGAACTGGGGTCCGCCCGACGATGACGACGGCCAGCGCGCGGCAATGCGTCGCAGCATGATCCGCACCATCGCCGATCTACGCGATCGGCTGGCGATTCCCATCTCCGTCGTGGTGCCGCTGCCGCACGACCACACCGCGGCGGCGCTCAACGGCGAGCTGGTGCAGATCGCCGCGCAGGCTCATCTGCCCGTCTTCCACACGATTCGCGGCGCTGCCCGCACGCTGCGCCGTCTCCTCGATTGGCAAACCGCGCGCAACCGCCGCGCCGAGTGAAGGAGCCCTGCATGGCCGCCGCGACCGACCTCTATGAAGTGATGCGCACCCAACGGGCTGTACGCCGCTGGACCTCTGAGCCGGTTCCGGATGAGCTGATCGAGCGTGTGATCGAGGCCGCCACCTGGGCCCCTTCGGGCAGCAACACCCAACCCTGGGGCTTTCTGGCCGTCCGCGATCCCGATCTGCGCGAGCGGATTGCCGAGGCGATCCGCGAATCCTTCCGCCGCTTCCGCGAGAACATCCCCGATCCGGATGCGATCGAGGATCCCACCCAACGGCGCATGATCCGCGGCGCGGTGAACCTGTTCGACAATTTCGCCGCTGCGCCGGTGTTGATCATTCCCTGCCTGGTGGCCGTGCAGTCCCCGTCGCCCGAAGGTCTGTTGGCCGGCAGCTCGATCTATCCGAGCATTCAGAACCTGATGCTGGCCGCGCGCGCTGAAGGTCTGGGCACCGTGCTCACGACGCCGCAGGAGGGAATCATGGAGCTGCTCCGCACGGAGTTGGGCATCCCCGAGGAGGCGCGGCCGGCGGCGATCATTCCGATGGGCTGGCCCGCTGTGAACTTCGGGCCGGTGACGCGCAAGCCGGCCAGCGAGTTCCTGCATTGGGACCGTTGGGGCCGGCGCGGGGCCTGAGCCGGCATGGCGAACCGACTCCGCTTTTCCGCCGCGCACGCATATCGGCATCTGCGCGCCGTCGATCCGGTGATTGGCCGCCTGATCGACGAAATCGGCCCCTACAGGCCGCGGCCGGGCGGTGATCCCTATGGGCAGCTGGTGCGCACGCTGCTGTTTCAACAGCTCGCCGGCCCGGCCGCGGCGGCGATTATGCGGCGCTGGTACGGCTTCTACGGCGACTCAGAGCAGACGCCGACGCCAGAGCAGATTTTGAACACGCGCGACGAAGATTTCCGCGCCTGCGGCATCTCCCGCCAGAAGATGGGCTACCTGCGCGACCTGGCGGCGCACGCCGCCGACGGCCGCCTGCCCTTCGCCCGGCTGAGCGGGATGGACGATGCCGAAGTGCAGCAGGCGCTCACCGCCGTCAGGGGCGTCGGCGAGTGGACGGCGCACATGATGCTCATGTTTCACCTCGGCCGCCCCGATGTGCTGCCGGTGGGCGATCTCGGCGTGCGCAAAGGGATGCAGGCCGCGTACCGCCTCGTCGCCGTACCGACGCCGAAAGAGGCGCGCGCGATCGGAGCGAAATGGTCGCCCTACAGCTCCGTCGCCTCCTGGTACATGTGGCAAGTCCTGGAGAATGTTACACCTGATTCGCCTGGATGGTAACCGATAACCGGCAACTAGTAACTGAGAAGAGAGATCGAGCGCTATGACCAGCCCTAACCGCGATACTCAGATCGGCTTCATCGGCGTCGGCAACATCGGCAATCCGATGGCGCGGCAGCTGATCGCGGCCGGCCGTCAGCTCGTGGTCTTCGATATCCGCGCCGAGGCCGCTGAGAACCTCCTAGAGCTGGGCGCCGACTCGGCCGACAGCCCGGCCGACGCCGCCGCGCGTTGCTCGGTGGTGTTCACTTCGCTGCCTGGGCCCGTCGAGGTCGACGCTGTTGTCACCAATCCGGACGGCATCCTTGCAGGAGCGCAGGCGGGCGATATTCACGTCGACCTGAGCAGCAACTCGATTACCGCCGTCCAACGCCTCGCCGCGCTTGAGCAGCAGCAAGGCGTGGCCTACATCGATGCGCCCGTCACGGGCGGCGTGCCCGGTGCGGAAGCGGGGACGTTGACAGTGCTGGGCAGCGGCGATGTTGAAGCGTTCCAGCGCGTCGAGCCGCTGCTGCAGGCGATCGGGGCGAACATCTTCCACCTTGGCGAGGCCGGATCGGGCTGTTTGGTGAAGTTGATCAACAACATGATCGTGCTCTGTGGCACCCATGTCGTGCAGGAGGCGTTCGTGCTCGGCGCCAAGGCGGGGCTGGAGCCGGGGCCGCTGCTGGAGCAGCTGCGGCTGGGAACCGCGCGCCCCTATCTCGGCCTGGCCCCGTACATCCTCGGCCGCCGCTTCGAGGACCCATCGTTCACGCTGCGGCTGGCGGAGAAGGATGTCTCGCTGGCCCTGGAAGCGGCGCGGCGGCACGAAGTGCCGATGCCGGTGACCAGCGCCGCGCATCAGACGTATCTGCGGGCGCTCGCGGCGGATCTCGGCGAGCTTTCATTCCTGGCCACGCTGGAGGCGTTGGAAGCGGCCGCCGGCGCGGCGGTGCCGAAGCTGCAGCTGGATGGGGGCAGGGCGTCGCTGTAGGCGCGGGAAAGGGGGAGCCCCTCCGCCTTCGGCATCTCCCCGCAAGACAAGAATGCAAGTGGGGGAGAGAAAGGGAGGGGGCGGCACCTTCCACCTTCCTCCGCAAGCAGGGGGTGAAGGGGGCGGCGGGCCGCGGCGGGGGCGGCTGGTAGCCTCCCACTGAGACTGAGGCTGTTGCGCGTTTGGATCGGAGTTGGTGATGGACCTGGTTGGCCCTGTCGTGCGGCGTATCCAGCGTGAAGCGTTGGAAGATCCGGATGCGTTCTGGAGCGAAGCGGCGCAGCGCATCCCCTGGGCGTCGCACTGGGATCGGGTCTTTGAGTGGACGCCCGACGCAGTGCCGGCGTTCCGCTGGTTTATCGGCGGCGAGACGAATATCGCCTGGGGCTGCCTGGATGCGCAGGTGGAGCAGGGCAACGGCGGCCGCGCGGCGCTGATCGCGCTCGATGAGTTGGGCGGCCGGCGCGTCTACACCTACGCCCAGCTGCTGCGCCAGGTCGAGCGGATCGCAGCCTCGCTGCGCGCGATCGGCGTCGGCCGCGGCGACCGCGTCGCGATCTACATGCCGACCAACTTCGAGGCGATCGCGCTGATGCTCGCCTGCACGCGGATTGGGGCGATCCACCTGGTGATCTTCGCCGGCTTCGGGGCCGGCGCGATTGCCGACCGGGTGAAGATGGCGAACGCGCGCTTCCTCTTCATGACCGATATCACCTACCGCCGCGGGCGCGATATACCGCTGGACGGGTTCGTGCGGGGCGCGCTGGAGAGCGAAGGCGCGGATGCGGTGGTCGAGCAGGTGATCGTCGAACGGCGGCGCGAAGATTCGCCGCCGATCGCGCCCGGCAAGGAGCTGAGTTGGGACGAATTTCTAGCCCGCGGCGAGGGCGGCGACGGCTCCTGGGTTCCGGTTGAGGCGAACGAGCCGGCGTTCATTCTGGCGACATCGGGGACGACCGCGCGCCCGAAGCTTGCGGTGCATTCACACGGCGGCTACGCCGTCTGGGTTGCCTCGATGGCCGATTGGATGTTCGCGCTGGAGTCGGATGATGTCTGGTGGGCGACATCGGATATCGGCTGGGTTGTGGGGCACTCGTACATCGTCTACGCGCCGCTGCTGATGGGCTGCAGCACGATCTCGTTCGAGGGCGCGCTCGATTACCCCGATGTCGGTACGTTCTACCGCATCGTCGAAGATCACGGGGTGACGGGGATGTTCACCTCGCCGACTGCGATTCGGCTGCTGATGCGTTCGGGCACCGAGCCGGCGGAGTCAGTCGACCTCGGTTCGCTGACGCGCGTGTTTTCAGCCGGCGAGGTGCTCAACCCGCCGGCCTGGGAGTGGTTTCAGCGCGAGCTGCTCGAGGATCAGATCCCAGTGCTCGACCACATGTGGCAAACGGAGACGGGCGGGCCGATCATCGGCAACCCCTGGGGCATTCAGATGCTGCCGATCAAGCCGGGCTCGGCCGGTGTGCCGCTGCCCGGCATCGAGGGTGCGGTGCTCGGCCCCGAAGGCCAGGAGCTGGCTGCCGGCGAGAAGGGCATCTTCGCGATCACGAAGCCCTTCCCGGGGCTGACAGCGCAGCTCTGGGGCGAGCCGCAGCGCTACAACAGCGATTACTGGGAGAAAGTGCCGGGCAGGCGGGTCTACTTCACGGGCGATGCGACAGCGGTCGATGCGGACGGTTATGTCTGGTTCAGCGGGCGGGCCGACGAGATCATCAAGATCGCGGCGCACCGAATCGGCACGATCGAGGTGGAGAGCGCGATCCTGCGCCACTCGGCGGTCGCTGAGGCGGGCGTCACCGGACGCCCCGATGAGCTGCGCGGAGAGGTCATTTCGGCGTTCGTAGTGCTCAAGGCCGGCGCCGAACCGTCCGACCAGCTGCGCGGCGAAGTGCTGCGGACGGTGCGCAGCGAGCTGGGCCCGGTGGCGGTGATCGGAGAGCTGAACTTCGTCGACGCGCTGCCCAAAACGCGCTCCGGCAAGATCATGCGCCGCGTGCTCAAGGCGGTCACGCTGGATAGGGACCCGGGCGACATCTCGACGATTGAGGATGAGGGCTCGGTGGAGGACGCGCGGGCCGCATGGGAGCGGATGCGGGCCGGCCTGCGGGGCTAAGAGAGGGCAGGCGGGCGAACGCCGCGATGCTGCAGCGCTGGATTGGTTCGGGGCGCTCGAACGCGCGGCTGGAGGTCTGGGAGCGGCGCACGGAGCCGTTCTTGCTCTTTCTCGCCGCCGTCATGCTGCTGTTGCTGCTGCTGCCCTGGCTGGCCGATCTCTCGACCTCGGCGGCGCGCATCTCCAACGCCGTCGAGTGGGCGATCTGGGCGGTGTTCGCGATTGATCTGGCGGTGCGCGTCTGGCTGGCGGAGGAGCGGCTGCGCTACCTGATCCGCAACTGGCTGGACGTGCTGATCGTTGCGCTGCCGTTTCTGCGTCCGCTGCGGCTGCTGCGCCTGCTCTGGTTCGTCGCCCGCTTCGGCAAGCTGCTCAACCGGCGCGGCGTGCGCGGCACCGCGCTGCTCGCCGCGGCGCTGCTGGCCGGCGCCACTGTCGCCGTCTGGTTCCTCGAGCGGGACACCAACAGCGTCGTGAACGACTGGCCCAGCGCGTTCTGGTGGACGGTGCATACGATCGCCACGGGCGACGGCGTGCGCGAAGCGCAGACGATCCCCGGGCGGGCGCTGGGCGTCGTGGTGACGCTGCTCGGCTTCGCGCTGCTGGGCATGATCACCGCCACGATCGCCGCCTGGTTCGTGGAGTCGGGGCAGGATGTGGAGCAGGAGGAGATCCTGGCTCACCTGCGGCGCCTCGAAGCGGAGGTGCAGGCGCTGCGCCACGAAGTGAACAGCGAGGGCGGCGCGGCGGGGCGCAGCGAGCGTTCAGCCGCCGCGGAATGAGACGCAGGCTTCGTCGATCACGCGGAGTACCGCCGCCTGCTCGAAGCGCTGCGCGTACTCATCGGAGATCTCATCGATCGGGCCGAGGTCGGCGCGGCCGGGCGCGAAGATCACGAGCACCTTGCTCGCTTCGCGCTGGATCGCGCCGTCGCTGCGGCGCCACTGCCCGCGGGCGTCGAGCACGGTCAGGCCGTCGGGGAAACGCGGCGTCACCGCGTCGGCCAGAAACTCGCTCCAGTCCTGCTCGCTGACTGTGCCGCCGTCGGGCTGGCTGAGCCCGAAGTAGAGCTCGTACTCGGTCCAGAGCTCGGTCTCCGGCGGGCAGCTCAGCACGCGCTCCTGTGGCGCTGTTTCGCTGCAGCCGGCGGCAAGCACCGCCAGTGTCAGCAGCAATGCGGCGGCGAGAGCGGCCGGTTGCCGGGTCGCGCCCCGCACCGCTGCCCGCATCGTTAGAAGATCTGGCCGATTTCGCGGCCCAGCTTGCGCAGGCGCGCGACCCGCTCCTCGGTCGGCGGGTGGCTGGAGAACCAGCGGCCGGGCCCGCCCGCGAGCGGATTGACGATGAACAGATGGTTGGCGACCTCGGCTGTGGCCATCTCTTCGGCGGCGTAGCGCACCTCCGGCGACTGGCTGGCCAGCTGCAGCTTGGTCAGCGCTGAGGCGAGCGCCTGCGGATCGCGCGAGTTGCGCGCGCCGGTTTCATCGGCCGAGAACTCGCGCGTCCGCGAGACGGCCATCTGAATCATCGAGGCGATCAACGGGGCGACGAACGCCAGGATCAGCGCGCCGGCCAGGTGGGCGGCGCCTCCGCCCTGGTCGTCGCGGCCGCCGACGCCGCCGAACATGAAGGCGAAAAAGAGCGAGAACTTGGCCAGCATCGCGACCATCATGATCACCGATGCCATCATCGCCACCATCGTGCTCCAGAGCGTGTCGCGGTTGCGGACGTGGGCGAGCTCATGGGCCATCACGCCGGCCAGCTCGCGCTCGGTCAGGATGTTCATGATCCCGGTGGTGGCGGCCACCGCTGCGTTCTGCGGATTGCGGCCGGTGGCAAACGCGTTGGGCACCGGCGTCTCGACGATGTAGACCTTGGGCATCGGCATCTGCGCGTCGTGTGCGGCGCGCTCAACGATCCGATGCAGCTGCGGCGCCTGCGCAGCGCTGACCTCCTTGGCGCCCATCGCCGTGCGGATGATCGAGTCGCTCTTCCAGTAGCTGATGAAGTTCAGCAGCAGTGCGAACGCGCCCATCACGATCAGCCCGATCGTGCCGGCCGCGGCCAGCCCGATGACCATCATCAGGCCGGCCATCAGGGTCATCAGGAAGACGGTTCGAACGCCGTAACCGCCCATATGCGAAACCTCCGGTGAATGCGGAATCGTGCGGCCCGCTCGTTCGGATCGTACCATCGCAGGCAGCGGCTGCCGCCGCACCCGGCGCCTTGCCGCCTTGCCGACCTGGAGACAACGATGCCGATCTATGAATACGCCTGTCGGGCCTGCGGAGTGGAGTTCGAGCAGTTCCAGCGCAAGATCGGGGCCGCTCCGCCGGCCTGCGCGGAGTGCGGGGATGCAGGGCAGGTCGAGCGTCTGATCGCGCGCACGGCGTTCCTCAAGGATGAGCGGACCAAGATGCGCGAAATGCATCCGAAGTACGCAAAGATGGTCGACGCGGCCTGGGAGAAAGCGTCCCGCAACGATCCGCTGAGCAAGACGCGCTTCGCAGGTCTGGTGGACTCAGGCAAGCGGGTGCAGGACGCGAGCTGATTCGCGCCGGCTTTCCCGCTTCCCCCGGCAGGAGAGCCTCCCCCACGCAAGGAGCGGGCAAATAGAGGGATCGCGGGGGACTGCTATTCCACTATTCGCTATTCGAGTCGGCGGAGTCGAAAACTGCGCCGGGGGCGATGTTGGCGTCGTTGGCCCACTCGCGGGCCGGGATGCGCCGGCCGGCGGCGGTGCGGACCATGTCGACGCGCACCGCGCCGCCGCCGCAGCCGATCGTGAGCCCCTGCTCGTCGACGCTGAGCACAACGCCGGGGGCGGCGCGCTCTGCCGTCGCGAGCGTTGAGCCGTAGAGGGTGACGCGCTCGCCGCCGCTGCTGCTCCAGGCGCCGGGCGCGCGATCGCTGCCGCGGATGAAGTTGTGGACGGTTTGTGCGGGCAGGGAGAAGTCGATCCGCGCGATATCGCCCTCCCACGGCCCTTCGTAGGTCATGTCTGCTTCAACCTGCTGATGGCGCGGGGCCTGGCCGGCGGCGATCAGCTTGACGGCGTCGGACATGGCCTGGACGCCGAGCGGGAAGAGCTTGTCGCGGTAGAGCGAGTTGATCGTGTCGTTGGCGCCGATCTCGACCGGGACCTGGAGCAGGATCGGGCCGGTGTCGAGGCCCTCGTCTACCCAGAAGATCGTCACGCCGGTCATCGCGTCGCCGTTGACGATGGCGTGGTTGATGGCCGAGCGGCCGCGGTGTTTGGGCAGCATCGAGGGGTGGTATTGGATTGTCTTCAGCGCTGGAAACTCGAGCACCCGCGGGGGGATGATCTGGGTCACGAAGGCCATCACGTTGAGCTCCGGCGCGGTCGCCTCGTAGGCCGCGGCGGCCTCCTCATCGACGACCCCGCGGCGCTGCCAGCGGCGCGGTTGATGCAGCGTGATCGCGCGGTCGCGCGCGGCCTGCGCGAGCGGATCGGGGCGGCCGCCCTCGCGCTCGGGCGGCGTGAAGACGCCGACGATCTCGTGCCCGTCTGCGGCGAGCCGCTCAAACACCGCCGCGCCGAAGGGGGCCTGGCCAATCAGTGCAATCCGCATCCCGATGCTCCTTCCGCAGATTCTGCCCGCAGATTCTGCTGATTCCGCTCGTTTCGGTTTAGCCCTCCGCGCGCCAGACGCGCGGAGGGCGGCTGGCCGCGATATCGGCCAGCGTGGTCAGCGCGATCCGCTGCGGGGTGATCGCGATCAGCGACATGTTGCTGCGGTCTGCGGCGAAGAAGTCGTCCAGCGCGTAGAGAAAGTGCTGCTCAACCTCGCCGGCGCTTTGGCCGGGGCGCAGCTCGGCGCGGCCCACGATGTTCAGGTGCCGGAAGTCGCGCGTCCAGTGCAGCAGCTCGATGCGGGGGTTGCGTGCGATTTGGCGCACCATGGGGCTGTCTTTGGCGGCGGCGATGTAGGACTGGAGGCCGATGTAAGCGGGGGTGACGGCGCGGAGGTGCGGCTGGCGGCCGGCGCTGGTGGCGAGGAACGCGATCGGGGCGGCGCGGATCAGCGCCTCGGCCTCGGCCCAGAACTCGGGCGCGTTCTCAACCACAGCGGCCCGCCTGCCCTCCTATGATGCGCTCGCTCTGCGCCTGCTGTTTCTCTGCCCGTTCCTCACTGCCTGCTCCTACTGCGCAGAATAATCCCCGCTCCGCGGCGGGGCCGTCTCTGCGGCCAGCGCGGCTGGGTCGACCTCTTCGATCCGGCCGTCGCGCATCAGAAACAGGCGGCGCGCGCGGCGCGCGATTTCGAGGTTATGGGTGACCATCACAATCGTCTGGCCGGCCGCGTTGAGCTGTTCGAGCAGGTCGACGATCTCGCGCCCGGTGCGCGAGTCGAGGTTGCCGGTCGGCTCGTCGGCGAGCACGACATCGGGGTTGTTGGCGAGTGCTCGGGCGATGGCGACGCGTTGGCGCTCGCCGCCGGAGAGCTGGACGGGGCGGTGCTGCAGGCGTTCGCCGAGGCCGACGGCCTGGAGTAGGCTGCCCGCGCGCCGGCGGCGTTCGCGCCGCCCCACGCCGGCCAGCGCCAGCGCGATTTCGACGTTTTGCCGCGCCGTCAGCATCTGCAGCAGGTTGAACGCCTGGAAGACAAAGCCGAGCGTGCGCAGGCGCAGCGCGGCGCGGCGCTCGATGCTCAAGTCCTGCGCCGCGCGTCCGCGGACGCGCAGCTCCCCGCTGCTCGGCGAGTCGATCAGCCCCAGCAGGTGCAGCAGCGTCGATTTGCCGCTGCCGCTGGGGCCGGCGATGGCGATGAAGTCGCCCCGCTCGATATCGATGTTGACGCCGCGCAGCGCGTCGACGGTCTGCGTGCCGACGCGGTAGGCGCGAGCGAGGTTGCGCGCCGAGAGCAGCGGCGCCGGGCGCTCACTCATAACGCAGCGCCACGATCGGATCGACGCCGACGGCGCGGGCGGCGGGCAGCAGCGAGGCGAGAATGCCGAAGCCGGTGAGAATCCCGGCCGCACCCCACTCGATCCGGCGGCTGCGGATGCCCGCGGCGTCGGGGCCCAGCGCCTGGCGAATCACGATGCGCGACAGCGGGACGCCGACCAGCGAACCGGACAGCGCGATCCCGGCGGACTCGCAGAGGATCATCGAGACGAGCGCGCGGGCCGGCGCGCCGATCGCGCGCAGCGTGCCGAGCTCGCGGGTGCGTTCGAGCACGGAGACGAACATCACAATCGCGATCAGCAGCGCGGCGACGCAGACCGAGGTCCAGCGCACGACGCTGAAGAGCTGATTGACGCGCTCCAGCAGGGTGCGCGCGTTTTCGGCCAGCTGGCGGTCGGAGATCACCATCAGCGAGGGGTGCTGCTGCTCGATCGCGCGCTGGAGCGGCTCGATCTCGGACGCGCGCGTCGGTGAGATCAGCAGCGCCGTGACAACGTCGCGCTGGCGCAGGAGCTCGCGCGCGCTGCCGATCGGCACCATTACAGCGGAGCGCAGCAGCTGGTTGGTCTCCGGCTCGATGATGCCCTGGACCTCGAACTCGCAGCCGCGCACGTTGATGCGGCTGCCGGGCGCGGCGAGCGGGATCGGGCCGACCGGCGAGGGCGCCTCCATGGTGGCGCTGGCGGCGCCGGCGAAGTGCCGCGCCGCGAGTACACCGAGGACGGCCGGCGGCGCCTCGGCGCCGGCCGCTGCGCCGTTGAAGTCTGGGCGGCCGATCATCGCCCCGGCGCCGGCCAGAAAGACGTCCTCACGGCCCTCCTCGATGCCCACGAGCAGCGCTTCGGGCGGCGCGGTGGGGAAGGGCGGCGGGGCCAGCGCGGCGAGCGAGACGGCGGTCGAGCGTTCGCGGTCGACCGCCGCGGAGGCCAGCACCAGCTCGGCGTCGGCCTCGGCGATCGTCGAGGAGATCGGCGGCCATTCGATCCCTGTCATACCGGCGAGGCCGCGGCTCTGAACGAAGAGGATCCCGGTGAAGCGCTGGACTTGCAGGTCGAGATCGTCGGTAATGAAGCGCATCACGGTGGTGACGACGATGTAGAGGTTCACGCAGACGCCGAAGCCGAGCACGGTGAGGCCGGTGCGGAGCTTCTTGACGAGCAGGTGGCGAAGGGCGAGTGCGAGCACCAGAGGATCGTACTGGGCGTCCAGCAGCTGGGGAACAGCGGCGCGCCGCGCTCAGGCCGCAGAACCTCGCCGCGCGTTGTGGCGGGAAAGGCAAATGGGGGCATTGCTCCCCCCGAAATGAAGATGCCGCGCAGCAGCTGAAGCGGGGCGGCGGCAGCTCCTGCTGGCAGCTTGGCCGTCCCTCAGCCTGAACTCCTGCCTGCCGCGGCGGCTGGGCTAGCGCCGCCGCAGCGCCAGCCGCGCGACGCTGTAGAGCGACACCGCACCCGCGAGCGCGGCCAGACCGAGCAGAGCTGCCCTGGATGCACCATCCGCACCGCGGCCGTCGGCGAGCCCGCCCGTACCGGTGTGGGGCGTGTTGGTCTCCTCCGCTGCGGGAGCGGCTTCCTCATCGGCCGTGTCCGCCGCGCCGCCGCTGTCCTCCAGCGTGCCGCCTTCGGCTGCTTCCAACGGGGCGATCGTGATGCTGGCCTGCGCGCCTTCGGACTGGTCGTGTGCGGCGATCACGCCGCCTTCGGTCGCTTCGCCGCCGCCGGCGGCGGGCGGCTGGCCTGCCCCGCTGGCCACTTCTGCGTTCTCTTCGGTGCCGGCGTCGTAGGCGCTATGTCACCAAAGGTGCACAGGCCCGCAGGCTCTAGCTGCCGACGAAGATGCCGCCGTCGGGATGGATGATCTGGCCGGTGATGTAGGAGGCCTGATCGCTGAGCAGGAAGAGGGCCGCTTCGGCGATGTCGGCCGGTTGGCCGATGCGGCCCAGCGGGGTGGCTTCGATGCGGCGCTGTTTGCGCTCTTCATCGCTCGTCACGGCGAGCGTCATCGGTGTGTCGATCAACCCCGGTGCAACGCTGTTGACGCGGATCTGGTTGGGGGCGAGCTCAAGCGCGAGGCAGCGGGTGAGCATCCAGACGCCGGCCTTCGAGACGCAGTAGTCGGCCATGCCGCGGATCGGCGCTTTGGCGGCGCCGGAGGAGATGTTGACGATCGCGCCGCCGTTGCCGAGCTCGATCATGCGCCGCGAGACGGCGCGGTTGGTCAGCATCACACCGGTCAGGTTGACCGCGAGGACTTTCTCCCAATATTCGACGGGTTTGTGGATTACGTGGCGGTGCGCGCCGCCGAGCAGCGGCTCGCCCTCGGTGACTTCGCCGCTGATGTAGCCGGCGTGCGAGATGCCGGCGGCGGCGATGCAGTAGTCGAGTCGGCCGAAGGCGTCCACCGCGGCCTGCGCCATCGCGTCGCTGTCGGCGTCGCGGGTGACATCGGCGGCGACAGCGATCGCGCGCCCGCCCTCAGCCTCGATCAGCGCGACGGTCTCAGCGGCGCGATCGTCTTCGGGCAGCGCGGCGACGACCACGTCGGCGCCCTCACGGGCGAGGCGCAGGGCGCTTTCGCGCCCCATCCCGCTGGCTGCGCCGGTGACGACGGCGGCTTTGCCCTCGAACCGCCTGACGCCGGGGGCTGCCGATTGTTCTGGGGGCTGTGCTGGCATCATCGTCCTCCGTTCGCGCAGCGCCAAACGATAGCGCGGTCGGGCAGCAGGGTGCTGCTCACTCGTTGCGCAGCGCGGCGATGGGGTCGACGACAGTGGCGCGCCAGGCTGGGTAGATGCCGCTGAGGAAGCCGATCCCGGCGGCGACGCCGAAGGCGGCGGCGATGCTCCAGGCTTGAATCACGGTGGTCATCTCCTGATCGCCGATGGTCTGCCCATCGACCAGCAGCGACGCTCCAATCCCGATCACGATCCCGGCGAGCCCGCCGAGCAGGCTCAGCGTAAGCGCTTCGGTGACGAACTGGGTGACGATATCGGCGGCGGTCGCGCCGACGGCGCGGCGAATGCCGATTTCGCGCGTGCGCTCGGTGACGGAGACGAGCATGATGTTCATCACCCCGATACCGCCGACAAGCAGGGAGATACCGGCAATGCTGCCGAGCAGGATCGAGAGCGTGTCGGCGACATCGCTTGCGGCGTCCAGCAGGTCGTCCTGGCTCTGAATGGTGAAATCGGGGTCGCTGCGGTCGTGGCGGAAGAGCAGCAGGTCGGTGATCTGCTGCTTGACCTGCTCGGTGTCGGCGCCGGGCGTAGTCTGGACATCGATCTGGGTGACGCGCAGGTCGCCCGAGGGGGTGTAGAGGAAGCGGAAGCGGCTGGCGAGGCCGGTGATCGGGACGAAGACCTGGTCGTTGGCTTCGCCCTCGCCGCCGATCGGTTCGAGCACGCCAACCACGGTGAAGGGGAAGACGACGCGGCCGGCGAGGAAGGAGAGGCGCACTTCCTGGCCGATCGGGTCGAGGCCCGGGAAGATCGACTCCGCGACGCGCGCGCCGAGCACGGCGACCAGCTCGCCCTCGTCGTCGTGCAGCGGGGTGATGAACGTTCCGGCCGACGTTTCGAGGTCGCGGACCTCAGCGTAGACCGCAGAGGTGAAGACAGCTTCAGCCGGCACGTTGTAGGGGCCGGCGATAGCCTGCGTTTCGCCGGTGATGTGGGAAGAGACGGCGCTGATCGCCGGATTGCCGTTGGCGGCGATGGCGTGCGCGTCGCCCTGCACGAGCGAGGTGGTGACCAGCGCCGCACCGCCGTCGCCGGGGGTGGCGCGCGGTTCGATGAAGATCAGATCGGTGCCGAGCCCGCGAATCTGATCGGTGACGCCTTTCTGGGTGCCCTGGCCGACGGCGATCAGAGCGATCACGGAGCTGACCCCGATCACCAGGCCGAGCAAGGTCAGAGCGCTGCGCAGGCGGTTGCCGATGATCGCGCGGACGGCGATGCGCAGAGCGTCGAGCGGGCTCACGTCAGCTCCCCGCGGCCTCGCCGGCGTCGGCGCGCATTGCATCGGCGCGGGTGCGGCCGGCGGAGTCTGCGGTGATCGCGCCGTCGCGCATCCGTACGGTGCGCTGGGCGAAGGCCGCCACTTCCGGCTCGTGGGTGACCAGCACGATCGTGAGGTTCTGCTCTTCGACCAGGTCGGCGAGCAGCGTCATGATCTCGTGCCCGGTCGCGGTGTCGAGCGCGCCGGTCGGTTCATCGGCGAGCAGCACGAGCGGATCGACGACGAGCGAGCGGGCGATGGCGACGCGCTGCTGCTCGCCGCCCGAGAGCTCGGTCGGGCGGTGGCTGATGCGGTCCTGGAGGCCGACGCGGACAAGCGCTTCAGCGGCGCGGCGGCGGCGGTCGGGCGTGCCTTGGTAGATCAGCGGCAGCTCGACCTGCTCGAGCGCGCTCATGCGCGGGAGCAGGCTGTAGGACTGAAAGACGAAGCCGAAGGCGCTGCCGCGCAGGCGCGCCCGCGCGTGCTCGGTGAGCGCGGCGACGCTGCGGCCGGCGAGCAGATACTCGCCCGCGCTGGGGCGGTCGAGCAGGCCGATGATGTTCATCATCGTGCTCTTGCCGGAACCGGATTGTCCCATGACGGCGACAAACTCGCCGCGTTCGATTTCGAGGCTGACGCCGTTGAGCGCGTGGATCTGCGCGCCGCCGGTGGAGAAGATCTTGCTGACGCGGTCGAGCCGAATCACTAGCCGCCGCCCCGAGGTCCGCCGCCGCCCGGACCGCCCGGCAGGCCGCCCGCTGCGGGTCCTGAGGCCAGCTGCGCCGCGCTGAACGCGATCCCGTCGGTATCGGCGCCGATCAGGACGGTCGCGCCGGCTTCGAGGCCGGAGAGGATCTCGACGTTCGCCCCGTCGGTTTCGCCGATTTCGACGGGCATGCGCTCCCAACCGCCGGCGTCGGCGGGAACGGCGACGAAGAACTGCCCATCGATCTGCCGCACAGCGGAGGCGGCGACGAGCACTGCTTCAGCGCGGACTTCGGTGAGGATCGTGACGCTGGCGCTCATGCCGGGCGCGGGGATCGGCTGACCGGCGCCGCCGTCCGCCTCGCGCTCGGCGGCGCGCCGATCGGCTGCCTCAAACCCCTGCCGCAGGCGCGCCTTGAATTGCTCCGGGATTTCGAAGCCGTCGGGCAGCACCACGCCCTCCGGCAGCGGTTCATCGAACGCGAGCGCGCGGACGACGTCGATGATCTCCACGCCCGGCGGTAGGGTGACCTGGGCCGCGAACGCATCGAGCGCGGCGCGCGCCTGCGGGCTGATCCCGCCGCCCGCCCCCGTCGCCCCCTCGGCGCCGATCGTGACAGCGCCCTGACCGCCGATCGCGGCGAGCTGGTTGGCCGCGGCGGGCAGCTCTTCGGGCCGCAGCACCGCCGCTTCGACGGAGTAGGTCACGACGCCCTGCTGCACCTCCGGCACGCGCCCAACCGCCGTAATGCGGACGGCGTACTGCAAATCGTCGATCGCGTCGAACACAGCCAGGCCGACCTGCCCGCTCTCAAGCTCGAGCAGCTCCGCTTCGGTGACGGTGAGGTCGATCACGACCTGATTGCGGGTGCTCAGCACGATCGCCGCGGACGCGCCCGCGACGCGATCGCCGAGCTCAATGTTGAGCTCCTCGATGACGCCGTCGAAGGGCGCCGTGATGAGCAGGTCATCGAGCGCGGCTTGGGCTTCTTCGAGCGAGATTTCGGCCAGGCGGACGTTCTGCTGCTGCTGCTCGATCGCGGTCGATGCCGAGCCGTCGAGCAGCGCGTCGTAGCGGGCGCGCGCTTCCTCGAGGCCCAAGCGGGCGCTGGCGAGCGAGGCTTCAGCCTGGCGGATGTCGTCCTCGGTCGGCGGAGCGAGCAGCTCTTTCTGGCGCTCGAGCGCCGCGCCGCGGTTGGCCGCCGCGGCCGCGACAGCCTGCTGCGCCTGGTAGATATCGGCCTCCCCGGCCCCGCCGGTGAGGTCGTCGAGCCGCGCAACCGCAGCGTCCAGGTTTGCCTGCGCGGCCGCCTGAGCCTGATCCGCCTCGAACAGATCGTCTGCTGTGGCAGGCGTCATGAGTTCGTCGAGTCGTGCATCGGCGGCCGTGCGGCTCGACTCCGCCGCTGCAACGGCCTGCTGCGCCTGGAGCAGCTGATCCTCGTCGGCTGGTGCGAGCAGCTCCTCGAGCCGCGCCTCGGCCGCCTCCAGCGCGGCCTCGGCTGAGTTCTCCGCCGCTATGGCGGCTTCGTGCGAGGCATGGGCGTCGATCAGCGCATCGGCGGCGGAGACGAGCACGGTGTAGCGGTCCTCGCTTTCGGTTTCGACGGTTTGCAGCTGCGCGCTGCTGAGCGGCACTTCAGCGTCGCAGATATCGTCGACCGCCCCCTCCAGCCGGCAGTAGCGCTCATGCGCGCTCTCGATCGTGCGGACTGCGGCGGGGGTTTGCACGGCGGTGCTGCTGAGCTGCGCCTGGGCTTGGGCGACGGACGACCGTGCAGAGGCGAGATCGGAGGCGCTCGGGCCGTCGGTCAGCGTGTTGAGGGTTTGTTGGGCGCCGGCGAGCTGGCTGCGCGCGTTGGCGACAGCCTGCTCGGCGCCGGCGATCTCGGCCTCGCTCGGCCCCTCCTGCAGGGCTGCGAGCGCCTGATCGGCGGCCGACAGTTGGCTGCGCGCGCTGGCGACGGCCTGCTGCGCGGCGGCGAGCTCGGCGGCGGGCGCGTCAGCGGTCAGATCGGCGAGCGTCTGTTGGGCGTTTGAGAGCTGGCTGTTGGCGTTGCTCACGGCCTGCTCGGCGCTGACGACCGCGCTCGCTTCAGGCGGCTCGCTGAGCCGCTGCAGCGCCAGCTCAGCGCTGACGACTTGCGCTTCGGCGGCCGCGATCGAGCGCGCCGCGGCGGCGATCTCGGCCGCTTCGGGATCGGCGAGCAGTTCGTCGAGCCTGAGCTGCGCGAGCCGCAGCTGCACTTGGGCCGTTTCGAGGCGGCGCTGCGTGGCACTGTCGTCGAGCCGCGCCAGCACCGCGCCGGCCGCCGCCGCATCGCCGACCTGCACATCGATCGAGTCGACCGTGCCGGCCGCAGCGAAGTTGAGCACCGCGCTGTTGGCCGCGGCGGCGGAGCCAGAGAGGTCGGCCGTAGTAGTCAGCTGACCGCTCGCGGTTTGCACCCGCTGCGGCTCGGCGATCACCACCGCTTCGCCGCCGCGCAGCAGCAGCCAGGCGAGCACGGCGATCAGCGCGGCGGCGATCAGCGCCGCCGGCAGCGCCCAGCGCCGCCGCGGGCTGCGGCCGCGGATCAACGCCTCAATATCGACTTCCTGAGCGCTCATCGGCGTGCCTTAGCAGCGGCGCTGGTTCCTTGGCTGAGCCGGCAGCGGCGCTAGCCGACGAAGATGCCGCCGTCGGGGTGGATGATTTGGCCGGTGATGTAGTCCGATTGGGCGCTGAGCAGGAAGAGCGCGGCTTCGGCGATGTCCTCCGCCGTGCCGAGGCGGCCGAGCGGAACGACGCGTTCGAACTGCGAGCGGCGCCCCTCATCGCTGGTCAGGCCGACGGCCATCGGCGTGTCGATCACGCCGGGCGCGACGGTGTTGACGCGGATCCCGTGCGGGGCGAGTTCGAGCGCGAGGCAGCGGGTCAGCATCCAGACGCCGGCCTTGGAGACGGAGTATTCGGCGCTGCCGGGCATCGGCACTTTGGCCGCGCCTGAGGAGATGTTGACGATCGCGCCGCCCTCGTTCTGCGCGATCAGGCGCTTGGCCGCGGCGCGGTTGGTGAGCATGACGCCGGTGAGGTTGACGGCGAGGACGCGCTCCCAATACTCAACCGGTTTGGCGGTCAGGTGCCCGGCGCTGGGGTTGGGCTCGAGATCCTCTGCAGCAGGCTGGCCGCTGACGT
>CAYFZI010000030.1:0-34328 GCA_964347635.1 uncultured Dehalococcoidia bacterium
GCCAGCTATTCAACACGCGGCTTAGGTAGCTGCGCAGCACCCGAATGTCAGTTTCGCTTGCTTCGGAGCATTCGGCCAGGAAGTCGTGCGTTGATTGAGTGGCGCCCTCTTCCAGGTTTAGGCGAAGTTCTGTTTCCAGCGAGCCGAAGCGCGGGTGCTGCGCTACCTGGCGGTACAGGCTGTGCAGATAGCTGCATTCTCGGCGGCTATCGACACTGGTCCACGCCCCCGTCGGCCCAGCGGCTCGCTGCAAGGCGTCCAGTTCCCGAAGCATCCTTTCACCTGCCCGATGCGCTTCCCGAATGTCTGCGATGTTGTTCGCCCTGCACATGGCTAGCCACGTGCTCCACGACATCTCCGCCATGTCCCTAGTTGATCCGTCCGAGTCCGCCGTGCGCGCCGCCGTTTCCCAGTATGGGTGCGCCACAGCGTCCTTCGCTGCGTTGTGGATTTTCCTGCACAGGTCCGTCGCTTCCACGTATGACGTGTCCTGCGCCGCCCGCTCCGGCGACGTAGGCGTGTCCGCGGCGCAGGCGACAACCAGCACTACCAGGCCTGCCGTCCCTACCCGCAGAAGCTTGTTCAGCATCATTCACCCTCTCTAGTAACGGCGCACACTGGTAACCCGCAGGAACGCGCGCTCACCGTCCGAACTTGTCTCAACATTCAGGACCAAACGGTTGGTCAGCAGATGGTTGCGAACCTTCTGCCCTGAACGTTCTCCGCCCGACGTAACAGTGACCACAACCTGCTGGCGACCCCTATCGCGCCCAGTTAGCTCGCCCAGATATCGAACCTCACACTCCAGCCCTTCCATCTCCCCACCAAGCCTTCGATGTATTCGGTGAAGCTGTCGGACGGCTCTTCATGCATTATTCAATACATTCGACTATCGAAGTACTGGCCTTCAACATTCAGAAGGCCGACAGTGAGATTACGGCTGCGAACTGTGCATTCAGGGTCTACGCTCAGCGCCTTGCGCAGCCCCTTCCTGGTATCGCGCTCCGTCTCCCCTTTGCTATCTAGCGCTTCTATGTCCACCCACGCCACTAGGTCGGCCCTTCACAAGGGCGGGCGGCGGATGAAGTCTGTGGCCTGCTCGTAGGCGCGGCCGGCGCGGCAAAGCGCCGCCTCGGATCCGAGCGGGCCGACCAGCTGCAAAGCGATCGGCAGGCCCTGTTCGCTCCAGCCGTTCGGCAGGGTCAGCGTCGGCGCGCGGTTCATGTCCCATGGGGCGGTGAACTGCATCCGCGTTGCGTCGAAGTCGCCCGGCGTGTCGTCGTACATCATGTCCTCAGTGACGCGGTGCGGCAGCGTGCCCTGCGCCGGGCAGGCGAGCATGTCGATTCCCTCAAACGCACGCGCGAGCCGGCCGCTCAGTTCCGCCCGCGCGTGGCAGGCGCGCGCATATTCAACCGCGCTCACGGAGGCGCCGCGCTCGAGCCATGCGCCGAACCAGGGCCCGTAGTCGCCGGCGCGGCGCGGATAGTGCTCGGCGTGCGCGGCCAGCGCTTCGACCGCGCAAAGCGTCGGCCAGGCAGCCATGTAGGGGCGTACGTCGGGCAGCTCGACATCCACGATCTCCGCTCCCAGCGCGGCGAACGTCTCGACCGACGCCGCGACCGCTGCCGCGATCGGCGCGATCACATCTTCGGCGGCGTAGCGCTTGTCATAACCGATTCGCATGCCGGCCGCCCCGCCGTCGATCCCGGCGAGCAGCGGCGGCGCCGGTTCGGGCAGCGTCGTTGGGTCGCTGGGATCATCGCCGGCGATCGCTTCGAGCACGGCGGCGGCGTCCCAGGTTGAGCGCGTCATCGGGCCAACGTGATCGAGCGACTCGGCCAAGTCGAGCACGCCGTAGCGGCTGACCCGCCCCCAGGTGGGCTTCAGGCCGACGATCCCGCAGGACGCCGAAGGCGAGCGGATCGAGCCGCCGGTGTCGCTGCCCAGCGAGGCATAGCAAAGCCCGGCCGCGGTTGCGGCGCCGGAGCCGCTCGAGGAGACGCCCGTCCAGCGGTCGGCCGCCCAGGGATTCACCGGTACCTGGCGGGCGCGGTTATAGCCGGCCATGGCGCCTTCGGTCAGATTCAGCTTGCCGAGCAGCACCGCGCCGGCCGCGCGCAGCCGCGCCACGACGGTCGAATCAAAATCGGGCACGAAGTGCTCGAGCACTTTTGTGCCGCCCATCGTGCGCGTGCCCGCGGTGTAGCAGAGGTCTTTGACGGCCAGCGGAATCCCATGCAGGGGCCCGCGGCAGCGGCCCGCGGCGATCTCATCCTGCGCCTGCCGCGCTTCGGCCAGCGCTGAATCAGCCATCACCGTCGCGTAGCTCTTCAGCCGCCCATCCAGGCCGTCGATCCGCGCCAGCTGCGCTTCCGTCAGTTCGAGCGGCGAAAGTTCGCCCGCTGCGATTCGCGGAGCGAGCTGCTCGATCGTCGCGAACGCTAGGTCGTCGTTTGCCATCGCCGTTCCCCATTCGTCTGTGCGCCGCTTGCCCCGCAACCTAGCGAACGCGGCGGCGGCTTCGATCAGGCCAACAGCGGATCCAGCTTTTGCACGAGTTCCTCAACCTGCGCCAGGCCCTCTGCAACCGCTTCCCGCGAGAGCCAGCCCTCATAGAAGTTGGTGTGCAAGTCGGCGGCCAGACGAAAGAGCGTCCGCAGCTCCCGGTCGCCCGTCTCGGCCACCAGCCGATCGACGACGATGTACAGCTGGCGGTGCCCCTGATGGGGCCAGCCCCGGGCCTCGGCGGCTGCTTTGACCATCTGCGCCGCTGCGCCCCAGCCCTTTTCGGAGGCCTGGGGGAGGTCGCCGTCGGCGAGGTACTGCCCCGCTCTGGCGAGGAACTGCCGGCCGGTGGTTTCGTAATGCTCTGTGCGCGTGGTCACGCGGGCAGCCTACCGCGCCTCCGCCGCCCGCTAGCGGGCGCGGCGACGGCTTCGATTAGGCCAACAGGGAATCCAGCTTTTGCGCGAGTTGCTCAACCTGCGCCAGGCCCTCTGCAACCGCTTCCCGCGACAGCCAGCCCTCGTAAAAGTTGGTGTGCAGGCTGCCCGCTATATGAAAGAGCGTCCGCAGCTCTCGATCGCCTGTTTCGGCCACCAGCCGATCGACGACGATGTACAGCTGGCGGTGCCCCTGATGGGGCCAGCCCCGGGCCTCGGCGGCTGCTTTGACCATCTGCGCCGCTGCGCCCCAGCCCTTTTCGGAGGCCTGGGGGAGGTCGCCGTCGGCGAGGTACTGCCCCGCTCTGGCGAGGAACTGCCGGCCGGTGGTTTCGTAATGCTCTGTGCGCGTAGTCACGCGGGCAGCCTACCGCCCGCGCTACGCCGCGCGCGGACGGCGGCAGGGGCGAACGCGGCGCACTATCCTCTGCGTGTTCGCCTGCGGGCGGGGAAGTGAGGGCTGAAGTGGGCCGCTACGAATCACCCGAGGGCGCCTACTGGGCTTTCTTTGAGCGGTTCACGGCCAAGGATCGCGACGGTTGGGCGGCGTGCATGAGCTACCCGCATATCCGCGTAGCACCGCCGCGCGAAGATGCGACGGCGCGCAGCGGCGCGCGTTTCTATCCGACCGCGGCGGACTACGCCGCCGCCGCAGACTGGGCGCCCTTCGAGGCGGCCGGCTGGGTGCGCACACAGGGGATCGAGCCCGTCCGCCTGCATGAGTCTGAGGAGATGGTCCACCTGCTCGGCGGCTGGACGCGCTTCAACGCCGATGACGAGCCGATCCGCAAGAACCGCGTCGCCTATCTGCTCACCAGGCTGGAAGGCGGTTGGGGCATCCAGGCCCGCTTCGGCATCGACAGCTGGGTCGAGGATGCGGATATGAGCGCTCAAGCGCGGGCGGCGCTCGAGATCGTGCAGGGTGCGATCGAGGCCGGCACCGCGGGCGACTTCCAGGCGCACTCCAGCCTGTGCCACTTTCCGCTCAGCGTGGTGGCGCCTGGGCAAGTGATACAGATTCCGACCCGCGAAGAGCTGATCGAGTTTGAATCCTCGCGCGTTGGCGAGGGGCCGGCCCAGGTTGATTCCGAGGTTCGAGCCGTTCAGGCCGGCTGGACTGCGGTCAATGTCGCTGTCGAGATGAAAGTCGGCGGGCGCACGACCAAGGAACTCGTGCTGGTCACCCTGCGCGGCGGCCGCTGGGGCATCACCGCGGCATCGGCGATGTTGGTCTGAACTGATACAGCGCAGAGACCGAGACACAGAAAGGCACAACGATGAGCAAGATCAGCGAAGACCGCCGCATCGATCCGCGGATCAAAGCGCTCTTCGGCGCCGTCGATACGCCTCCGCAACCCAGCGCGGCGAACCGCGAGCAGCTGCTCGAGATCATGAACTCACCTGAAGCGCTCGCGGCCAACGAGGGGCTGCTCGCGTTCCTGGCCAGCGCCGACAACGAGGAACTTGCACCGTCCGAGGGCCTCGAGATCAGCACTGTCACGTTCGAGTCCCAGCCCGACGGCAACACCGTCAATATTCAGCTGATCAAGCCTGAGTCCGATGAACCGCTGCCCTGCGTCTACTACGTCCACGGCGGCGGGATGATGATCATGTCCTGCTACGACGGCAACTACAAAGCGTGGGGCCGAATCATTGCCCAGAACGGCGTGGCGGTGGCGATGGTCGATTTCCGCAACTGCGTCACGCCCTCCTCAGCGCCCGAAGTGGAGCCTTATCCGGCCGGGCTCAACGACTGCGTCTCAGGTCTGCGCTGGGTCTCGGAGAATGCTGAGCAGCTGGGCATCGATGCCGGCCGCATCGTCGTCGCCGGCGAGAGCGGCGGCGGCAACCTCACGCTCGCCGTCGGCCTGCGGCTCGCGCGCGAAGGCGCGTCCGACCTCGTCCGCGGCCTCTACGCGCTCTGCCCCTACATCGCCGGCAGCTGGCCGCGCGACGAATACCCGTCCTCGACCGAGAACAACGGGATCCTGCTCGATCTTTGGAGCAACACTGGCGCGATGGCCTACGGGATCGAAGAGTTCGAAGCGGAGAATCCGCTGGCCTGGCCCGGCTTCGCGAATGAAGAAGACGTGCAGGGCATGCCGGAGACGGTGATCTCGGTCAACGAATGCGACCCGCTGCGCGATGAGGGGATCGAGTTCTACCGTCTGCTGCTGCGCGCCGGCCGGCCGGCCCGCTGCCGCCAGGTGATGGGCACGATTCACGGCACCGAAGTCTTCCCGATGGCCTGCCCCGATGTCTCGCGCGACACGGCCCGCGACCTCGCCGCCTTCTGCCGCGGCGGCTGAGCGCCCTCCCCCGCCGGCGAACGCTCTGTATCAGTTGAAGCGTTCGCAGCGCTGTCTGTGCTGTGGCCCGGCTGGGTGAGCGGGTTCTAGCGGAAGGGTTTGTCGCCCTTGATCGTCACGCGGATGCCGCTGCGCGATTCTGGGTAGTAGTCCCAGATCGCCATGTGCTGGGTGCAGCGGTTGTCCCACAGCGCCACCGAGTGATCCTGCCATTGGAAGCGGCACTGAAAGTTGACGTTTTTCACGTGGTCGGCCAGGAAGCCCAGCATTGCTTGGCTCTCCTCGCGGGACAGCTCGTTGATCCGCCTCGTGAACACCTCGTTGACGAACAGCGCCTTCTTGCCCGTGACCGGATGCGTGCGGACAACCGGGTGCACGGCGCTTGGAAACTCGCGCTGCGGTTTGTGGGCGCCGTACTGCCCCGTGTAGTCGGAAGCGTGCAGCGCCGTGAGCGGGTCGAGAAACGCCTGCATCGCCGGCGACAACGCCTCATAGGCCGCGTACATGTTCGACCAGCAGGTGTCGCCGCCGCGCGGCGGCACCTGGTGAATGTGTAGGATGCTGGCCATTGGCGGCTCGGCATCGGCCGAAACGTCCGAGTGCCAGCGCTCGCCGTTGTTGCGGAACGAGTCTTTGTCGGTGTGGATCACCATCAGCTCGGGGTTGCCCTCGGCGTAGGGCGCAGCCGGGTGAATGTGCAGGTCGCCGAAGCGCCGGCCAAAGGCCAGGTGCTGCGCCGAGCTCATCGGCTGATCGCGGAAGAAGAGCACCAAGTGCTCCATCCAGGCCCGCTCGATCTCGTCCAGCACCGCTTCGTCGAGCGGCTGCGTGAGGTCGACGCCTGCCACCGTCGCGCCGATCGTCGGCGTCAGCGGCTCAACCGTGATCTGCTCATACGTCATTGCCGTCATTGCGGCTGCTCCTCCTGCTGCGAACCGTTCGGCGCGCCCGCACGGCGCCTGCGGAGAGCGGCTCGATTTCGCCGCTCCGTTCAGCGCTTCTGCCAGTAGGCGGGGTCCGCAGGGAACACGGGCGCGGTGCGGGTGATCTCCACCGGCCCTTCAAGCGTGTCCGAGACCGCCGCCCAGGCCGCGTAGTGCGGCGCCCGGCGGTGCGCTTCGAGCGCCGTTTCGTCCTCGTAGACCTCGTAGAAGTAGTAGGTCCGCTCATCCTCGGCGTCCTGCAGCACGTTGAAGCGCAGGCAGCCGGGCTCATCGCGCTCCGAGCCCAGCGCGTCGGCCTCGATCCCGGCCAGGAAGCGCTCCAGGCCGTCGGCTCGAACGCGCACACGCACCCAGATCGCGATCATCCGCGCACCTCCCATCCCGCCGCGCCCACCGCACCGTGCGGCGGCCCGCCGTGCAGCGGGCCGCCGCGTACGCGCGGCTTAGCCGAACTGATCCTGGCCGACGGCGATCATCGCCCCGATGTCCTTATCGGAGACCGATTCGCGGAACGGATAGGGGTGCTCGTAGCCGAGGATCTTGTTCAGCTCCGGGTAGCGCTCGAGCCGCTCGGGCGAGACGGCGCCCTCGTTCCACATGTTGATCATCTTCATGTAAGGGCGCAGCCAGACGAGCACGAGCGTCACGCGCAGGCCTTCGGTCAGGCGGTTGTAGGCGCCGTGCCACATGTTGCCGCCCCAGACCGCGAGCGAGCCGGCTTTGGCCTGCATCGGGACCGGCTGCACCGGCGCGCCGTCGTGCCAGAACATCGATTCGCGCTCCGTGGGCAGCCGCCCCCAGCGGTGCGAGCCGGGCACGAACACCGTCGGCCCGTCCTCGCGGCTGTCGTAGTCGGTCAGCACCCAGCTGGTGTTGACCAGATGCGGGTAGGCGGCCTGCGGCGGCGGCACGCCGTGCGTGTCGTTGTGCAGCGGCAGCCAGTTGTCCTCGGCCGGCGGCTTGATGATCGAGGAGGTGCCGCCGAGCGTCGCGCTCTGGCCGCAATGCCAGCGCGCCATCGCCAGCGTGACCGGGTTGAGCACCGCCTCCGTGATCACATCGCTCTCATCGATCAGCTGCCAGGACATCTTGTTCGGCGACGGCAAGTCTGAGGTCGAGTAGTCGTCGATATCGACGCTGTGGCGGCGCTGATAGACGTCCAGAATCGCTTCGCGCAGATCCTGCCCGAAGCCCGGCGGCGTGCCCAACTTTTCGGGCGGAATCACAGTGAAGCCGTAGGCGTCCAGCTCCACGATGTGGCGCGCCAGATCATGCTCCATAATCGTGTTGACGAGCTGATCCGCATTCGGCGAGCTCTCCAGCGCAGCGATATCCATAAGGCCAATCCTTTCCTCTGCGGTGCGGCTGCGGGGCAGTCTAGCCAAACGGCGCGCCGCCGGTGCCCCCCCCCCCGCAGAGCGGAGGCGCGCCGGCGATCGGCTACCATCGCCGTGTCGCCGGACTTGGACAGCAGGGGAGCACAGCAGGGGAGCTCTGACATGGCACTCGGTGGATTCGCCAACCGCGTCGCACGCATCGACCTGACCAACCGCACCGTTTCCTACGAAGGGATCGACGAAGAGGACGCGCGCAAGTACATCGGCGCGCGCGGCCTGGGCGTCAAGTATCTGCTCGACAACGGGCCGGAGACAGACCCGAACAGCGCCGACAACATGCTGGCGGTGGTCAACGGGCCGCTGACCGGCACCGAGGTCACGATGAGCGGGCGGCTGGCCTTTGTGACCAAGTCGCCGCTGACCGGCACCGTGACCGACTCGCATATGGGCGGCTGGAGCGCCGCCCGGCTGCGCTGGGCCGGCTTCGACGCGCTGCTGATCACCGGCAAGGCCGACTCGCCCGTCTACCTCCACTGTGAAAACAACACAGTGGAAATCCGCGATGCTTCGGCAGTCTGGGGCCTCGGCGTCCACGACACCGTGAAGCACTTCGGCTCCGCAAAGGGCAACGCGACCGACGTGTCGGTGATGGCGATCGGCCAGGCCGGCGAGAACGGCGTGCTGTTTGCCTCGTTCATGAACGAAGACGACCGGGCCGCCGGCCGCGGCGGGACCGGCGCCGTCGCCGGCGCGAAAAACCTCAAGTGCATCGTCGCTGTCGGCAGCAACGCGGGCCGCTGGCGTCCGGAGCGGGGCGCCGAGCGCGACAAGTTCCGCGCCGCCCAGCGCACCCATCTCGGCCTGATCCTCGAATCGCCCGTCACCGCGCCCTCCGCGGTCAACGACGACGGCACGCTCAAAGAGGGCTCCGGCGGCCTCTCCGCCTTTGGCACCAACGTGCTGATGAACGTCGTCAACTCGATCGGCGGGCTGGGGACCAAGAACTCGCAGGAGACGCAGTTCGCGGGCGCCGAAGCGGTCTCCGGCGAGGCGGTGCGCGACAACTTCCTGACCGACGAGCCGACCTGCCACGCCTGTCCGGTGGCCTGCAAGAAAGAGATCGAGATCAGCGAAGGCGCGCACGCCGGGCTCAAGATGGAGTCCTTCGAATACGAGCCGGCCTGGTCGCTGGGCGCCAACTGCGGCAACGACGACCCTGCGGTGGTCGCCAAGGTGATCGATCAGTGCAACGACTTCGGCATGGACGCGATCGAGATCGGCAACGTGATCTCGATGTACATGGAGGCCTCGCAGCGCGGCTACGTGGACACGCCGCTCGACTGGGGCGACGGCGAGGGGATGGTGCGCGTCGCTGAGGATCTGGCGCACCGCCGCGGCTCGATCGGCAACACGCTCGCCGACGGCGCCGCCAAAGCGGCCGCGGCCTGGGGCCACCCGGAGCTGGGCATGTCTGTCAAGGGCCAGGCGATTCCAGCCTACGACCCGCGCGCGCTCAAGGGCGAGGGGCTCGGCTACGCCACCAGCAACCGCGGCGCCTGCCATCTGCGCGGCTACACGCCAGCCTCCGAGCTGCTCGGCATCCCCGTCAAAACTGACCCGCAGGAGTGGGACGGCAAAGGCCCGCTGCTGAAGATTTTCCAGGACCTGCACGCCTTCAGCGACTCGCTCGACCTCTGCAAGTTCTCCGCCTTCGCGGTCGGCGCGCCCGAATACGCCGCGCTCTACGAATCGGTTGTCGGCCTGCCGATGACCGAGGAGGATGTGAGGGTTGCGGGCGAGCGGATCTACACCCTCGAGCGCTACTTCAACAACCGCGCCGGCTGCGGCGGCGCGGACGACTCGCTGCCGCAGCGCTTCCTCGAGGAGCCCGGCAGCGGTCCCAGCGAAGGCCAGATCTGCGAGCTGGACCAGATGAAAGAGCAGTACTACGAGGCGCGCGGCTGGGAAGACGGCGTCGTGCCCGAGGCCAAGCTGCGCGAGCTGGAGATCATCGGCTAGCGCTGAAGAGCAAGCCCGCCCGCCGACGAGCGGGCGGGCTCAGCGGGGCGGGAAGGGCGCAGGCCGCGCGTGGAGATCCGCTTCTACGCCACGCTGCGCCCGCTCGTCGGAGGACGCAGTCTGGCTTTGGCCGCGCCGCCGAGGACGGTGCAGGGCGTCATCCAGCGGCTGATCGAGGAATATCCCGGCCTGCAGGGCAAGCTGCTCGACGAGGCCGGCGAAGTGCGCCGCTTCGTCGCTGTCATGCTCGACGGCCGCGACATCCGCCACCTCGATGGGCTCCAGACCCCCGTCCGCCGCGACAGTGAAATGGACATCTTCCCGCCGGTGGCGGGCGGCGCTCGGTGAGCCGAATGAAGCAACTGCGCGAACTCTGGCGGTACGACTTGGTGCGCCAGTCGGCGATCGCTTTCGGGTTCGGGTTTCTCGCCGCCGGCCTGATCGTGGTGGTGCTGGTGGCCGCGACGCCGCTGTTTCGGGGCGGCGTCTCTTCGGTCGATGAGGAGACGGCAAAGATCAGCGGCGAGGCGCGCGGAGCGTACCTCGCGGAGCGGCAGGCGCGCCGCGATGCGCAGCTGCTCGGACCGCAGGCGGCGGAGCGCGACCTAGCCGGCCTGCTCGCGGAGGGGACGCGCGGCGAAGGCTACGAGCTGGCCTATCGGCGCGCTTGGAACGACGCGGTGACGCAGCTCTCGTGGCGGCTGCCGCGCCAGATGCTGGCCCGCGAGGAGCATACGCAGTGGATCGAGCTGCTGCGGTGAGCGGACAGCGCGCGCCGCTGCTGCAGGGATGGGGCCAAACCGATCCAGGCAGCGGCACCTGGCGCCGCAACCGCGACTGGATCGGGCGGCACACGATCGCCGCCGCCGTTCTGGGCGCGGCGTTCGCGGCGCTCCTCGGTTATGCGATCACCGAGTTCGCGCCCGGCCTGAGCGCTACTCCGCGGGGCGACGTGCGCGCTGTTGAGCAGGCGGCCATGCGCGAGTCGTTCGAGGCATCGTACGAGGCGGCGCTGGCCGAAGCGATCGCCGCGGTGCGGGTCGCGGCGTTGGCCGACGAGGTCGTCTACGCCGAGCGGGGCGGCGGCGCGGAGTGGGCGCTCGGCTTCCGCGACGGTTGGGCAAAAGGTTGGAACGAGGCGCTGGCCGCGATGCGCGCCGCCTCCGAAGCGGCGGGGCTGCCGCCCAACGCGCCCGAGTTCTACATCCTCGACGGAGCGCAGGCGCGGTGAGCTGGTTGGCCGTGCGATCGATTGAGCTGCGCGGCGTGCCGATCTGGCGGCTGCGCGAGTACCTCGCGGAGCTTGGCGCTGTGGACGCCCAAGCAGAGCAGCCGAACGCCGCCGCTGCGGACGGTGCAGTGCACGCCGACGGTGCGATGCGCGCCGATCGCTGGGCGGTCGCCTGGCGCAGCGAACAGCGCCCCTTCCACCCGCGGCTCAGCACCACCATCGATGAGCACGTCTTCATCTTCAGCGCCGTCGATCAGCCGACCGTCGACGCAATCTTCGAGCGCTTCATGCTCAAAGCCCAGCGCGGCGGCGGTTAGCGGGGTGCTGCCTGTGAGTACACAGGCGGGCCGCGAGTTCAGTTTCTTCAGCTGGTCGAGCTGCTCCGGCCGCCGCCGGCGGGTAATTTCGTAGAAGGCCGCTCGCCCGTCGCTCCCTCTGCGCGAGCCTGCGCGCTGCCTATCATGGCGGCCAACGAGGCAGATGAGGCAGGCGCAATGACCGCAGCCCCGCCCGCCCCGCTCGACGGCGTGCGCGTGTTCGATATGACGCTCTGGATGGTCGGGCCCTGGGCTTCGATGCAGCTCGGCGCGCTCGGGGCGGATGTGATCCACATCGAACAGCCCGGCGTCGATCCGCGCACGCTCGGCGC
Source organism: uncultured Dehalococcoidia bacterium (assembly GCA_964347635.1). Taxonomy (GTDB): domain Bacteria; phylum Chloroflexota; class Dehalococcoidia; order Bin125; family Bin125; genus CATQGW01. The sequence continues at coordinate 11,435 of CAYFZI010000030.1, forward strand.
GGGCGTGCCGCCGTCGATCAACGGCACTTCGATCGGTTACATCGCCTGGAATATGAACAAGCGCGGGCTGTTTCTCGATCTGAAGTCGGAGGCCGACCGCGGCACGGCGTACGAGCTGCTGCGCAGCTGCGATGTGTTCCTGGTCAATATGCGGCCCGGCGCGGCTGAGCGGCTCGGGATGGGCTACGAACAGGTGCGCGCCGCCAACCCCGCCGTGATCTATACGACAATCACTGGCTGGGGCGAAGTCGGCCCGATGCGCGGCCGGCCCGGCGCCGATGTGCAGTGCCAGTATTTCAGCGGTTTCTGGTCGACCAACGGCGCGCGCGGCGGCCGCCCGGAGGTCTATCGGCATTTCACGCAGATGGACGCGACGACGGGCAACACCGCAGCGCAGGCGGTGCTGATGGGTCTGCTGGCGCGGCAGCGGACGGGGAGCGGGCAGCGCATCCACGTGGGAATGCTGCGCGCCGCGATGGCCCTGCAAGGCGTGCGCATCGCCGAATACCTCGCCGCGGGGGAGCGGCACGAGCCGCTCGGTTCGGCCGGCTTCGCAGCCGCGCCCGACCAGGCCTTCCGCTGCCAGGATGATCAGTGGCTCGGCGTCTCGGCGACGAGCGAGGCGGAGTGGCTGCGGCTCGCCGCGGCTCTCCAGGCATCGGAGGCCGCCGGATTGCCGCCGCTCGACGGCGACCTGCGGTTTGCGACGAACCGCGGGCGCGTTCGCCACCGCGATGAGCTGGCGGCGCTCCTGCAGGCGGCGTTTGAGCAGCGGCCGCGCGACTACTGGATGCTGCGCTTCAGCGCCGCCGGGGTGCCCTGCGGCTACCCCCTTTCCTGGGATGTGCTGCGCAACCACGCTCAGGTTCTGGAGAACGGCTACATCCGCGAGGTGCTCACAGCGGGCTGGGGGCGAGTGCAGACCGGCGGACCGCCGTGGACGCTGGAAGGCACGCCGGCGCGCTGGTTCGGCACACCGCTGCCGGGCGAACACACAGGCGAGATTCTCGACCAGCTCGCGGCTGCGCCGCCGCAGGCCGAGGCGGCGGACTGAGGCGGGCGATGGCGGGCCCGCTGGACGGCTACCGCGTCGTCGAGATCGCCGAAGGCGCGGCCGGCCCCTATACCGCGATGGCGCTCGGCGACGCCGGCGCCGACGTGATCAAGGTCGAGCCGCCCCGGGGCGATCGCTCGCGCGGCTGGGCCCCGGCTGCGGGCGCCGATTCCGCCGCCTGGAAGGCGCTCAACCGCAGCAAGCGCGGCGTCGTGCTGGATTGGTCCAAGCCGGCGGATCTCGAGGCCGCCCGGCGCCTGCTGCAAACGGCCGATGCCGCCGTTCTGGACAAAGTCGGCTTGCCGCCCGAGCTGGGCTGGGCGGCGCTCGATGCGCCGCAGCTGGTCTACTGCACGCTTTCCGGCTGGGGGCCGCGGGGCCCCTGGGCCGATCGCGAGGCGTCGGAACTCGGCGCGCAGCTGGCCAGCGAGGCGACAGCTTCGCTGGGCCGGCTCGGCAGCCCGCCGGTACGGCTGGGTACGGATGCCGGGTCGATGTATGCGGCCAACTACGCGATCCAAGGCATTTGTGCGGCCTTGTACGCGCGCGGCGCGGGCGGGCGCGGCGGGCAGCGGCTCGAAGTCTCGCTCTTCGGCAGCCTCCTAGCGATGCGGTCGACGCTCTGGGTGGCGCTCTCTAACCCCGATGAGTGGTGGGGCTTCCATCTCGACTCATATATCAAACCGCCCGATCACGGTTATCAGTGCAGCGATCTCCCCATTTACTTTTCGCTGGCACGGATGGGCCGCGAAGGTGTTGAGCGGCTGATCGGCGAACTCGAAATGGAGTGGGTGCGGGGGCACCCGCAGTTTGAGCGCCTGGCCCGCGACGGCGCGGGCGGCGCGGGGCGCGATGCGCACGAGCTCAAGCCGCTCTGGGAACGGGGCTTCGCGGCGTGGACGGCCAGCGAAGTGATCGAAAAGGTCGAGCGCTGCGGCGGTTGGGCGTTTCCGATGCACGATTATGAGCGCCTGGCGGCCGACCCGCAGGTCGCGGCGGTGGGAGCGATCACTGTTCTGGACGGGATGCAGCTGGCCGCGCCGCCTTGGGATTTCGAGGGTACGCCCGTCGAACTCCAGCGCCCCGCACCGGCGTTGGGCGAGCACACGGCGGAAGTACTGGCGGAGCTTGGCCAGATAGAGTGAAGTTCGAGGAATGAGGGTGCGGCGAAAGTGGGCACGCGAATGGGGCAAGATCGAGATGATGGATCGCGCGACGGTACAGATGACAATGCGGTTGGTGCGAAGCCGAAGCCGGCGCCCAGCGGCGATTTCTCACCGCGAGTGAGAGTGCCGCCCCCAGTCACAATCGAAAAGCGCGGGCTCTAGCGCGCGCTGCTAATACGGGCGGCTCACGGAGCACGCGGCTTGCTGTCGAGCCGCCTCTAGATCGCGCTGGTGATCACAGTTGCGACGAGCAACAGGAGCTGTAACACAAGCCCGTACAGCGCGCGTTGCGACCACACGGTCTTTGCGGAGTCTGCGGATCACCTGCAAGGCTGAAAGAACGGCAGTGTGAGATTGTCTGTCGATGCCTGGAAGGTGACCTCGACGGGCAGGTCGCAGCGGATTTCGGCGGGGTCGATGTTGACCAGGTTGGAGTACATATACGGCCCCTCCTCGAGCTGGATCAGGGCGATCGTGATCGGGTACTCGTGCGGCTCCCAGCCGGGGAAGTATTTCTGATACATCTGAATCCAGGACCACACGGCGCCCCGCCCGCTCAGCGGGCGCCATTCCCAATCATCGAGCAGACAGCGCGGGCAGTTTTCTGCCGGCGGGAACCAGGGGCGGTCGCAGATGTTGCAGAACTGGATGCGCAGCTCGCCTTCGCGGCAGCCGTCCCAGAAGGGCTTGGTCAGCCGCGTGATCGGCGGCAGCGGTTTCGCCTCCCCGCGCGCGCTGCGCTGCGTCATGATTATGCCCCGTCCCGTTTGAGAATATGGCCGGTCGCGAGCGGAGCGGCGCAAGCGTAGAGGCCGTAATCTGCATTAGCGAGCTGCCGTTCGCCGCACTCGCCGCGCAATTGCCGCACCGCCTCCACATGCAGCGCCCAGCCCTGCATATACGATTCGCTCGTATGCCCGCCGCCGGTGTTGAGCGGCAGCTCGCCCCGCAGCCCGATCCGCTCCGGGCTGATCCAGTCGCCGCCTTCGCCCGCTTCGCAGAAGCCCATGCCCTCCAGTGTAAACAGGATGGTGGGCGTGAAGTTGTCATACAGCTGCGCGAATGCCAGGTCTCCGCGCTGCGCCTCCGATACTGCGAATAGGTCGCCGGCGATCTGCGACATCGGTTCGTACCAAAAATCGTCGGCCGCGTAGACCGGCGTGATATCCGCTGCCTGCGCAGTGGCGTGGATCAGCACCGGCGGGTTGGGTAGATCGCGCGCCCGCTCCGCCGAGGCCACGATGAAGCAGACGCCGCCGTCGTTGATCAGGCAGTAATCGAGCAGCCGCAGCGGATCCGCGATGTAACGGCTGTTCAGGTAGTCGTCCATCGTGATCGGCTGCTGCATCACGGCGTTCGGATTGAGCGCCGCGTTGCTGCGGTTGCTGATCGCGAGATGCCCCAGCGCCTCCGCCGGCGTGCCGTAGCGGTACTGGTGGCGGCGGAACATCAGCGCCGTCACCGCGCCCGGCGAGGTCATCCCGAACGGCGCCTCGAACATCGCCTGGGTCGAGAGGCCGCGGTCTTCTCCGCCGTAGCGCGCCCCCGCCGAGCGGCCGTTGTTTCCATAGATGCATGCCACCGCTGTCGCCATTCCGCTGGCAACCGCAAGCGCCGCGTACTGCAGCGCGATCCCCGATTGACGCCCCTCGCCCGGCAGGACGTTGACGAAGCGCGGGTAACGGATGCCCAGCACTTCGCACATCCGCCCGTAGTGCGGGATCCGCGACACGATCACGCCGTCGATGTCCGACTTGCGCAGCCCCGAATCGGCCAAGGCCTCGCGGAACGCGATCATCCCCAGCTCATAGGCCGACCGCTCTGGGTCCAGATCGCGGTAGATCGCCCCAAACTCCGTCGTCCCCACGCCGACGATCGCCGCCTTGTCTTGCAACGCCCGCAGCCGCTCGGTGTCGGTCACGGTGTGGAGTCTAAGGCCAACGCTCCAACCTGACTGCCTTCACCGCCGCCGCTTGTTCGGCCTCACGCGTCATGCCAGCCCCAGCAGTCCCGCTGCGTTCCAGGCCAATACCTGCTCGAGCTCGGCCTCGCTGAGCCCGCTGCGGAGCAGCTGGTGGATTTGCGGGCGCTGGTCGGCGCCTGGGGCGTCGGAGCCGAACAGTACGCGCTCGGCGCCGATGGTGCGGATGATTCGCGCTGCATCCTCAAGCGCGCAGGCCCGGCGCCCGTCGCGCGCCCGGAAGTGCGCCTCATCGAAGCCGCCGGCCGTGTCGAACAGCACCTGCGGATGCTCCCGCGCGATCTGCAGGCGCTGGTCCCAGTAGGCGCTGGGCATGTGCGCCATGATCAGCGCGAGCCGCCCGAAGCGTTCGCACACCGGCCGGAAATGATCGGGCATACCGTAGACATCGCTGCCCGGCCCGCCCCGCAGCGAGCCGGTATCGCTCAAAATTGGCAGTTCGGCCTCCTCCAGGCGCGCATAGAGCGGCAGCATCCGCGTATCGCCGGGGAAGAAACGGCCCAGCCCTGGGTGCATCTTCACCCCCTGCGCGCCCTGCCCGATGCAGCGCTCCAGCTCCTCCATTAGCGCGTCGGTATCCCGCCAGGCGCCGATATCGCAGCAGACGAACGGAATCACCCGCGGGTCCTCGCGGTGCAGGTCCAGGATCCAGGTATTGAAGTCGCGCACCCGCCGCCGCAGATCATCCCAAATCTCGTGTTCGGGCGCCTCCGCGCTGCGCCCGCGGCGCTGCTCGAACATGTCTGGCAGCACCATGTAGTTGACCGCCACGATCGCCGCGATCGCTTCGCGGGTCAGATGCTCGCTGACGCGCTCGCCGTTCGCCCAGCGCCACTGATCCGGATAGTCGGCGCGCGGGAACACAACCCGCTCCTGGGCGGCGGTGCGGGTCATATGCACGTGGACGTCGATCACCTGCGGCAGCATGGCGCTCCTCGTTTTCGCTATAGCAACGGATTCCGTCCGGGCGTGCAGAGCACGTGAAAGTCGTACTCGCTGATGATCTGCAGCGGCAAGCCGTCCGCCTGGTAGCGTTTGGCCTTGTGCAGCTGAGCGCTGCCGCCCCCGACTTTGCCGATCACGACGAGCGTGGTGCGCTTCGTAACATACGGCCAGTGTTCGCCGCCCAGCTCGACGACGCGCTGCCGCAGGGCCCCTTTCCTTTCCGAGCATCGGCCGGCGAAGACGATCACTTGGCCGTGGAGCGGGCGGTGCGCGTTCGCGGGCGCGGCGATGCAGCGCTGCCTGAGTTCGAGCGCCGCGCGCAGCTCCTCAAACGAGGCGGCGCCGCGCTCGCGCATGGCCGCCAGCACGACCTCGCCGCCGGCCTTAGCGTCTTCCAGCGCGTGATGATGCTGAAATTGGTAGCCGATGTGCCGGCACAGGTTGGCCAGCCCGTAGCCTCGGCGCGCGAACCGTTTCCAGGCGCGGCGGGCCACTTCGGCCGAATCAAACCAGGCCCAGCGCGGCGGCTCGATACTCCAGTCGCCGCAGGCGCGATCGACGGCGGTGCGGTCGAAGTGCGTGTGGTGCAGCACCGGCGAAGCGCCGATGAAGCGGTCCAGTTCGTCCAGCGCCTCAGGGAAGGACGGAGCGGCTGCGACGTCCTCGGCGCTGATGCCGTGGATACCGGTCTGCCGATTCGCGAAATACTGGCCAGGATTGATCAGCCTGTAGTACTCGTCGATCACCGCGCCGTCCGCGAAGCGCGCGCAGCCGACAGAGCAGATCGAGCCCGGATGGGAATTGGCGGTTTCCACATCGAGTGCCACGAACTGGTCGGTCATCCACAAACCCCCGCAAGCTCCGATTGTGGAGCAGCGGGCTTATGGTAACCGAGCGGCGAGGAATTCGGCGTAGTGGAGCGTGCGCTGCGGCATGCCGTTCGCCTCTGCGCCGGCGCGCAGGTGCAGCACGCAGCCCGGGTTGTTCGTCAGCAGCGTCTCCGCCCCGCTCGCCTGCACGCAATCGAGCTTGCGCTCCAGGATGCCCCGCCCCACCTCGGGCGCGGTGATCGAGGTGAGCCCCCCGAACCCGCAGCAGGTCGCCGCTTCTTTGAGCAGCTCCGGCTGTTCATCGGTCAGCCGCGCGATCAGGCGCTCCAGCGCATCGCCCCGCCCGAGCAGATTGGCCGCCTGGCAGAAGCGGTGCACCGTGTACGGCCCGCCCGCTCGGTCCGCCCCGCCTGCTCCGCTCAACGCTCCGTCCGGCAGCCGCGCCGTCGTCTCCAGATATTCGGCCAGATCGTGCGTACGCGCGGCCACCGCTTCGGCGCGCCCCAGCCAGTTCGGCTCTTCGGCGAACAGCTCAGGCCAGTGGCGCTGCATTGCAATCTGACAGCTGACCGCAGGCGTCACGATGTCGCGCTGCCCGCCCGCTTCGAGCACCTCGATCGTCTGCTGGGCCATCCGCCGCGCCGTCGTCCAGTCTCCTGCGTCGAACGCCGGCAGCCCGCAGCAGTGCTGCTGCGGCGGGACATGCACCCGCGCCCCGGCCGCCTCCAGCAATCGCGCTGAGGCGTCGGCGGCGTTGGGCAAGAGCGTGTCCGCGAGGCACTGCAGAAAGAGATCCACGCTGCGTCCGCTCGCGCTCGTCTGGGCGATCGGCGGCTGCGCCGGGCGGCGCCGAATGCGCTGCCGCGCTGTGCGCCCGGGAATGCTCGGCGGCGTCCGCCAGCGGTGCCGTTTGGGCAGCGGGGCGCGCCGCAGCAGCGGCGAGAGCAGCGCGCCCGCGCGCATCAGCAGGCGGAACCAGCCGGGCCGCGACCAGAGCTGCAGCATCGCCCGCTCCCAAAGCGGCGCATGCGGCTCGCGGCTGCGCAGGCGCAGAATCTGCTTCGGCAGCGGAATGGCGACGGGGCAAACCTGGCCGCATGCGCCGCACGACACGCAGAGGCTCTGCGGCCCCGCCGCGTGTTCGGGCCCGTGGTGAAAGGGCGTGTTCACCAGGCCGATCGCGCCGGTGTAGATATGCCCGAAGGCGTGCCCGCCGACCACCTGATAGGGCGGGCAGACGTTGGCGCAGGCGCCGCAGCGGATACAGCGCAGCGCGGACGCGATCGGCGCGTCCGCAGCCATCGCGCGGCGGCCGTTGTCGAGCAGGATGATGTGCATCTCTTTGCCCGGCTGGGCGCCGGTGATGCAGGTCGTGTAGGTGCTGAGCTGCTGCGCTGTCGCCGAGCGCGGCAGCAGCTGCAGCTGGCGCTGCGCATCGGCCCAGGTCGGCACCAGCTTTTCGATTCCCGCCGTCACGAAATGCAGCGCCGGCAGCGAGGTTGCCAGCCGCGCGTTGCCCTCGTTCGTCACCAGCAGCACGCTGCCCGACTCCGCAATCAGCGCGTTGGCGCCGGTCAGCCCCGCGCCGGCGTTGAGGAAATGCGCGCGCAGGCCGCCGCGCGCGCTGGCGACCATCGCGGGGATATCGTCCGGGTCGAACTCCCGCCCGAGCTCGCTGCCCAGCAGCGCCGCGACCCGCTCGCGGCGCTGATGAATCGCGGGCATCACCAGGTGGCTGGGGCGCTCGCGCGCGAGCTGCAGCAGCCACTCGCCGAGGTCCGTCTCGATCGCTCGAATGCCCTGCGCTTCGAGATGCTGATTCAGCTCGATCTCCTCCGAGACCATCGACTTGCTCTTCACCACCAACGCAACACCGCGCTCCTTGCAGACCCGCGTGATGTACTCGAGCGCCTCCTGCGCCGTCGCCGCTTCCACGACCACCGCTCCGGCCGCCTCAGCCTGCGCGCGGAACTCCGCGGTGTACTCATCGATCCGTTCGAGCGTGTCGTCCTTGGTTTGCGCGAAATCGTTCCGCAGCTGCTCAAAGCTGGAGCCGCTGCGCCGCTCCAAGCGCGACACCTGCTCGTCGCGCGAGCTGCGCCAGGAGCGCTGGAAGTCGAGCAGCCCGCGGCGCAGGTGCGGGTCTGCCGCGGCGCGGCGGTAGCGCGTCTGGAAGCTGCTCACGGGGCCTGCTCAGCCAGAATCGCGGCGGTCAGCCGATTCGGCCCCTGCACCCCAATCGTCAGCGAGCGTTCGATATCGGCGGTGCGCGAGGGCCCGGTCACGAATGTCGCGTAGGCTGCCGCCCGCGGCTGGCCGGCGAGCCAGGCGAAGGCGTCGGCCAGCGTCGCCGCGATGTCGCGCTCATGGACGGCCACGATCAGATGCCGCGTGAGCAGCGACACGCAGCGGTCGAGCGGATCGGGCTCCACGAGCAGCAGCGACCCGGTCTCCGCGACCGCCAGCGCCGCCGGCACGATCCCCACCGCCCGATCGGCAATCGCCTCCACGCTCTGGGGAGCCTCGACATCCGCCAGCGGGAGTCCGCGCACGGCGATCGGCTGCGCATCCAGTGTCCGCGCATACGCCGCCAACGCCTCCCACGACCCAACCCGCCGCAGCTCCCCCTGGGCCGCCGTCAGCGCTGCTTCGAACTCCAGCTGCAAATCGGCGGTCGTCATAAGCATCATCGTAAAGGCTGCCTGCGGGGCGGGCCTGCGAGCACCAAAGCGAACATTTGAGCTTGCTAAAGTGCTCGAGTAGGCTCCCACGGGTTCCGTTGCAGAGGATGAGCATGGCGATCCCCACCACCGTTGCCGAAGCGGTGAAGCTGTTCGGCCTGCCGCTCGGCGCCGACGCCGAGGCCGTGCGCAAGCGCTACCGCGAGCTGGCCAAGCAGCACCACCCCGACACGAATCCCAACGATCCGTCGGCGAGCCGGCAGATGGCCGCGCTCAACGCCGCGCGCGACATGCTCAAGAACGGCATTCCAGCGGCCGAGGACGATGCTCCCCCGTCGCCCCGGCCGCAAGCGGCTCAGCAACGCCCCGCACAGACCCCAGCGGAGCGCGAGGAGACGCACGAGGCGTTCCGCGCCGAGATGCGGCGGGCGCGCCGCAACGACGCTGAGCGCGCTCGCCGGCGGCGTGCAGCGAGAACGCGCTCGCGCCGCGAGGCGGAAGCGCGGGCCCAGCGCGGCTCCCGCGAGCAGGCGCGCGGCCGCGAGGAAACGCACACACAGCGCGAAGCAGCAGAGCAGCCGCGCCGCCGCACGGCCGCGCACGAGCGCCGCGCCCAGCAAGCGCCTCCGCGGCAAGCGCCGCCCGCGCGGCCGCAGCCCGCACAGGCCGAGCGCCGCGAGCAGCGCGAGCCGCAGCGCGGGCCCAGCGCCAGCGCCGCGATCGAGCGTTCTTACGATGTTCTGGAGGCGCGCGGTTGGGGCGGCGCGGTCGCCTCGGCGCGCAGTGCCGATGCCCCGGACAGCTCGGCGCCGCCTGGGCCTGTCGAGGTCGTGCTTTCGGTCCTCCGCGGCGCCGCTGCGCACGACGCGGCGGTGGTGATCATCAGCCCCACCGTCGCGCTGCCGCCAACCCTGCTGGAGCGCGCGATCGCCGCGGCCGACCGCCTCGGCGCACCGTATGCGTTCGTCGTGAACGGCTGGGTCTACCGCCGCGCGAACCGAATCCGACGCACGCGCACTCAGCCGAAGCCGCTCTCGCAGTTCCCCAGCCCCGAGCAGCTGCGCAGCGAGTTGGAGCAGGAGCCCGCCGGCGCCGAGTCCGATCGGGCGCGGCCGGGCTGGCAGCCGCAGCACTCCGGGCGCTTGTTTTGACTCTTTCGATTCCAATGCCGAGGCCGTCATTGAGGGTGAAACATGGTCGAACTCAGTGAAGCGCAGGAGCTGATTCGGCGCACCGTGCGCGACTTCGCCGCTGCCGAAATCGACCCGATCGCGGACGAGATGGACCGCGAAGATCGCTGGTACCCGCACCTCTGGCCGATGCTCGGCGAGCTTGGCCTGCTCGGCATCACGATCGACGAGCGCTACGGCGGCTCCAACGCCGGGCTGCTTGCCGGCGTCATCGCCGTTGAAGAGATCGCCCGCGCCTCCGCCTCCGTCGCGCTCTCCTACGGCGCGCACGCCAATCTGTGCGCCAACAACATCGCCGCCAACGGCTCCGAAGCGCAGAGGCAGCGCTACCTGCCCGGCCTCTGCAGCGGCGCGCAGGTTGGCGCGCTGGCGCTGACCGAGCCGGAGGCCGGGTCCGACGCCGTCGGCATTCGCACCAGCGCCGTGCGCGAGGGCGACGTCTACCGCCTCAACGGCACCAAGATGTTCATCACCAACGGCTCCGTCGCCGACACGCTGGTGCTCTACGCCAAGACTGACCCGGAGGCCGGCTCGCGCGGCATTACGGCATTCATCGTCGAGTCATCGTTCGAGGGCTTTTCCGTTGGTCAGCAGCTCGACAAAGTCGGCCACCGCGGTTCGCCGACGGCCGAGCTGCTGCTCGAGGACTGCTTGGTGCCGGCCGCCAACGTGCTCGGCCGCGAGGGCGGCGGCGCGGGCGTGATGATGCAGGGCCTCGCCGTCGAGCGGGCCTTTCTGGCCGGCGAACCGCTCGGCATCGCCCAGGCCGCGCTCGACGCGGCGATCGCCTACGCCCGCCAGCGCCGACAGTTCGGCCAGCGGATCGGCGACTTCCAGCTCATTCAGGCGATGTTGGCTGATATGTACACCGAGCTCGAAGCGGCGCGCTGGCGGGGCTACCCCACCGCCGCGGTCCTCCCCCACCGCCCCCCCCCCCCGGCACCGGCGCAAAACGAGGCGGCCGCCGCAAATGTCTACTCGGCGGAGATGTCGAGCCGCGTGGCCGACAAGGCCGTGCAGATCCACGGCGGCTACGGCTACATGAGCGAGAGCCGCGCCGCCCGCTACGTGCGCGACGCCAAGCTGCTCGAAATCGGCGCCGGCACCAGCGAAATCCGCCGCCTGCTGATCGGCCGCGAGCTGATCGGGCCGGAATGAGGGATGCCGCCGCGGTTCCGGTACAGCGAGGATGACACTCGCTGGAGCATGATCGATCCAGCTCTGCATGCCCGAGGTTGGCGGGGGCGGATGGTGTTGGAGGAGGCTTGGGTAGGGCGCGTCGACACGCTGGGGAATCGAACAGGTGGCCGAGCAGACTACCTGCTGCAGGCCGAAATCGATCGGAGCTTGCGGGCGGTGGCAGTGCTCGAAGCCAAGGCGCGGCACTATGCGCCGGAAATCGGTGCCGTGCAGGCGCGGGAGTACGCCCGCTCCGCAAACGTACCGTTTGCATTCGCCACCAACGGCAAGTCCTTCGTTGAGGTCGATATAGACACTGGCCGAGTGGGTCGTCATCAGCCGTTATCGAAGTTTCCTACGCCGGAGAAGCTGCTTGCACGGCATCAGAGGTGATTCGGAAACGGATGGCGGCGATGCGCGCCGCGGGCGAGATCCCGCCGCTCGGGCAGGCAGCTGGTTCTCGCGCGTGCCCAGCCTGCGGCGCTGTGCCTGATGCGCAGGCGCTGTTCTGCGCAGTGTGCGGCGGATTGCTCGCTGATCCGCTTGGGCAGTGGGTTGCAGCAAGCCGGTTTCGGCGGGCCGCCTCCTATTGTGTTGAATACCTGATCTTCGCCCTGATGCTCGGCGTGGGCTGGTTCATGTGGAACGGGCGAACCAGCAAGAACGGGCAGACGCCCGCGAAACGGCTGTTTGGCCTCTATGTGCAGCTGTATGCAGGCGACTCAGAAACCGATCTCGAAGCCGAGGTGCTCGGCCGTGAAGCGTTTTGGCGCCTGCTCGTGCTTGGCGCGGCGGTGCCGCTTGCGGTCTTCGTACATCCCGGGTTGTTTATGGCGCCATTCTTCATCGATGGCGTCTGGATGCTTGGGGCAAGCCGACGGTCGCTGCACGACTATGTCGCAGGGACTGCGGTTGTCAGCCGCAGGTGGAGTCGGTGATTGGGCGTCGCGCCTTCAGCGGGCGGCGGGGGCTCCCAGCAGAATCTGCGCTCCCTGCTCATAGGCTGCGACAGCGCGCGCAGCCAGCGCTTCGGCGCTGGCGCTGCCGATTGGATGCTCGACGAGCGCGAAAGGGAAATCGGGCAGGCTGAGCGTGCGTGCGATCATTTTGCTCGTCGGCTCGAAGGGGAAGGTGCAGATCGCCAGCGCCGGCTTGGCCAGCTGCTCGAACGAAACCGCGTCGTGCACACTGCACGTCGAGCAGGAGCCTCAATCGCCCACCGCGGTGATCAGAAAATCGACATCTTGGCTGAGGTCGCGGAGCAGCTGCGGGTCAGCGATTCGTGAGGCGTTGGGCTTGACCGCTTCTGCGGCCACGCTGCACTCATGCGCTGCGGCAAAGCGCTCAGCGGTGAGCGCCAGCAAGCGGTCGGCGTTGACTTTCCCGTTGGCCAGCAAGCCGATCCGGCGGCCGTTGAGCGTCTGGAGCCGCGGTGCGGCGCAGTAACCGGTCTCGGGCGCTTGGCCGGTCGGGTCGAGCAGTTCGAACGGCATTTCCTCACTCCAATGTCATAGTGTCATGAGCGGCTAACAATCGAGGCAGACGCCGATCGCCTTGGTTTGGTAGATCGAGTTGCGCCCGCGGCTCCAGGAGGGCAGAAACGCCGAATGGCCGCCGGCCTCGCCGCCGGCAACGACGATCAGGATGTCCTGCGGCCCGCGCCCGCGGTGGAAGATGCTGCTGTCCCGCGCTGCGCCCGAGGCCAGCCCGTCGCGTACACGCTCCGCCGGCCATTTGCCGTGCTGCACCAGCTCTGCGGCCGAGCGCTGAGCGCGCTCGAACAGATATTCCTGCACATCGGCCCGCGTATAGCCGGATGCGGCGGCGATCTGGGCGTGTTCGGGCGCCATCACAACCAGCGATTGGCCGTCGCTGAGCGCGCCCAGCGCGGCCATCGTGTCGGCGAAGGTGTTGAGCAGCGCGCCGGGGTCGGCTGTGTAGTGGTTCTCGATGTTATAGAAGCCGGATGCGGCAAAGGCTGTGACCGTGCTGACTTCGGGCGGGAAGCCGAGGCTCACATGCAGCGGCTCCCAGGGGCTGTGCTGCGCGTTCTCCCCAATGCAGCACGAATACTTGCCCGGCCAGCCGGTCGTCGAGCGATCTGCGATGCCCGGCGTCATCCGAAAGATGTTCAGAATCACCAGTCGGATCGCCCGCCCGATCGTCGCGTTCGCCCGCGCGCCGGGCCCGAACACGTTGACGCCCGCGTTGAGGCCGATCTCGTCCTGGATGCCGCCCGACACGATCAACACCGGCGCCGAGCCGCCCGTCGACGCGGTCGAACCGTGGAAATTGTAGGCATCCTCGTTGAGCGCCTCCAGCGCCGCCAGCACGGTGGGGAAATACTGCGGCAAGCAGCCCGCCATCACCGCGTTGATCGCCGCATCCTGCACGGAGCAGCGGCGCCCCGTCGTTGGGTGGCTGGCTATGAGCTCCTGCGGCGGCCGCCCCGCCGCGGCCAGGAACCGCTCGACGCGCCCGCGCGCCGGCGGCACCACAGGCAGCCCGTCGGTCCAGCCCTGCTCGTAGCACCAGTCGATCGCCGAAAGCTCGTCTTCCAGGTGATGCGTGGCGGTCATACGGATCCCGTTCCTGCCGGCCGGCTGCGCAGCCGCGCCGTGTGTGCTGACACCGCCGGCGCCTTGAAGTTCACGCACTGCGGCTCGCTGAAGGCTAGCCGCTTGCTCATGATCTGCACTGCTGCGGGATTGTTGTCGATCAGCAAGTAGCGGCGGCCGTTCCGTGCCGCGGCCTCGCCGGAGGTGCCGGAGCCGGCGAAGAAATCGAGCAGGAGGTCGCCGGGATTGGAGTGCACGCGGACGATTCGCTCGAGGATCGCGAGCGGTTTCTGGGTGGGATAGCCGGTTCGTTCGCGGCCGGTTGTCGGCACAATCGTCTGCCACCAGACATCGGTCGGCGTCTTCCCGCGGGCCGCTTTCTCTTGCGGCACCAGCCCCGGCGCCAGATAGGGGATGCGGTCGATCGCGTCGTAGTGGAACGTGTAATCGTGCGGGTCTTTGGCGTACCACAGGATCGTGTCGTGCTTCGCCGGCCACTTCCGCTTCGAGCGGCCGCCGAAGTCGTAGGCCCAGATGATCTCGTTCATGAAGCAGCGGCGCCCGAAGATCGAATCGAGCAGCACCTTGCAGTAGTGGGACTCGCGGTAATCGATGTGCAGAAAGAAGGCGCCTGTCGGACTCAGGATGCGGTGCGCCTCGCGCAGCCGCGGCGCGATGAAGTCGATGAAATCGTCGAAGGCGTCGCCGAACTCCTGCGCGCCCTGCCGAATCGTCCGATACCGATGCCCGCCGAAGCCGGTGCGGTCTCCGTGCACGTCGTCGCGCACCGCCTTGATCTGTGTGTGCCGGCGCGGAGCGCCGGTGTTGAACGGCGGATCGATGTAGATCAGCGGGACGGATTGATCGGCGATCGCTCCGAGCGCCTCGAGGTTGTCGGCCAGCACGATGCGGTTGGGCAGCGGCCGGCTGGGCTGCTCGGGGGGCATGGCGGCAGTGTAGCGACGGACGGCGCCTTACCCCGCTGCGCCCCCGCGCGTAGAATTGCTCCGATGCTGCGCTTCGCCGATGAGCTGGGGGGCCGTGTGGTGCAGATGTGAGCGCACCGCCCGGACGACGCCCCGGACCCGCGGCCGACGATCGCCCGCTCGTCAGCGGGCCGAACCTTGGGCCGATCCCCTATCAGTGGGTTGCCGCCGGGATCGTCTGCATCGGCATCTTTCTCGGCGTCCTCGACAACTCGATCACCAATGTTGCGCTGCCCACCTTGGCCGATCAGTTCGGCAGCCGCGAAGAGGATGTGATCTGGGTCGCCCTGTCCTTCATTGTGGTCAGCACCGGCCTCTCGCTGACGATGGGGCGGCTCGGCGACCTCTACGGGCGCAAGCTGCTCTACAGCGTCGGCTTTGCGATCTTCACGCTTGCGACGGCGCTGTCCGCCGCATCGGGCTCGCTCGAAGAGCTGATCGGCAGCCGCGTGCTGCAGGCCGTCGGCTCCTCGATGACGATGGCGAACGGCGCAGCGATTATCACCGCCTCATTCCCGCCCTCGAAACGGGGCACCGGGCTCGGGATCATGGTCTCCACTGTCGGCGCCGGCTTTGCGGCTGGGCCGGTCCTCGGCGGGGTGCTCGTCGAATGGCTCGATTGGCGGGCGATCTTCTGGACGCGCGCCCCGCTCGGCTTGGTCGGCGCGTTTCTGGCCTGGCGCTTCCTCGTCGATGCGCCGGCCGAGCAGCGCCCCAAGGGGCTCGATGTGCCCGGCGCGGTGCTCCTCTTCGGCGTGCTCGGCGCGCTCACGCTGGGCATCAACCGCGGCCGCGATCTGGGCTGGGAGAGCGCCGCGATCGTGCTGCTGTTCGCCGCGTGCGCGCTCTTCCTCGCCGCGCTGATCGTGGTCGAGCGGCGCAGCGCCAGCCCCGTCGTCGACCTCGGGCTGTTCAAGGGGCGCGGTTTCTCGGCCGGCGTCTGCGCGGCGATCCTGCAGTTCATGGGGATGTCCGCCGCGATCTCGCTCGGCCCCTTCTTCCTGATCGACGCGCGCGGCTTCAGCACGGTCGCGACCGGGATCATGATCATGCCGATGCCGCTCGCGATGCTGCTGATCTCGCCGCTCTCCGGTATGCTTTCCGACCGCGTCGGCTCGCGTCCGCTGACCACCTTCGGCCTGCTGCTCGTGGCCGGCGCGCTGCTCTCGATGAGCACGCTCGACAACAATGCCCAGCCGGTCGACTTCATGTGGCGCATGCTGATTCTCGGTATCGGCACCTCAATTTTCAGCTCGCCCAACACCTCCGTGATCATGTCCGCTGTGCCGCCCGAGCGGCTCGGCACGGCCTCGGCCGCGCAGACGACGGCGCGCACGATCGGCAACGCGATCGGCTACGCGATCGGGTTCGCGCTCTACTCCGGCGCGGCGATCGCCTACGGGGCTGAACACGGCGTCGCGCGCGATGCGCCCGGCGCGATCCTCTCCGGCTACCAGCTCGCCTTGTTGGTCGCCGGCCTGGTTACCATCCCCGCGATCGGGCTGGCGCTGATCGGCGGCCAACGCGGCGTGCGCAGCGCGGCGGCGACCGTTCAGCGGTTGGTCGGTGCGCCGATCCTGATCGCGTCGGCGCGCCCGCAGAAACGGACAGCGGTCGTGGATGAAGGCTGGATCGACTGATGGCGCCCCGCGTGATCGTCGTCGGCGCCGGCAATGCCGCGCTCTGCGCCGCGCTCAGCGCCCGTGAGCACGGGGCGGATGTGCTCGTGCTCGAGAAGGCGCCCCGGGCCGAGCGCGGCGGCAATACCTACTTCACCGGCGGCGGCTTCCGCTTCCCCTACGACGGGATCGGCCAGATCCGCGAACTGATCCCCGACCTCAGCGAGGCCGAGCTTGCCCGCGTCGACGTCGGCGCGTACCCCGCCGCGCAGTTTCGCGCCGACCTCGCGCGAGTGACCGAAGGCCTGATCGACGACGGCCTGGCCACGACCCTCGTCCGCGAAGCGCGCCCCACCATGCAGTGGCTGGCTCAGCAGGGTGTGCGCTTCACCCTGATGACCGGCCGCCAAGCGAACGAGGTCGATGGCCGTCTCGTCTTCTACGGCGGTCTCACTGTTGAGGCTGTCGGCGCCGGCAAGGGGCTCTCCGATCAGGAGTTCGCCGCCGCCGAACGGTGCGGCGCTGTGCTGCGCTACGGCGCGAAAGCGACCGGGCTGCTGCGCGAGGGTGCGCGCGTCAGCGGCGTGCGCATCTGGACCGATCAGGGCGAAACAGAGCTCGCCGCCGACGCCGTCGTGCTGGCTGCCGGCGGCTTCGAGGCCAACGCGGAGATGCGCACCCGCTATCTCGGGCCCGGCTGGGATCTAGCCAAAGTGCGCGGCAGCCGCTTCAACAGCGGCGACGCGATTCGCGCCGCGCTCGAACTCGGCGCGCAGCCCTTCGGCCACTGGTCCGGCGCGCACGCCGTCGCCTGGGACCTCAACGCCCCGCCGACCGGCAACCGCATCATCGCCGACCTCTATCAGAAGCACTCCTACCCCTACGGAATCATCGTCAACCTCGCCGGTGAGCGCTTCGTGGATGAGGGCGCAGACCTGCGCAACTACACCTACGCCAAATACGGGCGCGAAATCCTGCGTCAGCCGAGCCGCGCGGCGTTCCAGATTTTCGACCAGCAGACGGTGGGCCTGCTGCGCGACGAGTACCGCGTGCGCCAGGCCACGATGGCCGAAGCGTCCACGATCGCTGAGCTGGCCGAGCGCCTGGGCGTCTCAGTTCCCGGACTAGTGCGGACTGTGGCCGAGTTCAACGCCGCCTGTGTCGGCGGCGATTTCCATCCCTCGCGGCTCGACGGCCTGCGCACCGAGGGGATCGATCCGCCCAAGTCCAACTGGGCGCTGCCGATCGCCGAGCCGCCCTATCTCGGCTACGCCGTGACCTGCGGCATCACCTTCACCTTCGGCGGGCTCAAGATCGAGCCGCGCACGGCGCAGGTGCTGGACACCGAAGAGCGCCCGATCGCCGGCCTCTACGCCGCCGGTGAGCTGGTCGGCGGCCTGTTCTACGACAACTACGCCGGCGGCTCGGGCTTGATGGCGGGCTCGGTGTTTGGGCGGATCGCCGGCCGCTCGGCGGCGCAGGCGTGATCGGCGCGGCGGAGGTTGAGCGGCGGCTCGACGCCGCCCCGCAGCCGCTGCGGACTCCAGCGATGCGCGCGATCGCACGCGATCTGGCCCGCGAACTGCGCGGCGCCGAGGCGGAGCCGGTCCTGCAGCTCTGCAGGCAGCTGATCCAGCACGGCCCCTGGCCGCGCGCGGCCGCCTTTGAGCTGGCTGCCCGCCATCCCGCTGCCGCCGCCGCGCTCGACTGGCGCCGCCTCGAACAGCTCAGCGAGACGCTCGACGGTTGGGCTAGCGTCGACCACTTCGCCCGCCTGCTCAGCGGCCCCGCCTGGCAGCGCGGGCAAATCAGCGATGCGCAGATCATGCGTTGGGCGCGCTCGCCCGACCTCTGGCGGCGGCGTGCGGCGATCGTCTCCACCATCGCGCTGAACGAGCGCCGCCTGGGCCGCGGCGATGCAGCGCGCACGCTCGCGGTCTGCGATCTGTTCGTCGACGCCCGCGAAGATCTCATCGTCAAAGCGCTCTCCTGGGCGCTGCGCGAGCTGGGCATCCGCGATGAGCCGCCGGTGCAGCAGTGGCTCGAGCGGCACGAACCGCGCCTCCACCCGCGCGTCCTGCGCGAAGTCCGCACCAAGCTCGCCACCGGCTCGAAGCTGGGCAAGCCTTCGGAGCGAATGCGCGAACGCTGGGCGCAGCGTTCAGGAGGGTCTCAGAGCAGCGCTCAGCAGCAGGCTCAGCAGTCCTGAGGAAGGTGCGCAGCGGCGGGCTGCGCGGGCTTGAGGAAGGCGGCGATCGCCTCGGCCGCGAGCGCGGGCTCGCGCAGGCTGCACTCCCAGACCGTCAGCACCCGCCAGCCGTCGGCGGCCAGGCTGGCCGTGTGTTCGCGGTCGCGCTCGCGCGTGCGCGTCAGCTTGGGCAGCCAGTAATCCAGATTCGATTTCGGCAGCCCCGCGATCGGGCAGGCTGGGTCGGGGTGCCAGTGCCAGAAGCAGCCGTTCACGAAGATCACCGCGCGGTGCCGGGCCAGCACCAGATCCGGCCGCCCCGGCAAGTCGCGCCGATGCAGCCGAAAGCGGTAGCCCATGCGGTGCACCATCGAGCGTACCGCCCGCTCCGGCTTCATCCCCTGCGAGCGAATCTGCGACATACACCAGGCGCGGTCAGCCGGGCTGAGGTTGTCAGCCATTCGCCCGCGCCTCCGCAATCGCCCGCTGCGCCTCGCTGCGCAGCAGCCGCTCGAGTTCATACTCGCTCAACGCATCGAGCAAAATCACGCCGCCGCGGCGGTTGAGGTTGATCATCCAGGTGCGGAACGTGTTGCGTACGAATAGAGGTGCTTTCTCTGCACCCTTCTCCCAGTACCCACGCATGACGGCGTAGATGGCCTTGAGGACGGCGGGGTTCATGGAGATCGCGGGGCGCTCGACCAGTGCAGAGCGGACATCCTGTTTATGGAGAAGAATTTCAAGAAATACTTGAGGATCATCGGGATCGATCCGGTGCGCGATGCTCCCCAGCCACCAAAGGCGGGAGACGCCGTTGTCCCGAATCAGCGCTCTATTGCCGCGGGCGAAGAAGTGGTTGCGTACTTTTTGCACCGCTTTTTCATCATCATCCGGCCGCTCGCGGAGCCAGCGCTTGGCTACGTATTGCGCGCACTGCGTGTGAGAGAGGTAGACCCACAGGCGCTCATCGGAGGCTTGGTGCGGCGTGAGCTTCTTGAGAGCGCGGTAGACCGCAATCGCGTTGGCCTGATCATCGCGGTGCGGCTGTGCGCCGATTTTCAGCTGCTCGCGTATGCCGCCGCCGTCGATGGGGGCTGTGCGCACCGGGTTTTCTGCCCGAATCCAGCCGTCCGGGAGGTTCTCGGTCGGCTTGTAATACCAGTCGAGCCGCTCAGCGATGTCAGTGCGCAGTTCATCCACCGCTAGTTCAGTGAAGTACTGAAGCTGGCTCACTGCACAGCCTGCTCAGGGTTCAGGACGGGCATGCGGGCGAAAGGCTCTTCGAGCAGAATTTGGGCGTCGGCAATCCGGTCGGCGCTTTCTGTGCCGAGTGGATCGCGGCCTCGTTTTTCTAGGGCGCGGCCCAGGGCGTGATACCAGCGCGCTTCGGCGTGGTCGCTGTCATCGCCGCCTCGATCTGCTTCAACGAGCAGCCAGATGAGCGCGGGCAGGTAGACGCCGTTGATGAGATAGGCGCCTTCGGGCGCAGCGGCAACGGGCGCGGCGGCAATTCGGCTGCGCGCATCATTGAAGCGTTCGTATTCGTGTGCGCCAAACTCAAGATCGACGTGGTCCGCCTGCGGCCGGCAACGCCATTGCCCGTCGGGGACATCGCTCTTAGCGACGCGGAACACCGATGTGATCGGAGCTTCGTCGTCGGTATCGATCCAGTATGTGGTTGGCCGATCGGCTGCGAGCACTGAGCCGGCGTCGAACCGCGGGTTCAGGCCTTGATAGTCTGGATGCCAGCGTTTGGCGCGAAAATCAGGCAGTGTCTTCACAGCCACGAGGAAGGGGGCGAATTCTACTCGCCCGGCCAGGTACCCATTGGCGAATTGCTTTTTGATCAACGACTTGGTGCTGCGGTAGTCCCTGCGGTAGTGGGTCGTGGAACACCGCACCAGCAAATGATACTCAGCATCCCCCTGCTCCACGAGGCGGAGCAGATCTTCGTCGCCGAGTGCGAATTCCGCCTCTATCTCCACGGCAGTTTCCTGAGGGATTTTGCGGAGATCGAGGGACACCTCGAACGCGGCCTTCTGGTAGTCGGAGCTGTTCGGGCGAAGGACGGGGTAGGGCCAGGACTTCGTCTCTTCCCATTTCATTGGGACGGCTCCTCCAGGGCGATCACGCGCCAGGCGCGGTTTTGCAAGGGCGCATCGGCGCGAATTTCGAGCTCGACGCGCTCCCCGGCAGTAACGCTGACCTTGAAATCAGAGAGTTGCTGCTCGGTGCCGTTGCGGAGCACTTTCAGGTCGCTCCGTTTCATGGCGCTCGAATCGCCGGCCTCTTCGAGCCGCAGTTGCACAGTGCCGTTGGTCCGCGGAGTAAAGCTGACCCGGCAGCGCTTCTCGTGCCTGTCAATCGGAAGCAGGCGAACATCGCTGAGCTCGACTGGGACAGCCCCGCGCTCCCCGCCCCTTGGGCCGGTTCCTCCCGTTCCATCTCCATCGCCCGCGCCGCCGGTTCCGTTGCCCCCGCCTCCTACACGGCTCGGCCCGCCGCCCTCGACGCCGATATCGTCGCCGTCGCCGCCTTCGCCGGGAAGGTCGTTCGGGTTGTCGGCCGTATCTGGCGGTTTCACCTTCCGTTTGATCTGCTTGACGTGTACAGCGCCCATTTCACCGAAGGCCTTCTCGCGGTTATCGGAGCCCGGCTGCTGCGCGAACGGCCCGGGGGCGTCGAGCGGCAGGAGGTGCGCAAGCTCGCTGATTTCTGTGGAGACTTCGACGCGGGGTAAAGCAGCGAATTGGCCGAGTTGTTCACGGATCCACTTGCGCAGGCGCTCGAGCATATGGTTGCCTTGATCAGGGCTTAGATCAGGGTCTTCTGACAGCCGATCTGGTTCAAACTGATCATGGCGGGGATTCTCCATCTTGCGGAGCAGTCTGTTTGCTGTTGCATCGTCCAAGATGCACACTGCAGCGTAGTCGCGCAGGTTGCGGAAGTTCCCGATGCGTTTCTGCTGCGCGGTGATAAGCATGCCGCTGCCGCGGATCAGAGCGACTTTGTTGGGGAGGCTCACTCCGGGCAAGTCATCTTCGGTCCCGATCCATAGCTTCGGCGCGCCGAGTTCTGTATCCGGCGGGTCCATCACACATGTAGGCGGGCGGCTGCGTACGAGCTCCCAGAACGTTCGGGCCTCGCTGATCTCATCAGTGTCCGGTCCGTTCTGCGGTGCAGCTCCGTCTTGGTTTGTGGACAGATGGTCGAACCATTGCTCGAGAGTTGACTCGTCAATGTCCGCTTCTTCAAGCCGATTGTGCGTCAAAGGATCTGGTTCGAGGTGCACGGCCAGGCGGCGCTGGTGGATTGCATAGAAGTAGCTGGAGATGACGCTGCGCGCGATCTCCTGCTGCCAGCCCCGCTCGCCGCGGAAACCGGCGATCCAAATCGCTGTTCCCTGTTCTGGCGGGCAGCTCATGTCCGGGCGGAAGCTCGACGGTACATCAGCACCGCGGAGTTCCTTGCATCCCGCGACATGCCCGAAGAAGCCGGTACCCTGCCGTTCCCGATCGTCGCCGTTTCCGTGCTCGTGCGCGGTGAGCACGGCTTTGCCCTGAAATTTTTCCACCGCGCCGCCGCCCTCATTCTCGATGTAGGTCCAGTAACAGACCGTGCGCAGCGGCGAGACGACGAACGGGGCGGACTTGCCGATGCCGAACGATCCACCCCCGCCGTCGGACTCATTGAGATTGGCCCCGGCGGTTTTCACGAGCGCGGTCCAACGTGCGTCACTGAGGCCTGTGGTGTTGCTGTCGACGATCAAGAGAAACGGAAGTGTGCTTTGGTCGAGCGTGCTGCGCGCTTCGCGCAATGCCCGAGAGGCCTTTGGATCGTTCGCCCAGGTCGCCGCGCAGGCGTCCAAATGCTCAGCCAGCTTGTCTGGGTGAAGCGCCCTACTGATATCTATGTGCCGGAGCTCGAATGTGACGTGTACTGGTTCATCATTCCGCTGCGCGGCGTCAAGCGAGTTTTGGAGCGTCTCGCGCGCCAAGCTGGGAATGCGGGATCCGGCGAACGTGGCGATGCCGGCATCGTTGATACCGCTTCGCATGCCCCCGCCCGTGGGCGGAAAGTGCCAGCCGATGCGATCACTCATTTGCACTCCTCTCGCAGGATCTTGGCGCAGCGGGCGCCGACTTGGCGGGCCAGCTTGGGGCAGACAGCGTTGCCCAAGAGGCGGTATTGCTCTGCCTGCGGGATCGCGGGGAAGAGCGCGGCGGGATCTTCGAAGCCCTGCAGGCGGGCGACCTCGGCCACGCTGAGGCGGCGGATCCCCCACGCGTCGCGCAGGAACGGCACGTTGTGCCCGCCGACGCCCATGTTGGCGGTCAGCGTGGGGCAGAGGCCGTCCCGCTTTTCGCGCACATAGGAGCGCCGCACCTGATACAGGTTGGCGGGCGATTGGCCGGACTCGATCTGCTTCTCAATCATCCGCCGGTAACGATTGCCGTCCGGCAGGTAGTCCGACGCGTCGCCCCGCACGCTGCGGTCGACGATCTGCCCGATGTTAC
>CAYFZI010000031.1:0-34290 GCA_964347635.1 uncultured Dehalococcoidia bacterium
GAGGCGCGAGAAACGCGGCCCCTCCTCCGCGTTGTCCGACTGGCGCGGCACCTGGATTGTGCGGGTTGTGCCCTGGAACGCCTCGCGCAGGCTGATCGCGACGGGATGTTCGACGTCGCGGCCCTGCGGTGCTGCGCCGCCGCCGAACAGGCCCTCGAAGAGGCCGCCCAGATCGCCCAAATCAGCTTGCTGGAAGCCGCCGAAGCCGCCGCCGCCGCTGGCGAACGTGAAGCGCCCTCCGCCCGGCCCGCCGAAGCCGCCGCTGCCCTGGCGGAAACCGAAGGCACCGTTGCGCTCCATTTCCTCCAGCTGCTCGGCGTGCTCCCAGCGCTCGCCCCACCGGTCGTAGGCGGCCCGTTTGGCGGGGTCGCCGAGCACGTCGTGGGCGGTGTTGATCTGCTTGAACTTGTCCTCAGCTGCGCTGTCGCCGCCGGTCACGTCGGGGTGGTAGCGGCGCGCCAGACGGCGGTAGGCCGACTGGATGTCTTTCTGCGAGGCGTCGCGGGGGACGTCGAGGAGAGCGTAGAGATCGGCTGCCACGGCACGCTCCAAATCTGATCGCAACATTATCAGATATTCGTGCAATCTGAATAGTTGCGCAGTTTGCGATCAAGTTTCTTGACATCGATCATGCTGCAGCCTACGGTTGCCTCAGCAAGCGCGGGAACCGCAACACCCGCAGGAGAACAGCAGGAAAGGACCCCAGCATGGCAAAGCTCGTTGTACGCGACCCGTTCGCCGAGTTCGGTGATCTGGTCGAACAGGCCTTTGGCCGCGGTTGGGCCGAACCGTTCGGCCGCCTGGCCGGGACGCGCCAGGCCGTCAGCTCCTCCAGCATGCCCGTCAACGTCTACGACACCGAGGACGGCGTGGGCATCGAAGCCTGGGTGCCGGGCTTCAGCAGCGAGGAGATCGACGTCACCTTCGAGGATGGGCAGCTGACGCTCCGCGCGGAGCACCGCGCCGAGCGCGCCGCACCGGGCGACGGCGGGGCCGAGGACGGCAGCGCCGCCGCCGGCCGCCGCTACCGGCGGCGCGAGATCCAGCACACGGTGCTCGAGCGCAGCTTCCACATCGGCGGCGACTTCGACGCCGAGGCGATCAGCGGCGATCTGCGCAACGGCGTGCTCGATCTTCAGCTGCGCCGCGCGAAGCGCAGCGAGTCGCGGCGCATCCCGATCTCGAGCGGCTGAGCCGCCCCGCTCACGTCAGCCGGCCCGCCGGCCCCGAAGCCCGCTGCATTCGCAGCGGGCTTCTTCGTGGGCGGTGCTCCGCTTGACGCGGCCCGCAGGGAGCGGGGAACCTGTCACGGATGCCATCGCGAATGCTCGCGCTCGTGCCCGATGAGACGGCCCGCAGCCAGATCGATCTGCTGCGCGCGCTCTACGACCGTGAGCGGGTCGAGGACACGCCGCCGCACATCCCGTTGACCGGCGAGGTCGACGCCGCCTACCCGCTGGACGAGCTGGCGCAGATGATGGAGATCATCCTCTCGCTCTTCCAGCCGTTCATGCTCGAGTTGGCCCATCCCACGACCTGGTTTGACGGTGATCAGCATCTGCTGCAGATCACCGCTGAGCAGGGCGACGCGGAGGCGCAGCGGCTGGCTGGGATGCTCTACCGCGACCTGTTTCCCGAACACGAGCCGCAGCCGCCGTTCCGCTCGCGCTCGCCGCTGGAGCGCACCGCGCTGACGCTGGGCCGCTTTAGCCGCGAGGCGGAAGCGCGCGGCGCGGCCGCGGCGCTGGCCGAGCAGCGCTATTTCCTGGTCGTCACGCACGCCGGCATCTTCGACGCCGAGGGCGCTTCGGGCGGCTGGCGGCTGCGCCGCGCGCTGCCGCTCGGCGGCATGATTCTGGAGGGCTGAGGCGGCACCCGAAATCTGCAGCTGTACAGGTCATCAAGTACTCTCGATGCGCGATCGGCGCGATCGCCGCCGCGGCCCGCAGGCAAGGGGCGCGGCGCACTGCGGAGGAGACGCCATGCCGGTGATCACGGTCTCCAGCCAGTACGGCGGCGGCGCGCGCGATGTCGCACGGCTGCTGAGCCGCAATCTGGGTCTCGAGTACGTCGATCAGACGGTGCTGGTCGATGCGTCGCGCGAGCTCGGCCGCACCGTGACGGAGGTGGCAGAGAAGGATGAGCGCACCGATTCGCTGCGCACGCGGCTGGGGCATTTCCTGCAGCGGGCACTGGAGCGCTCCGCGGCGGGCGGGGCGATCGACCCGATGCTCGGCGCCGGCAACCTGGAGCTGATGCTCTCGCAGAGCTACCAGGAGCTTTCCGACGGCGGCTCCGGCGTGGTCGACGACCGCGCGGTGCTGGAGACGACCAGCCACATCATTCGCAGCGTCGCGCAGCGCGGCGATGTGGTGGTGCTCGGCCGCGGCGGCCAGATGATTCTGCGCGATATGCCCGGCGTGACGCATGTGCAGCTGGTCGCCGAGCACGCGCTTGCGATCGAGCGGGTCAGCAGCTGGGAAGCGATCGACGCCGAGGCCGCGGAGCGCCGAATCGCCGAGTTCAACAAGGGCCGCGCCGAGTTTCACCGCAAGTTTTGGCAGGTCGATGTGTGGTCGCCGGTGCTGTACGACTTGGTGATCAACACCTCCAGCGTGACCTACGCGCAGGCTGCGCAGCTGGTCGCCATGGTCGCCGAAGTCAAGGACGGCGCGCCGGCCGCCTGAGCGGCGCTCTGCCGGCCCCGCTTCTGGGAAGAGATCTGGCGGGCGCTGTCCGCTCCGACGGCCCGTTCAGCTCCTGTTCACCTGAGGCATTAGAGGTCTTGGGTAGAGGTGGATCAGGCAGGTCAACAGGTAAGTCAGAGGGAGGACTCGGCCGAGGCGTGCAGGGCGGTGCTCATTGCCGCGCCGACACGCCAATAAGGGAAGCCCCGTTGTGCACGCCCTCCTCAATGCGCCCGCTTACGCGCGCGCCCGAAGGCGGCGGGCGGCGCGCGCCGCGGGCGGCACGCGCGCATCGGCGCGCGCGCGTACGTGCGCGGGCGGGCGTATGAGCGCCGCCGCCGAAGGCGCTAGGTATCGGTACCGGCTAGGCATTCGGCGGTGGTATTACCCGCCGCGTGAAGCACGTCGGTATCGACGCCTTCGCCGATGGTGCGTTGGATGTCATCGGCGCTTGCCCCGCGTTTTATGAGTTCGCTAGCCAGTATGTTCAACTCAACTGTTGCGCCAGGTAGAAGCTTCACCGTTTCGTTGACCGCTTCACGCAGGTCACCGTCGACGGGCTTTAGTACGTGGTCCAACGTGCGGAAGAACTGTTCGCTAGCGTGAGCGGTGCGAATAAGTTCGCGGCGTTCGGGTGCGGTAATCATCGGTGCCCCTCCTATATCAACTTCGGGAGCTTCGGTGCGCGGGCGGCGGTAGCGACCTTCTGCAACCATGCATCCATCATCGCGGTAGCTTCGGCGGCGGCGGCCTGTACCCTTCCGCGTTCCGCTGTGATAGCGGCGTGGATGGTACCGAACTCCAACTCGTTCAACTTCGGCTCTTGCGCAAGCGCGAAGCGCTTGTCTACCCATCGGTCGTACGCGTTCGCCAGGCGCTGCGTCATATCGCCCGTCGGGATCGTAGCTTCGTTGCGGTCCTGCAACGCTTCGATAGTGGCGATGGTGTCTCAATGCGTATTGGAGTGAGCGGGCGGCGGCTAATCGAGCCCGGCCAGATCGCGCAGCAGCGCTTCGGCGCGTTCGAGCCGCGGAGCCATCCCGAACGGGCCATGAATCTGCAGCCCCTCGGCGTCTAGCTCGGCGGGCGCGCCGACGGCGTCTCGGTACTGCGCGAGCAGCGGGTGATCGGCGCCGATCAGGCCGATCAACAGCTCTTCGGTCGCATCGCGCCAGCGCATGAAGTCGTCGGTGGTCGGGCCGATCGCGCGGATGTAGCGGGCGCGGGTCAGCGCGGCGGCGATCGGCGCGGTCGCGGGCTCTGCGTTGGGCACGCGCGGATCATACCGCAGGCTCGATCTGCTCCGCCGCCGGCCAGAGTTCGGGCTCGGCGCCGCGCCAGCGCAGCTGCAGCGGGCCGGGCCAGGCGGCGGCGGTGCGGGCGGGGATGCAGTGGGGCGGGCCGCCGCCGGCCACGGCGCGGCTCATCTGCACGCCGTCTTCGAGCGGCCGCGCGTAGAGCCGCCGGCGCAGGCCGTCGCGCTGGAAGCCGTGCTTGGCGTAGAGCTGCAGCGCGGCGCTGTTCGAGGCGCGCAGGTCGAGCCGCACGATCTCGGCCGGCAGGCGCTGCGCCAGCCGCAGCACGGTCAGCAGCATCAGCTCGCCCAGGCCGCGCCGCTGCAGCCGCGGCTCGACGGCGATCGTGGCCAGGTACAGGTCTTCGAGCACGTGCCAGCAGCCGAACATGCTGAGCAGCCGGCCGCGCTGCTCGAGCAGGTAAAGGGTGCTGATCCGGCTGCGCTCGACCTCGTCGTGCAGCGTCCGGGCGCTCCACGAGTCGCCGTCGAATGCGCGTGCGTGCAGCGCGGCGACGCGCTCGATGTCGCTCGGCTCGATCGGGCGCAGCAGCAGTCCGTCCGGTTCGTCCTGTCCCACCGTGCAGCTCCTCGCGCGAACGTTGGCGACGTTACAGAGCGGGCGGGCGCTGGCGCTATACTGCGCCCAGCTATGACTTGCCCGCGGGCGGGCCGCACGCTGTGCAGCGGCTTGCCGACAACCTCCCCCGGTGCGCGAAGATGACGCCCTCGGCGGCCGCAGAGCCGTCCGGCGCGCGTTTCGGCCTGCGAGTGCCCGCCTCGGTGGCGATCGTCGCGCGGGTCATGCGTTTCGCGCTGCCCTATTGGCGCGGCCTGCTGATCACGGCGTTTGCCGTGTTGGGCGCGGCGGCGTTCGCGGTAGCCAGCCCGCTGCTGCTGCGCTGGGCGGTGGACCAAGCGATCGGCACCGAGATCATCGACGACCAGACGGTGATCTCGATCTCGGCCTGGCTGGTGGCGATTGCGGGGCTGGCGTTGGTCGGCGCAGCGGTGCTGCGCGGCATCTCGATGTTTTTCCAGCGCTATCTGGCCGAGTGGGTCGGGCAGACCGTCGCCTACGACCTGCGCAACCGCATCTACGAGCGCCTGCAGACGCTTTCATTCCGCTTCCACGACTCCGCTGAGACGGGCCAGATCATGGTGCGGGCGACGCAGGATGTCGAAGTCGTGCGGATGTTCATCAACTTCGGCGGCGTGCAGCTGGCCTTCACGCTGGTGCTGGCGGTCTCGACGGTCGTGCTGATGATGCTGGCCGATTGGCAGCTGACGCTGATCGTCTTCGGCTTCCTGCTGCTGATCTGCGGCCGCTCGGCGGTGGTCGCGCGGCGGCTGCGGCCGATCTGGAACGATGTGCAGGAATCGCAGGCGCAGCTGGGGATCGTGCTGCAGGAGGCGCTCTCGGGGATCCGGGTCGTCAAAGCGTTCGGCCGCCACGAGCACGAGGGCCGAAAGTTCGGCGCCAAGGCCGACTGGCTGCAGCAGCGTTCCTATGACGCCTCGATCGTGCAAGCGGTCAATATGCCAATGATGACCATGCTCGCTTCGCTGGCGATCGCGGCGATTATCTGGGTCGGCGGGCAGAAGGTGCTGAATGGGCAGCTGTCGGTCGGCGATGTGGCCATGTTTCTGATGTACCTGACGGTGCTGCAGATGCCGATCCGCGGGCTGGGCTGGATGGTGATGATGGTGCCGCGCGCGGCGGCGGCGGGGGTGCGCATCTTCGAGATCCTCGATCAGGAATCGGAGGTGCAGGATCGGCCCGGCGCGGTTGCGGTCGCCAATCCGCGCGGCCGGCTGAATTTCCGCGGTGTCTCGTTCGCCTACGACCCGCGCTCGCCGGTGCTCAACGAGATCGAGATCGAGGCGCAGCCGGGCGAGCTGATCGCGCTGCTCGGCAGGACCGGCTCGGGTAAATCGACGATCGTCAATCTCGTGCCGCGCTTCTACGACGTCAGCTCTGGGGTTGTCGAGTTCGACGGCAAGGACGTGCGCGATTGGCCGCTGGAGGCGCTGCGCCGGCAGGTCGCGATTGTGCAGCAGGAGGTCTTTCTGTTCGCGGCGACGCTGCGTGAGAACATCGCCTACGGGCGGCCCGATGCGACCCAGGAAGAGATCGAGGCGGCGGCGATGCTGGCGCGGATCCACACCTTCATCTCGCGCCTGCCGGAGGGCTACGACACCTGGGTGGGCGAGCGCGGGGCCAACTTCTCGGGCGGGCAGAAGCAGCGGATCGCGATCGCGCGCGCGCTGCTGATGGACCCGCGGGTGCTGATCTTCGACGACTCGACATCGTCGGTCGATGCGGCGACGGAGTTCGAGATTCAGCAGGCGATGGCGGCGTTGATGCGCGGGCGCACGACCTTCGTGATCGCCCACCGGCTGCGCTCGGTGCGCGAGGCGGACCAGATTCTGGTGCTCGACCAGGGGCGGATCGTGCAGCGCGGGCAGCATCGCGATCTGCTCGCCGAGGGCGGCCTCTACCGCGAAATTCACGATCTCGAGCTGCGCGACCAGGAGTCGGCCGAGGCCGCCGTGCTGGCCGCGGCGGGGGCGGCCAACGGGAGGGCGCGCTGATGGGCATGATGGGCGGCGGGATGGCCGGCGGCTGGAGCAGCAACCTGGGCGGCGGCGGGCAGGGTCCGCGCAGCTCCTGGGCCTCCTCGGCCGCGATGGCCGACGGCTGGGACAAGGAATACGGAGCGCTCTACAACCCCCAGCTGGTGCGCCGCTTCGGCCGCTACATCCGCCCCCACCGGCGGCGGCTGCTGGCCGCGATCGCCGCCAACGCGTTCTTCGCCGTGGCGTTCAACGTGCAGGTCTGGGTCGTCTACAAGGCGCTTTCGGATGCGCTGGAGACCGGCGATCTGAGCCGCCTCAACCTAATTGCGGGCGCGTTTCTGGCGATTGTGCTGCTCTCCTGGCTGGCGGAGTTTGTGCGCCAGTGGTTGATGGCCAATGTGGGGCATCCAATTCTCAGGCGCATGCGGCAGGATGTGTTCGATCACTTAATGCGTCTGGAGCATTCCTTCTACGACCGCGGCGAGGTGGGGGCGATCATGTCGCGGGTGACGTCGGATGTGCAGGTGCTGCAAGAGATGCTGACCTCCGGCGTGCTGACGGTGATCGGGGATATTTTCGGGCTGGTGATCATCATCGCGGTGATGATGCTGATCGATTGGCAGCTGGCGCTGGTGGCGATGGCGGTGCTGCCGATTCTGGTCGTGTCGATGGCGTTCTGGAGCAAGCGGGCGCGCAAGGTCTTCCTCGAGACGCGGGTCGCGATTGCCGCAGTCAACAGCACGCTGAACGAGGACCTGAACGGCGTGCGGGTGGTGCAGAGCCTCAACCGCGAGCGTGAGAACGCGCGCCGCTTCGACCGGATCAACAACTGGAACCTGCGCGCCACGCGCCGCGCCGGCCTGCTCTCCGCGGCGATTATGCCGCTGGTCGAAATCCTGATCGCCGCCGCCACCGCGTTGATCATCGTCGTCGCCGCGATTCGGCTCGACGCCGGCGGGATTGCGCCGGAGATCGGCATTGCGGCGATCATCGCTTTCGCGATCGGCATCCAGCGCTTCTTCGACCCGGTCCGCGATCTGGTGCTGCAGTACACCATGTTCCAGCGCGCGATGGCGGGGGCCGAGCGGGTCTTCGAGGTGCTCGATACGAAACCGGAGATCGCGGACAGCGAGACCGCCGACAGCCTGCCCGATATCGCCGGACACGTGCACTTCGACAACGTCTCGCTCGAATACGTCGAGGGCGTGCGGGTGCTGTTCGACCTCAACCTCGAGGTGCAGCCGGGCGAGACGGTCGCGCTGGTCGGCGAAACCGGCGCCGGCAAGACCTCGATTACCTCGCTGCTGACGCGCAACTACGACGTGACGGAGGGCGCGGTGCGGATCGACGGCCGCGATGTGCGCGGTGTGACCCGCGCTTCGCTCGTCAAGCGCGTCGGCGTGGTGCTGCAGGAGCCGTTCCTCTTCACCGGCAGCGTGCTCGACAACATCCTCTACGGCGACCTCAGCGCGACCCGCGAACAGGCCGAGGCGGCCGCCAAGGTGGTCGGCGCGCACGAGTGGATCATGCGCCTGCCGCAGGGCTACGACACGCCGCTGGCGGAGCGCGCGCAGAATCTCTCCATCGGCCAGCGCCAGCTGATCGCCTTCGCGCGCGCGATCCTCTCCGATCCGCGCATCCTGGTGCTCGATGAGGCGACGGCGAACGTGGACTCGCACACCGAGGCGCTGATCCAGGCCGCGATCGCCAAACTGCTGCAGGGGCGCACCGCCTTCGTGATCGCGCACCGACTGAGCACGATCCGCTCGGTCGACCGGATCATCGTGCTTGAATACGGCCGGATCATCGAAATGGGCAGCCACGATGAGCTGCTCCAGCGCGGCGGCCACTACGCGGAGCTCTACCAAATGATGTACGCCGAGCAGGAGGACGCATCGGACTTCGATGAAGCGTCGGCGCTGGCGGTGCTGGATAGGATGCGCACGCGGCTGCAGAACGGGGCGGGGGCGCCGGCGCCGCAGATCGCAGCGGCGGGCGATTAGCGCCGGCGCGCGGCGCGGGATTCGAACGCAGGCGAAGCGTGGACTGTCCAGTTTGCGGCGTTCCGATTGTGGAGGGCGCGGCCTACTGCACTGGATGCGGCTCGCAGCTGCAAGCACCGTGCGGGGCCTGCCGCGCGATTAACCCGTCGGGCAGCGCATTCTGCCATTCCTGCGGATCCAGCCTCTCTGCGGGCTGGGGGTCTGCGCCGCCGCGCGAGACGAGGGCGGCTGAGCCGTCGAGCTCTGGGGCAATGTGGTGTCCGCGCTGCCGGGAGCAGAACGAGCCGGGCTCGGCGTACTGTTTTTCCTGCGGGCTGCCGCTGGATGAGCCAGAAGGAGGCGGGCTGCCGCCGCTGTATGCAGCGGAGACGCCTGCGGGTTTCTGGATTCGCGTGGCGGCATCTCTGATTGATCTAGCGGTGCTACTCGCGGTGACTCTGGTGCTGGAGGCTGTGCTGGGCGTCGGTATGGGGCCGGGCGAGGCGTTGGTGGTGCAGGCGTTGTACTACACGCTGGGGGTGTCGATCTGGTCGACGACCGTTGGCAAGCGGGTCTTGAGGCTCTATGTGCTGCGTTCGGATGGGTCGAAGGTGAGTTGGCCGCGGGCGCTTGCGCGCTGGCTGGCATACTTTCCATCGGCGCTGCTGTTGTTCTACGGCTACCTGATGGTTGGGTTCCGCGAGGACAAGCGGGGCTTGCACGATCTGATCTGCGACACCGTTGTAGTGCATCGACAGTAGCGGGGGTGGAAGCGCCGGCGGTTCTGCTGCTGGCGTTTGCGCCGGGCGTGTTTTGGCTCTGGTTCTTCGCCAAGCGCGATGTGTACCGGCCTGAACCGAAGCGGTTGATAGCGCTGACGTTTTGCCTGGGTATGGCAGCAACGGTGCCGGCCGGCGTGCTGAATACGCTGTTTCTCGACGACATACTGCTAGCGGGCGGCGCGGCCGACATTGGGTCGCTCGCAGTAGGGATGCTGTTTGTGGTGGGGCCGGTCGAGGAGACGTGCAAGTATTTGGCCGTTCGGCTCTATGCCTTCCGCTCGCTCTACTTCGATGAGCCGTCGGACGGGTTGGTGTATGCGGCGGCGGCGAGCCTGGGCTTCGCATCGCTGGAGAACCTGCTCTACATCCAAGCGTTCGGGCCGGAGGTGATGATTGTGCGCGCGCCGTTGAGCACGGCGGCGCATGTGATCTTCGGCAGTGTGTGGGGGGAGGCCCTGGGCCGGCAGGCCCAGGGGCGTTCCCCAGGGTCAGCGGCGTTGGCAGCGGCGCTTGCGGGGGCGGCGGCGGTGCATGGGTTGTTCAATGTGG
The DNA here is from genome assembly GCA_964347635.1 of uncultured Dehalococcoidia bacterium. Taxonomy (GTDB): domain Bacteria; phylum Chloroflexota; class Dehalococcoidia; order Bin125; family Bin125; genus CATQGW01. Next base: position 9,875 of record CAYFZI010000031.1, read on the forward strand.
CCGTGACGGTGTATCCGCTGGCGGGAGTTGCGGTTGTCGCGCTCGGTCTGTGGTGGGTGTTGCGGCGTTACCGCTGGGCGCGCCGAATTTCGCCGTTTCGGCTGCGGCGCAACTATCCGCAGACAGCCTGCAGAGCCTGCGGGCAGCGGATCAGCGCGGCGAGCCGCTACTGCCGCTATTGCGGGGCCGCGGTTGGAGCGCCGGCGGGGCCGCTTTGGTGCAGCTACTGCGGGCAGGCGAATCGCAGCGGTGCAGCGTTTTGCACGGGCTGCGGCGATCGCTTGGAGCGGCCGCGCCGCTAGCGCCGCTCCGCCTCAAGCACACCGGCCGCGGCCTTGCTTGAGCGCCTCGCGCATCCTGCCACGCTACACTGTTTCCGAGTTTCGAGGGGAGGGAATGTCTTTCGCGGGCTCGCGGAGCGTCTGTCCGCTGCGGCGTTGGTCGGGCTTGCAGACTGGGACCCTCGGGTGTTGGCCGCCCCTGTGTGCCGTCTGCCGCAGCGAGCCCTGTTCGAGTGAGGGCCCCAGCGGCAGAAATGCTGGGGCTGGAGAACGGGAGAGCGGTGATGCGTAATGCGCAAATGTCCGCGAACGGGCGCAGTACCGCCTTGATCCGGCTGCTCGGGATCTGTGCGGCGGCAGCTCTCTTGGCGGTCTGCTGGACGGCCGCCGGCGCGTCAGCGCAAAGCGCACCCACGGTGACTGTCGAGCACGGGGGCTGGGCCGCTTCCGACGCCGATGCACACGCCAAGACCGCGCTCAGGAATCCAGCCTACGAATTCACGATTGCCGGCGGCGGCGCTTGGCATTGCCGCAACCTCCGCTGCCACTTCTTGGACATCTCGTGGGAAGGTATCCCCGAGCGAATCGGCAGCGGCGGTTCCCCGCACCCAGACCTGCAATACACCATCGTCATGACCCGCGCCGCTCCTTCCGCGGCGGACCTCGGCGTTTCCAATGAGAACTTCGATGAGGCGGCGGCGGCGACGGAAATGTTCCTGAACATAGTCGAGCTGAACCAGGCAGGCGTGGTGGACCATGCACACTTGGGGGTGCCTTGGGCCGGCGAACAGGTGACCGTGACGGTCATCGGAGCCGAAAGCGCGCAGGCATCCGCCGTTGTGAAGATTCCCGCCGCCGTCCCTGAGACTTTCCGCTCTCGGGAACCGCGGGGCGGCTCGACGCTGGTGCGGGACTCCGGCTCCAATCTGCCGCAAGTGGTTTCCGTCTGGCCCAAGCTTGCGGGGGCCACCCACTATGAACTGCAGTACACTTTCCGAACCCGTTCCCGCAAAAGCGGACAGAGTTTGACGAAGCTGACCCGTATCGTGGCGGCCAGCCAGGGCGCCGATGCGTACGAGGCGCTCGGCGCTGACTGGAGTCAGCACCCGAACGCGCAGCAGCTGAACGCCCTAGGCAATGACGACGTCGGCGCCGACGGCGGTTGGATCGCCGTGGTGACCACCCTGCCCGAGCTGCTCGCCGGCGAGGGAGCATGGCCGCAGGAGAACGTTGGGGGAGAGCGCCTCGCCGATGATGCAGACATCGCTGCGGCTCTGGGCGCGGGCAAGAACGCGGTCGGCATACGGATTCGCCCCGTGATCGTCTGCGCCGCTCTCCAATCCATCTCCAATCACAGCCCTCCCTGCCCTACGGGTTCCGCCCAGGCGGCGCCCCTGGCGCTGAAGGGCAAGAAGAGCAGGATCTCCTACGTGAAGTTCGAGGGCGGCAGCACGGCGGAGTGGGTCAGCTCCGCCGGCGCGGCCCGCTAGCTGCCCACTCGCTGAATGCGAATGGGCCCTAGGCAGAGGCTGTTCCGCTGGGCGCGTTGAACAGGTTGGGTTGAGGCTCTGGGCTGCTTGGCGGGGTGCGGCCGAGATGCTGCCAGGCGGGCGGCCTGGCGACGCGGCCGCGCGGGGTTCGGGAGAGGAAGCCGAGCTGGAGCAGGTAGGGCTCGTAGACGTCCATGATCGTGTCGGGCTCTTCGGCGATCGCCGCGGCCAGCGTGTCGAGGCCGACGGGGCCGCCGTCGAAGCGCTCGATCAGCGTGCCGAGCAGCCCGCGGTCGCGCTCGTCGAGGCCCAGCTCGTCGATCTGCAGTTGGTCGAGCGCGGCGTCGGCGACGGCGGCGTCGATCACGCCGTCGGCGCGCACTTCGGCGTAGTCGCGCACGCGCTTGAGCAGCCGGTTGACGATCCGCGGGGTGCCGCGCGCGCGCCGCGCCAGGGTCTCGCGGCCGGCCGCTTCGAGCGGCACACCAAGCGCGCCGGCGCTGCGCTCGACGACCTGCTCGAGTTCGGCGGCGCTGTAGAAATCGAGCCGCTGGACAATCCCGAAACGGTCGCGCAGGGGCGAGGAGAGCAGCGCGAAGCGGGTCGTCGCGCCGACCAGCGTGAACGGCTTGACAGCCAGCCGCAGGCTGCGCGCGGCCGGGCCTTTGCCGATCAGCACGTCGAGCGCGAAATCCTCCATCGCCGGGTAGAGCACCTCCTCGACGCCGCGCGGCAGGCGGTGGATTTCATCGAGAAAGAGCACGTCGTGCTCGCCGAGCGTGCTGAGGATGCTGGCGAGGTCGCCGGGGCGCTGAATCGCGGGGCCCGATGAGGGCCGCAGGCCGACGCCCAGCTCGGCGGCGATGATCCGCGCCAGGGTCGTCTTGCCCAGCCCCGGCGGGCCGTAGAGCAGCACGTGGTCGAGCGGCTCTGCACGCGCGCGGGCGGCCTCGATCGCGATCGTGAGCGCCTCGTGGGCAGCCGCTTGGCCGACGAACTCAGCCAGCCGGGCCGGCCGCAGCGAGGCCTCAGCGGCGTCGCGCTGCATATCGAAGCCCGCGCCTACGACCCGCCCGCTGGCTTCGCCTTCAGCGGCGGCTGTGACCGGTTCGCCGGTCCTCTCGTCGGTCATGGTGATGCTCCGCGCAGCAACAGTGCGTTGCGTGCGGCGACGGCCAGCGGGTGCAGCAGCGCGCCGCGCGCGATCTGCTCCAGCATGCGCCGCTCCAGAAACAGCGCGGCTGCGGCGGCGAGGTCGCGCTGTGCGGCCGCGGCGACGCCGGCCAGGCCTGGATCGCGCGCCAGCTTGCGCGGCTCGATCTTGTCCGCCAAAAACACCGCCAGCCCCTCCCCAGACATATCGGGGTGCGCAGTGGTGTGATGGCGAATCGTGTCGAGCAGGTCGGCGTCCTCGATGCCGAGCCTGCGCTCCGCGTAGACAGCGGCCAGCGGGCCGTGCAGGATGATCGGTGCGTCGAGTTCGGCCTCGCCGACGGCGATCTGCCGGCGGCGCGCGCGCGCGAGCAGCTCTCGGCCGTTGAGGTGGCGAAAGATGTCGTGGCCGGCGGCCGCCGCCGCGCAGCGCTGCGGGTCGAGCTCATGGATGCCGGCGAGCTGCACCGCGCCATCGATCACGCGCTGCGTATGCTCCTGCAGCCAGGCAGGGCGGTCGGACAGTTCGGCTTCGAAGAGCGCGCGCGCCGCGGCCAGGGCGTTCATCGGTCGAGCTCGGTGCGGTCCAGGCTGCAGCCGAGGAATTCGCTCAACTCGTTGGCTACGGAGAGCGCTTCGCCGTCGGTCGGTAAGCGGCCGACCGCGAGGCGTTCGCCGTCTTCGAATTCGAGTACGTTGGTGAAGGTGCTGGTGAACACCAGCAGGATCGGTCGCGCGCGGCGCACGCGGATGCGCAGCCGCTCGACTGTCTCGAGCTCGAATTCCCAGTCGCGTTGATAGAGCCAAAGCATCGACTGGTGGACGCGCGCGCGGTCGTCCTTGAGGTCGAACTCGAGCTGCTGCACGTCGCCGCCGACGGCGCCGAGGACGGCCCAGAGGATGCCGCCGCCGAAGTAGCCCAGCGCGCCGCCGATCAGGAGCGGCTGCAGCACACTTTCCCAAGGGCCGAAGATGACTGTGACGAGCACGGCGCAGATGACGCCGGGGACCGCCCCGTAGACCCAGGTCGGCGCGGGCGACCAGAAGGTGCGCAGTCGCAGCGTATCCTGGTCGGGGTAATCGATGCGCGCGATCGACGTGCGCTGCTTGGGCTCGGCAGGCTCACGCGGGCGGCGGCGACGTCTGCGAGCCATGAGGTGAGGCTATCCGATGGAGCCGATCATCGCAGCGCTCTGGCCGATTGTCCTGCAGGCTGCCGGCGGGAGCCGCTACGACGCGCCGCTTTGGGTCTGGGCTGCGGTCTCGGCGACGGCGCTGGGGCTCGCGCTGGCGGGGCTGCTGATCGGCCGTTGGTTCCACCGGCGGCGGGCGGAGCGCGCAGAGGAGTAACAGGAGTCGACCCCGCTGCCGATTGCGGCGTGCTGCGGCTTCCTGCTACTGCCCCTCTTTGCTGCTTCGCGGCGCATCCTCTCGCCCCTACGGGCGGGGGAGAGGATGCGCCGGCGCGGTTAGATCTCGAGCAGCTCGGCGACCTTTTCGCGGTGGTGATCGGCGTCGCCCCACATCAGCTCGGCCATCTTCTGGCGGCGGAAGTAGAGCTGGATGATGTATTCCTTAGTGAAGCCGATCCCGCCGTGGATCTGCTGGCCGTGGGCGACAACGCGGCGGGTCGCGTCCGAGCACCAGGCTTTGGCCATCGAGACCTGCAGCGCGGCGTCGGGCTCGTTCTCCGTCACCGCCCAGGCGGCGCGGTACATGATGAACCGCGAGCCGTCGACGTCGGTGACCATGTCGGCGGCCTTGTGCTGGATCGCCTGGAAGGATCCGATTGGGCGGCCGAACTGGATCCGTTCTTTGGCGTAGTCGACGCTGATTTCAAAGTCGCGCTGGGCCAGGCCGACGAGGTAGGCGCAGTAGGCGACGGTCCAATACTGCTTGGCGGTTTCGATGATCGGCCAGGCTTCGCCTTCGGGGCCGAGCAGCGCATCGGCGCCGACCTTCACGCCCTCCAGCTTGACTTCGCACTGCTTATCGGCGGCGATCGTCTTGAGCACCGTGCTGCTGACGCCCTCAGCGTTGCCGGGCACCAGGAACAGGCTGACGCTCTCATCGCCGGTGGAGCCGGGCGCGCGCGCGGCGACCAGGATGGTGTCCGCGACGTGCGCATCGGGAATGAACAGCTTGGTGCCGTTGAGCACATAGCCGTCCCCGTCAGCCTCGGCCGTCGCCGCGATCCCGTCCGAGTCGAAGCGGGCGCTGGGCTCGGTCAGGGCAAAGGTCATCACCAAGTCGCCGGCGGCGACTTTGGGGCAGATTTCCTGCTTCTGCGCGTCGCTGCCGATCGCCTCGACGAAGCCGGCGGTGAGCACGGTGCCGATGTAGGGGCCGGGCACGAGCGCGCGCCCGAACTCTTCCAGCAGCACGCAGAGGTCGAGGAAGGTCATCCCGGTGCCGCCGTACTGCTCGGCGGTGATCAGCCCCATCCAGCCTTGCTCGGCCATACCGCGCCAGAGGTCGTCGGTGTAGCCGCGCTCGTCCTCTTCCATCTCGCGCACCAGCTGCTCGGTGCACTCGTTGGTGAGGAAGTCGCGGGCGAAGTTTTTCAGCAGCTCTTGCTCTTCGGTCAGCCCCAGATCCATATGTAGCTCCTGCCCCTGTGGTCGACGCGGAATGCGGCGCAGCGGAAACGCCGGCGCGCACGCAGCCCGTCCGGACGGCGCGCCGCACAGCGGCGAAGATACCCCATCACCTCTCTGCGCGCCAGATTGCGCGCCGGATGAGACAGCCTGCGCCGATATGCTTTGGCATTGTGCGCAGGCTGAAGTTGGCCGCGGTGCTGGGCGTGCTCGCGCTATTCGCAGCGTGGCCCGCCGCGCCCTCGGCGCAGGCCGCCGGCGGCGCCCTGCACCAGCTTGAGGGCCAACTCAGGCCAGGCGCCCCTGCCGCGGCCTTTCCGCTTTTCGCCGCCGCCGGCGAGACTTGGGAGCTGAGCGTCGGCGGTCTGCGCGGCCGCGCGCGGCTGGCCGTCGTCGATCCGCGCGATGAAGCGATCGCTGCGCATTCGGGCGGCGCGCCGCGGCTGCGCTGGACAGCGCCGCAGACGGGCGTTTGGCGGGTGCGGATCGAGGCGGCGAACGTGCGCAGCGCTGAGCCGTTCACGCTCCGTGCGCAGCGGCTCGAAGATATCGGCGGCGGTTTCAGCAGCGCCGCTCCGCTGGAGCTGGCCAGCCCTGCATCGGCGATTGCGCAGGGCGTGATCGATTGGCCGGGCGATGAGGACTGGTTCAGCGTGGGGCTGAGCGCGGGCAGCCGCTACGCGATCTACACCGTGCTCGGCTCGCTGGCGGGCACGCGCGGCGAGGTGCTGCTGCCGGGCGCGAGCGGGCCGGCGCCGCTCTGGGTGCACGCCAACGGAAAAACTTCCTACCGCGAGCTGACGCCCTCGGCCGACGGCGCAGCGCTGATCCGGAGCAGCGGCGCCGACGGCGGAGTGGGCAGCTTTGCGCTCGGGGCCGCACTGCTTGGCGGCGGCGAGCTGCGCCCTGGCGAGCCGCCTCCGCGCGCCGAGCACACGCTGCTCGGCGCCCAGGCGTCCGTTCGCCCCGGCGAACTGGCGGTGGAACTGCGGGCCGATTGGGCGCCATTCGACGCCGAGCGCCGCGCCGCCGTCTGGCTGGATGTCGATCAGGACGGGCGCTGGGATCACATCGCCCAAACGCGGGACGGCTGGCGGACGCGCCTGTGGTCGATCAGCGGCCGGCGCTGGCTGGATGCCGATCTTGCCGTCGAGTCGAACGGGTTCGACTCGCTGATTCTGCGCGTCCCCACGCGCGGTTTCGGCGCGCAGGTGCGCTGGCGGGCGGCGGTGCGCCGCAGCGCCGAGGGCTGGCAATCGCGCCCGGACGCCGCCGGCGCGGCGGCGCCGCTGCCGCCCATCCCCCAGCGGCCGCGGCTGTGGAACATCTACGAGCCCAGCGGGACGCCGCAGCAGCGGCAGGCGGCGCTGTCGGCGGCGGGCATCGGCGCTGCCGGAGCGGCCGGGCCGATCGTGGTGCTCGATCCCGGACACGGCGGCGAAGAGCTGGGCGGCTTGGAGGGCTTGTTCTCGGAGGCCGATTCCAATCTGCGCCTCGCCCGCGCCGTCGCGGCGCTGCTCGAAGCGGAGGGCGTGCAGGTCGTGCTGACGCGCGGCGGCGGCGGCCTGGCGCGGCTCAACTTCAGCGGTGCAGCGGGCCGTGCGGACCTGCACGCCCGGATCGATCTCGCCCACCTCGCGGGAGCCGACCTGTTCGTCTCGCTGCACTCCAACGCGGCGCACAACGATTGGCAGCGCGGCCTCGAGGGTTGGTACTACCCGAGTCCGGCCGGCGACGGGATCAACCGCGAGCTGGCCGAATGGCTGCTCGACGCCCTGAGCGCCGAACTCGCCGACTGGGGCTACCGCGCGCCGGTGCAGATCTTCGACTCCAGCTGTTGGGAGATCGTGGCGGACTACTGCGACCCGCTGTACGTGCTCGCGCCGTATCTGCTCGTTGACCATCAGGCGGCGCTGGACTGGGGCTGCGATCCGGAGGCGATGGGGCTGAGCGGGGATCCGTGGGACGCCCCGCCGCCGATCCGCTACCCGACCGGGCCGCCGCACACGAAGGGTGTGGGGCCGATTGACCTCGTCGATCCGGAGCGGCAGGTGGGGCCGGCCTCGGTCGTGCGCGGCACGATGATGCCGGCTGTGCTGCTGGAGCTGCTCTACATGACGCACGAGCCCGATATGCGCGTGCTGCTCGATGCCGGCGGGCGCGCTGCGCTGGCGCGCGGTGCGGCTGCGGGGATTCTGAGCTGGCTGCGCCGCTGGGGTCAGCTGAGCAGTGGGTAGCGTGTGGAAAAGTTGAACTTTTGTGCGGGAAGTGTGGCAGGGATTACGCGCAGGCCGTGTTGAGTTGCCTTGAGTTGCCTAAGGTGAGCGCGCAGGCAGAACCCGAATCTGGGAGTCAGGAAGCGAGCCGCGCGCCATGGCCCACAATGACCAACACAACGCCCAGCACAATGACCAAGGTGTCCAGAATCCGCCCGAGGGCAACCAGCGGATTATCCCCTACTTGTCCTACGCCGATGCGCCCGCCGCGGTCGAGTTCCTCTGCCGCGCCTACGGCTTCGAGGCCGGCATGCAGATGGAGATGGGCGGCGGTGTGCTGGGGCACGCTGAACTGCATCTGGGCGGCAACGTCGTCTTCCTGGCCACGGCCTTCGATGAGATGGGCCAGGCCAGCCCCAGCAATCTGGCCGCTGTGCATGGGCAGGTGATGGTCTACGTCGACGATGTGGACGCGCACTACGAGCGCGCCGCCGCAGCCGGCGCCGAGATCAGCGAGGCGCCCGCCGACCAGTTCTACGGCGATCGCAGCTACCGCAGCACCGACCCTGAGGGGCACCAGTGGGTCTTTAGCCAGCACATCCGCGATGTATCGCCGGAGGAGATGGCGGCCGCCGCAGCCGCGATGGCCGAGCAGTAGGCACAGCAATCAATCCCCCGCTCCCCCCACGCGAGTCGAGTGGGGGGAGCGGCCACGCAACGGCTGAGGAGGGGGCGCTCCCCCTCGATCAGGCGGCCAGCCCCTCTTTCCCCGCCTTCGCCCCTCCCCTCCCTCCCCCGGCTAGCAGGGGGAGGGCTCTCGCCCCCAATGCGGCGGCAGCGGGTGCAGCTCGCCTCGCTTGCGGGGCGAGAGCGGCGCTAGCCGACGCGGTGGGTGGTGTTGACGCGGACGATGACGCCTTCAGTTTCGTCGTTGATCGGGTACTGCTCAGAGTCCGGGTAGCGCTTGGCTTGCCAGTAGAGCGGTGTGAGCTCGTTGAGCATCCTGGGGCCGCGGTCTGGGGTGAGCGTCGCCGTGCCGCGCAGCTCGGTGTAGCGGTAGGGGTCGGCCTCGTCGTGGATGCTGACCGCGATCGCAGGGTTGCGGCGCAGGTGCAGCACCTTCAGAGTTGCGGGAGAGGTCCAGAACTCGATGTCGTGCTCGCCGCCGCCCGCGGCGCGGCGGTGCCAGACAACCGACGAGCGCGGCTGGCCGCTGGAGCTGACCGTCGCGATGTGGGCGAAATGCGGCGGGCTGAGCAGGTCTGAGTGCTGCGCCGGCGGGTCGACCGGCGGCGGCGTATCGATGCTGCCGGGCCTGCTTGCGCGCTCGACCTCGACAGTCACGTGCCAGCCGGCCGGATCATCGCCCTTGTAGGGGTAGTCGGTGCCCAGATATTGATTGGAGAGAGCGTCGAGCTCGTCGTAGGAACTGCGCGCTTCGAGCGCAGCGCGGCCGACGATTTCGAGCGTGCGATAGGGGTTGGCGGCATCGTGGATCGAGAGCGCGACGCGCGGCTCGCGCTGCATATTGAGCGCCTTGCGGTAGCGCAGGCCGGTGACGAAGAAGATCGACTCGACCGAGCCGTCGTCGTCGGCGCGGTCGGGTCGGATCCAGATCGGCGACGACTGCGGCGAGCCGTCGCGGTTGACGGTGACGAGGTGGGCGAAGTGCGGGGCGCCGACCAGATCGGCGAGCTGTGGATCTACGGCGGTCATATCTATCGGCTCTATCGGCTCAGTGTGGCCGAGTAGCCGCCGAAGCGGGCCTGACCCGGCATTGCGTGTTGTTCGACCTCGACGTTGACGACGGCGGCCTTGCCGGAGGCCATCGCCCGCTCGATCGCTGGGCCGATCTCTTCGGGCTTGGTGACGTGCTCGCCGTGGCCGCCGAGCGCGACGGCGATGTCTTCATAGCGCTGCCCGTAGCCGAGCGCGCGTCCGGGCGTGTCGTTCGAGCCGGCGGTCCAGCCGGCGTTGTTGCAGATCACGATCGTGGCGGGCAGGTCGTGGCGCACCATCGTGTCGATCTCCTGCACGTTCATCAGGAACGAGCCGTCGCCGACGAAGCCGATCACCTGCCGCTCGGGGGCGGCCGCCTTGGCGCCCAGCACATAGGGCAGGCCGACGCCCATACAGCCGTTGGGGCCCGGGTTGAGGCGCGCGGCGGGTACGTAGGAGGGGATGTACTGGCGCGCCCAGGCCAGCGTCGCGTTGCCGTCGACGCAGACGATCGCGTCGCGGTCCATGCGCTGCACAACCTCGTCGGCGAGGCGCAGCGGGTGAATCGGCACGGTCGAGGAGTGGGCGATATCGAGGTACTGCGCGCGGCGGCTGTCGTCCGATTCACGCAGCTGCGCCAGCCAGTCGGTCGGCCCGCTCAGGCCGGCCTCTCGGGCCGCCGCGCTGAGCGCGGACAGAGCGCGCTTGGCGTCCGCGACCATACCAACTGTCGCTTCGCGGTTGTGGTTGATCTCGGTTGGGTCGGTATCGACGTGGATGATTTTGAGGTCGGGCGACCACCGCGGCGGCGAGGCGGAGCCGATCACGAAGTTGAGCCGTGCGCCGACGACCAGCGCGACATCGGCCTCGCGGAAGGCCATGCTGCGCGCGGCGAGGAAGCAGAGCTCATGGTCTTCGGGGATCACCCCGCGGCCCTGCGGCGTGGTCCAGAAGGGGATGTTGGTCGCCTCGACGAACTCTTGCAGCTCGGCTGCGGCGTCGGACCAGATGATCCCGCTGCCGCTCAGCACGATCGGCCGCTCGGCGCCGGCCAGCAGCTCGATCGCCTGCTTGACCTCGTCGGGGTCTGCGCCGGGGCGCGACTTGGGCAGCCCGGTCTCGGGGAACCAGACGGTCTCGTCGTCGCTCTGCTGGTAGAGCGTGTCGCCGGGCAGATCCAGGTAGGTCGGGCCGGGCTTGACGCTCTGAGCCTCGCGGTAGGCGAGGTTGAAGAACTCGGGCATCCGCGCGGAGTGGGTCACGCGGCTCGCCCAGCGGGTCACCGGGACGGCCATCGCGAGCTGGTCGTATTCCTGGAAGTCGTCGCGCTCGAAGGAAGAGAAGGCCGCCGCGCCGCCCAGCGCCACCATCGGCACGCCGTCGAGGTAGGCGTTGGCGACGCCGGTCAGCAGGTTGGTGGTGGCCGGCCCAGAGGCGGCCATGCAGACGCCGGGCACGCCTTTGACGCGCGCGTAGCCGTGCGCGGCCATCGCCGCGCCCTGCTCGTGGCGGCAGTCGATCGTGCGGATGCCGTGCTCGGCGCAGAAGCCGGCGGCCTCGATGATCGGCCCGCCCATGATGTAGAAGAGGTCCTCGACACCCTCCTTGACCATCTGTCGGGCGAGGAGTTCGGCGCCCATCTGCTCTGGCATCGGGTCTTCCTTCCTGGATGTCCTGGCGGTTTGGCGCGGCGCGGCCGCGCCGTCGCTAACCGTCGATCTCGTAGCGGTGCAGGACCGGCCGCGCGGTGGTGAACTCGCGGATCCCGGCCATGCCGGCCATCGCTTCCGAGCTGCCGTGCGCGGTCAGGTCTTCCTCGCTGGCCCACGATTCGAGCAGCAGGTAGCGGGTGTCGTCGTCGACGCTGCGGAAGAGGTCGTAGAGGTTGCAGCCCGCATCCTCCGCCTTAACTTTGGCCGTCGCCGTCGCCATAAACGCCTCAAACGCCTCCGCCTGGCCCTCGCCCACAGTGAATTCGACAGTCAGCCCAATCGCCATGCGATCACTCCTTCTGCTCTGCAGCGCCGCGTTTCGGCGCGTCTGATTCGTTGGCTCCGCGCCCGCCCTGAGCAGGCGCCCCGCGAATGATAGCGATTGAAGCGTTGGCTGCTGCAGCCGCGCGCCGTTGGGATCTGCAACGCCGCCCGTCCGCTTGCGCTTCTCTGCCCCCGTTTGTGTGTAGGGAGGGAGCAGGAGCGTTTTCCCCGCAAGCTGCAAGCGGGCAACTAGCGGAGAGGCAGGGGGCGGAGAAGCGCGGCGCGGTTCAGCCGCCGCGGTAGCCGATCCACCAGAGCAGATCGAAAATGAGCGTCTCGCGCCAGTAGCCGGGAATCGCCTCGACTAGCTCGACGGCGGCCGGCGTTGTGCCCTCGCCCAGCCACCAGCGGGCCAGACCGCGCATCAGGTGGGCCGGGGCGGCGTGCTGGATGGGCAGATAGTCGGCCGCGGTGAGCGCGGCGGCCGTGCGCTGCTCGACCAGCTCGGCGACCGTGCGCTCCAGGCCGGCCAGCGGCGTACCGAGCAGGACGCGCTCGAGATCGAGCCAGTCGCGGTAGGGGATGGTGCGCAGCTCGTCGACGCTGCGCTGCCAGTCGCCGGCGAGCAGGTAGCCGAGCCAGGGCACGGCGCTGCGTTCGGCCTCGCGCAGCGCCGCGCTGCCGCGCTCGCGGATCACGATCGCGTTCCAGGCCAGGCGCGGATCATCGGGCGCCAGCGCGAGCGCCGCCTCGGCCTGTTCCAGCGCGTACGGCCACCAGCCGGCCCGCGCGAAGGCGAGCGCCGAGCGGGCGCCCGCCACCGCCGCATGCGGGACGCCCGGGCGCGGCAGCGTGAGCGTGACTTCGCGGAACTGGTCGCCGCTGCGGCGCAGCACCGCGGCGTCAGCGTGCCAGATCTGCGATGTGTAATAGAACAGGTACGGGTCGGTGCGGTCGATCACCAGCTCGGGTTCGCCGTCGCCGTCGAGGTCGCGCAGCTGCGCTGCGGCGCCCGGCGCGACGACGTTGCCCGGCGCGGATGTGAAATGGCCGACCACCGCGGCCAGCGCCTCGCCGTTCCAAAGCAGCAGGTCGTAGGTGACGCCGTGCGCGCCGGTTTCGCCGAACGCCTCCAGCCAGGCGCGCTCGGCCGTCGCGCCGCCGACGGCGCGGATCGCCTGCGCGCTGCGCAGCGCGCCGCCGGAGCGCAGCTCCGCAGTCGAGAGTTCGCTCGCGCCCTCTGCGCTGCTGGCCCAGATGCTGGCCCTGATCACGTACTCGCCGCGCGGTGCGCCGATCCCCCAGGCCACGGTCAGGTTGGGCGCCAGTTCGAGCGCGGCAACATCGGCGAAGGTATAGAAGGCTTTGGCGAGCGATTCGCTCAGCCTGCCAGCCGCGGCGCCGGCAGCGGCGTCCTTGCGCGCCGTATGTGCAGCGTGCGCCGCCGCGCGCGGGGCGGGGTGAGACGGCTCAGCGGCTGCCGCCGACGGCTCGGCTGCCGGCGCCGCGGACGCCGGCTCGGCGGGTGCGGCGTCTGCTGCCGGCGGCGCAGCTTGCGCGGCCGTTTCCGCGCGCGGCGCGTCGTCGTTCGCCGGCGCATCGTCGCCGGCGTTGGCGACGCATGCCGCAGCGATGATCGATCCGGCCGCGGCGGCCGCGAGCAGCCAACGCAGCGGCAGTACTCTGCTCTTCACAGGCAGCTCCTCAGCTTGGTGAGCGATCATAACGGTGCGTCGGGGCAGCGGATACGGCCCGGCCGGCAAACCAGGCCGCGGCCGCGGCGCCTAGCATCAACCGAGCGCCAAGCAAGAGGGCGGGCAGGGGGATCGGCGGCGATGCTCGAGACGCTGCGGATGGACGGGCGGCGGGTGATCGTGACGGGCGCCGGGCGCGGCTTGGGGCGTCAGATGGCGCTGCACTTGGCCGATGCCGGCGCGGACATCGTCTGCGCCGCGCGGACGCGCGAGCAGATCGAGGCGGTCGCCGAAGAGGTTCGCAGCCGCGGGCGGCGCGCGCTCGCTGTCCCCGTAGATGTCAGCGACTCAGCTCAGGTCGATGCGCTGGCCGCGCGGACGCTGCAGGAGTGGGGCGGCTTTGAGGTGATGATCGCGAACGCGGGCGGCGGCGGCCCCGCGGCCGGCAAGCAGGTCGATCAGATCTCCGACGCCGACTGGCAGGACGCGATCGACACGAATCTCTCCAGCGCTTTCTACTGCGCGCGCGCCGCGGCGGCGCACTTTCGGGAGCGCGGCGGCGTGATCATCACCGTCGCCTCCGGCACGGCGCTGCGCGGCGACGCGCGGCTGCTCGCCTACGGGGCGGCCAAAGCGGGCGTAATCACGCTCAGCCAGGGGCTGGCCGTGCAGCTGGCGCGCGACCGAATTCGAGTCAACTGCATTGTCCCCGGCTTCGTGCTGCAGCGCACACTCGAAGAACCAGCGGCAATCGAAGCGGCGCGGCGCCAGGGTGCGCGGATCCCGGTCGGCCGAGTCGGCGAAGCCTGGGAGCTGGGGCCGCTCGCGGTCTATCTGGCCTCCGATGCCTCCGCGTATGTGACCGGCGAAGCGTTTGTGATCGACGGCGGCGGGCTGGCCGGCGGATTGGCGCCGACCGGCTGGGATGTGGCGGCGGGAATTGGCGGGGTGCCGTCGTGACGCAGCAGAATCCGCTTCCCGAGCCGGAGATTGCGGACGGCGCGTTGCAGGGCTGGGACCTCTCGGGCCTGCGGGCGATCGTCTACGGGGCCGAGCGGCCCAGCGCAGCGGCGGCGGCGGCAGCGCTGCGCGAAGCGGGGGCGGCGGTCGGGGTGACGAGCGCGGAGACCGGCGGCAGCGCCGCGTTTCGGATGAAGAAGGCGGCGGCCGGCGGCCCGGCCGAGGCAGTCGATCTGGCCAACGGGACGAACGTGCAGGTGGCGACGCGCAAGCTGGCGAAGCAGCTGGGCGGCGTCGACATCGCGATCGCTGCCCCGGGCGCCCGGTTTGCGCAGCCGCTGCACAAAACGCTCGACGCCGATGTGCAGCGCCTGCTGAGCGCTAATCTGGGCGGGACATACGCCGCGTTTCGCAGCGCGGCGCGCGAGTTCCGCGGCCGCCCCGGGCGGCTGATCGCGCTGCTCGAAGCGCCGGCGGTGCGCGGCCTGACCAACGTCTCCGCTTTTGCGGCCTCGCAGGCCGGCGTGATCGGGCTGGTCCGCGCGCTCAGCCAGGAGCTCGCGCCGCGCGGGATCACCGTCAACGCGGTCGTGGAGGGCTGGATGGACCACTCGGTCGGGCGCGGGCCCGCGGCGCTGAGCGAAAATCTGCTGCTGCGCTTCATTCCGATGCAGCGGTTCGGGCGGCCCCAGGATGCCGCTCCGCTGCTGGTCTACCTCGCCTCGCCGGCGGCCGGCTACATCACTGGGCAGGTGTTCCAGGTCGACGGCGGGGTGCTCAAGCATCTATAGGCGTCTGTGGGCAGGCAGAGGGCAGGTAGAGGCAAGCGCGCCGTTCGGTTCGGGCGGCTCCAGCCGCGTGCTGCGCGGCGGGCCGGCGCCGTGCATGGCCTAGACTGGCGCGGAATTGGCGCTGAAGCTGAGGAGCTGCGATGACCGACTA
Organism: uncultured Dehalococcoidia bacterium; assembly: GCA_964347635.1. Classification (GTDB taxonomy): domain Bacteria; phylum Chloroflexota; class Dehalococcoidia; order Bin125; family Bin125; genus CATQGW01. Next base: position 24,902 of record CAYFZI010000031.1, read on the forward strand.
CGAGAACATCCTCTATGAGGTGCGCGACGGCAAGGCGTATGTGACGCTGAATCGGCCGGAGAAGCTGAACGCGCTCTCAGTCGCGCTGCAGGACGAGCTGTCCGACGCGATGTGGGAGGCGGACAACGACACCGCCGTGCACTGTGTGGTGCTCAGCGGCGCCGGCCGCGCCTTCTCGGCCGGCTACGACCTGACCGCCGGCCAGCGGCAAGCAACCGAGACCTACGACAAGGTCTACCGCAGCCGTGTCAGCTTCGACGACGACACCTGGGGCATGGAGAAGGCGCAGCGCGCGCGGATGGCGATCTTCGACATGCATAAGCCGGTGATCGGCAAGGTGCACGGCTACTGTCTGGCCGGCGGCACCGACCTGGTGCTGCTCAGCGACATCATCATCGCCGCCGAAGACGCGGTGATCGGCTTCCCGCCGGTGCGCGCAATGGGCGCGCCGCCGGCGCACATGTGGCTCTACCACGCGGGCCCGCAGTTCGCCAAGCGGATGCTGCTGACCGGCGACAGCATTTCCGGCGCCGAGGCCGCCCAGCGCGGGCTGGTGCTGGATGCAGTGCCGGCCGACCAGCTCGACGCTGCGGTCGAGGAGCTGGCGGACAAAATGGCCATGATCGACCCCGAGCTGCTCTCCGCCAACAAGCGGATTGTGAACCTCGGCCTCGAGATCATGGGTGCGCGCACGCTGCAGCGGCTAGCCTCGGAGAACGATGCGCGCGCGCACCTCGCGCCGAGCGTGCGCGAGTTCGGCAAAATGTCGCGCGAGCAGGGCCTCAAGGCCGCGCTCGAATGGCGCGACAACAAGTTCGGCGACGGCCGCGGCAGCAGCGCCGCGCAGCAGCGCAAGGCCGCCGCGCAGAGCTGATTCGGAGCGCGCGATGGCGGTGCTCGACCGGTTTCGACTCGACGGCCGGGTCGTGCTGCTGACCGGCGCCGGGCGGGGCCTCGGCCGCGCAATGGCGCTGGCCTTCGCCGATGCCGGCGCCGCCGTTGCTGGGGCGGCGCGCACCGCAGCGCAGCTCGAAGAGACGGCCGTGCTGGTGCGCGGGCGCGGCGGCCGCGCCGCAGCCGTCCCGACCGACGTGACCGACACCGCCTCGGTGGCGGCGATGGTCGACGCCGCGCTGGCGGAGTTCGGGCGGATCGATGTGTTGGTCAACAACGCGGGCGGCGGCGCAGCGGGCGACGGCGCGCCGCTCGAGCAGCTCAGCGATGAGCAGTGGCGGCGCGGGATCGACCTGAACCTCACCTCGCAGATGCTCTGCGCGCGGGCCGTGCTGCCGCACATGCTGGAGCGCGGCAGCGGCGTGATCATCAACGTCGCTTCGGGCTTCGGCCTGCGCGGCGGGCGGCACAACTGGATGTACGTCTCCGCGAAGGCCGGCGTGGTCAACCTGACCCGCTCGCTGGCCGTCTCCTACGGGCCCGAGGGTGTGCGCACGAACTGCATCGCGCCTGGCATTTTCCCCCACACCGAGCAGGCGCTGGCGCGTTGGCGGGGCGGCAAGTACATCCCGGTGGGGCGCGTCGGGCTGGCCTGGGAGATGGGGCCGCTGGCGGTCTGGCTGGCCTCCGACGGCGCGGCCGCGCTGAACGGCGAGACGATCGCGCAGGACGGCGGCGGGCTCTCGGCGATCGGCCCCACCGGCTGGGCGCCGCTGGTCGCGTTCGAGGATCCCGACTGATGGCTGAGCCGGCATCCGACCAATTCATTCCACGGCCGAACCCAGAGCCGAACGAGCCGGCCTTCAGCCTGGCCGGGCGCACCGCGCTGGTGGTCGGCGGCGGCGCGCCGCTGGGGCGCGCGGCGGCGGTGGCGTTGGCCGAGGCCGGCGCCGATGTGGCGGTGGCGACGCTGCGCGCGGGCGCGGCGGAGGTGATGCGCGCCAACTCGGCCGCCAACGAAATCTGGTCGCTGGGGCGGCGCAATCTCGCGCTCACGCTCGACGCCGCCAATGCGACCAGCGTCGACGCGGCGCTGGAGCGGATCATGGAAGAGTGGGGGCGGATCGACATTCTGGTCAACGCCGGCGACGCCGTCATGGCGGCGCCGATCGAGGCGCTGGAGATCGACACCTGGCGCGCGGTGATCGAGGCGAACCTGCTGGCGCCCACGCTCTGCTGCCGCGCAGCAGGGCTGCGCATGCAGCTGCACGGGTACGGCCGAATTATCAACCTGGCCTCGGTGCTGGGCGCGCGCGGGATGGCCAACACGTCGGCCTACGCGGCGGCCCACTCAGGCGTGCTGGGCTTGACCCGCGCGCTGGCGCAGGAGTGGGCGCGCAGCGGCATCACGGTGAACGCTGTGCAAGTCGGCTTCTACGAGGGGCAGGCCGGTTTCGGCGATGACCCGCAGCGCGCTGCAGCGCTGGCCCGCATGCTGCCGGCGCGCGCGCTGGTCGCGCCGGCCGATGTCGGCGCGGCGGTCGCCGCGTTGGCCGCCGATTCGGGCTTTATCACCGGCGAAGTGATCGCCGTCGACGCCGCCGCGACGGCGCGCGTCTGAGCGCTTGGAGCAGCTCTGATGGCCATGCCGACCGACAGCTGGGGATTGCCTCTGACGACCACCGAGGCGGCCGCGGCGCACTACCGCGACGGCGTCGAGCGGATGCTCGGCTATCTGCCCGGCGTCGCCGAAGCGCTCGAATCCGCGATCGCCGCCGACCCGCAGTTTGCCCTGCCGCACAGCCAGCTGGCGCTCTTTTACCTCTTCCGCGGCGAGGCCGAGCGGGCCGGCGGGTATGCGCGCGAGGCCGAACGGCTGGCGGCCGGCGCCAGCGGGCGCGAGCGGCGGCACGCGGTGATTCTGGGCGCGCCGATCAGCGGCCGCGCTTCGCAGGCCGCCGGCTGGATCGCGGAGCATCTTGCGGAGACGCCGCGCGACGCTCCGATCGTGCTGCAGTGGCTCGGCGCCAACTTCTACAGCGGCGGGGTCGAAAAGCGCGAGCGGATGCTCGAGCAGTTCGACCGCCTGGCGCCGGCCTTCGGCGACGACTGGTGGTTTCTCTCCTGGCACGCCTTCGCCAACCACGAGATGGATCAGCTCGACCGCGCCGAGGCGCTGGTCGCGCGCAGCCTCGAGCTGCGGCGCTCGAACGGGCAGGCCGCGCACGCGCATGCGCACGTCTTCTTCGAGCGCCGCGACACGCCGGGCGGCGCCGCCTGGCTGGGCGGCTGGCTGGAGGAGTTTCCCCACCGCGCCGGCTTCCACCGCCATCTGAGCTGGCATCAGGCGCTGTTTCTGCTCGCCAACGGGCGGACCAGCGACGCGCTCGAGCTGCACGACGAGACGATCAAGCCCGGCGCGGACCCGGCCGGCGACGCGATGGGTGCGGTCGCCGACGCCGCCTCGCTGCTCTGGCGCTGCCGTCTGCACGACGGCCAGGCCGCCTTCGAGTGGCGCGATCTGGCCGATTTTGCTGAGCGCGCCTTCCCGCGCGCGGGCACTGTCTGGGTGGATGTGCACCGCGCGATGGCGCTGGCGGCGCTCGGCGATGAGACGGAGATCGGCTCGCTGCTCGATGGTCTGCGCGCCGCCGGCGAGCGCGGGCATCCGCTCGCCGACACGGTCGCGCGCCCCGTCGTCGAAGCGCTCTGGGCCTTCGGCGCGGGCGACTACGCGGCGGCGGCCGAGCAGCTCTCGGCGGTGCGCGGCGAGCTGGTCTGCCTAGGCGGCTCGAACGCGCAGCGCGACGTGTTCGAGGAGACGCTGGTCGAGGCGCGGCTGCGCGCCGGGCATACCGAGCAGGCGCTGGCGCTGCTGCAGGAGCGCCTCGAGCGCGGCCCCGCGGCGCGCGATCTGCTTCGCTGGGGCCGCGCCCAATCGGCCCGCGACGCGCTCGATGAGGCGCAGTCGGCCCTGCGCAGCGCCCGCGAGCTGTGGGCGGCGGCGGACGGCGACAGCCGTGAACTGCAGCGTTTGCAGCGGTCGTTGAACTGATGCCGCGCGGCCCGCAGCCGGCGCTGCCGCGCCCCGACGTCCTCGTCGAGGATCAGCCGGCCGGCGGGCAAGACAGCGAACTGGAAAAGCGCTTCCACCTGATCCTGCACGATTCCGATGATCACACCTACCAGTACGTGATCGAGATGCTCGGCTCTGTGTTCGGCTACTCGCGCGAGAAAGCCTTCGCGATCGCTTCGATCATCGACGGCCAAGGCCGGGGGATTGTGGAGACTGCGGACTACAGCACGGTCAAAGATCACCAGGATCAGATTCACGGCTACGGCCCAGATCCGCGCATCCCGCATTGCAAAGGCCCGCTCTCGGCGACGATTGAAGAGGCGGCGTAGGCCGCCTCGTGTGAGCAGGCCCTAGCCTCCGCCGCCCGCCTGAGCATCGAGATAGAGCTGCACGACCCGCAGCTCGTATCTCGAAAAGCGCGCGTCCAGCAGCTCGTGCGCCGCGCTGAGGTCTGCGCTGTCTTCCAGTGCGGTGCGGATCTTCGCCAGCCGCTGGCCGCCGGGCAGCTCGGGGCGGAGGTCGATCTGCTCGCTGCTGCGGATCGCGCTGGCCAGGTGCGTGAGCACGGTTTGCGGGGAGAGCATCCGCCGCTCCGCGATTGCCAGCGCGCTGCAGCCCTCGCGCCACAGCCTGAGCGTGATCTCCCAGCTTTCCAGACTGTCCAGCGCCTCGCCGTCTGCTTCTGGTTCTGCGGCCGGTGCGGGCGGCGGACGCTGCGGGGTGAGCGTCAACTGGCCGGCCTCGCCCGGCGGCGGCTGCATCTCGCCGATCGCCGCAAGCAGCTGCCCGCCGTAGCGTTCAACCTTTGCCGGGCCGAAGCCGTGCACCTCGAGCAGCTCCTGCGGCGAGCGGGGGCGGGCGCGCACCAGCGCGCGCAGGGAGCGGTCGGAGGCGATGATGTAGGCGGGCTGCTGCTCCTGCTGCGCCAGCTCGCGGCGCAGCTCGCGCAGCTGCTCGAACAGCGCCTGCTCCGCTTCGCTGAGCGGCTCCTCGGTGCGCCCCGGCGCTGCCGCAGTCGCGCGCTCGGGCTCTGCTGGCAGGTGCCGCTCATCCGCGGCCTGCGGTTCCGTCGGGTCGCCGTCGCGGAGGCAGTTGTCGCAGCCGCCGCAGCCGCCGCTCGGAGCGGAATCGCCGAAGTAGCTCAGCAGCACGCCGCGCCGGCAGGTCTTCAGCTCGCAGTAGTTCATCATCTGGCGCAGCCGTTGAAACGCCTGCTCCCGTTCCTGCTGGTTCTCGATCTGATCGAGGAAATACTTGCGCTGGTACCAAACCCCCGGCGTATAGAAGAGCAGGCATTCGGCCGGGTCGCCGTCGCGCCCGGCGCGGCCCGTCTCCTGGTAGTAGGTCTCGATCGATTCGGGCATATCGAGGTGGATCACCCGCCGCACATCGGGCTTGTCGACGCCCATCCCGAAGGCCACAGTGGCGCAGATGACGGGCACTTCGCCGCGGTCGAAGCGTTCCTGCGCGGCCGTCCGCTCGCTGCTGCTCAGGCCGGCGTGATAGGCCAACGCCGCGATGCCCGCGGCCTGCAGCCGCTCGGCGGTCGTCTCCGTATCCGCGCGCCGCAGCGAGTAGACGATCGCCGCCGCCTCCGGATCGCGTTGCAGCAAGCGCACCAACCGCTCGGTCGAGTCCTTTTTCGGCACCACGCGGTAGACGAGGTTGGGGCGGTTGTAGCCGGAGCGGAAGGTGCGCATCGCGGGCCGCCCCAGCTGCTGCACGATGTCCGCCGCGACGCGCGCCGTGGCCGTTGCGGTGAGCGCCGCCACCGGCACTTCAGCGAAGCGGTTCGTGAGCTGCGCCAGCTGGCGGTAATCGGGCCGAAACTGGTGCCCCCACTGCGAGATGCAGTGCGCCTCATCGATCGCGATCAGGGTCGGCGGCGCGGCGTTGAGCAGCTGGCGGAAGGCTTCGGCGGCCAGCCGCTCGGGCGCGGCGTAGAGCAGCCGCGTCTGCCCGCGCCGCACGCGCGCCTCGACCTGAAACGCCTCCTGCGGCGTCAGCGAGCTGTTCAGAACATCCGCCGCCGCTCCGTTGCTGCGCAGCGCCCGCACCTGATCCTGCATCAGCGCGATCAGCGGCGAGACGACGAGGGTCAGCCCGCCGCTCAACAAGGCCGGCAGCTGATAGCAGAGCGATTTTCCGCCGCCCGTCGGCATCAGCACCAGCGCGTCGCCGCCGCCCTGCAGGTGCTCAATCGCCTCCCGCTGGAGCGGGCGGAACTCGGCGAAGCCGAAGTGCTGCCGAAGGCCTGCGAGCAGCGGGTCGTTCATCATCCCTCGAAGCGATTACACACGGCCGCCGCCATGCGGCCTGGACCTCTGGTCACTGGCTACTGTCCGGATAGATCAGTTCAAGTTCGGTTTTCGGATAGCCGAAGACCTCCAAGAGATTTTCTATACGCCGTATCAGGTCCCGTGCGCCGAGATCGACTTCCAGGAAGTACGGTGTTCCCGGCACTTGCGCCGCGGTCCGCACTTCCGCACTCGACCGCGCCACATACGGGCGGGCCCTGCCACGCGGCTGCAGCGCCCGCTCGAAATCGTCCGTATGGCGCTCATGGACGGCTGCTGCGACTGCAATCCACATCGCTTTCCAGGTGCTGAACTCACGCTCGACGCCCCAGAGGCGGAAGCTGGCGGGGCGCGGCGTGATCTTGCGGCCTGTGGACTGCTGCCCTTTGCGAGGCGGCCGCTTCGGCGTTTGCCGTGGTTTGTTCGGAGCGCTGGAGCGCAGCAGTTCGGCCGCCTGCTCTGGGCTGGGGCGCAGCCCGATCGACTTGTGCACCTCTTCCTGCACCAGCTCGATCAGCAGTTGATCGGGCTCGGCGAGCAGCCGGTGCCAGACGCTGGGCATTTCGGCCTCGAGCCGCTCGGCGTTGAGCCGCGCCGAGAGCGTGTGTTCGGCGGCGCGCAGCGCCGACTGCTGGATCAGGGCGTCGCGGCTGAGGTACGACTCGAACTGATCTTGGAGTTGATCAAGAGGATCGGTGCGCAGATCAAGCTGGGCGAAGCGGCAGGCATCGGTCTGCGGCGGCTCCGGCAGCCGCCGCGGCAGGTAGAAGTCCCAGCGCAGCCCGCTTGTCAGCGCGCAGATATCGACATGTTCGCGGGCTGCGTGCGGCAGCAGGCCGGCGGCGCGGCGGCTGAGATCGGCCGCATCTGCTTCGACCGCGATCAGCGCCGCCGCACGGCTGTCCTGAGCGGACCAGACGCCGCTGCGCTCACCGCGCGGCACGAGCAGTGTGAAGGCGGCTTCAGCGCCGGGCCCGACCGTTCGGCCGACCTCCACCTGCCCGGCATCGGCGTCGTCCCAGCCCAGCCCGCGCAGGATCGGCAGCACCAGCTGGAGCTGCGCGGCGAGCACGTTCGCCGGTGCGGGGCCAACACGCAGCTGCTGCAGAACCGTGAACAACGCCATACCGAGGCTTCGCTCCGATGCTAGCCGCCAGCCCGGCTACGCCTCTTCGCCGATAAGGTAAGGCTGTGCGCGGCGGATGAAGCTGACGGGGTTTTCGCCGCTCGGCGGTTTGCCCCAGGTCACTTCGCCCTGCCAGAAGCCTTCGGGGATGATGAAGCCGCGCATCGGCAGCAGGCGGGGCTCGCCGGCGGCGGCGAGCCGGTGACCAATCTGAATCAACGCCTGCCCCAGCGCCGTCTGCTCGAAGATCCAGCTGTGCAGGGCGTGGTGCGAGGGCGCGTCGGGGCCGGGCCGCGAGATGACGGCTTCCTGGTAGAAGGCGCGCAGGTCTTCCACGACGTAGCGCAGCAGAATCGGCATCGCGTGGATCCAGTTCGGGCCCTCGGCGGCGGGCGGAATCTCCGCGAAGCCCGCACCCTCCGCGCAGGCGATCACGAACGCGGCGACTGCGTCGAGCTCTGCGGGCGTTGCGCCGCTCATGCCGAAGGTGGTGCGCCCGCGCCGGCGGCGCGTCTCCTCATACCAGGGCGTGAGCAGGTCGATCTCTGTGCGCAGCGCCCGTTCGAGATCGCTCGCGTCGGGCTCGGGCAGCGCGACTGGGCAGGCCCACACGCCGGACGGGGCGCCGACCGGAGCGTCGAACGGGTAGTCCTCGATTGTCGGCGCCTGGGCAGTTTCGAGCAGGCGCAGTGCGCGGCGCAGCACATCGCGCTGGAGGTCCGGCGCGTCGGCGGCGCCGAACGGGCGGCCGAGCGGAAAGGGCGTCCAGAGCGCGCGGGGCGGCTTGATCACCTCGGTGTGCTCGCGAATCAAGCTGATGCCGGTGGTGGCGATTCCGTTGCGCTGGAGGAAATGTGAAAGCACGCCAACGGCGGCTGAGCAGGCTGGTCAAACGGGCGCGAGCACGGCGCTGTGGACGCCCGAATCGTGCATCCGCTGCGCCATATCGTGCGCGGCGGCCTGCAGATTGAGCGGGTTGGGGCTTGAGCCGAGCACCGAATAGTGCCACGGCGAGACGCCCCCCACTACGCCCGCCGCCGCCAGCTCGCGCAGCCGGTCGCGCGGCAGCACCACGTTCACGTCTTGCTGGTAGTGGGTGCGGTCGAAGTTGACGCTGACCTGCGTCTGCACCAGCTCTGCGAAATCAACGTCGGCGGGGATGATGCGGTAGCCGGCGTCGCCGAAGCGAAACGGACGGTCGCCGCGGCGGTGCAGGCCGGCCGACGTGATCAGGGCGATCGTGGACTCCGCGAGCGGCGGCGGCGTCACCCACGGCGTCGAGCTGAGGTCGGGGAACTGATACCGCTCGATTGCGCGGCGCATGCCCTCGGCCTCTTCCGGATGCAGATCATCAAGGCGAACCATTGGCCTACTCCATTTGCGCCAATCTTAGCTGTCGGCAGAGCCCCCTCCCCGCTTGCGCAGGGCGCCGCGAGTGCGGTGCAGAGCTCCGCTCACTCGCCGCTCATCACTCATCGATCAGTTCGAGGTCGGTGCTTGGATAGCCGAAGAGCGCGAGCAGGTCTTCCACGCGCTGCCTCGTGCCTTGTTGATTAAAATTCGTTTCGACGAAGTATTGAGTGCCCGGCACCCGCGCTGGCTCGGTCATTTCCGCACCCGACCGCGCGACATAGGGGCGAACCGTGCCGCGCAGCCGCAGGGCCCGCTCGAAATCGTCCGCATGGCGCCCATGGACGGCTGCTGCGACTGCAATCCACATCGCCCGCCAGCTAGTGAACTCGTGCTCGACGCCCCAGAGGCGGAAGCTGCGCGGTGCTGATGCGGCCTGTGAGGCCGGCCGTTTCACCGAGCGCTGCTGCGCGGCGGCGGGCTCAGCGACCGAACGCGCCGCCGGCGCGGCGCTGTCCTGCTTTGAGTACTCGTCGAGAATCTCCAGGCTGCTGCGGGTGTAGCCGAACAGCTCCAGCAGTCCGTGAGCGTGCCGCACGCACTCCTTCGCGTTGAACGCGGTTTCCACAAACCACGGCGATCCCTC
>CAYFZI010000032.1:0-31690 GCA_964347635.1 uncultured Dehalococcoidia bacterium
CCGCGGCCCCCCCTTCGGGGCGCGGGGGGGGGGTCTCGCAGGCATAGGGCGCAGCCGCTCCGGCCTCCTACCCGCCAACGCTTGCCGATTTCGTAGAACATATGTACCATCATGCGATGCTGCAACTCGCGCTCTTCGATCCCAACCCCGCCGCGCGGCGGCCGGCGCGCATCGGCGGCGCGCGCGTCGACTATGCCGATGCCGCCGCGATCCTCACGCGGCCCACCGGCAATTTGGGGCGGCGCGTCGACTACGCGCTCAATCCTTACCAGGGCTGCACTTTCGCCTGCTCATATTGCTACGCGGCCTTCTTTGTGCCCGAAGAGGATGAGCGACGGGAACGCTGGGGCGAGTGGGTCCGCGTTAAATCCAATGCCGTGCAGCGTCTGCGCGGCATGCGCACCGATCTGCGCGGTAAATCCGTGCTGATGAGCTCAGCCACCGACCCCTATCAGCCGATCGAGCGGCGCCTCGAGCTGGTCCGCGCGCTGCTGCCGATCCTGGCCCGCCGCGGCGCGCTGCTGGCCGTGCAAACGCGCAGCCCGCTGGTCACGCGCGATGCCGACCTCTTCCGCGAGTTCCGCCGCGCCCGCGTCGGCCTGAGCATCACGACCGACTGCGACGACGTCCGCAAACGCTTCGAGCCGCGCTGCGCCTCGATCGAGCAGCGCCTGGCCGCCACCGCCGAACTGGTCGAGAGCGGCATCCGCGTCTCGATCGGCGTCTCGCCGATGCTGCCGCTGGCCGACCCGGCCCGCTTCGCCCAGCGCATCCGCGAGACCGGCGCGCAGAGCGTGCGGATCGGCGGCTTTCACGAGGCCAACCGTCCGTTCGCCTCGAACACCGGCGAGCACGCCCTGCAGCTGGCCCGCGAATTCGGCTGGACGCGCGAACGGCGCAAAGCCGCCGAAGCGGAGCTGCGCCGCCAGCTGCAGCGGCTGGCGCCCGAACAGGCCGCCTAGCGCCTGTTCACGCTCGACCCAGCCCTTTCCCCCCCCAACTTGCTTGCGTAGGGGGACTTGAGCCGCGCGCTGTCGAAACAGTTCAATCGAGCGCGGCGTAGAGCGCGTCGAGCATCGGTTTCCAGCGCGGGTCCGCGCCGAGCCCGGCCGACATCTGATTCATCACGTAGCCGAAGCCGATTCCGCGATCGGGGTCGGCGAAGGCGAGCGAACCGCCGGCGCCGGAGTGTCCGAAGGTGCGCGGGTTGGGGCCCCACTCGTAACGCCCGCCCGGCGTGCTGAGGATGAAGCCCAGGGCGCGCTGCACCTCGAAGCCCAACACCAGGTCCTCCGCCGTGACCCGATGCGCCGCCGCCCGCTCGACGCCCTCGGCGGAGAGCAGCGGGGCGCCGCCCGAGGCCAGCGCGCTGTAGATTGCGGCCAGCGCGCGGGCGTTGCCGTGCCCGTTGGCGGCCGGCAGCTCGGCCGCGCGCCACTCGCGCGTGTTGACGCCGGCGGCCAGCCGCGGCGCAACGAGGCCCAGCGCCTTCGCGGCCAGCCCTTCGGGCGGAATGTTGATCTCGCTGCTGCCCGGCGCGGCGATCAGCTCTGCTGTGCGCGCATCCTCCGATTCGGGCAGGCCGATGTAGAAATCCACGCCCAACGGTGCAGCGATTTCATCGCGCACAAACTCCCCGCAGGTGCGCCCGTCCACGCGGCGAATGACCTCGCCGACCAACCAGCCGTAGGTGATCGCGTGGTAGCCCAACCCGGCGCCCGGCCGCCACATCGGCGTCTGACGCTCCAGCGCGCCGATCATGTAGTCCCAATCCAGGACGGCGCCGTCGGGCAGCTCTTCATCGATGCCGGCCAACCCGGCTTCGTGCGTGAGCAGCTGGCGGACGCTGATTCGCTCCTTGCCGGCCTGCGCGAACTGCGGCCAGTAATCGGCGACGGGGCGCTCGACATCGAGCGCGCCGCGGTCGGCGAGCATCGCCGCCGCGATGGCGGCGATGCCTTTGGTGGTCGAATAGACGTTGGCGATCGTGCTGCGCTCCCAGGGCTGCGAGCCGTCCGCGGTCGCTGAGCCGCCCCACAGGTCGACGACGACGGCGCCGCGCTCGACGACGCAGAGCGACGCGCCGACCTCGCCACGCGCGCTGAAGTTCTCCGCAAAGGTCGCACGCAACGGCTCGAAGCGCGGATCGCACCACTGCAGAGTCATACACATCCTCGCAAGGTGGGATACCACCTCTGCTTACTCATTACCTAATCTGATCCAGCTCATCAACGTTCTCAATGAGCTCCTCAATGTACTCATTAAGATAATGCTGGTGATTAGTAGGGCAAGTGTCCATGTGAGCGTCTTCGCCGTATTCAACGTAGTTGCGGTAGAAGTGGTCGTTGTACTCGTCCTCATTCCAGATAGCGTAGTTCTCGTGCCCCACAATCTGGACATGATACTGCCAGATTTCCCCGCATAGCCTTTCCTCTTCGCTCTCCCCTGCAAGGACGGTTACAAGCGCGACAATGATTGCAATCGCGCCTCCAACCACAATTGCCAGCACAGCAGTGATAATTGGGTCAATTCTGATGACAAATGCCTTTCTTTACGGAGGCCACCGCAGACCCGCGGCTAATCGGCGGGGACGGCTGCGGGGGCGCGGCCCGAGAGCTCCTCGGGCATCGCGCCCTCCAGCTCGTGAATCGCCGGCAGCACATCGGAAGCGAAGAGGCGCATGCTGCGCTCGGCTGTCTCCGCCGGCATGCCGCCGCTGATACGGAAGTTCATGATCAGCTCTTCCGCTGCTGTCATCTGCTGGATGTGGCGCAGCTTCTCGATCACCATGTCCGGCGTGCCCCAGGCCTGCGGCACCGCCGCGTACTGCGCGCGCTGCAACGGCGTGGTTTTCTCGTTCGTCTTGCCGAACTCGGCGTAGTACTTGTAGCCCTTGGTCGCGGCGAAGCGGGCCGACTCCGAGAAGTGGTAGTGCCGCTCGACGCTCTCCTGGAACTGGCCGGTGTGCTTGAGCATCACATCCCAGGCTTCAGCTTCGGTATCGAAGCAGGCGACGTTGGCGACGACGGTCGGCTGGCGCGGCGCCCAGCCCTGCTCGACGCGAATCTGGTTGAAGCGCTTGACATCGGCCTGATACTCATCCCACTTCTTGGAGTTGGTGAAGAGCATGCCGAGGCCCGCGTTGGCCGCGATCTCGAGCGTCTCAGGCGAGATCCAGGCGACCCGCATCGAGTCCAGCAGAGCCTGCGGGTTGCGCGGGCGCGGGCGAATCGTGGTTTCCGGGATCGTGTAGAACTCGCCCTCGTGCGAGAAGAACTCCTGGGTCAAGGCCTTGCGCACGACCTGCAGCGACTCCATGAAGCGGTCGCGCGACTCACCCATCGGCGAGCGGAAGGCTTCGAACTCGCGCTTCGCCGCGCCGCGGCCGAGCCCCAATGTCAGCTTGCGCCCTTGCAGCATGTTGTCGAGCACTGCGATCTGCTCGGAGATCATGACGGGGTCATACCAGGGCAGCACGATCACCATCGTGCCGAAATCGATCCGCTCCGTCTTGCCGGCGAAGTAGGTCAGGTTTTGCATCGCCCCGGCGGTCATGATGTAGGGCGAGAAGTGGTGGTCGATGCACCAGTAGGAGTCGAAGCCGAGCGGCTCCACGAGGCTGCCGAGATGCAGGTCTTCCTCGTAGAGCTTGGCGTCGGAGACGAGCGGCTCCTCAGCGATCCGCTGCGCCTCGAAGCGCTCCCAATCGCTGTAGTTCTGGAAGTTGAAGTGAACGCCGACCTTCATCAGGATGCCTCATTCCCGCCGCGCGGGAATGGCGCGGCTAGTGCCGATGCATGGTAGCGGTAGACGGCGCGCCACGCACCGCGCCGGGTTGAATACTGTGGGGCGGCCCACAGCCGGCGCAGGTGCGGCGGAGTGATAGGAGAGCGGGAGATCTTGCGCGGACTCCGCGCCGGCGCGGGCCGGTGTTCGACCAGCTAGACCAGCGCCTCGTCCAACCGCTTGGCCAAATCGCCTTTGGGGCGGAAGCCCACGATCTGGCCGGAGACTTCGCCGCCCTTGAAGACGAGCAGGGTGGGGATGCTGCGAATCCCGTAGGTCGTCGCGATGCCCGGGTTCTCATCGGTGTTGAGCTTGTAGAAGGCGACTTTGCCGTCGTACTCCTCGGCGAGCTCGTCGACCACCGGCGCGACCATGCGGCAGGGCCCGCACCAAGGCGCCCAGAAGTCCACCAGCACGGGCAGATCGTTGTCCAGCACGTCGGCCTGGAAACTGCTGTCTGTCACTTCGATTGGCTTGGCCATGAGTGGGGTCCTCCATGAACTCGGGCGGATACGGCGGGTGCTGCACCCAGCGTATACGCAGAGGGCCGCCCGAGTTGTTCAGTCGGCGACTATAACCGATGGCTGCGCGGCGCGCGCAGCCCCGAATCGGCGGATGGATCGCCGCTGCCGTGCTCGGCCGCTGTGCCTGCGACGGCGCCGCGGATCGATTCGACGACGTTCGACTCAACTACTCCGCGGGCGGAGCGAATTCCGCTGGCGACGGCTTCTGCATCGGCGCGGCCGTGGCCGACCAGCACCGCGCCGTTGATCCCGAACAGCGGTGCGCTGCCGACGCGCGCGTAATCCCACTGGTCGCGCAGCGATTCGAAGGCGCCGCGCATCAGCCAGGCGCCGGCGCTGTAGAGCAGCCGCTGCTTGATGCTCGTGCGCAGCTCGCCCATCACCCGCTCGACGACGCCTTCGGTGACCTTGACGGCGACGTTGCCGGTGAAGCCGTCGGTGACGACGACGTCGGCGGCGCCGCGGACCAGCGCGTTGCCCTCGATGTTGCCGACGAAGTTGGGTTCCTGGCGTGTGAGCAGCTCGTAGGCCTCGTGCACGACGGCGGTGCCCTTGTTGCTCTCCTCGCCGACGTTCAGCAGGCCCACGCTGGGGTTGCGGTGGCGCAGCACGCGCTCGAAATAGGCCTTGCCCATCGTCGCGAATTGGGCCAGGTAATGCGGCCGCACTTCGGCGTTGGCGCCCACGTCGAGGAGCAGCGAGGTGGTGCCGCGCGCGTTGTGGAAGAGCGCGCCGAGCGCGGGGCGGGCGACGCCGGGGATGCGGCCCAGGCGCAGCAGCGAGGCGGCCATCACGGCGCCGGTGTTGCCGAAGGAGAGGAAGGCGTCGGCCTCGCCGTCGGCGACGAGCGCGAGCCCGACCATGATCGAGGAGTCGCGCATCTGCCGCACGTGGGTCGGCTGGGCATCCATTGCGATCGCTTCGGAGGCTTCGGCCAGGCGCAGATTGGCCTGCGGTGCGGGGAGGATGCTGCGCAGCTCGCTGCCGCGCCCCACGAGGATGATGTCGAGGCTGCGGTCGCGCGCGGCCAGCTGCGCGCCGTGCACAATCGCCGCCGGCGCGTGGTCGCCGCCCATCGCGTCGACCGCCACTGTCGTCGGTTGGCGGGGCGCGGTCATGAGGCGTCGTCCGCTGCACAGCGGAAGCCGGCCAGCAGCGTTTCAGCGACTGGCGCGGGGTCTTCGCTGTCGATCACGTGCAGCGAGAACTCGCGCCCGCCGGCAGCGCAGTACCAGGCGAATGAGGCGATCTGCACGATTCCCTCTCCCAGCGGCGTCTCGCTCAGCGCGGTGCGCGCTGGGCGGCCGTCGACCGGCGGCGCATCGCGGAAGTCTGAGCTCGTCTCAGCTCCGAGTGTGTCCTGCAGTGTCCGTTCAATCGCGGTGTCGGCGTTGAAGAAGGCTTCGCCGATCGTCTCCCAGACCAGCACGGCGTTGAGGCCCTGCTCGCTTTGGAGCACCACAATACCGGCATCGAAGGTCGGCGCGCTGGCGGCGGGGATGCCGAACTCCTGCGCGGTGTAGGCGCTGCTGTAGCCAAACTGGAACTGGAACCGTACATAGCGTCCGGGCGCGGCCTGCGCTTCGAGCGGGGCGGTAAAGGAGTCAAAGGCCTGCTGCAGGGCCGGCAGGACGGACTCGTAATCGTCGGCCACGGCTCCGCCGCGCAGGATGTAGAGCAGGCCGTCGAGCGGCGCGAACGCCGCCTGCCAGCGGACCAGGAAGCCGCCGGTCGCGCGGCGGTCCTCCTCCCAGACGTAGCGCCAGCCGTCGGCCCCGGTCAGCGGCAGCGTCAGGGGTTCGCGCGGCGGGGTCTCGACGAAGTCGGGCACGTTGAGCGCTTCGCGCCAGAGCGCGTCAAGCTCGTCGGGCGGTACATCGGTGACGACGATGACATCGAGCAGCGCGCGGCCCGATTCGGCCAGGAAGGCGGCCCGCTCGATGCCGTTCGAGGTGGGATCGCAGAAGGGCGGGCAGATCAGTTCGAGGCTGTAGCCGTAGGAGGGGTTGACGTAGCGGCGCAGCAGGTCGTCGGAGCGCACCGCCTGCGGCAGCTGATCGCCCGCTTCGTCGTCATCCTGCGCGGCGGATTGCTGCGCTGCATCTGCCGGTTCTGCCTGCTCCGCCGGCGCTGCTTCGGGCTCAGGCTGATCCGCCTGCCCGCTCTCGGCGGCGGGCGGTCCGGCCTCGGGGTCGGCTTCGGACTGTTCGGATTGAGGGTCGGCGGTTTCGCTGCCGGCGGCTGTCTGTGCTGCGGCTTCGGCGCGCGGGGGGCGGAAGAACTGATCGGCCTCGACGTGCTCGTTGGGGTTGCCGCCGCAGGCGGCCAGCAGCACGCTCAGGCCCAGCAGTGCGGTCAGGAAGGCGGTCAGCACAAGTGTAGGAAGGGGGGCGGGTTTCATGAGCGCGGGGCCGCGCTGCTGAGCACGATCGTGCGTTCGCCGCGGCCGAGCGGCTCGAGCTCCCACGAGCCGTACCAGCGGTTGGGCTGGAGGCCCGATTCGCGCAGCAGCCCTTCCAGCTCACCGGGCGTGATCGCGACGCGCAGCGGAAAGCGCGCGGCCGTGCGGCGTGCGGTGGATTCGTAGATGTATGTCAGCCAGGCGATCGGAGCGGCGCCGTCGGGCGGGTGCGGGGCGCCGCGCGGCTCGGCCAGCTCCTGGCCGGCCAGCTTGGTCACGGTGCCGAGGCAAGGGTCCTCGCGCACCCACTCGAGGCGCAGCGGTTGGGAGCCGGGCTCGAGATCTTCGGAGCGCGGCGCGGTCAGGTCGAGCGCCAAGCGGCCGTCGGGCGCGAGCAGGCGTGCGGCGCCGCGCAGCGCGGCTGTCTGGTCGGCGCGGCGCAGCAGATGCTGGAAGGTGCCGAGCGCACAGATGATCAGGTCGAAGACACCCAGCTGCTCGGGCAGCGCCCGCATATCGGCGTGCAGCAGCTCGACGCCGGCCGCGCGCATTGGCGCGCAGCCGCGCCGCAGCATCGCCGCCGACGCATCGACGGCGGTCACCTGATGGCCGTCCTCGGCGAGCGGGATCGCGACCCGCCCGGGGCCGGCGCCGAGTTCGAGCACGCGGGCGGGCGCCCAAGCGCTGGCCAGCTCTCGATACATGCCGATGTCGGCGCGGATCGGGCCGAAATCGAGCTCGTAGAAGGGTGCAATCGCCTCCAGGGCGCGCTCGAACTGCTCCTCCGGAGCGGCCAGGGGGTCATCGTGCACGCGCTTACCTCCGGGTTCTTCCAGCGTATCAGCGGCGGGCGCGTTGACCGCGCATTGCAGCGATCCGTAGCCTGGTCTGGCGCGCCGGCGCTCGCCGCCGCGATGCAGCGGGGATATGCAGTATGGGCGAATGGGCGGAAGTCTGCCGCGCGGTGCGGGCGACGATTCGGGCCGTCCCCGACTTTCCCGAGCGGGGCGTCCTGTTTCGCGATATCACGCCGCTGCTGGCCTCGCCGCAGGCGTTCAACAGCGCGCTCGACTGGTACGCGGAGCGCTGCCGCGGGGCAGATCTGATCGCCGGCATTGAGGCGCGCGGATTCATCTTCGGGGCGGCGGTCGCGCAGCGGCTGGCCGCGCCGTTCATCCCGGTGCGCAAGCTGGGCAAGCTGCCCGGCGCGACGATCGAGCGCCGCTACGAGCTGGAATACGGGCAGGACGGGATGGAGCTGCATGCCGACGCGGTCGCAGCCGGCCAGCGCGTGGCGCTGGTGGACGATGTGCTGGCGACCGGCGGCACGCTGGAAGCCGCGGCTGCGCTGCTCGGCGAGGCGCGGGCCGAGGTCGTCTGCATCGCCGTGCTGATCGAGCTCGGCGAGCTCAACGGGCGCGAGCGCCTCAGCGGTCTGCCGCTCGACGCGCTGGTCAGGTACTAGCTCCGTGGCTGCAGAGCAGAGCGCGCAGCCGAAGGCGCAGCTGGCGGTGATCGGCGGCTCGGGCCTCTACCGGATGGCGGGGCTGGAGCAGATCGAACGCTGGGCGCCGCAGACGCCGTTCGGCGCAGCCAGCGACGAGATCGTGATCGGCGCGCTCGAGGGCAAGCGCGTCGCGTTTCTGCCCCGCCACGGGCGCGGACACGTCTGGATGCCGCACGAGATCCCCGTGCGCGCCAACATCTGGGCGCTCAAGGCGCTTGGTGTGCAGGGCATCATCGCCGTCTCGGCCGTCGGCTCGCTGCGCGAAGAGATCGCGCGCGGCGACCTGGTGGTGCCGGACCAGATCATCGACCGCACCAAGGGCGACCGGGTGCGTTCCTTCTTCGAGGGCGGGGTTGTGGTGCACGCGGGCTTTGCGGACCCGTTCTGCGCTGATCTCAGCGCGCGGCTAGCGGACGCCGCAGCGGATCTGGGCAAGGCGGTGCACCGCGGCGGCGCGTATGTCTGCATGGAGGGGCCGCTGTTCAGCACGCGCGCGGAATCGGCGCTGCACCGCTCCTGGGGCGCGGCGATCATCGGAATGACGGCGATCCCTGAGGCGAAGCTGGCGCGCGAAGCGGAGATCGCATACGCGATGCTCGCCACGGCGACCGATTACGACGTCTGGCGGCGGGGCGAGGATGATGTCTCGGCCGATGCGGTCGCGGCAGTCGTGCGCGAGAGCGCCGCCGCCGCACAGTCGATCATCGCTGCTGTGGTGCGCGGCCTGCCCAGCGATTGGCGGTCGACCGCTTCAGGCGCGCTGCGCGGCGCGATCATGACCGATCCAGGGCGGATCCCGCCCGCGGTGCGCGAGCGCTACGCACTGCTGCTCGAGGGGTATCTGCCGTGAGCGTCGATCTGGTCATTGTGGGCGCGATCACCTACGACGAGCTGCACAGCCCCGGGGGCGACATTGATGCGGTAATCGGCGGTTCCTCGGTGCACGCGGCGCTGGGCGCGCGGCTGGCCGCGCGGGCCGCGCCGGTTTCGGTGATCGGCGGCGACTTCGACCGGCAGCTGCTCGCCCCGCTGCGCGATGCGGGCATCGTGCTCGACGGCGTCGAACAGGCGCCCGGCGCGACCTTCCGCTGGGCCTGCCGCTACGACCCGACGGGCGACCAGCGGGAGACGCTCTACACGCGGCCCGGCGTCTATGAGTCGCACTTGGTCACGATTCATCCGGAGCTGCTCGATGCGCCCTATCTGTTTCTGACGGCGGGCAACCCGCAGCAGAATGAGGCGGCGCTGGCGCAGCTGCGCGGCCCGCAGGTGATCGCGTTTGACACGATCGAGCGGGAGATTGAGACGCACCGCGCGGGGCTGCTGCAGATCATCCCGCGGGCGCAGATCGTGTCGATCAACGCGCACGAGGCGGCGCTGCTGATCGGCTGGCGGGGCAGCGAGGACGACGCAGAGCTGCCGGCCCGCGCCGCCGCCTGCCTGCGCGGGCTGGGGCCGCAGACGCTGATCATCAAGCAGGCCTCGCAGGGCGTCGAGATTTTCGAAGCGGCGCGGCGCGTGCATGTTTCGGCGGTGCCGGGCCTCCGCGTCGTCGACCCGACCGGCGCCGGCGATGCGTTTACGGGGGCGATGCTGAGTGCGATGGCCGCCGGCAGCGACCTGATCGAGGCGGCGCGCTGGGGCTGTGCCGTCGCTTCGTTCTCGGTCGAGGCGTTCGGCATCGACGGCCTGCTCGCGGCGACCGCGGCGGGGGCGCGGGCGCGCCTGGCGGCGATCCGGGCCGAAGAGCGGCCGCTGTCGTGACGCTGTCGCTGCGGCTGGGGCTCGCCCGCGAACGGCTCGAGATCAGGCGGCGCAGCGACCCCGCGGCGCTGGCCGCGCAGCTGCACGCGAACCGCTACACCGCCGCCTACGCGCTCGCTCAGCTGGAGCCGGGTGCCTGGGAGCGCTCGGAGTGGTGGTCCTGCCGTCTGCCGCAGGGCGAGGCGATCGTTTGCCATTCGCACGCAGGGCTCGGCGAGGCGACCACGCTGATCGGACCGCCCGACGGCGTGCAGCAGATCCTCAGCCTGCACCCGGGACCGATCCGCACCTTCGCGATCTGCGAGCCCCAACACCTCGATGCGCTGCAGCGCGTGCACACACTCTCAACCTGCCGACAGATGGCGCGGATGCTGGTGACCGCTGAGACGTTTCGGCCGCTCGGGGGCGAGACGCTGCGGCTGCTGGGCGGCAACGTTCAGGTGCTCAACCGGCTCTACAGCTCAGAGGGCGGGCCGACCCGCTACGCCCGCGAGCACATCGATGAAGGCTGCTACCACGGCGTGGTCAGCGAGGGGCGGCTGGTCGCCGCGGCCGGCACGCACTCGATCAGCCGCAGCCACGGGATCGCGGTACTGGGCAACGTGTTCACGCATCCGCAGCACCGCGGGCGCGGCCACGCGACGGCGGCGACCAGCGCGGTGACCGCCCAATTGCTGCAGGAAGCGGGCGAGGTAGTACTGTCGGTTGACCCGCAGAACACGCCGGCGCTGCGCGCCTACCGCAAGCTCGGGTACAGCGAGGTGGGGTCGATCGTGGAAGCCAGCGCCGGCCGCCGCGCGGGCAGTGTGCAGGTCTCGCTGCGGCGCTGGCTGGCGCGGCGGCGCGGGGACGGCGGCGGCGAGGCGGTGCTGCAGTGAGCGCGGCCGCCTGCGACATCCTCGACCAGCGGTTGGCCGATGCCGGCGAGCAGCGGATCAGCTGGGCGGCACGGGAGATGCCGGTGATCGCGCAGATCCGCGAGCGCTTTGCGCGCCGGCGCCCGCTCGATGGTCTGCGCATCGGCGCCTGCCTGCACATCACTTCGGAGACAGCCAATCTGGCGCTGGCGCTGCAGGCCGGCGGGGCGGAGGTTCGGCTCTGCGCCAGCAACCCGCTCTCGACCCAGGATGATGTCGCCGCGGCGCTGGTCGAACGCGCGGGGATAGCGGTCTTCGCGATCAAGGGCGAGAGCAACGAGCGCTACTACGAGCACATCGCGGCCGTGCTCGACGGCCGCCCGCAGATCAGCGTGGACGACGGTGCGGACCTCGTATCGACGCTGCACGGCGAGCGGCAAGAGCTGCTCGGCGGCATGATCGGGGGCTGCGAGGAGACCACCACAGGGGTGATTCGGCTGCGCGCCATGGCCGCCGAGGGCGTGCTGCGCTACCCGATCATCGCGGTCAACGATGCGGCGACGAAGCACATGTTCGATAACCGCTACGGCACGGGGCAGAGCGCGCTGGACGGGGTGATCCGCGCAACCAATCTGCTGCTCGCGGGCAAGGTCGTGGTGGTCGCGGGCTACGGCTGGTGCGGGCGCGGTGTGGCCTCGCGCGCGCGGGGGCTGGGCGCGCAGGTGGTTGTGACGGAGGCAGCGCCGCTGCGCGCGCTCGAGGCGGTGATGGACGGCTTCCGCGTGAGCACGATGCTCGAGGCGGCCGCCGAGGGCGACCTGTTCATCACGACGACCGGCGGTATCCACGTGATCGACGCTCCGCACCTAGAGCGGATGCGATCGGGCGCTATCCTCGCCAACGCGGGGCATTTCAACCATGAAGTCAATTTGGACGCGCTGGAGGCGATGAGCGAAGAGCGGCGCGAGGCGCGCCCCTATGTGACAGCGCACCGCACCAGCGACGGGCGCGAGCTGCTGCTGCTCGCCGAGGGCCGCCTCGTCAACCTCTCGGCGGCCGAGGGCCACCCGGCCAGCGTGATGGATATGAGCTTCGCCAATCAGGCCCTGGCAATCGAACACCTCGTGCAGGCCGACCCGCCGCTCGGCCCCGGCGTTTGGGATGTGCCCAGCATGATCGACGAGCAGGTCGCGGTGCTCAAGCTGGCCGCCATGGGCGTCGCGATCGACGAGCTGACGCCCGCGCAGGAACGCTATCTGCGCTCGTGGGATGCCGGCACATGAGCGCGGATACCCCCAAAGCAAACAGCGCGGGCGGCGGATTCCCTGCCGCTCTATGGACATCCGAATCGGTCACTGAGGGGCATCCTGACAAGGTCTGCGACCAAATTTCGGACGCCGTGCTGGACGCCTGTCTGGCCCAGGATCGCGCTTCGCGGGTCGCCTGCGAGGCGGCCGTCTCTTCGAACTTCGTGCTGATCTTCGGCGAGATCACGACGCAGGCGGATGTGGATTTCGCGGCGATCGCCCGCGGGGTGCTGCAGCGAATTGGCTACACCGACCCGGAGATCGGCTTCGACGCGGATTCCTGCGAGGTGATGGTGCGGATCAAGGAGCAGTCGCCGGACATCGCCGACGGCCTGGACCGCGCGGCCAAGGGCGGCAACTCGGACGATCCCTACGACCGGCAGGGGGCGGGCGATCAGGGCATGATGATCGGCTTCGCCTGCGATGAGACCGCATCGCTGATGCCGATGCCGCAATCGCTCGCCAACCGCCTCGTGCGCCGCCTGACAGAGGTGCGCAAGGCGCGCGAACTGCCTTGGCTGCGGCCCGACGGCAAGGCGCAAGTGACTGTCGAGTACGCCGAGGGCCGCCCGCACCGCATCAAGGCGCTGGTCGTCTCGACGCAGCACAGCGACGATGTCGACCACGCTGAGATCGAGCGGGCGATTCGCGAGCACGTGATTGCGCCGACGATCCCGGCGGAGCTGCTGGACGGCGAAACGGAGTATCTGATCAACCCTGCGGGGAAATTCGTCCACGGCGGCCCTGCGGCGGACGCAGGATTGACCGGGCGCAAGGTGATCGTCGATACCTACGGCGGGATCGCGCGCCACGGGGGCGGGGCGTTTTCGGGCAAGGATCCATCGAAAGTCGATCGATCGGGCGCCTACGCGGCGCGCTGGGTGGCGAAGAACATCGTCGCAGCCGAGCTGGCGGAGCGCGCTGAGGTGCAGATCTCGTACGCGATCGGGCGCCCCGAGCCGACCTCGCTCACGCTGCTGACGTTCGGCACGGCGCGCATTCCCGAGCAGCAGCTCGCAGAGCTCGTCCGCGAGCATTTCGACCTGCGCCCGGGGGCGGTGATCGAGTGTCTGGATCTGTTGCGGCCGATCTATGAGGCGACGGCATCCTACGGTCATTTCGGCCGCAGCGACCTAGACCTGCCTTGGGAAGGGACGGGCAAAGCGGCCGCGCTTCGCCGCGCAGCCGGCCTCACTCCCTGACTGACTGCGGCGGCTAACGCGCTCAACTGCTGCTGCGGCAGCTCCCTTGCACTTGGGGGCGCGGGAAGATTGGCCGACCTCTGACTAGGGGGCTTTCAGCGTTCGGTTAGACGACCAGGGAGAGGACGAGACCGAGCAGGGTGAAGAGCAGCGTGAAGGTGACGCCGAAGCCGATGCCGACCACCCACTTGAGCATGTTGATTTCGTTCTGCATGCTGTCGAACCGCTTATCGACGCTCTCGAACTGTTTGTCGACACTCTCGAACTGTTTGTCAACGCTGGCAAACTGTTGGTTGACGTTGGCGAATTGCTGATCGACGTTCGTCTTGAAGTCCTCTAGGCGCTGGATGATTTCGGAACGGAAGTCGTCAAAGCGTTGATTGACTTCGGAGCGGAAGTCGTCGAAGCGCTGATTGATTTCGGAGCGGAAGTCGTCGAGGCGTTGATTGGTTTCGGAGCGGGAGTCGTTGAGGCGATGGTGGAGTTCGTCGCGGAGGTCGTCGAAGCGCTTATCGAGGGCGGCGCTGCGCTCGGCGCTGCGTGCGTCGTGTTCGGCCAGGCGGCGGTTGACTTCGGGTTGTTTCGCGATCTCAGACTGGTCCTGATCGATCAGATCGACGGCGCGTCGGGCTGCGTCGGGTGCGAGGCCGCCTTCGATCAGAGCATCGGCGAGGGCCGGCTTGTTGAGGGCCATAGGGAAAGTGTAGCCGGCGGCGCTGCGGGGAGACAGCCAGCCACTCCCCACACGGGGAGCGCTGATCGGGCAACGGTCGGCGCTGTGCGGTTTAGCGCTTGGTGTATTGGGGCGCTTTGCGGGCGCGCTTGAGGCCTGGCTTTTTGCGCTCCTTGGCGCGCGGGTCGCGGGTCAGCATGCCGGCCTGGCGCAGCGGGCGGCGCAGGTTTTCATCGGAGGCCAGCAGCGCTCGGGCGATGCCGAGGCGAATCGCGCCGGCCCAGCCGGTGCGCCCGCCGCCGCTGCACTTGACCTGCGCGCTGAAGCTGTTCTGCATCTCCGTCATGAACAGTGGTTCCTTGATCAGGCGGCGCTGCTCATCGCGCGCGAACCACTCTTCAGCGGGCTTGCCGTTGACCGAGATCGAGCCGTCGCCGGGGTAGAGCCGCACCCGTGCGATCGAGCTCTTGCGCCGACCCAGCCCATAGTAGTAATGCCCGGCGGTCGTCATGAATCTGCTCCGCTCTCCGCCACCTGGCCAGCGTGCGGGTGATCGGGCCCGGCGTAGACCCGCAGGTGCCGATACTGCGTGCGGCCCAGTTTGTTCTTGGGCAGCATGCCGCGCACGGCGTGCTCAATGACGCGCTCGGGGCGCTTCTCGAGCATTTCTTTGAGCGTGATTTCGCGCAGCCCGCCGAGGAAGCCGGAGTGGCGGAAGTAGACCTTCTGCTGCAGCTTACGCCCGGAGACCGAGACCTGCGCAGCGTTGACGACGACCACGTAATCGCCGAGATCCTGCGAGGGGTGGTAGGCCGGCTTGTGCTTGCCGCGCAGCAGCGTCGCGGCCTCCGCCGCGAGGCGCCCGAGCGGGCGCTGCGCGGCGTCGAGCACGTGCCAGCGGCGCTCTATGTCACGCGGGTTCAGGACAGTCGTCGGCATGGTCAAGCTTCCATTCGCGCAGTACCGCTCGATCGTAGCGAACGGCGGCTAACGTCAAACCCCTGGCCGGCGCGGTGGGGCCGGCGGATCCCGGCACGGCCGCTTCGAGTGTATTGCGCAGCGCTTCGGGGGTGGAGCGTGCGCGCGCAACCTCGACCACAGCGCCGACCATGCGCCGCACCTGGTGCTGCAGGAAGGCGTCGGCTGTGAAGCTGAGCGTGAATCGGCCGCGGGCCGCGCAGATCACAGCCGAGCGCAGGCAGCGCTGCGTGGGCCGCCTCTGGTCGGCGGCGGTGAAGGCGGCGAAGTCGTGCCGTCCTTCGAGCTGGGCCAGCGCAGCGCGGGCGGCCTCGAGCGAGAACGGCGGAGGCAGCCGCCAGACGCGCTGCTCCACAAGCGGGCGGCGCTGCGGCGCGATCAGGAGTTCGTAGCGGTACTCGCGTTCGAGCGCGTCGCGCCGCGGATCGAACCCGCTGGGCACGGCCTGCAGCGCCTGCACTGCCAGCGCTGCGGGCAGGAAGCGATTGAGGCCGCCGAGCCAGCGCCGCACCGGCATCCGCCGCACCGTCTCGAACGAGGCGACCTGCCCGGTGGCGTGGACGCCGGCGTCGGTGCGGCCAGCCAGCGAGATGCGGCTGCGCTCCTGCGTCAGCTGGCTGACGGCGTGTTCGAGCGCGCCCTGCACGGTGGGAAGCTGCGGTTGCCATTGTGATCCTGCGAAGGCGGCCCCGTCGTATTGCAGCAGGAGCGCGAGCCGCTGCCGCTGCGGCGCTGTTGGCGGCACGCGCGCGGGCTGCTCTATTCGCTGCTGCCGTCGGCGTTGCCCGCAGCCGCAGGATCGGCGGTCTCAGCCTCGGGCGGGGGCGCGGCGCGCTCGACCAGCTCGATGTGGGCCATGGCGGCGCCGTCGCCGCGGCGCGGGCCCAGTTTGACGATCCGGGTGTAGCCGCCCTGGCGCTGCTCGAAGCGCGGCGCGACTTCGTCGAAGAGGCGGCGCACCACTTTGCGATCGGTGATTACGGCGGCGGCCTGGCGGCGCGCATGGAGGGTGCCGCGCTTGCCGAGGGTGATCATTTTTTCGGCGACGGGGCGGACCGACTTGGCCTTGGCCTCGGTGGTGACGATCGCCTCGTGGCGCAGCAATTCGGTGACCTGGTTGCGGACCAAGGCCGCGCGGTGGGAGCGGCTTCGGCTGAGCGCGCGTCCAGCTTTTCGGTGCCGCATGGGTATGCTCCTGGTCCGCTGGGCGGTTACAGCTCGTCGGGCTCGCGGCCGGCTTCGCGCAATGCTTCGAGCAGCGCTGTGCCGAGCGTGCTGATCTGCTCTTCTTCGTCTTCGTCGGGGTCGCTGGCGCCGACCGTGACCGCCGGTTCGGCGGCATGATCCGGTCCCTCGGCGAGCGGCGGCAGTTCGGTGATGCTGTCGTCGTCGCTGCGGGTGAAGACGCCTTCGCGGGCGCGCCGCACGCGCGGGTCCTGGGCGTCGAGCAGGCCCAGCTCGTGCAGGCGCTCGACCAGATCGACGTAGGACTTCTCGCCGAAGTTGCGCAGCGTGAGCAGGTCGTCTTCGGACTTCTCGAGGATTTGGCCGATGACCATCAAGCCGCTGCGCTTGAGGCAGTTATGGGCGCGCACGGAGAGCTGCAGTTCGTCGATCGAGCGGTTGTACTGGTCGGCGCTGATGCCGAGCCGTTCGTTGGGCTCCATCTGGCGCGGGCTGGGCGGGTCGCCGAGGGTGGCGAAGATGACCAGCTCATCCTGGAGCAGCTGGGCGGCGGCTTTGATCGCGTCCTTGCCGGCGATGCTGCCGTCGGTCCAGACTTCGAGCATCAGCTGCTCGAGCCCGGCGCCCTGGCCGCCGCGCGCAGGGTGGACCTCGTAGGAGACGCGGCGGACCGGCGTGAAGACCGCATCGAGCGGGATCACGCCAAGCACCGATTCGCCGTTGGCGCTGATTTCGGAGGGCTGAAAGCCGTAGCCGGTCTGCACGTTCATGCGGACGGTGAGCTTGGCTTCGGCGTCGTCCAGGGTGGCGAGATAGAGGTCGGGGTTGACGATTTCGTAGTCGCCGGGGACCTCGATATCGCCGGCGGTGACGGCGCGGCGGCCGCTGACGTCGAGCATCATTTCGGCCGGGCGGTCGGCCAGCGCGCGCAGGCGGATGCCGCGCAGGTTGAGCAGGAATTCGGTGGTGTCTTCCTTCATCGAGGGGATCATCGAGAATTCGTGCTGGACTTGGTCGATCCGCACGGAGGTGACGGCGGCGCCGCGGATGGCCGAGAGCAGGACGCGGCGGATCGCGTTGCCGAGGGTGTGCGCGAAGCCGCGCGCCAGCGGCTCGGCGGTGACTCGGGCGTAGTCGCCCGCGGCCTCTTCGATTTCGAGCTTGGGAGCTTCGTGCTGCAAAACCACTGTGTCGTGCGCCTCCTCAGGCTTGCTCATGCGTGCCTGCAGCCCGGCGAATCGGGCTGCAGGCTGCCTCGCGCGTTAGCGCGAGTAGTACTCCACGATCGCGTTCTCATCGACGCGCATGTCGAGATCGTCGCGGGTCGGAACAGCGGTCAGTTCCCCTTCCAGCTGCACGGGGTCGATGCGCAGCCAGCCGGGCACCTCGCGGCTGCCCTGCCAGGTGCGGGAGAGCTCGTAGAACTTGGATTGGCGGCCGCGCTGGGTCCAGCCGATCTTGTCGCCGACTTTGGTTTCGATCGAGGGGACATCGGCGCGGCGGCCGTTGAGCGTGATGTGCCCGTGGCGCACGAGCTGGCGGGCCTGGGCCCGCGATTCGGCGATGCCGAGGCGGTAGACGACGTTGTCGAAGCGCAGCTCGAGCATCCGCAGGAGGTTGTCGCCGGTCGCGCCGGGCCGGCGGTTGGCCTCGCGGAACATCTTGCGGAACTGCCGCTCGAGCACGCCGTAGGTTTTGCGCACCTTCTGCTTTTCTTTGACCTGGATGCCGTAATCGGAGACTTTGCGGCGCCGCGGCGAGCGCTGGCCGGGCGGCTGGTTGCGCCGCTCGATCGCGCACTTGGGGCCGATGCAGCGTTCGCCCTTGAGCATCAGCTTTTCGCCGGCGCGGCGGCAGATGCGGCAGACGGGGCCGGTGTATCGCGCCATTCGGTCGTCTCTCCTAGTTGCTGCTGGCTCGCTGTGGCTCAGGCGCGGCGCCGCTTGCGGGGGCGGCAGCCGTTGTGCGGAATCGGCGTGACATCGCGGATCGAGAGCAGGGTCAGTCCGGCGGCCTGGAGCGCGCGGACGGCCGATTCGCGGCCGCTGCCGGGGCCCTTGACGTAGACATCAACCTCGCGCATCCCGTGCGCCATGGCTTTTTGGGCGGCGTCTTCGGCGGCGAGCTGGGCGGCGAAGGGGGTGCCTTTGCGCGAGCCGCGGGTGCCGCCGGTGCCGCCGGCGCTGCTCCAGGCGACGGTGTCGCCGTTGAGGTCGGTCATCGTGATGATCGTGTTGTTGAAGGTGGACTGGATGTAGGCGCGCCCGTGGGGGACGTTTTTGCGTTCGCGCCGCCGGCCGCGCCGTGCCCGACCGCGTTGTGTGACCATGGCTGGATCTCCTTCTTGGGCGGCTTAGCGCTTGACCGCGCGGCGGCGGCCGGCGACGGTTTTCTTGGAGCCGCGGCGGGTGCGGGCGTTGGTGCGGGTGCGCTGGCCGCGCAGCGGCAGGTTGCGGCGGTGGCGCTGACCGCGGTAGCAGTTGATATCGATCAGCCGCTGCACGTTCTGGCGCATGATGCGGCGCAGGTCGCCCTCCACGATGTAGTCGCGGTCGATCACTTCGCGCAGCGATGAGAGTTCGCCGTCGGTCAGCTCGCGCATGCGGCGCTCGGGATCGAGCTGGGTTTTGTCCACGATCTCCGCGGCGCGGGCCGCGCCGATGCCGTAGATGTAGCGCAGCGCGTAGGGCAGACGCTTGTCATCCGGCACGTCCACACCCGAGATTCTGGCCATGGGCAGCTCCCTTGAGTCAGTTTTTGAAGCGGTAGACGACGCGCCCGCGGGTGAGGTCGTATTCGGAGAGTTCGACCAGGACGCGGTCGCCGCGCAGCACGCGGATGTGGTTCTGGCGCATTTTACCGGCGAGGTGGGCGAGCACTTCGTGGCCGTTGGGCAGCTCGACGCGGAAGGTCGCGTTGGGCAGCGGCTCGCGGACGACGCCTTCGACCTCGATTTTGTCCTGCTTGGGGGCAGGCGCGGGCCGCGGGGCGCGTTGGCCGCGGCGGCGGCCGGGACTCTTTCTCGCCACCGCGTCTCCCCTCTGCCCGCTCAGCCGGACTCGGCCAGCGTCAAGATCTGAGCCGGCCCCTGCTCGCGCAGGGCGATGGTGTGCTCGAAGTGGGCAGAGAGGCTGCCGTCCGCCGTGCACACAGTCCAGCCGTCGGCCAGCACAGTGGTGGCTGGGCTGCCGACGGTCGCCATCGGCTCGAGCGCCAGCACCATGCCGGGGCGCATTTGCATCCCGGAGCCGCGGCGTCCGTGGTTGGGCATGTTCGGCGGCTCGTGCATATCGCGGCCTACGCCGTGCCCCACGTAGCCGCGAACGACTCCGTAGCCCGCCGATTCTATCACTTCTTGAATGGCTGCGCCGATATCGCCTTTGCGCACTGGGACACGCGCGGCATCGATGCCGGCTTGGAGCGACTCCGCGGTGACCTGAAGCAGGCGCCGGGCTTCGGCGCTGATCGCGCCGACGCCGAAGGTGATCGCGGAGTCGCCGACCCAGCCGCCGATCGTGGCGCCGAGGTCGACGGAGAGGATGTCGCCCTCGCGCAGCCGCCGTTCGGTGGCGAAGCCGTGCACGATCTCTTCGTTGACCGAGGCGCAGATCGCGTGGGGAAAGCCGTGGTAGCCGAGGAAGGTGGGGATCACGCCGAGCCGCTCGAACTTGTCGAGCACGTAGCGGTCGAGCTCGGCCAGGCTGGTGCCGGGGCGGGTCATCTCGCGCAGCTCGGCCAGTGTCTCGCCGACCATGCGGCCGGGCGCGCGCATTTCTTCGATCTGCTTGGGGGTTTTGAGCAGCACCTGGCGCGGGCGGCTGTCGGTGGTCATGGTTAGTCCGTTCCGCCATTGCCGCGCAGGGCGGCGAGTAGGTCGGCGCCGACGGCGTCGGGGCCGCGCTCGCCGTCGACGGTGCGCAGCTTGCCGCTGCGCTCGTAGTAGTCGATCAGCGGAGCGGTTTGCTGGGAGTAGACGTCGAGACGGCGCCGGATCGCTTTGGGCTGGTCGTCGCCGCGCTGGATCAGCGCGCCGGGGCAACGGTCGCACGATCCTGCGGACTGGGGCGGCGAGAAGACTTCGTGGAAGACGGCGCTGCACTGCGGGCAGCTCCAGCGCCCGCCGAGGCGGCGCAGCACTTCGGCGCTGCCGACTTCGATCAGCAGTGCGGCGGCGATCTCGGCGTTCTGTTCGGCGAGCGCGGCGTCGAGCGCTTCGGCCTGTTCGAGCGTGCGCGGGAAGCCGTCGAGCAGGCTGCCGAGCTGCGCGTCGGCGCGGCCCAGGCGGTCGAGCAGCATTGAGATCGTCAGCGCGTCGGGGACGAGCTCGCCGCGCTCCATGTAGCGCTGCGCTTGTTGGCCCAGCTCAGTCTGGTTGCGCACGTTTTCGCGGAACATGTCGCCGGTGGCGAGGTGCAGCAGCTTGGTGTGCTCGGCCAGCGCGGCGGCCTGGGTGCCCTTGCCGGCGCCGGGCGGACCAAGCAGGATGACGTAGGTGCTCATCGGATGAACCCTTCGTAGTTGCGCATCAGCAGCTGGGCTTCGATCTGGCGCATCGTATCCAGCGCGACGCCGACGACGATCAGCAGGCCGGTGCTGGAGATGGTCAGCGCGGTGCTGTCGGGGATGAATTCGGTGGCGAGGAAGGGGACGACGGCGACGAAGCCGAGGAAGAGCGCGCCGGCCCAGGTGATCCGCGAGAGGACGCGGTTGATGTAGTCCTGCGTCGGGCGGCCGGGCCGGATGCCGGGGATGAAGCCGCCCTGCTTCTGCAGGTTCTCGGCCAGATTTTGCTGCTGGAAGGTGACGAAGGTGTAGAAGAAGGTGAAGGCGACGACGAGCACAAAGGAGAGCGCCCAATAGAGCGGGCGGCCGGGCGAGAAGTTGACCTGCACCCAATCGGCGGCGCGCACGACCCAGGGCGGACGCTCGCCGAGCGTCTGGCCTTCGGCGATGTCAGGCGTGAGCGGATCGTCTGCTTCCTCATGCGTGGGAATGTCCGTGATACCGATGAGGTTGCCTTCGCTGTCGATCAGCGTGATCGGCTCGCTGCCGATCGCGTTGTTGTCGATCCGCCAGGTGGTCAGCGTTTCGCCGCTGATCTCATCGGTGCGCGCTTCAACGCGCGTGAGCACGTTGGCGTCGCTGGCGCGGTTGATCCGCTCCAGTAGATCGTCGAACGAGTCTTCGGCGGCGTTCCACTCAATTTCGGCGGCGTTGACTTGGATCCGGCCGCTTTCGGCGAGGTCGGGGTAGAGCGTGTTGAGCGGTTCATCGGAATCGACGGCGGCGAACGGCAGCTCGACGGAGACGCGCGTCTGGCTCTCTTCGCCGGCGGCGCCGGTGACCCAGCCGGCGAGCACGGAGGGGAAGATGATGATGGAGAAGGCGAAGATCAGGGGGATCATGCCGGCGCTGTTGACGCGCAGGGGGATGTAGCTCTGGCCGCTCTGGCGGTACATTCTGCCGCCGCGGAAGACACTGCGCGCATATTGCACGGGGATGCGCCGCTGGGCCTCCTGGAAGAACACGATCAGGGCGACCAGGGCGACGGCGATGGCGATCACAACGGCGATGCCGGACCAGCCGATATCGCTCTGGCCGACGGAGTTGAAGAGGGTCGGGAAGCTGGCCACGATGCCGGCGAAGATCAGCAGCGAGATGCCGTTGCCGACGCCTTTTTCGGTGATCAGCTCGCCGAGCCAGATCAGGAACATGGTGCCGGCGGTCATGGTGATGATTGCGGAGACGGTGGGCAGCCACTCTTCGGCGCCGAAGCCGATGCCGGTGATGGCGCGGGCGTTTTCGAGCAGGATCAGCTGGCCGTAGCCCTGCACGAGCGACATGGGGATCGCGAGCCAGTAGGTGTAGAGCTGGATTTTGTTGCGGCCCGACTCGCCCTCCTGGGCCAGCGCCTGGAGCCTGGGCAGCATCGGCTGGAGCAGGTTCATGACGATCGAGGCGGTGATATAGGGGTAGACGCCGAGCGCGACGATCGAGAGGTTGTCGAGGCCGCCGCCGGAGAAGAGGTTGAGGAAGCCGAGGACGGGGTTGTTGTCGAGTGCGTTTTCGAGCTGGGTTTTGTTGATATCGGGGATCGGCACGTGCGCGACGAGCCGAAAGACGACCAGCATGGCGAGGGTAAAGGCGAGCTTCTGGCGGACGTCCGGCTGGCGCCAGGCGTCGACCAGCGCCTGCAGCAGCTTAGGGCGAGTGGGCCCCGCTGCTGTCTGCGCTCGTTGCATCGATCACCTCAACGCTGCCGCCGGCGGCTTCGATTTTGGCGCGCGCGGCGGCCGAGACGCGCTCGGCGCGGACGTGCAGCGCGCGCTCAATCGGCCCGCCGGCCAGAATCTTGAACGGTTGGCTGGCGCGCCGCAGGAGCCGCGCGGCGACCAGCGCCGCGGCGTCCACCTGGGCGCCGGGCTCGAAACGCCGATCCAGCTCGACCACGTTGATCGGCTGGTATTCGACGCGGTTGCGGTTTTTGAAGCCGCGGCGGCGGGGCTGGGTGCGCATCATCGACATCGCGCCGCCCTCGAAGACGGCGTTGTAGTCGCGCCCGCTGCGCGAGCGCTGGCCCTTGAGGCCGCGCCCGGAGTAGGTCCCCTTGCCGGAGGCGTTGCCGCGGCCGACGCGTTTGCGCCGTTTGCGCGAACCCGGATTGGGTTTGAGATCATGCAAGCGCAGGGGCATCAGGAGCGCTCCGCCTCAGCCGCTTCATCCACTGCAGCTACGCTGACCAGATGTGAGACTTTGAAGATCATACCACGCACATCGCGCGTATCCGGTTTGCGCACGGTCTGCCCGAGGCGCCGCAGGCCCAGCGATTTGATGGTCTGGGCTTGATCGCTGCGGTAGCCGATCGCGCTTTTGACCCAGGTGACTTCTAGCTCTGGCACGCGGGTTACTCGCTCTCTGCGCCCGCGGCGGCCGGCTCTGGCGGCTCGGTGTTGGGCGCTTCGGCATCGGCGGGGATTCGACCGGCGAGGCGCAGGCGTTCGCGCCGCGCTTGAATGGGGTCGCGCAGCTCGGTGAGGCCGTGGATCGTGGCCTGGACGACGTTGACGACGTTGTTGGAGCCGAGCGACTTACTGAGCACGTTGCGCAGCCCGACGGCTTCCAGCACGGCGCGCGCGCCGCCGCCGGCGATCACGCCGGTGCCCGGCGCGGCCGGCTTGAGCAGCACCCGCGAGGCGCAGAAGCGCGCCGTGATCGGGTGCGGAATGGTGCCGTTGTGAATCGGCACCGAGACCATCTCGCGGCGGGCGATGGTCGCGCCCTTGCGGATCGCATCGGGCACTTCGTTGGCGCGCCCGATCCCGATCCCGACGCGTCCGTCGCCGTCGCCGACCACGACGACGGCGGTGAAGCTGAAGCGCCGGCCGCCCTTGACGACTTTGGCGACGCGGTTGACGGCGACGACCTTCTCGACGAAGTCGTCCTGCGGGGCATCGCGTCGGAAGCGGCCTCGGGACTCGCGCTGCTGCGTCGTCATGCTCTGTGCCGATCTCTCCGTTGGACGTTAGAAGTCGAGGCCGCCCGCGCGGGCGGCCTCGGCCAGCGCGCGGACACGCCCGTGATAGCGGTAGCCGCCGCGGTCGAAGACGACGGCGGAGATGCCGGCGGCCTGGGCCGCGCGGGCCAGCTCCGCGCCGACGGCTGAGGCGCGCTCGGTTTTGCTGCCCGCGGCGCCGTTGAGGTCCGATGCTGAGGCGAGGGTGCTGCCGGCGTCGTCGTCGATGATCTGCCCGTAGATGTGATTGAGCGAGCGGAAGACGGAGAGGCGCGGGCGCAGGGGGGTGCCGTGGACGCGCTTGCGCACGCGCGCGTGGCGGCGGCGGCGGGCAGCGCGGGTGGTGCGGCGTTTGCGTCGTGTTGGCATCTGTGTTCGCTCCGTCGGCGCGACCGCGCGCTAGGCGATCGCTCCCTTGCCCTGCTTGCGGCGCACCCATTCGCCCTGGTAGCGGATGCCTTTGCCCTTGTAGGGCTCGGGCGGGCGCACGGCGCGAATTTCGGCCGCCTGCTGGCCGACTGCCTGCTTATCGCAGCCGCTGACGTGGACCAGCTGGCCTTCGACTCGAAACTCAATTCCGGCCGGCGGGTCGATCCGCACCAGGTGCGAGAAGCCGACGCGCAGCACGAGCGTTGCGCCGTCCAGCTCGGCGCGGTAGCCGGTGCCTTGGATTTCGAGCGTTTTCTGAAAACCCTGCGAGACGCCGAGCACCATGTTGTTGATCAGCGCGCGGGCGAGCCCGTGCTGAGCGCGGTGGACGCGCCGGTCGGAGGGGCGGGTCACGATCACGGCGGCGCCGTCCACGACGGCGTGCAGGTCGGCGTGAATTGTCTGTTCGAGCGCGCCTTTGGGGCCGGAGACACAGACGCGGCGACCATCGATCTGGACATCGACATCGGTCGGCACGGGGACTGGTTTGCGTCCTACGCGGCTCATGGCGGCGTCGCTTTCGTTTGCAGGCTGACTTTGCGGCTGAGAGGTCTTACCAGACGAAGCAGAGGACCTCTCCGCCGAGGTTTTCGCGCCGCGCGCGGTGCCCAGTCATGACGCCGCGGGGGGTGGTGAGGATGGCGACGCCGAGCCCGCCGTAGGGGCGGGGGATTTCGCGCCGCTGGACGTAGACGCGCAGCCCCGGGCGGCTGACGCGCTTGAGGCCGCTGAGCACAGAGCTGCCGTCCTCGCGGTAGAGCAGCTCGAGCTGGAGGTCGCGCCCGGCCACGCCGGAGCGATCCTGCACAGCGTATTCCTTGATGAAGCCTTCATCGGCGAGTACTTGGGCGATCGACACTTTGAGGCGCGAGGAGGGGATCGAGACGCGCGGATGCCCGGCCTGGACCGCGTTGCGAATCCGCGTGAGCATGTCGGCGATGGGGTCGGTCACAGGCATCGGGCGGCTGACCTCTCTGGCTGGATTGGCTGGCTCACATGCCGTTCGCAGCTAGGGGGCGCGCTCGAAGGGCATGCCGAGCAGCTCGAGCAGCCGCCGGCCCTCCGCGTCGTTGCGCGCCGTGCTGATGATGTTGACCTGCAGCCCGCGCACCCGATCGACCGTGCCGTAGTCGATCTCGGGGTAGACGATCTGCTCGCGAATGCCGAGGCTGTAGTTGCCGCGCCCGTCGAACGCGGTGCGCGAGACGCCCTGAAAGTCGCGAATGCGCGGCAGCGCGGCGTTGATCGTGCGGTCCAGAAACTCCCACATTCGGCGTCCGCGAATCGTGCAGGTGACGCCGACAGAGTTGCCCGCGCGCAGCTTGAAGTTGGCGATCGATTTGGTGGCTTTGGTGATCACCGGGCGCTGGCCGCAGATCGCGGTGATGTCGGCGACGGCCGCATCGAGGATGCTGGCGGTGGAGAGCGCTTCGCCGACGCCGGTGTTGACCACGATTTTGGTCAGCCGCGGCACTTGCATGGGGTTGCTGAATGAGAACTCGCCGCGCATCCTGGGCGCGACATCGTCCAGGTAGCGCTGCTTGAGCCGGGGGGCGCCGTTGTCTGCGGCCATCAGTCGATATCCCCTTCGCAGCGGCGGCAGACGCGCACCTTGACGCCGTCGGCGCGCTTTTTGTAGCCGACTCGGGAGGGGCGGTCGCAGGACGGGCAGACGACCGCGACGTTGCTGGCGTGCAGGGGCGCTTCGCGCTCGATGATCCCGGCCGGCGCGCCCATCTGGGTTGGCCGCATGTGGCGCTTGACCATGTTGACGCCCTGCACGATCACGCGGTCGCGCTTGGGCAGAACCTGGCGCACCTGCCCGCGCAGGCCTTTGTTCTTGCCGCTGCGCACTTCGACCAGGTCGTCGCGTTGGATGCGCCGCATTAGACCACCTCCGGAGCGAGCGAGACGATGCGCATGAAGTTTTTTTCGCGCAGCTCGCGGGCGACGGGGCCGAAAATCCGCGTGCCTGTGGGGTTCTGCTCATCGCCGGCGAGGATCACGGCAGCGTTGTCGTCGAAGCGGATGTAGGAGCCGTCGGGCCGGCGGTATTGCTTGGCGACGCGCACGATGACCGCGCGCACGACCTGCCCAGAGCGGATATCGCGGCCGGGATCGGCCTGCTTGACGGTCGCGACGATCGTGTCGCCAACGCCCGCGTAGCGGCGCTTGGTGCCGCCGAGGACGCGGATGCACTTGATCACCCGCGCGCCGGAGTTGTCGGCGACGCGCAGCGAGGATTCTTGCTGAATCACGCGGCGCCCTCACCTTCATTCGATGCAGCCGATGCCTGAGGCTCGAGCGCGGGGGGCGAGATTTCGCCGGGCTGAATATCGGCGACTTCGCGGCGCTCGATGATCTCGACGACGCGCCAGGTCTTGCGGCGCGAGAGCGGGCGGCATTCTTCGATCAGCACGCGGTCGCCGTTGCGGCAGTCGTTGCCTTCGTCGTGCGCCAGGTAGCGTTTGCGGCGGCGCATCGTTTTCTTGTAGAGCGGGTGCCGCACGGTGCGTTCGACGCGCACCACGACCGTCTTCTGGCTGGCGTCGGCGACCGCGAACCCGATTCGTTGTTTGCGCGCCATGCTCTAGTCGTCCTCGCTGGTGGGTGCGTCGCCCGCTTCGTGCTGCGTCTCCTGGGCAGCCTGGCGCTGGGGCGAGACTGCGGCATCGGGCCGGGCGGCGAGGGGCTCGAGCGGTGCGCCCGCGGCGGCGGCGTGCTGGCGCTCGCGCAGGATCGTGCGCAGCCGCGCGATCTGGCGGCGCGCTGTTCGCAGCGCCATCGGATTCTGCAGCTGGCGGGTGCCGCGCTGGAATTGCAGATTGAACATTTCGCGGTAGGCCTCGTTGATCGCCTCGGCGAGCTCGGCATCGGAGAGCATGCGCGCTTCATCGGCGAGCGGATTGGGCATCGCTAGACGACCTCCACTTCGCGCACCACGATGCGCGTGCGGACCGGCAGCTTGTGGCTGGCGCGGCGCAGCGCTTCGCGGGCGTCGGCCTCGTCGATCCCGCCGATCTCGAAGAGGACGCGCCCGGGCTTGACGACGGCGACCCACTTTTCGGGCGCCCCCTTGCCCTTGCCCATGCGCGTTTCGGCCGGCTTTTGGGTGACCGACTTATCGGGGAAGACGCGGATCCAAACCTTGCCGCCGCGCCGTACGTAATGCGTGATCGCGCGGCGGGCGGCTTCGATCTGGCGGCCGTCGATCCAGGCGGCGTCGAGCGATTGCAGGCCGATCTCGCCGAAAGCGATCGTGCTGCCGGCCTGGGCCAGGCCGCGGCGGCGGCCGCGGTGGTGTTTGCGCCACTTGACTCGGCGTGGTTGCAGCATCAGCCGTTCCTTCCGCGGCCGCCGCCGCGCGTGCGCGCGGCCAGCGGCGAGGAGGCCGGCGGCGGCACCGCCTGAGCGGGGCCGCTTGCGCCGCCGCCGTCTTCGGCCTCGAAGGGCAGAACCTCGCCCTTGTAGATCCACGCTTTCACGCCGATCCGCCCGAACACCGTCTTGGCTTCGGCGAAGCCGTAGTCGATATCGGCGCGCAGCGTGTGGAGCGGTACGCGGCCCGCCATCTCCTGGGCGCGGCGCGACATCTCGGCGCCGCCGAGGCGGCCGCTGATGATGATTTTGGCGCCCTCAGCGCCGCGCTGCATGGTGCGCTGGACGGCTTGCTTGATGGCGCGGCGGAAGGCGATGCGGCGTTCGAGCTGCTCGGCCACGTTGCGCGCGACGAGGTTCGCATCGAGCTCGGGGACGCGAATTTCCGAGACATCGACGCGCAGCCGCATCCGTTTGCTGGTGATGGTTTCCAAGTCGCGGCGCAGTTCTTCGACGTTCTGGCCGCCGCGGCCGATCACGATGCCCGGCTTGGCCGTGTGCAGGGTGACGCCGAGCTGGTTGGCGCTGCGCTTGATATCGATCCGCGAGATCGAGGCTTCGCTCATGCTCGCGTTGATGTAGTCGCGCAGTTTGCGATCTTCGGCGAGCAGGTCGGCATAGCCTTTGTCTGCGTACCACTGGCTGCGCCACTCGTAGATCGTGCCGATCCGGAAGCTGGTCGGGTGGACTTTCTGGCCCATCGTCAGTTCTCCTCATCGGAGACGACGACCGTGATGTGGCTCGTGCGCCTCAGGATGCGGCCGACGCGGCCGCGCGCTTTGGCGCGGAAGCGGCGCAGCGTGCGCCCGTCGCCGGCGTAGATCGAATGCACTTTCAGCTCCCCGCGGTCGAGCGCGAAGTTGTTCTCGGCGTTGGCGACCGCTGATTCGAGCACTTTGGCGACATCGCGCGCGATCGGTTTGGGCGTGAAGCGCAGCTGGAGCAGCGCCTCATCGACCGGCAGGCCGCGGATGCCCTGCATGACGAGCCGCACTTTGCGCGGCGAGCTGCGCACGAATTTGGCGGAGGCTTGTACTTGCATCGCGGCGCGCTCAGCTCACTCGGGTCGCGCGGTCGGAGCGGCCCACGTGCCCGCGGAAGGTGCGCGTCGGCGCGAACTCGCCGAGTTTGTGGCCGACCATGTTCTCGGTCAGGAAGACCGGCACGTGGCGGCGCCCGTCGTGCACCGCAATGGTCATCCCAACCATCTCGGGGACGATCGTGGAGGCGCGCGACCAGGTCGTGATCACGGTGCGGGCGCCGGCGGCGCGGACGCGCTGGACCTTGCGCAGCAGCTTGAAGTCCACGAACGGCCCCTTTTTCGTCGATCGCGACATCGCTCGGCCCTACCCTCCCGCCGCGCCTGCTAGCGCCGCCGCCCGCGCCGTCGGCGGCGGACGATGTATTTGTCGGACGGTTTCTTGCCGCGGGTGCGGCGCCCCAGCGTATACCAGCCCCAAGGCGATTTCGGCCCGGGCAGGCCGATCGGCGCTTTGCCCTCGCCGCCGCCGTGGGGGTGGTCGACGGGGTTCATCACCGAGCCGCGCACGGCGGGGCGGCGGCGGCGGTGGCGGCGGCGCCCGGCTTTGCCCAGCTTGATGTTGCTGTGCTCAACGTTGCCGACCTGGCCAATGGTGGCGTAGCAGGCGGAGCGCACGCGGCGCATCTCGCCGGAGGGCAGCCGGAGCAGCACGTAGCTGCCTTCTTTGGCCATGATCTGCGCGCTGGCGCCGGCCGAGCGCACGATCTGGGCGCCCCGCCCTTCGGTCAGCTCGATGTTGTGCACCTGCGTGCCGTTGGGAATCGCGCTCATCGGCATGGCGCTGCCGCTGCGGATCGGCGCTTCGGGGCCAGTCGCCACAGGAGCGTCCACCGTGAGGCCGACCGGGGCGAGGATGTAGCGCTTGACGCCGTCGCTGTAGATGATCAGCGCGATCCGCGCGCTGCGGTTGGGGTCGTATTCGATTGCGGCGACGCGCCCGGCGACGCCGATCCGGTCGCGCCGCTTCCAATCGATCACGCGGTAGCGGCGCTTGTGCCCGCCGCCGCGGTGGCGCACCGTGATTCGCCCCTGCTGGTTGCGCCCCGACTTTTTCTTGAGCGGCGCGAGCAGGCTCTTTTCGGGCTTCTTTTTGGTGATCTCCTCGAAGGTGTGGCCGGAGGCGTTGCGGCGGCCCGGTGAGGTCGGCTTGAAGTTGCGCAGCGGCACGCTAGACCCCCTCAAAAAGGCGAATCTCGTAGCCCTCGGCCAGCGAGATGATCGCCTTCTTCCAGTCGCGCTCGCGGCCGGGCCGCGCGCGGCCGACACGGCGCTCGACGCCGCGCACGTTGATCACGTTCACCTTGCGCACGCGGACGCTGAACGCGATCTCGACGGCTTCTTTGATCTGCAGCTTGTTGGCCCGCGGGTCGACCTCGAAGACATACTTGCGCTGCTCGCTGAGCTCGGTGCTCTTCTCGGTGATGATCGGCCGCCGCAGCACGGCGTAGGGATGAATCTCTTTGGGCATCTCAGCCGCCCCTGCCGTTGTCCCGAGGCAGCGCCCAAAGCGCTTCCACGCGCCGCACCGCGGCCTCGGTCATGATCAGCCGATCGTGCGTGATCAGCAGGTAGGTGTTGAGTGTTTCGGCCGGGGTCGAGCGGATGTGCTGCAGATTGCGGGTGCCCTGGACGAGGCCGCGGTCGAGCCCGCCGCTGATGAACAGCGCGTTGCGCTCGACGCCGAGCGCGCTGCAGAGTTTGGCCATCGCGCCGGTGCGCGGCGGAAACTCGACATCCGCAGCGGTGACTGCGATCCCGCCTTCGCCGGCGCGCTGCGAGAGCATCGAGCGGATCGCCAGGCGGCGCATCCGCTTCGGCATCCGCTGGCGGTAGGAGCGCGGGTGGGGGCCGTGGGCGACCGCGCCGCCGATCCGCGTGGGCGAGGAGGGGCCGCCGAGCCGCGCGCTGCCGCTGCCCTTCTGCCGCCGCGACTTGCGGTTCGCCTGGCGCAGGTCGGAGCGGTTGAGCGTGTTGTGCGTGCCGGCGCGCTGGTTGGCGCGGTAGGCGAGCACGGCCTGATGCACCACAGCGAGGTTCGGCTGAATCGCGAAGACGCTGTCGTCGGCCTCGAGTTCGCCGACTTGCTGGCCCTCTGTATCGAGCACTGGCAGTTTCATCGCTTCTTCCTGCCGCGCCGCTTCGTCTGGCGGATCCGCACCACTCCGTTGGTCGCGCCGGGCACCGAACCTTCGACGTAGACGAGGTTGCGCTCGGGGTTGATCTCGATCACTTGCAGGTTCATCGAGGTGCGGGTGCGCCCGCCCATGCGCCCGGCCATGCGCGTGCCCTTGAGCACGCGGCCCGGGGTGGTGCCGGCGCCGACCGAGCCGGGCGCGCGGTGGCGGTCGCTCTGCCCGTGCGTGCGGGGGCCGCCGCGGAAGCCGTGCCGCTTGACCACGCCCGCGAAACCCTTGCCCTTCGAGACGCCCTGCACATCGACGCGGTCGCCGACGCTGAAAATCTCGCCGGCGTTGAGCACCGAGCCGACGGCGACATCGCTGAGCTGGCCGGCGTCGACGCGGAACTCGCTGAGCCGCTTGAGCGCGCCGTTGCTGCCGGTGTGTCCGCGCTCGGCCTTGTTGACGCGCCAGTCGGGCACGCTGCCGAAGCCGAGCTGGACGGCGGTGTAGCCGTCGCGCTGCGTCGTCTTCAGCTGGGTGACGGGGCAGGGGCCGACTTCGAGCACAGTGCAGCCGACGACGCTGCCGTCGGCGCGGATCACCTGCACCATGCCGAGTTTCTTGCCGAGCAGGCCGGGTACGGGCATGGCAGACCTACAGCTTGATTTCGACGTCGACGCCGCTGGAGAGTTGGAGGCGCATCAACGTGTCGACGGTTCGGCCGGTCGGCTCGAGGATGTCGATGAGGCGCTTGTGGGTGCGCATCTCGAACTGTTCGCGCCCGTCTTTGTGCACGAACGGCGAGCGGATCACGGTGTACTTGCGGATTTCGGTGGGCAGCGGAATGGGGCCGGCCACGCTCGCGCCTGTCTTTTCGGCGGCGTCGAGAATCTGCATCGCGCTCTCATCGAGAATGCGATGGTCGTAGGCCTTGAGGCGGATGCGGATTTTCTGGCGCGCCATAATATTTGCGTCTGTGCTATTCGAGGATGCGGCTGACGGCGCCGGCGCCGACGGTGCGGCC
>CAYFZI010000033.1:0-2910 GCA_964347635.1 uncultured Dehalococcoidia bacterium
GCCAGCACTTCGATCAGCGGCGCGCCGACGCGCGCCGGCGAGAGGCTGTCGACCTGCGCGAGCGAGCGCTGAGCAGCAGGGTTGAGATAGGCGATCCGTCCGCCGGCGTCGAGCGCCAGTACGGCATCGCCGGCGGCCGAGAGCGCGTGTTCGAACTGGGCGCGTTCGGTCTGGCTCTGGCCGAGTAGATCGCGTGCAGCGCGCATCTCGCCCGAGCCGGCCCGCAGCGCCCGCGCGCGGTGTGGATCATCGCGGCGGGGCAGCAGCGCATCGCCGGCCGCGGCCGCGCTAAGCGCGCCGCCCCGCCGCCGCCGGGCGCGCCGCGCGGCGGCCAGCGAGGCGAGCAGCAGCAGCAGCCCAGCCGCGCCGATCGCCGCCCCGAACGGGACGCCCCAACCGCCCTGAGCGGCGGCGGCCGCGGCGCCGATCCAGATCAGCAAAGCGAACAGTGCGGTCCACAGCGGCGGCGCAGCCAGCCGCCGAGCGCTCACCGCTCGAACCGGTAGCCCGCCCCCCGCACAGTGATCAGATGACGCGGCGGGCCCGCCGGCGACTCAATCTTCATCCGCAGCCAGCGCACATGCACATCGACGGTGCGCGTCCCGCCGGCGAAGGTGATATCCCAGACATCGTCGAGCAGCTGGTCGCGGGTGAAGGTGCGGCCGTCGCGCTGGGCGAGGTAGGCGAGCAGCTCGTATTCCTTGGGCCGCAGGGCGATCGGCTCCGAGCCGCGGCGCAGCTGGCGGCGGTTCAGATCGATCGTGAACTGATTGCCGGGGGCGCCGAACTCGATCGTGCGCTCGCCGACGATCTCAGGCGCCTGCTGTTTGCGGCGCAGGTGCGCACGCACGCGCGCCATCAGCTCGGCAACGCTGAACGGCTTGGTGATGTAGTCGTCGGCGCCCATGTCGAGCCCGCGCACGCGGTCGGCCTCGCAGCTGCGCGCGGTCAGCAGCAGTACCGGCACCTGCGATTGTTCGCGGATGCCGCGCAGCACGCCCGCGCCGTCCAGCGACGGCAGCATCAGGTCCAGCAGCACCAGGTCGGGCTGCAGGGCGCGGGCCAGCGACAGGCCTTCGAGGCCGTCGCCGGCGGTACGGACGCGGAAGCCCTCGCCCTCCAGGTTGTAGCGCAGCGTCTCGGCCAGGTGGGCTTCGTCCTCGACCACCAACACGGTGCGCATCGCGCGCTCCCTTCTGGCGCCCGCTGTCCGGCCCAGACAGCGTACCGCCCGGACGGGGCGCCCGAACGTGCAACAACCAATCGTTAACCTGTACCGCGCCGCGGGGCGCCGCCCCGCCTCCCTTCGAGCCTTCATGTGAGAGGAGCCCGCGATGCGATTCGGATTCTGGCCCAGCGCCGGCAACC
This sequence comes from uncultured Dehalococcoidia bacterium, assembly GCA_964347635.1. Classification (GTDB taxonomy): domain Bacteria; phylum Chloroflexota; class Dehalococcoidia; order Bin125; family Bin125; genus CATQGW01. Next base: position 1,369 of record CAYFZI010000033.1, read on the forward strand.
CCTGGGCCGAAGTGCTGACAGTGAGCCGCCACGCTGAGCGGACGGGCTGGGACCGGCTCTGGTTCGCCGACCATTTCATGCCCAACGCCGCGGACACCTCGGGCACGATGCACGAAAGCTGGGTCGCGCTCAGCGCGCTGGCCGTGCGCGTGCCGCGCGTCCAGCTCGGCCACCTGGTCAGCGGCAATACCTACCGCCATCCCGCAGTCGTCGCCAAAATGGCGGCGCAGCTGGACGTGATCTCCGGCGGCCGCTTCATTCTCGGACTCGGCGCCGCCTGGCAGGAGAACGAGCACCGCGCCTACGGCATCCCCTTCTACACGCTGAAGGAGCGCCTCGACCGGCTCGAAGAGGCCTGCCGCGTGGTCAGCGACCTGTTCCGCTACCAGAAGAGCAACTTCGAGGGCGGGCACTATCAGCTGCGCGATGCGCCGCTCGAACCGAAGCCGATCCAGACGCCGCTGCCGCTGATGATCGGCGGCGGCGGCGAGAAGCGCACGCTGCGCATCGCCGCCGAGTACGCCACCGACTGGAACGTCTGGGGCACGCCGGAGGTGCTCGAGCACAAGAACGCCGTGCTCAATGCGCACTGCCGCGATCTGCAGCGCGACCCGGCCGACATTCAGCGCTCGGCCTGCACGCTGCTGATCTTCAGCGAGGACGAGCAGCAGCTGGCCCAGATCCGGGCAGCGGGGCGCCCGCTGCTGGGCGGCAGCCGCGGCGAGATCCTGCGCACCGTGCAGGCCTACGTGGACGCCGGCGTCGACGAACTGATCATCCCCGATTTCACGCTCGGCGCGAACGCCTTCGAGCGCACCGAGCAGATGGACCGCTTCATCACCGAGATCGCACCCGAATTCCGCCCCTCATGACGACGCGGGACCCGTTCGGCGCGCAGCGCGCCCTCCTGCTCGAAGAGGCCGCGTCCCTGCCTTGGCCGATCATCTGGCAGCGCCTGGCGGCGGCGCGGGCGGAGTTGGTCGGCGCGGCCCTGGGGTTGAGCGAAGACCAAGCGCGCTGGCGGCCGCCGCACGGCGAAGGCGAGGAGGCCTGGTCGATCGCCGAGGTGCTGCGCCACCTGATCACCGCCACGCCCAACATCACCGCGATCATCGAAGCGACGGCGCACGGCCGCACGGAGATCAAAGATCCGCCCGGCGCGATTACCGCGGCCGCGGCCCCGATCGATGAGCTGCGCGCTCAGCTGGTCGCCGTCTCCGAGCAGCTCCTCGGAGTCGGCCGGCGCATCCCCGCCCAGCCCAACAACACTGTCACCGTCGAGCACGCCTTCTTCGGCCCACTGCCTGCCATGGCTTGGCCGCTCTTTCAGGCCATACACGACGGTATGCACACCGAGCAGATCAACAGTCTCAAAGGGTCGGCGGACTATCCGCGCTGAGCGGATCACAGCGGAAACCGCGCCACGGGAACTCGAGCTCTCGCTCCTCCCCTCTCCCGGCTCGGGGGGGGGGGGGGGCGGGAGGGGGCCGGGGGGGTGGGGGGGGGCCGGGGAGTATGCGCCCCCCGGGCGGGCGCGCCCGC
>CAYFZI010000033.1:2920-3996 GCA_964347635.1 uncultured Dehalococcoidia bacterium
GCGGAGACCCCGCGAACCCCCGCCCCCGTCCCCCCCCCCCTCGCCCCCCCCCCCCCCCGGGCCGGGGGGGGGGGGGGGCGTGAGCAGGCCCTAGCGGTTGCGCGGCGCCTGCGAGTAATCGCCGAACGGGCCGTCGCGCCAGGCCAGCGCGCCGCGCAGGCCTTCATCGCGCATCCGCCGCGACCATTCGTAGTGCTGCGAGGTGAAGGTGCCGACGGCGTCGAGATCCGTCGAGGAGCGCAGCGAGGAGTAGATGCCCATGTTTTCGTAGAAGCGGTTGACGTGGACTTTGAGCTGGGCGAGGTGGTCGGCCGGCAGGTTGGAGATGCGTTCGGCCAGCGCCAGCGTCTTCTCTTCCAGCTCGTCTTTGGGCACCGCGTAGTTGATCAGGTTCAGCTCGGCCGCCTGCGTGGCGCGGATCGGGTCGCCTGTGTAGAAGAGCTCCTTGGCCTTCCGCATTGAGGTCAGCAGCGGCAGAATCGCGGAGGTGCGGCTGCCGGCGAAGCGCAGCCCGGGATGCCCGATCTGAGTGTCCTCGGCGGCCACCACCAGGTCGGCCATCATGGACAGCTCGAAGCCGCCGGCGATCGCGTAGCCGTGCAGCTGCGCAATCGTCACTTTCTGCATGTTCCAGAAGTACAGCCAGATATCGGTAACCCGCGCCATGCCGCCGCGGATGCCCATGATCAGCCGATTGCCTTCATCGTCGCTGGTGCGGAACGAGCGGTGCACCGCGTCGGCCCCGTAGCCGCCCGCGGGAGTCAGGTCGTAGCCGGCGGAGAAGGTTCGCCCGGCGCCTTTGACGATCAGGACGCGTACGTCGTCGTCGGTCTCGAAGTATTCGAGCGCGTCGCGGAAGTCGTAGATCAGCTCCTGCGAAAGCGCGTTCATCTTCTCGGGGCGGTTGAGCGTGAGCACGCCGATCCGGTCGTTGGTCCCGGTGCGCTCGAGCAGCACATTCTCAAAGCTGGGCAGGGTCATCGCAGGCCTCCATCTCCGCTGTGCAGTCTACCTGCCCGCCCTGCCCGGCGGGGGGGGGCGGCGGGGCGGGGGGGGGGGGGCGGGGGGCCGGGGGG
>CAYFZI010000033.1:4006-31145 GCA_964347635.1 uncultured Dehalococcoidia bacterium
CTCACCCTTGGGCCGGAACCCCGCCCCTGAACCCCCCCCCCCCCCCCCCCCGCAAGTGAGGGGAAGCGCCGAAGGCAGCGGGGGCGCTCCTTGCCTATGCGGCGCCGGCGCCGGCCAACGCGAACTCGCTGATCAGCGGCGCGAGCTCGGCGGGGGCCTCGAGATCGGCCAGGTGGCCGCTGTCGGCCAGCTCGCGCTGCTGCGCGCCGCGAATGCCGGCCCGCCAGATATCGCCCAGCGGCAGGCCGACCACCCGGTCCCGGCCGCTCGTGACCACCAGCGTGCGGCAGCCGATGCGCTGCAGCCGCTTGTCGACGCCGGTGTCGGGGATCGGCCAGAGGAACTTCGCGGCGGCGCGTAGATCGAGCAGCTCGCCGACATAGGCGTCCAGCTGGTCGCGGCCTTCCAGCAGCTTGGCGCGGTGCTCGGGATCGCTGAACAACGCCGCCGAAGGCGCAGCCGGGTGCTGAGCGAACAAGTCTTCGCCGGGGTGCTGCTCCGACCAGATGCCAAGCGGGTTGACGAGCGTCAGCGATTGCACCGCGTCGGGGCGGATCGCCGCCAGCTCGGCGCCGATCCAAGCGCCGATGCTGATCCCAGCCACGTGCGCGCGCTCGAGGCCGAGCGCGCCGAGCAGGTCGACGTTGAACAGCACGAGATCGAGGCCGTTATCGACGGTGTGCAGGTCGTCCTTGGCCGGCCCCCAACCGGGCTGGAATGGGGCGATCACATGGAACTGCCCGCTCAGCGTCTGGTGCAGCTCGCCCCAGCGCGGGATGCCGGTGACGGGGTGCAGCAGCAGCAGCGGCGGCCCGTCGCCGGCTTGGTAGAGGTGCGCTGTCTGGCCGGTCGGCGGAAGCGTGATGGTTTGCAGGTCGGCCATTAGCTGCCCGCTCCCAGCGGCTGCGGCGTCGCCCGTTGGCTCTCCGCAATCGGCCGCGGCGACCACTGGTCCTCGTAGTCCGCCCAGATGTGGCGCAGGCGCGGGATGACCTGCTCGGCCATCAGCTTGGTGCTGGCCCGCGCTTTGTCGTCCGGCATGTCGCCGCAGTGCAGCAGGCAGACCAGATGCCCCACCTGGAGCTTGTTGGCCAGCGTCTCGAGCTGCTCGGTGACGCTGGCCGGCGAGCCGGCCACGATGTAGCCCTCGCGCACCCAGTCTTTCCAGCTGAGCGTGTGCGCCACGCCCAGCCCCTGCGCGCCGCCCGCGCGCAGGCCGGCGCGGATCGTGTTCTCGGTGCGGTAGCCCGGCGCGTCGGCGAAGCCCGGGTACACGTGCAGGCACTTGTCGAAGAAATACTGCAGGTGCTCGGTGTAGAGCTGCTCGGCCTGGTCATCCGTCTCGGCGACCACGATCTGCTGAGCAAAGGCGCCCTGGAACGGGTTGAACTCCACGCCCAGCTCGCCCAGCCGGTTCCAGAAGCCCTGCATCAGCGCTTCGCCGCGCACGTAGCCGTTGAACGAGAGGTAGGAGTAGTTGTAGCCGTTGTGGGCGCAGAAATCCCAGGTCTCGATCGAACCGCCGCCGGGGATCCAGATCGGCGGGTGCGGCCGCTGAATCGGGCGCGGCCAGATGTTGACGTAGCGAATCTTGTTGTACTGGCCGTTCCAGGCGAAGACCTCGGGGTCCGCCCATGCGCGCAGAATCAGGTCGTGGTTCTCCTGATACTTGTCGCGCAGCGTCGCCGGGTTCGCGCCGAAGCAGAAGTTGTCATCCATCGAGGTGCCGACGGGGAAGCCGGCGATCAGGCGCCCGCCCGACATCACGTCGAGCATCGCCATCTCCTCGGCGACGCGGGTAGGCGGGTTGTAGAGCGCGATCGACTGGCCCAGCAGCAGCAGCGCGACGTCCTGCGTGCGCCGCGACAGCGTCGCCGCCATGATCTGCGGCGAGGGCATCATCCCGTAGGCGTTCTGATGGTGCTCGTTGACCCCGATCCCGTCAAAGCCGAGCTGCGCCGCGTACTCCAGCTGGTCGAGGTACTCGTGGTACACGCGGTGCCCCTCGACCGGGTCGTAGAGCCGCGAATCGACATCGACCCAGACTGAGCGGTTGGTCTCCCGAAAGTCGTCCGGCAGATGCGGCCAGGGCATCAGGTTGAACCAGTGAAACTTCATCGCTGCACTCCTCATTGGGCCGCGGCCGTCGCCGCCGGCGTGGATATTGAGTCTACCGCCCCCGCCGCCGGCGGCGGATCACCCCCGCTGCGAAGCCCCTCCCGCATGTGAGGGAGGCCGCGGCCTCTGCACCCGATCTCCGCGCGAGGTCGGCACTGCACCGGGCGCCCCGTTCAGCGCACAGGCGCGAAGTTTGCTAGCCTATGCGCGCATCCCGCTCAGGCCCGCCGATTGCCCGATTACCTGACTATGCCTGAGCAGAGATCCGCAGGGAGACAGCCGATGGTGACTGAAGACAAACTGAGCGAACTGCAGCTTGAGCCCGAGGCGCCCGAGCTGGACCTCTCCTGGCTCAACCTCGATACCGAGTGGGGCACCCAGTCGCAGCCGGGCCGCAAGGGGCTGACCCTGCAGCAGATCAACGACTCGCTCTACGGCGAGGTACCGGCAACGGCGAGCGGCCACTCGGCGCGCCCGCGCGGGGCCGCGCCGGCGGCGCAGTCGCCGCGTCTGGGCTACGTGATCGGCGAGGCCAGCGAGACCTTCTCCGAGTCCTCGGCGCTACTCTACGACGAGGCCGTCTCGCGCCAGTGGTCGTCCGCCACGGACATTCCCTGGGACACGCTCGACGAGCTGCCCGAGGACATCGAGCGCGCCATGTCGCAGCTCTGCACCTCGCTGACCGAGGTCGAGTTCATCGCCGGCGATGTGCCCGGCAAGTGGCTGCCGCGCATCGCCGCCGACCACTATGAATCAGGCCTGTTCCTGATGTCGCAGGTGATGGACGAAGCGCGCCACACCGATGTGTTCCGCAAGCGCGCGCTGGCCAACGGCGGCGGGCTGCTGCTGCAGGGCGGCGGCGGCGGGCTGCGCCAGATTCTGGAGGCCGAGGACTTCACCCAGATGTCCTCGATGCTGCACATCCTTGGCGAGGGCTTCGTCCAGTCGCTCTTCCGGCTCGGCGAGCTGATCGCCCACAACGAGGCCGAAAAGCGCATCTTCCGCCTCGCTGCCCAGGATGAGTCGCGCCACGTCGCCTTCGGCGTCACCCACCTCAAGTACACCCTCAAGCACGACCCGGACAAAGCCGAAGAGGTGCACTGGACGCTCGACATGTTCGAGAACACACTCGTCGACCCCGACCAGGCCAACCCCGGCCTGGCCGGCGCGCTGGTCTACCTGCTCGGCGACGGCGACGTCGATGAGGGCTGGAGACTGTTCTGGAACGTGCGCCGCAAGCAGGTGCTCGAGTATCTGCACCGGCTCGACGTGGCCGGGCTCGGCGGGCGGCGCGAAAGCGGACGCTTGCACCCCGCCCTGGCCGGCGCACTCGAAAACTAGCGCGGCCATGAGCGACACCTCCAGCAGTGGCGCCCAAACCGACGTCATCGCGGCCGCGCGCGAACGCCTCCAGCAGTCGGGCCTGCCTTCCGACTGGCTTGATGTGCCCGTCCACTGGGGCGTCCGCGCCAAGGACCAGGCCGACCCCCAACAGGGCGGACTGCGTTTCTCCCTGCTCAACGTCGACGTCTACGGCGAGGTGCCCGAATACTGGGAGAACAACACCGAGATCCCGCGCGGCGCGATCCCCGACACGCGCACCGAGCAGATGGGCTACTCGATCTTCAATAAATCGGAGGTTTGGTCGGACCTCTGCGCAGACCTCTATGAGGACGCCATTCAGGATCGCTGGAACTCCTCAACCATGATTCCATGGGAGGAGCTCGAGCCGCTCGACGGGGACATCGAGCGGGCGATCTGCCAGATCGCGACGCTGATCTCGGAGTACGGCTGGGCCAAAGCGCAGACGACCGGGCGCTGGCTGCAGGAGATCTCCTACGGCTACATCGAGGTCAAGCTGTTTCTCGGCACGGTGGTCTTCGACTCGGCGCGGCTCTACGAGGTCTGGCGCAAGCGCGCGCTGGCCAACGGCGGCGGGCTGGGCCGCGGCGGGCGCAACTGGAAAATGCTGCCGCTCGTGCAGTCCTACACCTTCTCCGAGTTCGTGGTCGCCTCGATCATGCACGACTCGATGCTGCTGGCGCTGCTGCGCGAGGGCGCGCAGATCTCGCAGAACGGCGCTGAGCGCGAAATCTTCCGCCTCTGCTCGCGGGACATCGAGCGCCACCTCGCCTACTGGGTCGACCACATGCGCTACCTGATGCTCAAAGAGCCAATCCGGCGCGAGGAGATCCACCGCTACCTGAACAAGGCCGAGTGGTATCTGGCCGAGGACAAGGACGACACGCTCTATTCGGCGCTGGCCGTGATCATGGCCGAGGGCCGCGAGCAGGCCGAAGAGGCAATGGTCGACGTGGCCGCGCTGCGCAAGGCGCAGGTCGAGCTGTACCTCGAACAGCTCGACCGCTGCCACCTGCGTGACCGCCGCGGCCGCCTCAGCGACCCCCTGCGCCGCTGGGCGGGGATTGCGATCCCCGAGCCGGAGGAGAAAATCCCGGTCTGACCGCGCTGCAGGATTCCACAGGATTCACCCTGCACCTATCTTCGCCCCTCCCTCCACTTACATGAGGGAGAGGGGCGGAAGGCGGGGCGGGGAGCGTCGCGGGTCTGCCTACCGGCGGAGACTGCAGAGCCCTCACCGGCCGTTGCGTGGCAGCTTCCTGCACAACGTGCTCCACACGACGACGAGTGGGGAAAGCGCTGGGGATTAGGCGGGGACAGAGAATGGGCGCGTGCAGCGTCGCATAGCTCGAGTTGCGTGCAGCGCTCTGCTTAGGCGCTAGGCCAGGCAGCGCAGCGGTTGGCCCCCGTTGTACTCCAGCATCTCCGCGAAGGCGCTTGCCGTATCGATCACGGCCCCGCGCGGTTCGCCGCGCAGCTCGCTGTAGGCGCGGTGCAGGTTGCCGACGATCCGCTCGCCGTCGGTCCACTCCGCGAAGCGGCCCAGATCGAGATCGCGCGCAACTTCCAGCGGCGATGCGCCGGCATTGAAGCCGGCCCGCGCCGCCTCTTGCACGAAGCGCAGGTACTCGTCCACGTCGTCGAGCACTGCGGGGCCGGCGATCGGACCGTGGCCGGGGATGATCGTCTCCGCGCCCAGCGCGCGCAGCCGCTCGAGCGCGTCGAGCCAGCCGCCAATCGAGCCCATCAGCGCGAACGGCGTGCCGCGGTGGAAGACGATGTCGCCGGCGATCAGGACCTTGCGCTGCGGGATCCAGACCACCACATCGGTGTTGGTGTGGGCCGGCGAGACGTAGATCAGCTCGAGTTCGAGCCCGCCGGCGTGGAGCGTGAGGCGGTCGTCGAAGGTCAGCGAGGGCGCGACGACTTCGACGGCGCCCCAATCGACGCTGGGGAACATCTGCCGCGCGCGCGCCGGCAGTTCGGGCGCGTCGTGCAAGATCTCCGCGCGGCAGTTGGTGTGCCCCACGATCACCGCGTCGGCGCTGAACAGGTAGTTGCCGAAGGTGTGATCGAGATGCGCGTGGGTGTTGACCAACGTTCGCACCGGCTGGTCGGAGAGCCGCGCTACCTCTTCACGAAACAGCCGCGTGCGCCGCTCCGTCGCGCAGGCGTCGATCGCGATCACCTGGTCCGCGGCGGCGACAAAAGCGGGGTTGTTCAGGCACCACGAGCCGTCGTGCTGGATGTAGGCGAAGATGCCGTCGGAGACTTCGACCGTCTCGGGGGCGGGCAGCTTTGCGTCTGCAGGAATCTGTTCTGTGCTCATGTTTAGCTCCGTTAGTCAGCGATGGACTTGGCGCCTGACTCGAGAAAGTCGTAATCGGCCATGATCCGCGCGTAGCGGGCCTCGACCTGCGCCCGCGTCTCGGGGTGGGTGAGCACCAGCCGCCGACCAGCCTTGAGGCCGCGCACAGCGATCTGCCCGGCCTGCTCCGCTGCAATGCCCGGCGAGAGGCCGGTGCCGGTATCGCCGAACGCCATCGCACCGCTGGGACCGCCGTACTGCTCGGGGCGGTTGCGCTCGGCGATCCCGATCTTGGTCCGCACGCCGCCCGGGCAGAGCGTCGAGACGCCGATCCCCTCCACCGCCAGCTCATCGTGCAGCGCCTCGGCGTAGGCCAGCACCGCATGCTTGCTCGCGCAGTAGACGCCGATCGGCGCCGCCTCGTTGACGCGCAGCCCGGCCACCGAGGCGGTGATCAAAATCTGCGCCTGCGGCGCCTGCCGGCGCAGCGCGGGCAGAAACGCGCGCACACCGCGCACCACGCCGAACAGATTGACATCGAATGTCCACTGCCAATCGGCCTCGCTCGCCTCGCCGACCGGCCCCGAGCCAAGCACCCCGGCGTTGAGGCAGAGCAGATGCAGCGCGCCGAACTCGGCCTCGACGCGCTCCGCCAGCGCCTGCTGGGCGGCCTCATCGGCCACGTCCAGCTGCACCCCGAGCGCGCGCACCTCCCGCGCCTCGACCTCGCGCGCGGCCGCCGCCGCCGTGCCCGCTTCGATATCGGCGAGCACGACGTGCGCGCCCTCGGCGGCGAGCGCCAGCGCGATGCCCCGTCCGATCCCGCTGCCCGCCCCCGTCACCAGCGCCACCTTGCCGCTCAGATCGTCCATACCGCACCTCCAGCGAACCTCACCGCGAGCGGGTTCGCTGCGCAGTCTAGGTATCCTTACGCGCGATGGCTGAAGCCGACCCGCCGCCCGCGCTCGAAGGTCTGCGCGTTCTCGAAGACGGCGGCGGCATCGCCGCGGCCTACACCGGCAAGCTGCTCGCCGACCTCGGCGCTGAGGTGATCAAAGTCGAGCCGCCCGGCGCGGGCGACGCGGTGCGGCGGCGCGGACCGTTCCCCGGCGATCAACCGCACCGCGAGACGGGCGGACTGCATCTCTTCCTCGACACTAACAAGCACAGCGTCAGCCTCGATCTCGAGAGCGCCGCCGGACGCCGCATCTTCAGCGGCCTCGTCCGCTCCTGCGGCGCGCTGATCAGCGCCCGCCCGATCCGCGGGCAGCGCGCGCTGGGCCTGAGCTGGGACGATCTCGCAGCGGAGCAGCCCGATCTGGTCGTCGTCTCGATCACCGCGTTCGGCGTCGGCACGCAGCGCCAGGATTGGCAGGGAACCTCGCTGACCGCGTCGCTGGCCTCGGGCATCTCCTATCGGATTGGCGACGCCGATCAAGCGCCGCTCGGGCTTCCCTACGATGCGCCGCTTTACCAGGGCGGCATTCACGCCGCGATCGCGACGCTGCTGGGCCGTCGCGCGGTGCGCGCCGGGGACGGCGGCCAGCACATCTGGATCTCGATCGTGGACCTGGTCGGCTCGGTGATGGCCGGCTCGGGCGTCGCCGCCTACGTCTTCACCGGCCAGTCGCGCGGCCGCGCCGGGGTGCGCATGAACGCCTTCTACCCCTGGCAGGTGACGCCCGTGAAGGACGGCTACTTCGAGGTGATCACGATGGTCGACGACCAGTGGAACCGCTTCCTCGACCTGCTCGGCGGCCCCGCCTGGCGAGAAGACGAACGGCTCGCGAACCGCTGGCTGGCCTTCCAGCACGCCGATGAGCTGGACGCGCTCTGGCACCCCTGGATGCGCGAGCGCAGCAAGGCCGAGCTGTGGCGGCAGTTCAGCGAGCGGCGGATCTCGTTCCAGCCGGTCCACACGATCGGCGAAGTGGCCGAGTCCGACCATCTGCGCGCCCGCGGCTTCTGGGCCCAGAGCGCCCACCCCCACTTCGCAAACCCCGTCCCGCTGCCCGGCGCGCCCTACAAACTCTCCGCCAGCCCCTGGTCGATCCGCCGCCCCGCGCCGAGATTGGGCGAGCACACTGCCGAGCTGCTCAGCGGGATCACCGCCGCGCCGCTCCCCCAACTCCGCCGCGCCGGCGTGATCTAACCGCGTCCAAGCGCCCGCGCCCTGCTACTCCCATAAGTAGTAGAGCAAGATGCTGTAACCATTCCGCTCAGCGGAGCAGCGTGCGCACGATCTGCTCGACCGCGTCGATGTGGCGCACCAGCAGATCCAGATCGACGGCGGCGTCGAAGGTGTCCATGGGGCTGTGAAAGTAGGGGTGGCCGCCGAGCAGGGAGATGAAGCGGCCGCCGATTTCCGCCACGTTGCGCGCCTCGCCGAAGCCGGCCTCGCCGACCGGGAACGGCTCGCGGACGACACCTGCAGCATCCAGCGCAGCCTGCGCGAGAGCGAGCAGTCCGCCGTCGGAGGCGGCGAAGCGGGGCGAACCGCGGCGCGCGCCGATCGATGCGCCCAGGTGCACCCAGGCCGAGACGTGGGCCGCCGCAGCGCCGAGCGAGTTGAGGTAGTGATCGAGGCCGAGATGGTGCAGTTCGTGCCCGCTGCTGGCGAGCAGCCGCAGGCTGCGGCGGGTCTCTGCGCCGGCGGCGATCCGCTCCGCGGCGCCCAGCCAGACCGCGATCCCGCCGCCGCGCTCGGCGGCGCAGCTGAACCAGCCCGATTTGGGCGTGATCAGCGCGACCGGAGCGGCGTCCGCATCCGAGCCGGGCACTTCCGCCGCTACGTTCAGCGCCGCAGCCTCCTCGCGCGCGCCGTCGATAATCACCGTCGCCTCGCCGCTCCCCCAGTCGACGCCTGCTGCGTCGGCGGGCGCGACCTGCAGCACCGGCAGCGCGATCGGATTCCAGGGGCGCTCGGCATTGCGCAGCACCGGGTTGCCGTGTTCGTCGCCCATCAGCAGCACGACCGCCTGCGCGCCCGATGCTTCGAGCCGCGCCAGATCGTCGTAGATGCCGGCCGCCATGCGCGCAGGATCATCAGGGCCGCGCTCCCAGAGCACGATTCCGCCGCCCTCCGCCAGCGATCCAGTCACACCGGCAGGGCCCGTACACCCGGCGTCGCTCATCGGCTGGCCCTGCACGACTCGCCCGCCCACGCGTACCTCCGCCGTCTGCCAGGCCCAGCGCGGCGCGCGGAACGGCTGAGCGTGCGCCTCGATCCCGGCGGCGCGCAGCTCATCGATCAGCCACTCCGCAGCACGGTCGTCGGCCGGCCAACCGGTGCGGTGCAAGCCCATCGCGGCGTAATCGCGCACGCGGCGCTCAGCGGCAGCGGCCGCCGTACTGATCATCGTGCGGCCGCGGGCTGCTGCGCGCGTGCGGCCGCGGCGTCGCGTTTGGCGGCCTCGGCCCGCACGGCGGGGATCAGCTCGCGCCCGTACTCGACCGCGTCGGGCAGCGGCTCGAAGCCGCGAATCAGAATCGTCGAGACGCCTAGGTCGTAGTAGGCGAGCAGCGCCTCGGCGACCTGATCGGGCGTGCCGACCAGCGCCGAAGTGTTGCCGGCGGCGCCGGTCGCGGCCGCGATCGGCATCCAGAGCCGCTCATCGTGGATATCGCCCTGCGCGGCCCATTCGAGCAGCCGCTGCGAGCCGCGCGACTGCGGGCGGAAATCAAGCGGCTGCTTGGCCAGCGCGCTCACTTTGGCCAAGTACCGCTCGGCTTTCTCCCAGGCCGCGTCCTCGCTGGCGGCGATGATCGGGCGGAACGAGACGCTGAGGCGCGGCCGGCGTCCGTAGCGCGCGGCCAGCTCGTGCACGCGGCTGATCGTACGCGCGATCGAGGCGCGCGGCTCGCCCCACATCATGTACACGTCGCAGTGCTTCACGCCCGTCTCGAACGCAATGTCGGAGGCGCCGCCGAAATAGATCGGAATGCCGCCCTCCTGCAGCGGCCAGATATCGGAGCCGGCCCCCTCGACGCGGTAGAACTCGCCTGCGAAATCGAACGGCGCGCTGCCGCTGAGCGTGCGCCGCATGATCGTGAGGTATTCATCGGTGCGCCGGTAGCGCGCGTCGTGGTCAGCCCAGTCGCCGTCGCGGCGCTGCTCGACATCGTGTCCGCCCGAGATGATATGCACCGAGACGCGCCCGCCGGTAAAGAAATCGAGCGTTGCGAACTTGCGCGCTGCGAGCGTCGGCTGCACGAATCCGGGCCGATGCGCGATCAGAAACTTGATCCGCTCCGTGCAGCCCGCCGCCGCCTGCGCCACATGCAGCCCATCGGCAGCCGCCGAGGTGTAGCCGACCAGCACCTGGTCAAACCCCGCCTCTTCATGCGCGCGCGTAAATTCGCACAGATACTCGCGCGAAATGCCGCCCCCGATGATGTGCACCGCAGCATTCTCTTCAGACGGCTTGACGCCGATCATGCCAATGAATTCGATGGGCATTTCGTCAGCTCCTACGCGGCGCTGTCGGCCGCCGCGGGCGTCATTCTATCCCGTGCGCTGCGCTGCGGCCGGCAGCCAGCGGTCGAACTCAGGGGGCAGCAGCGCGGCGATCTGCTCCCACTGCATCGCATAGACATCATGCGTTCGCTCGAGCTGGTTGAGCACGCGGAGCAGGTGGCGGAGGCCGCCCGGCCCGTGTCCAAAGTTTCGCTTCTGGCGGCCCGATTCGGTGTAGAGCTGCATGATCAACGGCACGACGCCGACAGAGTTGAAGACGCGCGCGCTGGAGAAGACGCGGTCCGCGATGTCGCCCATCTCGTAGAGCGGAGCGTCCAGAAGGAACGCTGCATCCTCGCCGTGTTGGCGGTACAGCCGCCACGCCGACCAGAGGTAGTGGCGGTAACGGCGCTGGAATGAGCGGGGATCGCCGTTGTGAAAGACGAACGTCTCGTCGAGCGGCGAGAGGTCCGGCTTGCCGTTGGTGAGCCGCACGGTGTCTGTGAAGTAGAACATGCCCAGCCACGACCAGACTCCGTCATCGTCGACGATGCGGCTGCCGAATGCGCCAAAGGCGGCGTCGAGATGCACCGCCGCCGCGCGCCGGCTTGTGAAGCTGCGGCGAATCATCTCTGGGGCGTTCGGTATCTCGCTGGTCTCGCGGCGCCCCTGCAGGATCGGCTGCGGAACCTGCAGCGGACCGGTCGGATCGGCGCGCACGCCCGCCAGGAACTGCCGGGCGGCGTCGATGCCGAATGGCGTCAACCGCCGAATCACCGCCACTGTTCAGCCTTGATCGACTGCTGCCGCGTACAGCGAGGCTGCCTGCATATTGCGTTCCGTGAACGCCGCCACCACCCGATCGATCCAGCCGAGCGCCTCCTCGATCGCTTCGCTCTCGGGCTGCTCAGCTACAGCGGCGCCGCGCACGGCGGGCACCTCTTCGTCTGGGAGGTAGAAACGCGCGAGCCGCAGCCAGCCTTGCCAGCGCGGCTCATCATCGTCCGCCGCCGCATCGTCGACCACGACCGCCCTGTAGAGCACCTGACGCAGGACGTGGGGGAGCACCAGGGAGTGAAAGCTGACGTCGGTACGCACGATCTCGCTGATTCCGTTGATACCCGCATTGAGCTTCAGCACTGGAATGTCGCCGTCGTCGAACTCCACGCGCCACACTTCCTCGCCCAACTCGTTCGACTCTTCGACAGCGATAAGCGAGCGGACCGGCTGCTCGGGCACGATCCGATCGGCGAGGCCAAGCAGCCGGCCGGAGCCGTCGGCGGCGGTGACGAAGACAGAGAAACGCGCGCCGACACCGACTTCGGTGAGGATGCGGTCGCGTTCCGGCGGCTCACGCAGCGCGCCGACGGTACCCCAGTCCCAGCGCTGCACGGTGTTTCCGCGCGCCGCCTGCACACGTACGGACGCGGTATCGGAGAGCTGCCCGCGGTAGGGCACGAGGTCGAGCTTGAGATCGTATACGAGCGGCTGGGCGCCGTTCTGTGTATCCAGCAGCCGCAGCGCGACGCGGGCGTCGCGCTGATAGATGCGCGCGCGGCCGGTGAAGTTGAGATGCCGCCTCACGCGGCCGCCCCGCCGCTCCGCTCCGCGGACTCTGCCACCTCCTGTACGTCGACCAGCACGTCGCGGCCGTCGAAGCCGGTCACCGTCAAGCGGAATCCGTCGCCGTAGTCAGAGACCCGCAGTGCGTTGTGACCTCGGATCTCGTGCGCGCCGCGTTCGACGCGAACCGTCAGCGCGCCTGTGTGGAGGCTGAAGTCGGGCACATTGTCCTTGACGCCTTTGGCGAACTCGTTGAAGGCGTTTTTGCTCGCGACGTCGTAGGCAAACCGCACGTCCCAAACCGCGGCCGCTTTGCCCCGCGCGTCTGCCGGCGGCGCCTCGACGCGCCGCAGCGTAAATCCGTCAGAACGTTTCGTAATATCGAGCGGCAGGCGCCTGAGCGGCGGGACTTCAGGTTTGGGCGGCTTGCTGCCAGGCCTGGTTTTGCGGCCGGTGACCGAGCGGCCCGTTTCGTCGAGCACTGTATCGGGAAAGAAGCGCGCCAGCACATCCAGCTGGCGGCCCTCCGGCCGCTTGGTGAGTTGTTGGATCAGCAAGGCCGCAGCTCGGCGAACATCCAGAACGCATTGAGATCCACCGCTCCAGCGGCGTTTCAACCGGTCCGCGCGCGGATTCCAGCGCGCGTGGGCCGGGCCTTCGGAGTCGCGCAGGAGGTGAGCCAGCGGAGTATGGGAATCGACGACTACGAGCGCGCGTACGCGGTGGCGTTTGATGTGATCCATTTGGGGGATACGCAGGTGGCCGCGGACAAAGTAATCGTGCCCTTCGCTCAAGTTGTCGTCGCGCTCGAGGTACAGCCGGAAATGGCTGAGCGTTGCGTCCCGAAGCGCCTGCCCCTGTTTCCGCACCCGCCGCGACAACTCGAATGCCAAGCGGCCTTCGCGCTCGAAACGGGCCCGCACGGCATCGCTGATCGGGGCAGCGTCCTTCGCCTGCCTAGACCAGGGCTCGACGCCGGTGATGTACTCGGCGCTGTCGACGCGACGCGCCCAGCGGGCCAGCTGCAGCAATCCGCGCAGCGATTCCTGTGTTTCGTCGCCGCGCGTGCGCGGTTCCTCCCCGCCCGAATCAGGGAGCGCCCCAATTATGCCGTCGATAGTCTTGTCGGAAATCACCAGTAGTTGGCTTGGGTTTGACGATTCGATCGTGACTTCCAGATCGCCGCGCAGGATCGGCAGAAACCACTGCACGACGACGGCGCGAGCGAGCGATTCGGGGCTCAGCTCTTCTTTGGGATACGGCACGACAACCGACAGGCCAGGCTCGCTGCCCCGCTGGAGATTGAAGTCCGCCGCAACGCGCGCGATCGCAGCGTCAGCCTCACGCTCGTCGACGGGCAGCGGCAGCCACTTGTCGTCGCTCAGATCCGAGGACGCCGCGAAGTATCCGTACGGCGGGTATTTCGCCGACTCTCCGGAACTATCGATCGTGTGAGTTTTCAGCATCGCCTGGCCCATCAGCAGGCTCTGTCGCTCGCCGCTGCGCCGGGTCAGACCGATGAACGCGTTAATTCGAGATGCGTCAGGAAAGACCCACTTGCCCAAGCCCCATGAGCCGCCGTCGTTGGAGTGTTTCGGTGAAATGCCGATGCTGCGGAAGAAGCCCCAAAACGCGTTGCCGTCTTCGTATTCGGAGTTGTGCTCGACCGGGCCGACGAGGCCGGTTGTACCGAAGTCCTCCACGACCAGATAGTCCATCGGCCGGCCGAGCAGGCCATGCGCGGCGGAGAGCGCCTGCTGCTCACTTGAAGCACTCTCAGCGGACCCGAGCGCGGCCTGCGCGACGGCTTTCATATGCGGCTGCAGCCCCTGCACATAGGCGCTTGCCCTTGCTGTACTGAGCCGCGCAGCGCTGCTCAGCGCAAACCGTACGCGGACTGTCTCACCGCCGCGGCGCGCATCGAGCGAATTCTGGATCGACTCGCGGACCAGGCGCTCGGGCAAATCGGAGACCGCGGTGAAAAACTCCCCTTGAATCGGATTCTGGTTGGGCTGCGACGGCGCCACCCGAGCGAACCGCCAGCGCGGAAGTCCGGTATCCGACACGCCGTACCCCTCCCAGCGTTCCGTATGGTGAGAACGCGCAGGACAATTGATCTGCCGATCTGCCGGCATTGTCCGGGAAGCGCCCGGAGCGTGTCAACCGTGCGGTGCTGTCAGCGGCCGCGGAATTGAGGGCGGCGCTTTTCCATGAAGGCGGTGCGGCCTTCTTTGTAGTCTTCGCTGGCGAAGCAGGCGGCGATCAGTTCATCGAGCTCGGCGAGGCTGCGGTGTTCCGGGTCTTTCACGATCTCGCTGACCGCGCGGCGGATCGCGCGGATCGTGAGCGGGGCGTTCCGGGCGATCACGGCGGCCAACTCTAGTACCGTCGATTCGAGCTGTTCGATCGCGGTGACGCGGTTGACCAGCCCCCAGCGCATTGCATCGGCGGCGCTGAAACGCTTGCCGGTAATCAGAATTTCCTCCGTCGCCGCGCGGCCGGCCAGGTCCATCAGCGCTTTCACGCCGCCGTAGCCGTAGCCGAGGCCGAGCCGTGCGGCGGGGACGCCGAACTGCGAGTCTTCGGAGGCGATCCGCAGGTCGGCGCGCAGCGCGGTCAGCAAACCGCCGCCCATGCAGTAGCCCTGAATCATCGCGATCAGCGGTTTATCGAGTTCACCGTATGCACGGCCGGCCGCAGCGCCGATCTCGTCGTACTTTTTGATCGTCTCGGGGTTGGAGCGCTGCGCCTCGAACTCGGAGATGTCCGCGCCAGAGACGAACGCACGATCGCCGGCCCCCTTCATCACCACCACGCGCACACCCGGATCGTCTCGGAATGTGTGCAGAATGGCGGGCAGCGCGGCGTTCATCTCGACGCTCATCGCGTTGAGCCGCGCGGGGTTGTTGAAGACCATCCAGCCGATGCCGTCCGCGCTCCAGGCCAGCATCTTTTCGGTTTCGAGCTCGACCCGCTTCATCGCAGCCTCCTAAACCACGCCGCGCCCGCGGAGGTCGGCGATGGCGCTGTCGTCGTAACCGAGCTGGGAGAGCACGTCGTCGGTATGCTCGCCGAGCTGCGGCGTTGGCAACCGCATCCGCTCGGGTTGCGGCGTGCGTTCCATGTGGATCGGCTGCCCCACGACGCGAATTTCGCCGCGTCCGCGCTGGGCCACCGGGCGGTCGATCGCGAGATGGCGCACCTGCGCATCGGCGAACGCGCCGGGGATATCGTAAATCGGCCCGCAGGGCACGCCGGCCTCGTTCAGCACGGCGATCCATTCAGCGCTGGAGCGCTGGCGGGTGCGGCGGGCGATCGCTTCGTTCAGCGCCGCGCGGTTGCGCGAGCGCTGCGCGGAGCTGGCGTAATCGGGGTGATCGATCAGCTGCGGAGCGCCGATCGCGCGGCAGAGGCGGGCGTAGATCGCTCCGCCGGAGGCGGCGATGTTGATCCGGCCGTCGGCCGTTTCGTAGACGCCGGTCGGCATCAGGGTGGGGTGATCGTTGCCCGCCTGAGGCGGCGTCTCGCCGTCGATCAGCCAGCGCGTCGCCTGCAGATCGAGCATCGCCAGCTGCGCCTCCAGCAATGAGGTGTGCACCCACTGGCCCTCGCCCGAGCGTTCGCGCTCGTAGAGCGCGAGCAGGATCGCCTGGGCGAGAAAGCCGCCCGCCGTCAGGTCGGCGATCGGAATGCCGACGCGCACCGGCCCGCCGCCCGGCAAGCCGTTGACAGACATGATGCCGCCAAGCCCCTGCGCGATCTGATCGACCCCGGGCCGCGGGGCGTAGGGCCCGTCCTGGCCGAAGCCGGAGATGCTGCCGTAGATGATGCGCGGGTTGACCGCGCGGCAGGCCTCGTAATCGACGCCGAGGCGGTGCTTGACATCGGGGCGGTAGTTCTCGACGACCACGTCGGCGTCTTTGGCCAGGCGGAGGAAGATCGCGCGCGCCTCGGGCTCTTTGAGGTTCAGCGTCAGCGAGCGCTTGTTGCGGTGCAGATTAAGGAAGTCGCTCGACTCGCGCCCGCCGGTCACGCCTTCGGGGGCGCCCGGCTCGGCGGGCTGTTCCACCTTCAGCACGTCGGCGCCCCAGTCGCCCAGCTGCCGCGTCGCCGTCGGCCCGGCGCGCGCGCGGGTCAGATCGAGGACGAAGACGTCTTCCAGCGGAAGCCGCACGGCGTCACTCGCCCTTGAATTCAGGACGGCGGCCCTCGGCGAAGGCCCGCGGCCCCTCTTTGGAGTCGGCGGTCTGGCCGACGATCCAGCGCAGGCTGGCGCCGAAGCGGTTGGCCTGGGCGAGCGTCATATCGGACTGCGCGTAGGTCAGCTCCTTGAGCGCGCGCACGGCGATCGGCGCGTAGCCTGCAATCTGAGCGGCCATCTCCTGCGCGGTGGGGAGCAGCTGCTCGGGCGGCACGAGCCGCGAGATGAGGCCCCACTGCAGCGCGGTCTGCATGTCGAGGCGGCGGCCGAGGAAGAGCATCTCGTTGGCGAAGGCCTGCGGGATCGCGCGCGGCAGGCGCATCGGGCCGCCGGCGAGCGGGAAGAAGCCGAGCGTAATTTCGGGAAGCCCGAGCCGCGCGCGCTCGTTTTCCGCGCCGATCCGCAGGTCGCAGATCAGCGCAATCTCAAAGCCGCCGCCGAGCGCGTGGCCGTTGATCGCGGCGATCAGCGGTTTCTTCGCGTCCAGCTCATCGAAGCGGGCGCGCGGGCTGGCATCGAAATGCCCCGCCGGCCCGGCTGAGGCGGCCGGACCGTCGCCCTGGGTGAGGTCGGCGCCGGCGCAGAAGGCGCGGCCCGCGCCGGTGATCACGGCGCTGCGGATGCCGTCGTTGCTGCGCACTTCGAGCAGCGCTTCGATCAACTGCGCGCCGAGCGCGGCGTCGATCGCGTTGAGCTTGTCCGGGCGGTTGAGCGTGATCGTCGCCACGCGCTCGTTCAGATCGAAAAGGACCTCATCTGCCATCGGCGTACCTTTCGCTGGTCGTCGCTGCCGCCGCCGCGCGAAGGATAGCCCGCACCGGCCCGCCCGCTCCTAGAATCGAAGCGCATTGAGAGGGGGGACGCCGATGTCTGCAGAACTGCGCGCCGCACTGCGCGCCGCGGCCGACGCCGTGGGCGTGGAAGTCAGCGAGGCTCAGCTCGACCGTATCGCGCCGCTCGCGGCCGCGCTGCTGCGCAGCGAGCTGCGCCGCTCCGACATGGTTGAGCTCGGCGAGACGGAGCCTGCATTTGGCCTGCGCTTCGACGCTCCTAGGGCTCACAGAGAGGGCGGCAGGCCGTGACCGACTTCACCCGCCACCCGCACGACCTCACGATCGCCGAAGCCGGCGCAGCGCTGCGCAGCGGCTCGCTGACCTGCGCAGCGCTGACCGAATCAGTGCTCGAGCGCCTCGAACAGACCGAGCCGCAACTCAACGCCTACATCACTGTGACCGCCGAGCTGGCCCGCGCGCAGGCGGCGCGGCTCGACGATGAACTGCGCGGCGGCCGCAGCCGCGGCCCGCTGCACGGCATCCCTATCGGCCTCAAAGACCTCGTTGATACGGCCGGCATCGCCACGACCGGCGGCTCAGGCTTCCTGCGCAACCGCGTGCCCGACCGCGATGCAGCAGTCTGGACCAAGCTGCAGGAGGCCGGCGCGGTGCTGCCGGGCAAGCTCAACCTGCACGAGTTCGCGTTCGGCACGACCAGCCGCAATCCGCACTACGGCGCGGTCTGCAATCCGTGGGACACCGAGCGCTCGCCGGGCGGCTCGAGCGGCGGCAGCGGCGCGGCGGTCGCGGCCGGCTCAGCGCTGGCGGCGATCGGCAGCGATACCGGCGGCAGTATCCGCATCCCCGCTGCGCTGTGCGGTGTGGCGGGGCTGATGGGCACCTACGGCCGCGTCTCGCGCGCCGGCGTGCTGCCGCTCTCCTGGACGCTCGACCACGTCGGGCCGCTGGCGCGCACCGTTGAGGACGCCGCCCTCGTGCTCAACGCGATCGCCGGGTACGACGCGCAGGACCCGGGCTCCGCCGACCGCCCCGTCGATGATGCAGCGGCGCTGCTGGGCGAGGGCGTCGACGGGATCACGATCGGCGTGCCCCGCAAGATGCTCTGGACGCACTGCGAAGAGGACGTGCTGGCGCACTGCGAGGAGGCGCTCGATCACCTGCGCCGCATGGGTGCGGCGGTTGTGGAGGTCGAGCTGCCGCTGCAAACAGATCGCGGGCGCGGGATGACGATCATCGCCGAGGCCGCGGCCTACCACGCGAAGTGGCTGCGCGAGCGGCGCGCGGAATACGGCGACGTCCTGCCGCGCATCGAAGCCGGCCTCGCGGTGACGGCGGTCGACTACATCAACGACCAGCGGCTGCGGCGGCTGTTCATCGAGGAGACGCGCACAGTGCTGGCGGAGGTGGATGTGCTGATCTCGCCGACCACATCGCGCACGGCGCCGCTGATTGCAGACGGTGATGAAGAGGCGGAACTGGCCCGCCTGACCGCGCCCTACGACGTGACCGGCATTCCCGCGATCTCGCTGCCCTGCGGCTTCGACCGCAACGGCCTGCCGATCGGCCTGATGATCGGCGGGCGCCACTTCGATGAGGCCACCATCTGCCGCGTCGCGCACGCCTACGAGCAATCGACAGACTGGCACCGCATGCGGCCGGAGGTGTAGACGCGGCGATCAGCTGCACAATTTTCGGTTGCGTAACAGCCAGTCCTTGCTCTTCGCCAGGCTCAGGTCCCGTGGATACACCTTGCCTCGAGGCTCGTTCAAGAGCTCAGGGTTTGTGAAGTCTTGATGCAGCTCTCGATCCTTTGAGTACAGCATTCGTGCGCCGGCTATCTGAGCGAGCGCAATGATGTGGAAGTCCTTCGATACGCACAGGCCGGCTCGGCGGATATCTTCGGCGCGATTATCCACCTCGTCGTCATCGCAGTCGATCAGCTTTCCTGCACGGGCGACCTGCGAAATCCATTCGGTGACCGTCGTAGGCTTGGCTCGATCAGGCTCGGTGAAGCCGCGGCCAAGCTCTCTACGCAGGCGGCTGCCGCCGACAACCAGGCAGCACTGCCCCGATGCGAACGCTTCTTTGAATGCACGAACCGCCGGCGATGCCGCCGCCGCCGCAATTTCGCCCGAACTGTCCGCATCGACGATGGCGCACACCGTCAGAGGCCCAACGACCTGTTGACCTCTTCGAGGAAGAACTGCCGGTATCCGGGCGGGGCGCCGAGCACATTGCCTCGCTCGTCGAAACAGAGCTCGTGGATCTTCACATCGAGGCCGTCCCGCTCGAAGTAGAGCAGAGAGACATCATCCGGCGTCAGGCCGGTCGTGCCGTCGCGTACGTCCATGCGGACGCGGTCGATGAGATGATCGCTGTGCGTTTCGACGATCAGTTGTTTACCGCTTGCTGCAGCGATACGACAGAAGAGCGTGCCCAACGCTGCCTGGGCGCTGGGGTGTAGGTGGACTTCGGGCTGTTGGAGCAGATGTTGAGCGCGGGCGTCAGGCCGCAGCAGTTCGGTAATCACGGGCAGCACTTGGCTGACTCCGTAGCCGACATCGGCGAGGTTGCGGTGGGGCCCCTTCAGCCCTTTCCCGCCCTTCCGCACCTGCACTTGAAAAGGTTCTCCCGCTTTGGTTCCCAACTGGCGTATTGAGATCTCGTCGAAGAGACCGGCTGCCTTCCCGAAGCACTCAATGCTCGCCTTGAGCTGCCTCCACTTCTCGTCGTCCTCCGACATCAGGCCAGCCATGTACATCGGCACATAGTCGCCCTCCGGATCGCGATCGAGGCGGGCGGGATCATACGTGCGGTGCGGTTTCGATCGAACTGGAGCGCCGGCAAACGGCGGCGCGCCTGGACGGCCCAATATAACCATTTCAAGATCGGCGATCGACTCTCGGTCGCGCGGTCCGGGCGGCGGAGAGCCTTCGAGAGGAATCAGTTTCCGTCTGTCAGGATAGTTCTCTGCGAAACGTATCCCGCTCAGAGCACTGTAGAGGTGGAAGGTATCGCTCAGCTCCGACGGAGATCGCAGCTCGGAGGGAATCTTCAGGCGCCACGCGCCTCGGCCCGTCCCAACTTGTACCGAGTATTCTGCGTCGGGGCTGATCGCATCCTCAATCCAAGCATCGCCCCACACAATCCGCCGCCTTACTGGGGTCGGAGCCGTGCCGCGCTTCGCGAAGGCCGCCTCAAACTCGTAGCGGCGCTCTAGTTCTGCTGCCTGCACGCTGAATCCCGCAGCGAACTCCTGGGCGCGCCTACCCCTTCCGCCGCGGAAGTGGGCGATCTCATCAAAGCTTCCCAAGTCATACGGCGGCTCTTTGAAATTCGGCGGGCGCTGAGTATAGGCGAGCGCGGCGAGCGAGCGGATCAATGCCAGCAGCGACGTCTTCCCAGTACTGTTCTCGCCGACGAGCAGCGTGAGCGGGGCCAGCCTGACGGTCTGCCGCTCGCGGAAGCAGCGGAAGTTTTCGAGCGTAATACTGTCCATTGCCGGCATCGCGCGGTCCTAGCTGGTAACCGCCCCCCGCTCCGCGCCTGAGACGAGCTGAGCGTACTTGGCGAAGACGCCGTGATCGTAATTCGGGGGCGGCGGCGACCAGGCGGCGCGGCGGCGTTCGAGCTCATCCGCTTCGACGTGCAGGTCCAGGCGGCGGTTTTCGATGTCCAGGCTAATTTCGTCGCCCTCTTCGACCAGCGCGATCGGGCCGCCGATGAACGCCTCAGGGGCGACGTGGCCGGCCATCAGGCCGCGCGTGGCGCCCGAGAAGCGGCCGTCGGTGAGCAGCGCGACGCTCTCGCCGAGCCCGGCGCCGACCAGCGCCGCGGTCACGCCGAGCATTTCCCGCATCCCCGGGCCGCCCTTGGGGCCTTCGTAGCGAATCACCACGATGTCGCCGGCGCTGATGCCGCCCGCAGTGACGGCGGCCATCGCATCCTCCTCGCGCTCAAAGACGCGCGCCGGGCCGCGCTGCAGCAGACGCTCGTAGCCGGCGACTTTGACAACGCAGCCCTCGGGCGCGAGCGAGCCTTTGAGGATCACCAGGCCGCCCGTCTCCTTGAGCGCCTGCGCGACGGGCAGAATCACATCCTGGCCGGCGGTTTCTTCGGCGTCCGCGCACTCCTCGGCGATTGTCTTGCCTGTCACTGTCATTTCGCTGCCGTGCAGCTTGCCGTGCTCCAGCAGGCGGCGGGCGAGCAGCGGCGTGCCGCCGGCGCGGTCCATATCGAGCGCGACATAGCGGCCGCCGGGCCGCAGGTCGCCGATCAGCGGAGTCTGCTCGCTGACGCGGTCGAAGTCGTCGATGCTCAGCTCCACGCCGGCTTCGCGCGCCAGCGCGAGCAGATGCAGCACGACGTTGGTCGAGCCGCCGGTCGAGGCGGCGCAGGCGATTCCGTTCTCGAAGGCCGCCTTGCTGAGCAGATCGCGCGGGCGTACGCCACGCTCGAGCACGTCCATCACCAGCCGGCCGGCCGCGCGCCCCACTTCGCCCTTGCGGGCGTCGGTCGCGCCCACGGTCGCGCTGCCCATCGGCGAGAGGCCGAGGAACTCGAGCACCGTGGCCATCGTGTTGGCGGTGTACTGCGCGCCGCAGGCGCCCGCGCCGGGGCAGGCGTTCATTTCGATCGCGGCCAGCTCCTCATCGTCGATCGTGCCCGCGGCGTGCTGGCCGACCGCTTCGAAGACGTCCTGAATAGTGAGGTCGCGCCCGTCGTGGTGCCGCCCCGGCGCGATCGAGCCGCTGTAGAGCGCGACTGAAGGGATGTTGAGCCGCGCCATCGCCATCGCTGCGGCCGGGATCGTCTTGTCGCAGCCGCAGATCACGACCGCCGCGTCGAAGGCGTAGCCGACAGCGCAGAGCTCAATCGAGTCGGTGATCAGCTCGCGCGAGATCAATGAGGCCTTCATCCCTTCGGTGCCCATCGTGATCCCATCGGAGATCGAGACCGTGTTGACCTCCATCGGCGTGCCGCCCGCCTCGCGCACACCGCGCATCACATCCTGGGCCAGCTCGCGGTGCGAGAAGTTGCATGGCATCGTGCCGATCCAGGAGTGCGCGACCATCACCAGCGGGCGGCGCAGGTCAGCGGGCATAAACCCGACCGAGTGCAGCTGCGAGCGCGCCGCAGCGCGGTTCGGACCGTCGACCAACACGGAACTTCGCTGCCTCAGATCGTTCGCCATCGCGCGCCCTCCGGAGGTGAAACTCGGCCTGCAACCTTACGCAGCGTAGAGCGCTTCAGCAGGGCGCAGCCAAACCGCGCTAGGCTGCGCCGAAATGGCTGAGCGCACCGACGGCACACTGCGCCGACTCTTCCCCGCGATGGAGTCGACTGACTACCGCCGCCTGTTCTATGCGGCGGGTCTCTCGGCGGTCTCGCTGTGGGCGCTGATCATCGTGCGCGGCTGGATCGCGTACGACCTCACGGGCAACGCATCAGCGACGGGCATCGTCACATTCGCCGCGATCGGCCCCTGGGTGCTCGCTCCGATCGGGGGGGCGCTCGCCGACCGCTACGACCGTGCGCGGATCGTGACGATCTGCCGCGCCGGCGCCTGCGGGACGGCGATTGCACTCGCTGTCTTAGCGTTTACCGGCGAGATCGCGATGTGGAACCTGATCTTGGTCACGCTCATTTCCGGCATCATCCGTTCGGGCGAGATGCCGGCACAAGCGGCGTTGATCCCCAACACCGTGCAGGGGGGCGCGCTGCTCAGCGCGATCACGCTGGCTTCGATGATGCAGTTCGGCTCCAAGACCATCGGTCCTTTCGCGGGGCCGATGCTCGCTGAGCTGGGGGCTGGGCCGACGATCCTGGCGGCAGCTGCGATTCTGGCGCTCTCCGTTTGGCAGATGTCCCGCGTCAAGACTCGCTCGACCGGCGGCATTGCGCCGGGTGCGCCGGGCAGCAGCGTGCTGTGGGACGCCGCACTCCATATCAAGGACGGCCTTCGCTACCTCGGCCAAGCGCCGGCTGTCCGCCTGACGATCGGCCTCGTCGCGCTCCACTGCATGTTCACGATGGCGTTTGACCTGTCGCTGCTGCCCGTCTACGCCGACCGCGTCCTGGGCGGCGGCGAATCCGAGCTGGGCTATATGGCGGCCGGCTTCGGCGGCGGTGCGTTCGTTGCGACTGTGGCGCTTTCGGCGCTCCCCGGCGGCGCGATCCGCGGGCGCTTGCTGCTGATCGTCGGCATGGCGTCTGGTGTGGGACTGATCGTTGTCGGCATCGCCGGTTCACTCCCCATTGCAATCGTGGGGGCCCTGATCACGGGTGCGAGCACGGCAATGTTCATGGCGCTTTCCAGCGTCATGATTCAGGCCGTGCTGCCCGACAGCCTGCGCGGCCGCGTGATGAGCCTCTATGCGATGTTTGCAGGCGGAATCATGTCTGTGGGTGCACTCGTGAGTGGGCTTTCAGCGGATTATTTCGACGTTCGTATGTTCGCGATCCTGCCCGGCATCATCTTCCTCTTCGTGATGGTGCTCTTCTTGATCGGCGCGCCGCGCATCCGCTCGATCGTGCGCTACGGGGAGATCACCGAGATCGTCCCCGCGGCGGCGGCGCTAGCCAGCTCGGTGGCGGCCAGCGCCGCAAATATCGCAGCGCGCTGGGCTCCGCAGCAGGGTGGAGCGCGCCATGAACTAAGTAGGACGCCCGGCGGCGGCTGACCGCCCCTACTCCGTCCCGATCCGCAGAATCTGGCCGATCGCCATCCGCATGTAGAGGGCCACGATGATCGCGATCGCGCCCAGGAAGACCAGCCCCAGCACGCCGTAGGCGCCGCCGATCGTGGCCCAATCGGTGACCGTGACGAAGGGCGGCAGGAGCGCCTCGCCGGTCTCCACGAAGCCGACGAATTCGAGCATCATCACGCCCAGCTGCAGCCCGAGCAGGGTGCCGATCGCCATCGAGACGACGATGATCAGCAGCTTCTCCAGCCCCACCGCGATCAGCACCTGGCGGGTCGAGAAGCCCATCGTGCGCAGCACCGCGAACTCGCCCTGCTGCTGCTGCGCGACGAGCACCGAGGCGACGAGAAAGCCCAGCGCGCTGAGCAGCACGATCGCGATGAAGGTGATGAAGAGCAGCCCCTCCCAGCCGGCGGCGACGAGCGGGTCCTCATCCTGCAGGTTGCGAATCGCCTCGACATCCCAAGGCGTATGCAGCCACGGTGGAGAGAGTTCGAGGAAGCTGCGCAGCTGCTGGAGGCCCTGTTCATCGGTGGGGCGCAGCCAGACTTCGGTCGGCGCCAGCGCGCCGCCGCTGGTCGGGTTGCGGTTCACGCGGTAGTCCAGATA
Source organism: uncultured Dehalococcoidia bacterium (assembly GCA_964347635.1). Classification (GTDB taxonomy): domain Bacteria; phylum Chloroflexota; class Dehalococcoidia; order Bin125; family Bin125; genus CATQGW01. The sequence continues at coordinate 28,122 of CAYFZI010000033.1, forward strand.
CTCGCGGTCGGCCAGCAGCAGCGCGCGTCCGCCGGCCGGATCCCAGGTCGGAAAGAGGTCGAAGCTGGCGACGATTTTGGCCGGCACGAAGGTGTTGGCGACGCCGAGCAGCGCCAGCGAGCCGACTTCGAGCGCCGCTTCCTCGAGGAAGTCCTGGCTGACCACGACCGGCAGCGGCGCTTCGGTGCCGACCAGCCGCACGCCGCGCGGCAGGCCGGCGCGGACTTGCTGGCTCCAGCGGTAGCGCATCGCCGACTCGCCGCCGCGCACATTCGCACCGTCCAGCCGCGCGTCGTCGGGCAACGGCTCGCGCAGCAGGTCGGTGAATACCGTCCAGCGGCCCTGCGTGTCGAAGCCCTCGATCACCACGCCGTCGCTGAAGCCGGCTTCGTTCCAGTTTTCCGGCACCTCGCCGCGCTCGCTGTATTGCAGCTCGTCGTAGATGATCTCGCCCGAGAAGGAGCTGAAGCCGGCGGGCCGCACGCCAATCGCCAGCACCTGCCAGGGGCCCGGCTCGTCGCCGCCCGGGCCTTCCTGCAGGTCGCCGAGCAGGAAGCGCCAGCCCTCCTCGAGCGGGCCGCCGCCGAAGCCGCGGCCGCGCGGCAGGCCGCGCAGGTTCACATCGCGGTAGCGGCCCAGCGAGTTCTGCACGCGGATCGTGGGCGAGAGTGCGCCGCGCGACTCGGGCAGCCACATCCAGATGCCGATGAAACGCTTGTCGGCCGGCACCGTCAGCGGCTCGACCTCCACCTCGGGCGCTTCGAGCATCGCGAGCAGCTGATCGATCTCCTCGACGGCGAAATCATCGCGGTACCAGAGCACATCGGCGAACGATTCGGGCTCCACGCCGAGCACGGTCGCATCGGTCACATCGAGCACGCCGCGCGTGTAGCTGCCGTTGACGCGCACCACCTGCGACATGGCGGCGATCCCCGGGGCATCGGCCAGGTCGCGCTCCAGCATCTGCGCCGATGCGCCGCTCGAGCGGATGTCGGCCAGGCGCAGCGCCGCGCCCGATTCGTAGGCAGCGCGGTCATCGAACGAGCGCTCGAGCGTCGCGCCGAAGGTGCCGCCGAACATGCCCAGGCTGGTGGCCATGATCAGCAGCAGCGCGAGCCGCCCCGGCTGCACCGGCGCGCGGGTCAGGTGCCAGAGCACCACCTGCATCGAGGCGCCGCCGATCTGGCGGGCGACCCAAGCAAAGCCCGAGAGCAGCGCGGGGAAGAGGCGCAGGAACAACACGGCCACGGTGACCACGAACACGGCCGGCGCGATCAGCAGCAGCGGATCTTGCTCGAGGCCGCCGAACAGATCTTCGGTGACCAGCGAGCCCGAATCCTGCAGCTGGAAGAAGAGCAGCGCGCCCACCGCCACCACGACGAGGTCGAGGTAGTAGCGCTGGAAGGCCGGCTTGTCCTGCGGACGCGAGGTTGAGCGCACGTAATGGACGACGGTGGCGCGGTTCGAGCGCCAGGCCGGCCAGAGCAGCGCGATGAACGCGAGCAGCGCCCCGCCGGCGGCCCAGATGTACGTCTCGCCGGTCAGCTCCACCGTCAGCCGTGCGCCGCCGGTCAGCCCGTCGAAGGCGGGCGCGAAGCCGAGCAGCGCGATCGCCTCCTGAGCGACGAGCGGCCCGACGCCGAGCGCCAGCGCAACGAGCAGCAGCCCTTCGAGCGCCGAAATGGTCATGATGTGCCAGAGCCCGGCGCCGCGGCTCTTCAGCAGCGCGACCTCGGCCGACTGCCGCTCGACGACCATCGTCGAGACCAGCACCAGGTAGAACAGCACGATCCCGACGATCTGCAGCGTCAGCACCAGCAGCGGGATCGAGGAGAAGAACTCCTTCGTCTCGTAGGCGTCGAGCGTCTTGACGATCTCCGTCTCGACGCGGGTGCGATCGATCTCTTTGGTGATCGCTTCAAACGCGCCGCGGAAGCGCAGCGCCGCCTCGGCCGCCATGTCGGAGCTGAAGGCCTGCCGGTCGATCATCGCGAGCACTTCGAGCCGCGCCCGCAGCGTGGGCAGATAGCCCGCCATCGTGTCGATCAGCGTCGCGCGCGGCGCGAAGAATGAGAACGCGTCGGTCTGCTGCTCCGGCACCAGGAAGTGATCGCGGCGCACACCCCAGTAGCGGTCGGTGTAGTCGATCGGCGTCACGATCCCAACCACTTCGATCACGATCGGAGCGGTGTCGTCCTGCCAGGAGGGATGGATCGCGCGGCGCGTACCGAGCTCGAAGTTGCCCGCCGCGGCGGCGCGCTGGCCGATCGCCACCTCGATGACCGGCGGCTCATCGGGGCCGGCCGCGCCGTCCTCAGCGGGCCAACGGCCGGCGGCCAGCTCGACCTTTTCGTCCACGCCTTCGAAGTAGAGCACGCGCGCGCGGTCGCGCGGGTCCTGCTCGGGCGGGATTTCGCCCAGCTCGGTCATGAAGAAGGTCGCCGAAGTCAGCGAATGGACGGTTTCGCTGATGTAATCGCGCGGGATCCGCAGGCGCCGATCGATCGTGGCGAAGGATTCGTCGGCGAGGCCGCGCGCGAGGCCGTGCGCCGAGTTGAGCACGCGCACATCGAGATCTTGGTCGGAGACGCGGCTGAGGTCGGTCTGCAAGCCCAGCTGGCGCAGCGCGCCGCGATAGATCACGGTGCTCGACATCAGCGCCACCGCGAGAATCACGCCGATCGCGACCGCGGCCATCAGTCGGCGGTTGCCGTTCAGCCGCCGAACGGCGATTCGCAGCGCTGTCGGGAACGCACTGAACATCGATCACGCTCATTAGCAAAGCGCGGCCGCAAGGGGCCGCGACGGTGACCGTCAGAGAAGCTGTACGTAGACTACAAGCCCTACATGTTTGAGCGGCCAACCGACGGGCGGCCGCCGGGGCAGCGGCGGAGAGTGCCGGCACGTGGAATCGATCGCCGTCGTGCTCGCATTTGTCTACCGCCGCATGCGCGACAGCTGGCGGTTCCAGCTGGTGATCGCGGCCGGCATTCTGGTCGCCGCGATCCTGATGGCCGCGACCTC
>CAYFZI010000034.1:0-30582 GCA_964347635.1 uncultured Dehalococcoidia bacterium
GCTTGCGGAGGGGGCAGGGAGGGTGAGAGTGTTCGGCGCTCTGTTAGCCGGAGCGCTGCTGCAGCTCCGCGCGGACGCCGTCCAGCAGCCGGCCCAGCATCGTTGCGGTGGCGCCGAAGATGCGATGGCCTTCGTACCAATACTCGCGCATCTGAAACGCCGTGCCGTCGGGGCGCTCGCGCGTCGTATAGCGCGTGTTGGCGCGGTCGAGCAGGTGCGAGAAGGGCGGCGTGATCACCTCTGCAACCTCGATTTCGAGCGGGCGGAAGCGGTAGGGCGCGCGGTCCAGCAGGCCGACGAAGGGGATCACGTGGAAGTCGGTGATCGTGCGGTAATGGCTCTGCTCGCCGAGCACCTCGACCTGCTCGGCGCGGATCCCGACCTCCTCATCGGCTTCGCGCAGGGCGGCGGCCAGCGGCGTTTCGCCCGCATCGAGCGCGCCGCCGGGGAAGGAGATTTCGCCCTTGTGATGTTCGACATGCTGGCTGCGCACCGTCAGCACGACCTGCGGATCCTCGTAGGGCAGGATCGCGATCAGCACCGCCGCCGCCCAGCTGCCGCTGCCCTCGGCCATCGCCTCGACCCGATGCGCGGCGACGGCGCGGCGGATGGCCGTGATCATCCGCGCGTCGGCCCGCCCGCCGGCCTCGGACTTTGTCTCGCACTGTTCGCTCATCGCGCGCCTCCCTGCTGCCGCTTGGACGCTAGCCGACGTAGAGCTCAACCGGCGCGGGCGCGACCGCCGCGGCCAGCGCTGTCTGGAACTCGCCCCAGCGATCGTCATAGGAGGAGGCGCGGAAGCGCAGATGCAGGCTCGATGTCTCCGCGTTCTGCGTCGTGCTCTCGTGCCGCATGCCCAAGAGATTGGCGTTGAGGAACTCCAGCAGCGCGGCCTCGTGCTCTGTGTAGTCGGCCGCCGCCATCGTGATGATCAGGTCGCGGCCCGAGGGCAGCAGCGTGCGCAGCGAGGAGCCGCTCAGGAAGCGCTGCAGGATCAGCACGAGCAGCGCGACGGCGAAGAGCAGCCCGATCAGCTCGTAGTTGTAGGTCGCCGCCACCACCGAAGAGGCGATCAGCAGGAGCAGGTAGCCGATCTCCGCTGGATCCTTGACTGGGGTGCGGAAGCGCACGAACGAGAGCGCCCCGAGCAGCCCCAGCGAGAGCGGCAGGGAGAACTGAATCGCGATGAACAGCGCTGTGATCGCCGGCCCCGCGAGCAGAAACGTGCGGTGCACCCCGGCCCCGCGATCCCAGTCGCGGTAGAAGATCACGTACAGCGCCCAGACCGCGATCGAGGCCGCCAGCGAAACCACGATCGCCAGCCAGAACTGTGAGAACTCGATCTCGCCCACGGGGCCGAACCATTGATCCATGAAGCCGCTCCGATCGCCGACCGTTCAGGCGCCGCCGCGCCAGATCTGCGGGGCGGTCCGCTCGACCGCCGCCGCATACTTCGAGTGCGCCATGCGGATGAGGCCGAGGCGGGCCAGGCCCCGCAGCCGCGCCGGCAGCGGGCCGGCCGACTTCAGCTCCAGCACGGAGCCGTTGGGAATCGGGCGCCAGACCAGGCCGGGGCGCGCCGCCGCGGCGCGTACGCGCGTGTCGAGCGAGACGCGCAGCCCGCTCGCCTGGTCGGCCCAGCGGCGCCGCTCGTAGCGCACCAGCGCGACGGGCTCGACTGTCGGCGCGGCCGCCGCGCCGAGCGCGCGCAGCGCCTCGGCCAGCTGCCCGCGGGGCGGCAGGCGCAGCCCCTCGGTCAGCACGGCGCCGTCCTCGATCGTCAGACGCAGCCGCTGCTTCTGCCCCACTCCGCCCTCGCGCCGTTTGAGCTCCAGCCACGCGCTGCTGCCCGCTTCGATCGGCTCGCCGTACCAGCGCAGCCGCAGCTTGGCCTTGCCCCAGAAGCCGTCGGCCGACTCCCAATAAGCGTCCAGCGCGGGCGTGTCGTAGTAGCAGGAAGTGATGACGCCGCGCGGATAGTCGGGGTCTGGCGCGGTGCGCGCGCCGATCCAGGCGGCGATCAATGCGGCGCGGGCCTCGGGGATTGGATACTTACGCTCCTCGCGGGCGGCGCGTGCAGCCGCCGGCCGGGGCGGGAGCTGAGCGGGGAGCGCCATGCGCAGATGTTAACATGCGGTCAACGAAACTCTGCCCATGGCCAGACCGCCCGCCCGTGTGTTCCTCGCTCTGCTCGCCGCTGCGGCCGTCTTCGCCGCCGTGATCGGCATTGCCGCTTCCAGCGGTTCCACCCAGCCGCCGCCCGACCTGGGCGCCGATGTGGTGCGCTTCGGCGTCAATCAGGAGCGCAGCGACCCGCGCGGCTACGTCTTCGATATCGAGCAAGTGCGCACCTACTCGATCGAGATCGATGAGGCGGAGTTCGCGCGCCTGCAGCGCGATCCGCGCGCGGAGCAGTACGTCCGCGCCCGCATTCGGCTCGACGGCGAGCTCTGGGAGGAGGTCGGCCTGCGCTACAAGGGCTTCTTCGGGGTCCTCTTCAGCTGCTTCGACCAGCGCGGCAACCAGGTTTGCCCCAAGCTCGCCTACAAGGTCAAGTTCAATGAATATCGGCCGCGCCAGCGCTTCTATGGGATGAAGCGGATCAACTTCCACCCGATGAAAGACGACGCCGCGCAGATGCGCGAGGTGCTCACCTACCAGCTCTTCCGCGATGCCGGCGTGGCCGCGCCGCGCGCGGTCTACGCGCGGCTGGAGCTGAACGGCAAGCCGCTGGGCCTGTTCACGCTGACCGAGGACATCGACGACCGCTTCACGGCCAGCCGCTTCAACGACGGCGGGGCGGGAGTGCTCTACAAGGAGATCTGGCCGACCAGCTCGCCCACGGCGTTTGAGCTGGCTCAGTTCGAAGGGCGGGTCGGTGTCAACGCGGCGGCCCAGGGCGCTGGCGGCGGCGCCGAGAACGCGAGGCTGCCGCTCGGCCTGGCCGAGGCCGTCGCGCGCAACCCCAACAACTTGCCCGCGACCGGCTTTCTGGAGTTCGCCGCCGACCTGCTCGCCTACGAGGGCGACCCGGCCGGCCGCCTGCGCGCCTTGGAGCGCAACCTGGCCGACAGCACTGCCTTCTGGGCCTATCTGGCGGTCGATCGGCTGACCGACAACTGGGACGGGATCGTCGCCTGGTACTGCGTGCCCGAGTGCCAGAACCACAACTATTTCTGGTACGAGGACTCGCGCAGCGGCCGCTTCACGCTGATCCCTTGGGACGTGGAGCACTCGTGGCGCGATCCAAGCCCGATCCGCACCTACTACGGCATGCCCGATTGGGACGATCTGCACCGCAGCTGCCGAACGCGCAAGGTGTTCTGGGATCTCGACGCTGTCGCGCCGTTCTGCGATCCGTTGATCGAAGCGGCGGTCCGCGAGGGTTGGAGCGAATACATCGCCGCTTCGCGCACGCTGCTGCACGAGCTGTTCCCGCTCGAGCGTCTGCAGCGCCGCATCGACGAGCTGGCCGCCCTGATCGAGCCGCACGTGTTGGCCGACGAGTTCGGCCCCGGCGAATGGGCCTGGCGTGAAGCGGTCGGCCTGCTGCACAGCGAGGTCGAAGCCCGCTTCATCTACATCGCCGACAAAATCGCGGCCTGGGACGCGGAGCAGAACGGTGGTGCCTGACCTGATCATCCGCGGCGGCGAGCTGATCGATGGCACGGGCGCGGCCGCGCGGCCGGCCGACCTCGCCGTCGAGCGCGACCGGATCAGCGCGATCGGCGACCTCAGCGCCCAAACCGCCGCCCGCGAGATCGACGCCCGCGGCCTGATCGCGGCGCCCGGCTTCATCGACACGCACGCCCACTCGGACGGCATCCTGCTGCACGAGCCGCAGCACGCGAGCGGGCTGCTGCAGGGCGTGACGACCGAGATCATCACGCAGGACGGCCTCTCCTACGCGCCGCTCTCGGCGGAGCACCTGGCCTCCTATGGGCGCTATCTGGCCGGGCTGCTGGGGCCGCCGCCGCTGGGGCTCGATATGTCCAGCATCGCCGCGATGCGCGCGCACTATGAGGGCAAGGGCTGCAATGTCGCCGTGCTCGCGCCGCACGGGCCGATGCGGCTTTCGAGCGTCGGCTTCCGCGACACTCCGCTTGTCGGCGAGGGGCTGGCGGCCGCCCGCCGCTTGCTCGCCGAAAGCTTCGAACAGGGCGCGCTGGGCTTCTCCACCGGCCTCTCCTACTACCCAAACTCGTACAGCGACACCGAAGAGCTGGCCGCGCTCAACGAGACGGTCGCCGCGCACGGCGGCGTCTACGTCGTGCACGTGCGCAACCACAACAACGACCGCGCGCCCGGCGGAACGGGGATCAGCGAAGCGCTCGAGGTCGGGCGGCGCAGCGGCGTTGCGGTGCATGTCTCGCACTACCGCACCCACCCCGCCAACGCCGGCCGGGCGGCAGAGCTGATGGAGGAGATCGACGCGGCCAAGGCGGACGGCGTCGATGTCACGCTGGAGACTTACCCCTACGCCGCGCCGGCGACCGTGCCCGGCTATTTTCTGGCCGGCGAGTTTCACGAAGGCGGGATCGACGCCCTGCTCGGGCGCCTCGCCGACGGCCGGCTGCGGCCGCGCTTGCTCCACTCGCTGCGCACGCTCTTCCCCGGCGCGCTCGAAGGCTCGGCCTGGACTTGGATCGACCACCCGCGGCTGCGCCGCTTCGAAGGGATGGCGATGGCCGATGCGGCCGCCGCGCAGGGGGTAAGCGTCGAGGAGCATGTGCTCGATGTAATGCTGGAATCGGGCCTGGCCTGCGGCTTCCGCTACCAGCCGCCCGCCAGCGTGACAGTCACCCGCCGGATCGAAGCGGACATCGTCGCGCTGCTCCGCCGCGCCGATTACATGGTCGGCAGCGACGGCATCCCGTTCAGCGGCGGGATGCCGCATCCGCGCGCCTACGGCACCTTCCCGCGCATCCTCGGACGCCTGCGGCGGCGCCACAACGCCCCGCTCGAGCATCTCGTGCGCGGCATGACCGGCCTGCCCGCCGAGCGCTTCCAGATCACCGACCGGGGTCTGCTGCGCGAGGGCGCGTTCGCCGATATCACCCTCTTTAACCCAGATACGATCATCGACACCGCATCGTATGAAGACCCAAAGGCTGAGCCCTCGGGCATCCCCTACGTGCTCGTCAACGGCCAGCTGGCAGTAGAGGGCGGCCGCGTCACCGGCATTCTCGCCGGCCGCGCCGTGCCCTGAGCGCAGCACTGCGTGTACGCTGCGAGCTGCCCCAGACGGCGGTATATGTTCGAGGGGAAGCGATGAATCGATTGCTGCTGCTGTTGGTTGTATCGGGGGCTATCCTGCTCGGCTCCGTCGCCGCAGCCTGCGGCGGCGGCGAGCCAACGATCGTTATCGTCCGTGAGCAGGCGGAGTCTGAGCAGCAGGCTGCCGCCGAGCAGCCGCAGCAGGCGGATCGGGCGGCTGCAACCAAGCAGGTTGACTCTCAGACGATCGAAGAGACGACCGACGAGGCGGCTACTGCGGAGGAGCCTACCGCTTCCACCGTGGCCGGCGAGAACGCGTCGACCGACGCCGATGAGCCGCCGCAACAAGCTGCGGCGGAGGCGGATCCGAGCGCCGAGGCGGCGGTTACGCAAGTCGACGGCGATGACGCCGCGACAGGCGCGGACCCGCGTGAGTCGAATAATATCCAGAACGATGAGGAACAGCCGTTTGAACCCGTTCATGTCGGCTCGAACAACTTTGCGGACGGCGTATGGTGGGAGACCGTCCGCAATGATCTTGATGACACGTTCACGCGCAGCATCGTCTGGCGCTCCGCCGACACCGGTAGTTACAACTACCCGACTATGATTCTCGACTACGGATGCTACGAAGACGACAAGCTGATCTTTCTCGGCCAGTATCACCTTCCCTACTACAATGCCGATCGGAATATCAACGTCCGTCTGCGTGTCGACGACGACGAGCCGATCAGCGACGTGTGGCGGCTCGGTTACACGAACACCTGGGTGTGGAAGCGTATCCCTGAGCTGCTTGAGTTTCGGCTCAAGGGCGCCGAGCGGCTCGTCGCGCAGATTGAAGTGGTCAATCAACACGGCGTCCTGGAACGAATCACCGCTACGTTCGACCTCGGCGGCTTCTTCGAGACGCCCGTGCAGGGCAACATCGATCACTGCGGCGAATACTAGCCTTCCCTGTTTCTCCTGAGCATGGTGATGGAAGGCCCACGCTTATCACCCCCTCTGCCTTCGGGCTCTTCCGCCACTTGTGGGGGGAGAGGGGAGCGGCATGCGGCAGCCCGCTCGCAAGCGGGGGAACGATACGGATGGGGTTGCCGCGCTCAAGGAAGCAAGGAAGCAAGCCCGCGCTACTGCACCACGCCCTCAATCAGCAGCTCCGTGAACTCCTCCTCGCTGTAGCCCAGCAGCTCGCGGTAGACGTATTCGTTGTCCTGCCCCAGCAGCGGTGCGTGGGTTGGATGCGGCGGCGGGGTTTCGCTCAGACGCCAGGCGGGGCTTTCGTAGCTGACTTTGCCGATCACTGGATGCTCGCTGGGCCACCAGTGCCCGCGCTGGGCCAGCTGCGGGTCTTCCTGCACGTCCTGCATTGTCGAGACGCGGTGCGCGGGTACGCCGGCGGCCTGCAGGGCGCGTTCGACATCGCCGACCGCGCGCGGGGCGGTCCACGCGCCGATCAGCGCTTCCAGCTCGTCCTGCGCGGCGAGCCGCTGCGCTGTCTCCGCGTAGCGCGGATCGGCGGCCAATTCGCCGCCGCCGATGATCCGCGCAAGCGCCCGCCACTGCTCGTCGCTGGTGACCGCGATCGCGCACCAGCGGTCTTCGCCGGCGCAGGGGAAGACGCCGTGCGGCGCGTGCCGCGGGTCGCGGTTGCCCTGCGGCTGCGCGGTGCGGCCCGTGTTGAGCGCGTCGCTCAGCGCTGCATCGAGCACCAGCGTCGATGCTTCGAGCTGCGAGACATCGATGTACTGCCCCTCGCCCGTCCGTCGCCGATGGTCGAGCGCCGCCAGCAGCGCGATGATCGCCATGTGCGTGGCGATCCAGTCGGTGTAGGCCACACCCGTCCCGACCGGCGCGCGGTCCGGCCAGCCGGTGAGCGCAGTGACGCCCGCCGTGGCCTGCAGAGTCAGCCCGAAGCCGCGGAAGCCGGCGTGCGGCCCGCTCTGGCCTTCCATCGACATCGACGCCATGATCAGGTCGGGCCGGATCTGCCGCAGCTCCTCCCAGCCCAGCCCGATCCGGTCCAGAAAACCGGGTACGAATGACTCGGTCACGATGTCGCTGACGGCGACGAGCCGCTTGGCCGCCTCGATCGCGCGCGGATGGCGCAGATTGAGCGCCATGCCCAGCTTGCCGCGGTTGAACTTGGCGAAATAGGCGCTGGCGTCGATTGATCCCTCGCCGGCCGGCCGCGGTCCGCTCGAGCGGAACGTGTCCGGCTTCAGCGACGACTCGATCCGAATCACCTCGGCCCCGTGAAAAGCCATCTGCATCGTCGCGTTCGGGCCCACTCCGACCCACGCGAAGTCAGCGATCCGCAGGCCCTCGAACACCCGCAGCGCATCGGGCCGCCCGCCCTGCGGCATCAGCGGCCCTGAAACTGCGGTTCGCGCTTTTCGGCGAACGCCCGGGCGCCCTCGCGGTGGTCGTGCGAGGAGCGCAGCAGCGATTGGTGCAGCTCCTCGAGCTGCGCCTGCGTGCGTACGTCCTGGTTCAGTGCGGCGTAGATCGCGCGCTTGGTCAGACCGCTGGCAAACGGTGCATTGGCCGCCAGGCGCTCCGCCAACGCCAGCGCCGCAGGCAGCAGTTCATCGGGCGGGTGCACCTGGTTGGCGATGCCCAGCTCCAGCGCCCGCGCTGCGTCGAGCGGGTCTGCGGTCCAGAAGATCTCCAGCGCGCGCGAGTGCCCCACGAGCCGCGTGAGCGTCCACGAAGCGGCCCAGTCCGGCCCCAGCCCGCGGCGGATGAAGGCCGGGTGCAGCCGCGCGCGCGCGGACATCAGGCGGATGTCACAGGCCAGGGCGATCGCGAAGCCGGCCCCCGCCGCTGCGCCGTTGATCGCCGCGATCACAGGAATCTCCAGCGCTTGCAGCTCGGCGGCGAAGCCGTAGCGCAGTTCGGTGCTCTGCAGCCCCGGCTCGGCCTCGGCCTTGAGCGCAGCATCGCGGTTCGACATGTCGGCGCCGGAGCAGAAGCCGCGCCCGGCCCCGGTGATCACCAGCGCGCGCGCTTCGCGGTCTCCGCTCAGCTCATGCGCCAGTCGGCGCAGCCCGCTGCGCATCGCGGCGTCGAGCGCGTTGAGCTTCTCGGGGCGGTTGAGCGTTGCGATCACGACGCCGCTGCTGCGCCGCTCAACGAGCAGGGATTGGTTGCCGCTCATCGCATTACTGCCTTTCTGCGGCGGCCGGCGCCGCCGCTGCATCGTTGTGCCGGCCGAGCGTCGGAGCCGCACGCTCGATCCACGGCGTGCCCGAGAGGCGCGCCGGCGCGCCCGGCGTCCGCAGCCGCCCGAGCGCCGGATCATCGATATCGCAGAAGAACGCGCGCGCCGCGAGCTGCGGACTCTCGACCAGGTCCTGAACCGTGTTGACGGGGCAGATCAGCACGCCGCGGCGCTGGCCCGATTCGTAGAGCTGCTGGCTGCCGCGCGCCGCGAAGAAGGCGGCGATTTCGGCTTCGAGCGCCGCGGTCTCTGCCGCATCGGGCAGCGCTGTGCCGGCGATCGAGCGGCCGGACCAATATTCGGTATCGAATCGCGGCTCGACGCCCTCGCTGCGCATCCAGGCGGCCAAATCGGCCATCCCGCGCGGGATCCGCACGAACGCCACATAGCCGTCGGCGCTGGGATAGACGATCCGCGTGGCGCGCTCGGCGAAGGCGCGCGCGCCGCCGGCCCGCTTCGTCTCGATCCCGTCCATCTCCCAATAGAGCCGCGCGTTGCCCAGCGTGTTGGCCATCGCCGCCTGCATCGACACATCGACGTGCTGGCCGCGCCCGGTCGCATGGCGCGCGTGCAGGGCGAGCAGCGCGGCCGAGCCGGCGTTGAGCGCGGTGAGGGCGTAGGCCTGCTCCACGCTCGGCCGCAGCGGCGCGCGGTCGCGGTCGCCGCAGAGCGACATCAGCCCGCCGGCCGCGGCCCCGATCAGATCCGAGCCGGCCCACTGCGCCTTCGGCCCCGTTTGGCCGAACGGCGTCATCGAGACGTAGATCAGCTGCGGCGCGATCGCGTGCAGGTCCTCGCAGCCCAGCCCCCGCGCGGCCATCGCGCCGGGCGCGTCGGACTCGAAGAGGAAGTCCGCGCCGCGCGCCAGCGCGCGCAGCCGCCCGCGCTCCGCGGCGTCGTCCAGGTCGAGCGTGATGCTGCGCTTGCCCGCGTTCAGCTGCGCCCAATAGAGCGAACCGCCGCGGTGAAACGGCCCGCGCCGCCGCGAGGGATGCCCGCCGGGCGGCTCGATGCGGATCACATCGACGCCCAAGCCGGCCAGGATGCGCGCCGCCAGCGCACCGATCTCGGCGGTCAGATCAAGCGCGCGGTAGGGGGCGAGCGCAGTCGGCATGGCTACAGGCTACTTGAGCGCGCCTGCCGCCACCGCTGCCCTTTTCCCGCTTCCCTTCACTTGTGACACTTGTGATTTGTGGAGCAGGATGCCGAAGGTAGAGGGGTGGGCGGCTGCCAGTCGGCGCGATCAGGCTCTGCACACTACTCAACAGAGCAGCTCAACAGAGCGGGCGGGCCGCAGCGGGGATCTACCGCCGCCGCCGCGCGGCGGCGCTCTGCCCGCAGCGCCTCCCTGTATCATCAGCTTTCGCTCCAGCGCTTGAGCATAGGGAGAGGCGCGATGCAACGCGTCGTTCGGGCCGCGATCATCAACGTGACGGGGTATGTGGGCGCCGAGCTGGCGCGTCTGCTCGCGCAGCACCCCAACATCGAGATCGTCTCCGTCACGGGCCGTTCGGAAGCCGGGCGGCGGCTGCCTGAGGTCTTTCCCCACCTGTGGCCGCTCGATCTGCCGATCACGGCCGATATTGAGGGCGATGTCGACCTGATCTTCTCGGCGCTGCCGCACGCTGCGGCGGCTGAACGCTTGGCCCCCTACATACGCGGCGGGGTGCCGGTCATCGACGCCAGCGCCGACTTCCGGCTCTACGAGCTCGAACAGTACGAGCAGTGGTACGGCGGGCACCCGACGCCCGAGCTGCTCGCCGGCGCCGTCTACGGGCTGCCAGAGCTGCACCGCGGCAAGATCCGCGAGGCGCGGCTCGTCGGCGTGCCCGGCTGCTACCCAACTTCGGCGATCCTGGCGCTCGCGCCGCTCGCCGCCGCCGGCTGGCTCGAAGGGCGCACAGTGGTCGACGCCAAGTCGGGCGTCTCCGGCGCTGGGCGCGGGCTGAAGCAGACGTCGCACTTCTCAGAAGTCGACAGCTCGCTCAGCGCCTACGGACTGGACGGCCACCGCCATCACCCCGAAATGGTGCAGGAGCTCTCGGCGCTGCAGGGCGCCTCCGCTGCAACCGCGGTCGACGTCACCTTCGTGCCGCACCTGATCCCGATGACGCGCGGCATTCTGGCGACCTGCTACCCAACGCTCCGCGCGGGCGCGCTGCCCGACGACCCCGATGAGCGCCGCGCCGCGCTGCGCGGGCGCTACGAGGACTTCTACGCGGACGCGCCGTTCGTGCACGTGGCCGGCTCGCCGCCCGCAACCAAGCAGACGCTCGGCGCGAACGCCTGCCTGCTCTACCCGACCGTGGACGCGCCGACCGGCGAAGTCACCGTGATCAGCTGCATCGACAACCTGGTCAAGGGCGCGGCCGGCGGCGCGGTGCAGTGCTGCAATCTGATGTTCGGCCTGGCCGAGGACGCGGGGCTCCCGCGGATCGGCGTGTACCCCTAGGAGCGGGAGATGAGCGAAGCAGGCAGCCCTGGAGCGTTGACCGCGCCGCTGGGCTTCAGCGCCGGCGCAGCAACGGCCGGGATCAAAGAGTCCGGCCAGCCCGACCTCGCGCTGCTCGCATCCGATCGCCCGGCTGCCGCGGCCGGGATGTTCACGACCAGCCAGACACAGGCTGCGCCGCTGGCTGTCAGCCGCCGCAATCTCGCCAACGGCCTGCTGCGCGGCGCGATCATCAACTCCGGCAACGCCAACTGTGCGACCGGCGTACGCGGCGCCGCCGACGCCGAAACGATGACGCAGCTGGCCGCCGCGCAGATCGGCTGCGCCGCCGATGAGGTGTTCGTCAACAGCACCGGCCTGATCGGCCGCTTCCTGCCCATGGAACTGCTGCACGCGGCCGCGCCGAAGCTCGAGCTGCGGCCCGGCGGCGGCGCCGATTTCGCCCGCGCGATCATGACCACCGACACGTTCCCCAAAGAGGCGCTTGCAACGTTCGAGGCCAACGGGCAGACCTACCGCATCGGCGGCTGCGCCAAAGGCGCGGGCATGATCCACCCCAACATGGCGACGATGATCGCGCTGCTCACGACCGACGCGCCGATCGAGCAGGCAGCGCTCGATGCACGCTTCCGCTACGCGATCGACCGCTCGATCAACATGGTCACCGTCGACGGCGACACCTCGACCAACGACACGGCGCTGATCCTGGCCAACGGCGCAGCCGGCGGCCCGCCGATCGGCTTGGAGGACGCAGCGGCAGCGGCGGCGCTGGATGAAGCGCTGGCCGCGGTCTGTACACCGCTGGCGAAGATGATCGCGCGGGACGGCGAGGGCGCGACCAAGCGGATCGAGATGACCGTCAGCGGCGCGCCGAGCTGGTCGGACGCGCGCGGCATCGCCCGCACAGTCGTCACCTCGCCGCTGGTCAAAGCGGCGCTGAGCAAGGCCGACCCCAACTGGGGCCGCGTTCTGATGGCCGCCGGTTACGCCGGCGTCCCCTATGAGCTCGACCGCGTACAGGTCTGGATCGGCGGCCTGCGCGTCTTCGCCGGCACCGCCACCGGCGTGCCCGACGCCGAAGCCTCCAAACAGACCGTTGGCCCTGAGGTGCGGATCCGTATGGACCTCGGCAGCGGCAGCGCCCAAGCGACCGCTTGGGGCTGCGACCTGACTGAGGAATACGTCCGCTTCAATGCCGACTACGTGACCTGACGCAGCCGCGCAGCCAACAGCGGGGTGCTGAAAGAAAGCCCCCCCTGCAGCGCGTTGGCCGATCTTCCCTCTCTCCTCAAGCCATCTCCCCGCTCCCTCCACTTTGTGCTGGTGTGTAGAGGGGGCGAAGGCAGATACGCGCGGTACCGGCGGCGTCTGCGGCGCTCCCTGCAGCCGCCCTACTGCAGCGGCAGCGGCGGCTGCCACCAGGCGGGGCGCCCGCTGACTTCGATGCGCGCCACCCATTTAACCCAGTGGTAGCCGCGCCGGCCGGGTGCGGCGAGCCGCAGCGGCGCGCCGTGGCCGGCGCTGAGCGGCTGCCCGCCGACATGCGTGGCCAGCAGCAGGCCCTGCGCCTCAGCGAGCGGGAAGCGCCGCTCGAAGCCGGTGACGGAGGCCACGACGACGCTGCGCGCCGCCGCTGTCGGCGCGGCGCGGCTCAGCAGCGCGGCAAGCGGCACACCAGACCAATCCTGCACGGTGTACCAGCCGCCTGTGCAATCGAGCGTCGCGCGCTGTGCGGCCCGGCTGATCGCCGCGAGGTTTGGGTGGTCGAGCGCGAAGGGGCGCTGCACCTCTCCGCCGATCGTCAGCCGCCAACGTTCGAGATCGACCTGCTGTCGATCGTCGCTAAGCCATTGGGTGACAGGGAACGCGTTGCCCTGCAGGCTGCCGCGTTCGCGCGAGCCGGTGAAGCGGCGCGGCTGTGCAGCGGCGCCGAGGCCGCCCCAGAGGATCAGGCCGCCCGCGCCGACCGCGGCGAGGCGGAGCAGATTGCGGCGGCTGGCGAAGTCGCTGCGGCGCGGCCGCCGCCAACGCGCCGCCGCGTGCAGCAGCAGCGGCAGGGTGAGCGCCAGCCCCAGCGCGGTGTGCAGCACGAGCGGACGCAGCGCGCCGTAGAGCGGGACGCGGAGCGCATCGGAGTCGGCCAGCATCCACCAGATGCCGGTGCCCATCGTTCCCAGGAACAGGGCGGCGAGCAGCAGCGGAGCGAGCGACCACAGCCCCGCGCCGCGGCGTGCGAACGAGCGCGCGGCGATCCGCCACTTCCAGACGATCAGCACCAGCAGCGAGAGCCCGGCGATGCCGTGCAGCCAGAAGACCCAACGCCCCGAGGGCTCCCCCACGGTGAAGCTGGCCAGCCCCGAGCCCAGCTCAAACAGCAGCAGGGCGAGGATCGTCAGGTTCGTCGCGCGCGCTGTCACCGGTTGACTGCCTCCGGTTGACTGCCTGTTGTCGACCGCCTGTCGGCCTGCCCGCGGCCTCGGTGCGGTCTTGGTGCGGCCTCGAGCTGATCTCAGCGTGTCTCAGCGTGCTCTACGCTACCGCCGGCGGGAGTCCGTGCGGTTGTCGAGTAGGCTTTGGGAGTGGACGCAATCGATTCCTCTCTGCCTCTGGTGGTCAAGGTCGGCGGCAGCACGTTGGGTGCGCATGACACCTCGCTGGCGGACTGCGCAGCGCTGCACGCCGAAGGGCGGCGCGTGGTGCTGGTGCACGGCGGCGGCGCCGCCGTGACCGATTGGCAGCAGCGGCTCGGCGCCGCTCCCGAGTGGGTCGACGGCCTGCGCACCACGACGGCCGAATCGCTGCAGGTCGTGGTCGCAGTGCTGGCCGGATTGATCAACAAAACGCTCGTGCAGGAGCTGATTGGCCTGGGCGCGCCGGCGGTTGGCGTCAGCGGCGTCGACGGCGGCACGCTCTGCTCGCCGCGGAGTGAGCGGCTCGGCCTGGTCGGCGAGACGCCCTGCTGCCGCCCCGCGCTGCTCGAAGCGCTGCTGCGCGCCGAACGCCTGCCCGTCGTCGCGCCGATCGGCCTGTCCGACGACACGCCGCCGCAGACATTGAATATCAACGCGGACGCGGCGGCCGGCGCGATCGCCGCCGCGCTCGGCGCCGAGACGCTGCTCTACCTGACCGATGTCGAAGCCGTGCTCGACGAGCGGGGCGCCGCCCAAGCCCGCCTCGACGCCGCCGCCGAGGCGCGGCTCAGCGAGCGGCGGGCGATTTCGGGCGGGATGCTGCCCAAGCTGGCGGCCGGCCGCCGCGCACAGCAGGCCGGCGTGTGCGTCCGAATCATCGATGGGCGCACGGCCGGCATCGTGCGCCAAGCCCTCGCGCCGAATGGCGCGGCGCCCGGAACGGTGTTGGTCTAGCGATGAGCCGTCTGCGCGCCGTCGAGTGGGGGCTGCAGCGCGTCTCCGGCGGCTGGCGCAACGGCGACGACTCGCAGGGCGAGGTGCCGCCCTCGGATGAGGGGCGCAGCGGCCAGCTGGGCCCGCCGCCGCCCGTGTTCCGCGAAGGGCTCGGCGGGGGCGGCGGCGGCAGCGAACCGCCGCCCTACACCGCGAGCGAGGGCGAACCGCCGCCGCCGCGCCGCTGGTGGACGCGGATCGTCGCCTTCGGCTCCGCGCTGCTGGTGCTGCTGATCCTGCTCAACATCGGCATCGACCTCTATGTCGATCGGCTCTGGTTTAGCGCGATCAGCTACCAGGAAGTGTTCGATACGCGGGTCGGGACGCAGGTCTGGCTGTTCTTCGCCGGTTTCGGCATCACGATCGCGGTGATCGGGGGCAGCCTGCTGCTCGCGGCCAAAATCCGCCTGGACGCGGACGTTCCAGCGATCGACGACCCCGGCTTCCGACGGCTGATCGCGATCATCGCGGCGGTCGCGACGCTGCTGCTGGCGATCATCTTCGGCTCGATCGCCTCCGGCCGCTGGGAACAGATTCTGCTCTTCCTGAACGCGCAGCCGTTCGGCGTGCGCGATCCGCAGTTCGACCGCGATGTCGGCTTCTACGTGTTCGACCTTGAGGCGCTGCAGTTCATCAAAGGCTGGGCGGTGGGCTTGAGCATCATGACGATGCTCACGACGGCCGCGATGTACGGCGTCCGCTTGCTGCTGCACCGCGGCCAGGCGCGCACGACGCTGGCCGTGCGGCTGCACCTCGCGGTGCTGATCGCCGCCGTCACAGCGATGTTCGTCTGGGGCTATTGGCTGGCCCGCTTCGAGCTGGCCGTCAACCCGGCGGGCTTCGTCTTCGGCGCGACCTACACCGACGACAACATCCGCGCGCCGGTGCAGTATCTGCTGATGGCGGCCGGGATCGTGGTGATTGCGGGCGTGTTGTCCTGGCCGTTCCACGAGCGGCTGCGCTTCGCCGTCGCGCCGATTCTGGCGCTCGCCGTGATCAGCATCGTCGGCGCGATGATCCTGCCCAGCGTCGTCCAGCGCTTCACCGTCGAGCCCAACGAGCTGGAGCGCGAGGCGCCCTACATCGAGCGCAATATTGCCGCGACCCGCGCCGCCTTCGGGCTCGATCAGATTGAGGAGCGCGAGTTCGCGGCCAACGACGCGATCGCCCCGGCTGATCTGGACGCCAATCCCGAAGCACTGCGCAACGTGCGCCTGTGGGATCACCGCCCGCTCAACGACACGCTGAACACGATCCAGACGATCCGCCCGCTCTACGTCTATCCCGATGTCGATGTGGACCGCTACACGACCGGCGGCGAAGAGCACCAAGTATTCCTCGCTGCGCGCGAGCTCTCGCAGGCGAACCTGCAGCCCACCCAGCAGTCCTGGGTCAACCGGCGGCTGCAGTTCACGCACGGCTTCGGCGTCGTGATGTCGCCTGTCGACGAAGTGACGAGCTCGGGTGAGCCGCAGTTCTGGATTTCGAACATCCCGCCGGAGGTTGTCGAGGAGACGAGCAGCGGCGCGCTCGACCTGGAGATCGCCGAGCCGCGCATCTACTACGGCGAAGCGACCGACGCCTACGTGATCGCCAACACCAGCGCCGAGGAGTTCGATTATCCGCTCAGCGGCGACGAGCTGGTCGACAGCGGCGCGGAGGAAAGCCAGGCGACGACGCGCTACTCCGGCGAAGGCGGCGTGCCCGTGGGCGGCTTCTTCCGCCGCCTGGCCTTCGCCTGGTCCTTTGCCGACACGAACATCCTGATCTCCGGCTCGCTCAGCAGCGACAGCCGGATCCTCTTCCGGCGGCTCATTCAGGAGCGGGTGAAGACGCTGGCGCCGTTCCTGCTCCTCGATGCGGACCCGTACATCGTGGTCGGCGACGACGGGCGCCTGTACTGGATCCAGGACGCCTATACCGCGACCGATCGCTACCCGTACTCGCAGCCGCACGGCGTCGGCTTCAACTACCTGCGCAACTCGGTCAAGGCTGTGGTCGATGCCTACCACGGCACCGTGGACCTCTACATCGTGGACGACGCCGACCCGCTGATTCAGGCCTGGGCGGACATCTTCCCCGATCTATTCAAGCCGGCCGCCGACTTCCCCGCCGATCTGGTGCGGCACTGGCGCTACCCGCAGGATTTCTTCCAGGTGCAGGCCGATCAATATCTCAGCTACCACATCGAATCGGCGCGCGGCCTCTTCACCCGCGAGGACCTCTGGGCGATTCCGCAGGAAAAGCTGCGCCAGCAGGAGATCCCGGTCGAGCCCTACTACGTGACGCTGCGTCTGCCGGACCAGGCGGAGCCCGAGTTCCTGCTGATCTTGCCCTTCACTCCGCGCAACCGGCTGAACAGCATCGCCTGGCTGGCCGGGCGCAGCGACGGCGAAAACTACGGCAAGCTCTTCGCCTTCCGCTTCCCCGCCAACAAGAACGTCGATGGGCCGCTGCAGATCGAGGCGCGGATCGATCAGGATGTATCGATTTCGCGTCAGTTCACGCTGCTCGGGCAGCAGGGCAGCGAGGTAATTCGGGGCAACCTGCTGTTCATCCCGGTCGGCGCGTCGTACGTCTATGTCGAGCCGATCTACTTGCAGGCCGATAACGCCCGCTTCCCGCAGCTGAAGGCGGTGATCGTCGTCAACGGCGATGTGATCGCGTTCGAGGACAGCTTCGCCGACGCCGTGCAGGTCGCGCTGGGCAACCAGCCGGCGCGCGGGCTCTCGTTCACCGGTGATTCGGGCGCCGCGCCGGCGCCCGAGCCGCCCCCGCCCGTGGAGGCCGCGGACGGAGACGCGGCCGGCGATCGGGCGCCAACGATTGTGGCGGGCAGCACGGCGGAGCTGGTCGAGCAGGCGCAGGCGGCCTTTGAGGACGCGCTGGCGCGCCAGCGCGCGGGCGACTGGGCGGGCTACGGCGAGGCGATCGACCGCCTGGGAGCGATCCTCGCGGAGCTGGAGTCAAGCACGGAATAGACTGCGCTGCGTGCGCCGCGCCCGGCTGGGAGCGCTCGGCTAGGATGATCGCGCCCGCGGGGCCGCGCCGCCCAGCGGCCGCCGGCTGCGCCGCGCGCTCGCGGCGGGCAGTGCAGCGAATGCCGCGATGAATACGAGGTCCGCCATGCCGAGTCCTGCTGAGCCGAGCACTGCCGAACGAGAAGCCGCCGTCTTCATGATGTCCGCCGGCCGTCTGCCGGTCACACTCGTTCGCGGCGAGGGCACACGCGTTTGGGACGACGCCGGCGTCAGCTACCTCGACTTCGTGGCTGGGATCGCGTCCGACAGCCTCGGCCACTGCCACCCGGCGGTCGTCGAGGCGATCAAGGCGCAGGGCGGGACGCTGCTGCACGTCTCCAACTACTTCTACACGCTGCCGCAGCTGGATCTGGCCGATGCGCTGCTGGAAGCCAGCGGCATGGCGCGGATTTTCTTTTGCAACAGCGGCGCCGAGGCGACCGAGGGCGCGATCAAGATCGGCCGCAAGTGGGGGCAGACGCGCAAAGCGGGCGCGTTTGAGATCATCACGATGGAGCAATCCTTTCACGGCCGCACGCTGGCCTCGGTTTCGGCCACCGGCACGCCCCGCTTCAGCGAACCGTTCCGCCCCGTCGAGGGTTTCCGCCACGTTCCCTTCAACGATGTGGCGGCCGTCCAGGCCGCCGTCGGCCCGCGGACGGCCGCGATCCTGGTCGAGCCGCTGCAGGGCGAGGGCGGCGTCAACGTCGCCGATCACGGCTACCTGCGCGCGCTGCGCGAAATCTGCGACGAGCACAACCTGCTGCTGATGCTGGACGAAGTGCAGACCGGGATCGGCCGCACCGGCAAGATGTTCGCCTGGCAGCACGAAGGCGTGCAGCCCGATGTGATGGCGCTGGCCAAAGGCTTGGGCAGCGGGGTGCCGATCGGCGCGATCGTGGCCAACCAGCGCGGCGACATCCTCGAGCCCGGCGATCACGGCACCACCTTCGGCGGTCAGCCGTTCACCTGCGCGGTGGCCAACGCCACAGTGCGCACGATTCTCGAGCAAGGCATCCCCGAGCAGGCCGCGGCCAAAGGCGAGTCGCTGATGAACGCCTTGCGCGCGCTGCAGGATCGCCGCTCCGTGATCAGCGAAGTGCGCGGCCAAGGATTGCTCGTGGCGGTGCAGTTCAGCGCCGAGATCGGGCCGGCTTTGGTGGCCGCCTGCCGCGAGCGCGGGCTGCTCTGCAACGTAGTCAAACCCAATGTGCTGCGGCTTGTCCCGCCGCTCACTGTCAGCAGCGATGAACTGGCCGAAGCCGTCGGGATCATCGATGCCGCGCTCGAAAGCGTCGGCAGCTGAGCGCCTCAGGTCAGCGCGGAGCGCGCAAGCGAAGGAGCCGCCGTGGTCAGCCGATCATCGAAGTCCAAGCGCGTGGTGTTGGCCTACTCGGGCGGCCTCGATACATCGGTCGTGGCGCGCTGGTTGACAGAGCGCGGCTGGGAGGTCTACTGCCTCACCGCCGATGTGGGCTTTCTCGAGCCCGATGCCGAGCTGGAAACGCGCGCGCTTTCGGCCGGCTCCGTCGGCTTCGAGATGCGCGACCTGCGCGACGAGTTCGCCCGCTCTTTCTGCTTCCCGGCGCTGATGGCCGGCGCGCTCTACGAAGGCCGCTACCCGCTGGCGACGGCGCTGGCCCGCCCGCTGATCGCAAAGGCGCTGGTCGATGCGGCCCGCGAGCAGGGCGCGCACGCCGTCGCGCACGGCTGCACCGGCAAGGGCAACGACCAGGTGCGCTTCGATGTTTCCGTCCAGGCGCTCGCGCCCGGCCTCGAAATTCTCGCCCCCGTGCGCGAGTGGGAGCTGACCACCCGCCAGTCCGAGATCGTCTACGCCAACGCGCACAACATCCCGATCACCGTCAGCTCCGAGAAGCAGTACTCGATCGATGAGAATCTCTGGGGCCGCTCGATCGAGGCCGGCGCGCTCGAAGACCCGTGGGTCGAGCCTGCGGACGATGTGTGGGCATGGACCGTGAATCCAGCGGATGCGCCCGATCAGCCGCTCTACATCGAGATCGGTTTCGAGCGCGGCAAGCCGATCTCGCTCGACGGCGAGGCGCTCGATCCGGTCACGCTGATCACACGCCTGCACGAGCTGGCCGGGCGGCACGGCGTCGGGCGGATCGACATGGTCGAGGATCGGCTGGTGGGAATTAAGTCGCGCGAGGTCTACGAGGCGCCGGCGGCGACCGTGCTCAGCGCGGCGCATACCGCGCTCGAATCGCTGACGCTGAGCAAGCAGCAGATTCGGATCAAGCACCGCCTGATGCAGGACTACGCCGACCTGATCTACGACGGCCTCTGGTACACCGCGATGCACCAGGATCTGGCCGCGCTGACCGCCTCGATGCAGCGCCACGTCTCGGGCGATGTGCGCGTCAAGCTGCTCAAGGGCCAGGTCACCGCGGCCGGTGTGCAGAGCCCCAACAGCCTGTACCGCCACTCGCTCGCGACCTACGATGAGGGCGATGTGTTCGACCAGACATCCGCAGTCGGCTTCATCGACATCTGGGGTCTGCCGGTGCGCGTGCAGGCGCAGCAGCAGCTCCTGCAGCAGCCCGGCGGGCCGGACCAGGTCAGCTCTGGCCGGACCAGCTGAGATGAGCAGCAGATGACGACCGACGCCGGCGCGACCGAGATCATCGTCGAATACGAAGCCGCAGTGCCCAAGCTCGGCGGCGCCGACGCCGCCGACTTTCAGATTCGGCGCGCGAGCCGCGCCGCATTGGAGTGCGCGCTCTATCTCGCGCTCGACGCGCGCCAGGCCTTCGAAGCGCGCTGCGGCGCACTCTCGGACGATCAGGTCCAGCTGCTGCTGCGGGCGCTGGCGGCCGAGTGGTACCCGGCGGTCATGGCCGGCGGCGCAGAGCCGCCTGCGATCGCCACGCTGCGCGCCCGCGACCTCAGCGGCGAGCTGATCACCGCCGCCATCGCCGCGGCCGGCCTCCCCACCCTCAGCGAATAACCCGCCCGCAGCCCGCTCAATGCCCGCATCCGCGAGGGATCTGCCGAAGGCAGAGGGCGGGGGGCTGCCCACCTCATTCACCGCTCCGCGTTTACGCTGTGCCTATGAGCGACCCAACGACGCCAGCTGATGACCAAGCCCAACGCCTTTGGGGCGGACGATTCGAAGCCGCGCCGCATGAGCTCGTGCAGTCCTACACCGCCTCCATCGCCGCCGACATCCTGCTCTTTCGGCAGGACATCGCCGGCTCGAAGGCGCACGCGCGGATGCTCGGGCAGCGCGGGATCATCGACCCGAAAGACGCTGAGCAGATCATCGGCGGCCTCGATCAGATCGCAGGCGAGATCGAGCGCGGCGAGTTTGAGCTGCGCGAAGAGCTGGAGGATATTCACACCCACGTCGAAGCCCGCCTGGCCGAGCTGATCGGCGCCGACGCCGCCGGCCGGCTGCACACCGCGCGCTCGCGCAACGACCAGGTCGCGCTCGACACGCGGATGTTCGTGCGCGATGCGCTCGTCCAGGCGATCGGCGGGATCCGCGCCTTCCAGACCGCGCTCATCGAGCTCGCCGAGCGGCACATCGATGTCTACCTGCCCGGCTACACCCACCTGCAGCGCGCCCAGCCCGTGCTCTTCGCGCACCACCTGCTGGCCTACGTGGAAATGCTCGACCGCGACGCCGGGCGCTTCGTCGACGCCTTCGACCGCGTCGACATCATGCCGCTCGGCAGCGCCGCCTTGGCCGGCGCCGCCTACCCGCTCGACCGCGAGAGCGTCGCCCAGGAGCTGGGCTTCGAGATGCTTAGCCGCAACAGCATCGACGCCGTCGCCTCGCGCGATTACATCGCCGAGTTTCTCGCCGCCGCCGCCATCTGCATGGTCAACCTCTCGCGGCTCTGCGAAGACCTGATTCTCTGGAGCAGCAGCGAATTCGCCCTGCTGCGGTTCGACGACGCCTTCACGACCGGCTCCTCGATCATGCCGCAGAAGCGCAACCCCGATATCGCCGAACTGGCCCGCGGCCGCGCCGGCCGCGTCGTCGGCCATCTCACCGCGCTGCTGGTCACGCTCAAGGGGCTGCCGCTCGCCTACAACCGCGATCTGCAGGAAGACAAGGCCGGCCTCTTCGATACCGCCGAGACGCTGATCAGCACGCTCCACGTGCTTGCCCCGGCGCTGCTCACCGCGCATGTCGACGGCAAGCGCGCGCGCGCGATGGTCGATGATGATCCCTTCATTCTGGCCACCGATTACGCCGATTACCTGACCCGCAAAGGCGTCCCCTTCCGCGAGGCGCACCGGCTCGTCGGCCGGCTCGTGCAGCTCTGCGAGCGCAGCGGCCGCGGCCTCCGCGAGCTGTCGTTGGATGAGCTGCAGATGGTCCACGAAGCGTTCGACCGCGGCGCGGTGGGGATGACGGTGCGCGGCGCGCTCGCCGCCCGTGATCTGCCCGGCGGCAGCGCGCCCCGCCGCGTCCGCCAGGCGCTCAAGGAGGTCAGGGAGCGGCTGCAGCTGCACCGCGCGCCCGGCGCCGAGCGATGAGCGGATCGCCGATCGAACTCGCGTCCTCAATTCTGGCCGCCGATTGGACGCGGATCGGCGAGCAGGTGCGCGAAGCCGATGCGGCCGGCGTGGATGCGATCTCGCTCGACGTGATGGACGGCAACTTCGTTCCCCCAATCAGCTTCGGCGCGCAGATGCTGGCCGCCCTGCGCCCCCTCACCGATCTGCCGATCGAGGCGCACCTGATGGTCGAGCAGCCCGAGCGCCAGATCGACGCCTTCGCTGAGGCCGGCGCCGCCTGCATCACGATTCACATCGAAGCGACGCGCCACCCGCACCGTGTGCTGCAGCAGATTCACGAGCGCGGCTGCGAAGCCGGCATCACCCTCAACCCCGGCACGCCCGTGGCGGCGCTCGAGCCGGTGCTGCCCGAATGCGACCGCGTGCAGATCATGAGCGTCAACCCCGGTTGGGGCGGCCAGCGCTTCATCCCCCAGGCGCTCGAGCGCATCCGCGAGGCCCGCCGGCGCCTCGATGCGAACGGCCGCGAAGCGGCCCTGGTCGCTGTCGACGGCGGCGTCAACGAAGAGACGATCGCCGCGATCGTCCGCGCCGGCGCTACCTGGCTCGTCGCCGGCTCCGCCGTCTACAACGACCGCGAAAGCGTCGCCCAGGCAGTCGCGCGGCTGCGCCGCGCCGCTGCCCGGGATCAACCGTCGACGGCCTCAGCTAGATGAGCGGCTTCTCGTAGATGCGGTAGGTCTTGTACACTTCGGCGTCTGTTCGCCGCAGCGCCGAGTTGAGTAGATCGTTGTCTTCCAGCACCCAGCCCAGCTCGGCCCACTCGTATCCGCGCGCGCGGCCGCGCACGTGCACTTCTGCGGTGAGCATCACGCCGAGCTGAGCGAACTCCCGCGTGCGGAACTGTTCGCGCACGCCGAGCAGCATCACGCGGCCGCTGCGCGGGCCGCGCCGCAGCCGCCAGAGCAGCTTCGCCCAGCCGAACGGGAAGAGCCGCCCATCGATGTCGCGCGCGCACTCGTTGAGGTTGGGTACCGCCACCACCATCGCCGCGGCCTCGCCGTCGATCTCGATCATCGCGGTCAGGGCCGGGTCGGCGAACTGCACGAGATCGGCGGCGAGGCGGTCGGCCTCGGCCTCGGTGATCGGCGTCGAGCCCCAGTTCTGCTGCCAGGCGTCGTTGTAGATCTCCGCCGCGAGCCGCACATCGCGGCGCAGCCGCCGCTTCTCGAACGGCCGCACCCGTACGCGCTCCATCGCGTGGATTCGCTCGTAGGCGCGCCGGCGGCGCGGTTCAAGCTCCGCGTCGACGGGGTAGCGGTAGGCCCATAGGTCCTTGGCCTTGGCGTAGCCGCCGGCTTCGATCAGCTGCGGGAACCAGGTCCGGCCGTGCGGCATCGCGACCATCGGCGGCGTCTCGAACCCGTCGATCAGGCAGCCCGCCTCATCGTTCAGCGTGAACGAGATTGGTCCGCGCGCGAACGCGGCGCCGCGCGCGCGCAGCCAGCCCTCCGCAGCCTCGAACAGCGCGGCCGCGGCGGCCGGATCATCGAGGCAGTCGAAGAAGCCGAAGAAACCGGCGCGCTCGCCCCACTTCTGATCGTGCAGCGGGTTGATCTGCGCCGAGATGCGGCCCACCGCGGCGCCGCTGCGCTCGGCCAGGAACAGCTGCGCCTCGCCGTAGCGCAGGAACGGCGTGTGCTTTGGGTCGAGCCGCTCGCGCAGCACCCGGCGCAGCGAGGGGACCCACGCGGGGTCGCCCTCGTAGACGCGCCAGAGCACATCGATGAAGGGCTGCGCGCCCGCTCCGAGCGGAAGCTCGCGGACGCGCAGGCTCACCGGCTGACCGGGCGCGCCGGTATGGCCGCGCGGCGGTGTCGGGCCAGCTACCAGCGGCGCTCGCGGTCGCGGTAGTCGCCGCCGCCGCCGCGCGGACCGCCGCCGCGCGAGCCGCCGCGGTCGTCGTAGCGCGGTTCGCGGTCGCGGTAGTCGCCGCCGCCACCGCCGCGGTAACCACCGCCGCCGCCGCCGCGTTCGCTGCGGTAGCCGCCGCCGCCGCCGCCACCGCCACCGCCGCCCGGCGTGCGCGGGCGGGCCTCGTTGACGCGCAGGGCGCGGCCGTCCAGGTCGGCGCCGTCGAGCGCCTCGATCGCGCCGCGGCCGGTCTCATCGTCCATGTCGACGAAGCCGAAACCGCGCGAGCGGCCCGTTTCGCGGTCGACGGGGATCACGCAGTCGTTGACCACGCCGTAGCCGGCGAACAGGTCGCGCAGCTCTTCTTGCGTCGTTCGGAAGGGGAGATTCCCCACGTAAATTCGCATACTGTCGTCTCGGTCCTTGTCCTGGGGTCTTTCTCGGTCTCTGGGCTCGGTCGCTTGCCGCCTCTGGGGAACGATCTGGGGCACGGACTGGTAGGCGAAGAGGCGCCGCCGTCCCGTCATCTGCGCTCTGTATCGATGGTCTGTGGTCGCTCGGCCTCTCTTCTCCAACGCTGAGCGGGGCTGCTCAGGCGGCGATCCGTTTGAGCATGGTGCGCAGGCAGGAGGTGCAGATGTTGAGCCGCACTTTCTTGCCGTCAATCGTGAGCCGGTGGCGGTGGACGTTGGGCTTGAAGGTCCGCGAGGTGCGCGGCGCCTTGCGCTTCCAGCGTCCTGAGTGTTTGTGCCGAATGTTGCGCCCGAAGCTCGTGCGCTTATCACACAGTTCGCACTTGCCGGCCATCGCTCCAGCCCTCGCCACCCCACCCTGCCGCCCGGCGACTGGGGACGCTGCTGCTCGCTCTGCCTACCATACCAGCCTGTCCAGAGCGCACAACGCGCGGCTGACAAACGCACCACAGCCGTGCGGCTGCGGCGGCCAACGGGAGAGCATGGATGACTGAACCGACAATCCGAATCGATGCCGCCGCCTGGCGGCGGATGCTCGCCGGCGCCGCCGGCTGGGTCGCTCTGCACCGCGAGGCGCTGAACAAGATCAACGTCTACCCCGTCCCCGACGGCGACACCGGCGCCAATCTGGGCCGCACCCTGGCGGCAGCCTCCGGCGCGCTCGATGCACTCCCGGCCGACGCCTCGCTGGTGCAGTCCGCGCGGGCCGCCTCCGAGGCCGTGCTGCTCGGCGCGCGCGGCAGCTCGGGCGTGATCGGCTCGCAGTGGCTGCGCGGCCTGACCGAAGCGCTGGAGGAACGCGGCGAGGTCGATGCCGCGCTGCTGCGCGCGGCCCTGGACGGCGGCGCCGCGGCCGCGCGCGCGGCCGTCTCCGAGCCGCGCGAGGGCACCATGATCAGCGTCGCCCGCGAGGCCGCCGCGGCCGCGCGCACGAGCCAGACCGAATCCGCGCTCGAGCTGCTGGCCGCAGTCGTCGACGAAGCCGCCGCCGCCGTTCAGCGGACGCCGCAGCTGAACCCGGTGCTGGCCGACGCGGGCGTGGTCGACGCGGGCGCGCAGGGGCTCGAGATCATGCTGCGCGGGATGCTCGCGGGCGCGCGCGGCGAGGACCTCCCCGAGACCCCCGAGGACTTCGGCGACATCGACTCGGACTGGCTCTCGCAGCGGCTCGACAGCGGCGAAGATTTCGACGGCTTCTGCACCGAGCTGGTCCTGGCCGGCGTTGCCGATACGGAAGCGCTGCGCGAGACCCTCGCCGATGTCGCGACCGCGCCGCTCGAGGGCGACGAGAGCACCGAGCAGACGCTGATGCTCGCCGCCGAAGGCCAGCGCCTGCGCGTGCACCTGCACACCACCGAACCGGAGCTGGCCTACGCGCGCTGCGACGAGCAAGGCGAGCTGCGCGCATTTCGCGCGATCGACATGCGCGCCCAGGCGGCGCGCGTGCACGAGGGCGACAGCGATGCGGCGGTGCTCGCCGTCGTGCAGGGAGCGGGCTTTGTCCGCGTCTTTCGGCAGCTCGGCGCGACGGCGCTGATTAGCGGCGGCGCATCCGACAATCCAAGCGTCGAGATGATCCTCTCGGCGGCCGAGTCGACCCATGCCGCCGATGTGGTCGTGCTGCCCAATCACGGCAACGTCATCCCGGCTGCGGCTCGCGCCGGCGAGGTCAGCGGGGGCGCGCAGCTCCACGTGATTCGCTGCGATACGCAGGCGGGCGGGGTCGCCGCGCTGGTCAGCCGGATTGGCGGCGTGCCGACCGAAGACGTGGTGGCCGAGATGGAGGAGGGGCGCGAGGCCGTGCTGATTGGCGAGGTCAGCAGCGCGGCGCGCGCGGTGAGCGGCGAAATCCCGCTTGCCGAGGGCCAGCCGTTTGCCATGCTCGACGGCGCGATCGTGGCCGGTGCAGAGTCCAGCAGCGAAGCCGCGCGCCAGCTCGCGCAGCGCATGCGCCGGGCCATGCCCGAAGGTTCGCTGCTCACGATCTACGCCGGCGAGGAACCGTCCGAAGCCGAAGCGGAGGCGCTCGCCGCAGCGATTGCAGAGGATACGGCGCTCGAAGTGGACCTGGTCTGGGGCGATCAGCCTCATTACCCCTGGCTGCTGGCGCTGGAGTAGCCTTGCCATCCACAGAACTGTTCAATAGCCTCAACAGTATCGGGGGGTAGAACGCATGTCCGTCCACGTTGTGACCGATTCCACCTCCGGCCTCAGCTCCAGCGAGGCGATCACGGTTGTGCCCCTGCACGTGCAGTTCGGCGATCAGGTCTTCGAGGACGGCGTGACGCTAAGCCAGGAAGAGTTCTGGCGCCGGCTCCCGCGCGCGGCCGAGCTGCCGACCACCTCCCAGCCTTCGGCCGGAGCCTTCCGCGACGCATTTGCCGCGCACAGCGGCGCCGAAGCGATCGTCTCGGTGCACATCAGCGGCAGTCTCTCGGGCACGCTGCAATCCGCCCGCCAGGGCGCGGCGCTGCTCGAGGGCGGGCCGCCGGTGCACGTCGTCGATTCGCGCTCCACCTCGTTCGGGCTGGCGTGGGCCGCGCAGGCCGCCGCCGAGGTGGCCGCCGCCGGCGGCAGCGCCGTTGAGGCCGCCGCCGCCGCCGAGCAGACAGCGGCGCGCGCGCGGATCTTGCTCTTCGTCGAGACGCTTGATTTTCTGCTCCGCGGGGGGCGGATCGGGCGCGCGCGCCATCTGGCCGGCAAGCTGCTGCGGGTGCGCCCGCTGCTTGAGCTGGCCGACGGCGCGATCATCGATATCGAGCGCCCGCGCACGCGCCG
Source organism: uncultured Dehalococcoidia bacterium (assembly GCA_964347635.1). Taxonomy (GTDB): domain Bacteria; phylum Chloroflexota; class Dehalococcoidia; order Bin125; family Bin125; genus CATQGW01. Next base: position 26,973 of record CAYFZI010000034.1, read on the forward strand.
CAAGGCGATCGAGCGGCTCTTCGCGCACGCGCTCGCGGCCGGCCCGCCGCAGCGCGCGGCGATCATGCACGGCGACGCCCGCGCCGACGCCGAAACGCTGGCCGAGCGGATTCACGCCGCCGCGCCCGCGCTCGAGATCGATATCCAGCTGGGCAGCCCCGTGCTCGGCGCGCACGTGGGGCCCGGCACTGTCGGTCTCGGCCTGCTGCCCGCCGACCGATGACCGCGCAGCCGGCCGCGGCGAAGGCCGAAATCCTGCTGAAAATGCTGGCTCACGAGCGCCGCCAAGGCTACGAAAACCGCGCCGTGATCGGCGGCTTGGACGCGTTCCTCGAGCGCGAGCGGCGCGGCGGCCCGCAGGCGCGCCTGCTGACCCAGTTCATCGCCCGCCTCCCGCGCGGCGGCTACGCCGCGTTGAGCAGCGCGGAGCGCGCCGAGTGGCACCGCATGGTCGAGCAGGCGCTCAGGCGCTCAGGCCCGCCGCCGCCAGCCGAACCGCCGACCGCCCCACCGACCCCAACGCCGGCCGCTGCACCTGGCGCCGCACCGGCTGCTGCAAGGGGCGCCGCGCCGCCCAAGCCGCGCGCCGCGCCGCGCCCGCCCAACGCTGAGTTCGCTGATCCGCTCGAAACTCCGCTGCGCGAGCTGGGCCGCGTCTCGCATCAGGCCCGCGCCGGGCTGGAGACGCTCGGCCTCCATACTGTCCACGATCTGCTCTGGCACCTGCCGCTCCGCCACGAGGATTTCCGCAACGTCCGCGCGATCGGCGAGCTGCTCTTCGATCAGGAGGTGACGGTCGTCGGGCGGATTGAATCCTGCAAGCTGGTGCGGCTGCGCAAGGGGCGGGTGGCGACCGAAGCGGTGGTCTCGGACGCGACGGGGCGCGTGCGGGCCTGGTGGTGGGGGCAAAAGTATCTGCACCAGACGCTCAAGCCGGGCATGCGCGTCGGGTTGGCGGGCCGCGTTGGCCAGCATGGGCGGCGCGTGCAGCTCGATTCCCCCCGCTGGGCGATTCTCGATGACGCGCGCGGCGACAACGCCCACGCCGGGCGCCTGGTCCCCATCTATCCGCTCACCAGGGGCCTCACGGACCGCGCCGTGCGCGGACTCGCCTACACGGCGGTCGAGCACTATCTGCCGCTCATGGCGGAGTCGCTGCCGCCGCGCATCCTCGCCGAGACGGGCTATCTCGATGAGCGCCGGGCGCTGCGCGCGATGCACTTCCCCGATCACCCCGAACAAGTCGAGGCGGCCCGCGAGCGGCTCGCTTTCCAGGAGCTGCTGGCAATTCAATTGGCTGTGCTGAGCCGCAAGCGCGAGGCCCGGCGGCGCGCCGATGCGCCGCCGATCCGGATGGACGGCGAGTTCCTCGATCGCTTCCTGGGCGCGCTGCCCTTCGAGCTGACCGCCGCTCAGGGCCGCGTGCTGACGGAGATCCGCCAGGACATCGCCCGCTCCGAGCCGATGGCCCGCCTGCTGCAGGGCGATGTCGGATCGGGCAAGACAGTGGTTGCCGCGGCGGCGATGCTGGCGGCCGTCAAGGCCGGCCACCAGACCGTGCTGATGGCTCCCACCGAGGTGCTGGCGGGGCAGCATTTTCAGACCTTCGAGCGGCTCTTCGCCGGCGAGGGCGAATCGATCTTCTACGACTACGAGGTCACCCCCGCGCTCGGCCGGCGCGTGCGCATGGCGCTGCTGACAGGCAGCATGAGCGAGGCGAAAAAGCGCGATGTGCGGGCCCGGATGCATTCCGGCGAGCTCGACCTCGTGATCGGCACGCACGCACTGATCGAGGAGAGCACGGCGCTGCGCAGCCTCGGGCTGGCGATCGTCGATGAGCAGCACCGCTTCGGCGTGCTGCAGCGCGATGCGCTGCGCAGCAAAGGTTCGCCGCACCTGCTCGTGATGACCGCGACGCCGATCCCGCGCACCCTGGCGCTGACGATCTACGGCGAGCTGGACAGCTCGACGATCGATGAGCTGCCGCCCGGCCGCCGGCGCGTCGCGACGCGCGTGATCGAGCCGCACGAGCGCGGCGAAGTTTACGAGCGGATCCGCGCCGAGGCGGCCGCCGGCAGGCAGGCGTTCATCATCTGTCCGCTGGTCGAGGAATCGGAGAAGCTCGAGGCGGCTTCGGCGATGCAGGAGTTCGAGCGTCTCTGCAGCGGCCCGCTGGCGGCGCTCGCGCCGCGCATGCGGCTGCTGCACGGGCGCATGCCGGCCGATGAAAAGCGCGCCGTGATGGCTGACCTGGCCAGCGGCGCGGCCAGCGCGGTGGTCGCCACGATCGTGGTCGAAGTGGGCGTCGATCTGCCGCGCGCGACGGTGATGGCGATTGAGGCCGCGGACCGCTTCGGCCTCGCCCAGCTGCACCAGCTGCGCGGCCGCGTGGGGCGCAGCGATCAGGAATCGGTCTGCTTTCTGATCTCCGACAACGAAGCGGCCGAAGCGCAGAAGCGTCTGCGGATCATGGAGCGCACCGCGGACGGTTTCGAGCTCGCCGAAGTCGATCTTGAAACACGCGGCCCGGGCGAATACTTCGGCACCCGCCAGGCCGGCCTGCCCGACCTGCGCGCAGCCAAACTCACCGATCACCGCCTGATTCAGCTGGCCCGCAACTGGGCCAACCGCCTGCTCGACGACGACCCCCACCTGCGCGCGCCCGAGCACGCTCTGCTCGCCGAGCGCGCCTCATCCTTCGATGTCGCCGGCGCAGCCGCAGTCCACTAACCCGCCCGCTCACGCGGAGAGCCGCCGCCTGCATCTCTTCCTGCACACATAGAGCACGCACATATAGGAAGCGTCCTGCTTTTCTCTCCTCCGCTTGCGGAGGGGAGGCCGAAGGCGGATGGGGGCCGCGGCGGCCCGCAGCGTGCGGGCTGGGCAACAGCAGCAATGGCAGCCCATGCCGCTGCCGCGTTCTATTCTGAGCGCTGCGGCCCGATCGAGCGGCAGAGAAAGCCTGAGCCGATGAGCAGCGACACGCGTGAGCTGGTGCGCGCGGCCCTAGCGGAGGCGCTGCAGCGCGCCCAGCGGGACGGCGCGCTGCCGCCCGTGCCCGCCCCCGAAATTCGGCTCCAGCGCCCCCAGAACGCCGTACACGGCGATTATGCCTGCAACCTGGCGATGCGCTTGGCGGGCTCCATGCGGATGCCGCCGCTCGCTGTGGCCGGCGCGATCGCCGCGCGCGTCCAGCGCGGCGAGCTGATCGCCGATGCCGCCGCAGCGCCTCCCGGCTTCCTCAACCTGCAGCTCCAGCCGGCCTGGAAGCACGCCCGCTTGCTCGACGCCGTCGACGCGGGCCCGCGCTGGGGGCGGGTGGACAACGGCGCCGGCGAGCGGGTCCAGGTGGAGTTCGTCTCGGCCAACCCGACGGGGCCGCTGCAGGTCGGCAACGGACGCGGCGCGGTGCTGGGCGACGCGCTCGCGGCCGTGCTCGACGCAGCCGGCTTCGCTGTCGAGCGCGAGTACTACATCAACGACGCGGGCGCGCAGATCGGGCTGTTCGGCCAGACGCTGCTGGCCCGCTACCAGCAGGCGCACGGGATCGAGGCCGCGCTGCCTGAGGGCGGCTACGCGGGCGCGTACATGGTCGATCTGGCCGCGCGGA
>CAYFZI010000035.1:0-29221 GCA_964347635.1 uncultured Dehalococcoidia bacterium
GGCGGTTGTCAGCGATCCGTGCCCGGGCGAAAGCGGCTTCCGTCTCAACCGCCCCAGCGCCGATAGCGTGACCGTCTCCAGTCCGGCGGGCGCGCACTCCTGGGTCGACGGCGTCGCGCTCGAGCCCTCCGGGCTGCAGCTCAACGCGCCGGGTGAATACGAGATCAAGCGCGTGCTGGCGACCGGCGTCGCCACGCCCGGCCCCGAAGGCGTGCGCAATGTCGCCTTTGTGATCACCATCGACGGCCTGATCGTGGCCCACCTCGGCGACCTGCAAGCGATGCCCGCCGCGGCCGCGCTCGAAGAGCTGCAGCGCGCCCAGGTTTGCCTGCTGCCCATCGGCGGCGGCGCGCATCTGAGCGCCGAGCTGGCTGCCGCGGTCGCCAACGAAATCGCCGCTCCGCTGATCATCCCGATGCTCTACCAACCCGAGGGCGAGCGCGCGCCGCAAACCGGCCTCGATACGCTGGCCCCCTTCCTCCGCGCCATCGGCGCCTCCGTCGATCCGCCCAGCGACAACCACGTCAACGTCACCCTCTCCAACCTGCCCGCCGCGCAGACCATCCAGCCGCTCCTGGCGCGCGGCGCCTGACCTGCGCTGCGCCTTGCGGCGTCCGCTCCTACCCTTGGCGGCGTGAGGAGCGGCCCATGCCCCAGCACGTTGAGCATTCTGAGCCTGAATACGAAGTGATCATTCAGCGCAGCCGCGCGCTGCCGATGCGCGACGGCGTGCGGCTCGCCGCCGATGTCTACCTGCCCGCGCGCGGCGGGCAGCCCGTCGATACGCCCTTCCCCGCTTTGCTCACCCGCACTCCCTACGACAAAGGCCCCAAGGCGGTGGTCGATGAGGCCGAGTGGTGGGCGCGGCGCGGGTATGCGCGGGTCGTGCAGGACGTGCGCGGCCGCTTCGCCTCCGAGGGCGACTTCTATCTGCTCAAAAATGAGGCTGAGGACGGCTACGACACGATCGAGTGGATCGCCGAGCAGCCCTGGTGCGACGGACAGGTCGGCATGGTGGGCACCTCCTACCTGGCTTGGGTGCAGTCGGCCGCGGCCACCCAGAATCCTCCGCATCTGGCCGCGATGTGGGTCAACCAGGGTGCCTTCAACGGGCTGACCTCATCGCTCCGCCAGGGCGGCGCGCTCGAGCTGCGTTGGCTCGCCTGGGCCTTCTGGAACGCGCCCGTCTCGCCCGAGGCCGCGGCCGACCCGACGCTCTACGAAGCGCTCGACCAGGCCGCCGTCGACCTGCGCGGCTGGCTCGGCCGGCTGCCCTGGCGGCCCGGCGACACCCCGCTTTCGTTGACCCAAGACTATGAACGCTGGGCCGTCGACCTGCTCACCCAGGCGACCGAGCAAGACCCGCTCTGGCGCTTGCCGAGCATGAACTTCGAGCGCTTCCTCGAGCAGACGGCCGATGTCCCGACCGTCTACAGCGGTGGCTGGTATGACTCCTATACGCGCGCTACCACGGAGGCGTTCAGCGCCTTCAGCCAGGCCAAATCCGCTCCCCAGTACCTGCTGATGGGCCCCTGGACGCACGGTGAAGCGACCCTTGACCGTTCATGGTCCGGCGATGTCGATTTCGGCCCCACCGCTCCGATCAGCGGCAATTTGGCTGAGAGCACCGCGCAGCTGCGGCTGCAATTCTTCGATTATGCGATCAAAGGTCTGCGCTCCGGTTGGCAGGATGCTGCGCCGGTGCGGATCTTCGTGATGGGCGGCGGCAGCGGCCGGCGCACCGCCTCGGGGCGGCTGGACCACGGCGGCGGGTGGCGCGACGAGCCGGTCTGGCCCCTGGCCCGGGCGGAGCTGCAGCGCTGGTATCTGCACGGTGACGGCACCCTCCAGCGGGCCAAGGCCGCGCCCGGCGCGGCGCCCTCGCAATACGATTTCGACCCCCGCTTCCCCGTCCCCTCGATCAGCGCCAATGTTTCCTCGCTGCGCGAATACGCTCCCCCCGACCCCAGCCTCAAAGACGGCATTTGGCCGCCGACGCTGCGCTCGCGTGAGTTGATTCAGCCCGGCGGCGCGGATCAGCGCGAGCGGCCCGATGTGATGGGCGCGCAGCCCCCCTACCTGCCCACCGCCGCACGCCCCGATGTGTGCTCCTTCCGCTCCGAACCGCTGCCACGCGCGCTCGAGGTCAGCGGTCCGATCACTGTCACGCTTTGGGTCTCCAGCGACGCTCCCGACACAGATTTCACGGCCATGCTGCTCGATTGCTACCCGCCCAGCCCCGATTACCCCGAGGGCTACGCGCTGCGGCTCAGCGACAGCATCAAGCGCCTGCGCTTCCGCCGCGGCGCCGAGCGGGAAGACTTTGTGCGGCCCGGCGAAGTCGTCGAGGTGCCAATCGAGCTCTACCCCACCAGCAACCGCTTCGCCGCCGGCCACCGCATCGGCGTCGAGATCAGCAGCTCCAACTACCCCCGCTTCGACATCAACCCCAACACCGGCGAACCGATCGGCCGCCACACCCACACCGCCGCCGCGCGCAACAAAATCTGGCACGACGCCGCCCACCCCAGCCGCATCGATCTGCCGGTGGTTGGGTGAGCGCCGCGTTCATCGCGCGGATGCCCGCGATTGCTGGAAGCGGCTGCAGATGAGGCAGGCAGCGCAGCGCCGGTGGTGCTGACGCGCACTCACTGCTCATTATTGTGAGTCACTTTGCGTAAGTTGGCGTTGGGGAGGGCATTGTGCAGATGGCCAACGAAGCGATGAGCGGATTCGAACGAGAACTCCGCCTGGGCGAGGTATTCACACCGTCGACGCCGATTGATCGGCTTCGCCTGTTCGCCGGCCGCGACCAGCAGCGGCGAGCGGTCCTGGATGCGATCCTGCAGCGCGGGCGCCACGCTGTGTTGTAATGCTCAAGAGACGATCACAACAACGCACCACCGGGCCGTGATGAGCGTCCGCGCCGACTCGCTCTACCGCCAGGTTGCGCTTGCCGCGGGTATGACGCGGTTGTTGTATGCAGGGTGCGGCAGGGCGAACAGCCTTAGCTGAAATCGGGGCGGTAGCGCTTTGGCAGCCCGGCGGCTACGAGCCGCCATGAGTCCTCGATGAGCTCTTCCAGCTCATCATCGGGCATATCGCCGTCGAGGCGTACGGCGATCCAGTGCCGCTTGCTGAGGTAGGCGGGGCTGCTGACAGACTCGTATTTCTGGTGCAGCAGCGGCGCCAAGTCGGGGTCTACCTTGATGCTGATTCCGCTGCTCTCCGCGGTGCCGCCGCCGAGAAAGCAGAAGATTTTGCCGCGCTTGCCGGGCCCGATCTTGTAGACCAGGTCATCCTCCCATGGCGTATCCGGCCAGGCGCCGGGCAGCGCCGCGCAGAGCGCCTCGGCTGCCTCCCGCTCCATCAGCTCGACTCGCCGGTTGGGAAGCGCCGCGCTATCTCGTGCGTTGTCAATTCCACAAGCTCCTCCGCCGCGGAGCGGCTTAGGCTTCGGCGGCGGTCAGATTTTCGAGGAACTCGGTGTTTGATTTGGTCCGCGCGAGGCGGTCGAGCAGCCGCTCGGTCGGTTCGGTGCTGTTGCCGCCGGAGCCGGCCAGCACCGACATCATCCGCCGCAGCAGCCAGACGCGCTGCAGCTCCTCGCCCGAGAGCAGCAGTTCCTCGCGCCGCGTGCTGCTGGCGGCGATGTCGATCGAGGGGTAGATGCGGCGCTCGGCCAGCTTGCGGTCGAGCCGCACCTCCCAGTTGCCGGTGCCCTTGAACTCCTCGAAGACCACATCGTCCAGGCGGCTGCCTGTATCGACGAGGCAGGTGGCGATGATCGTGAGGCTGCCGCCTTCTTCGGCTTTGCGCGCGGAGCCGAAAAAGCGCTTCGGCGGGTACAGCGCGACCGGGTCGATGCCGCCCGAGAGGGTCCGCCCGGTCGACGGCATCTCCAGGTTGTAGGCGCGCGTCAGGCGCGTGATTGAGTCCAGTAGGATCACGACGTCGCGGCCCATCTCCATCAGCCGCTTGGCCCGCTCCATACCGAGCTCGGCGCAGCGCGTGTGGTCTTCGACCGGTTCGTCGAAGGTCGAAGCGACGACCTCGCCGCGCACCGAGCGGCGCATCTCCGTCACTTCTTCCGGCCGCTCCCCGATCAGCACCACCATGAGGTGCACATCGGGATGGTTGGTCGCGATTCCGTTGGCGATCGCCTGCAGCAGCATCGTTTTGCCGGCCTTGGGCGGGGAGACGATCAGCCCGCGCTGCCCGCGCCCCATCGGTGCGACGAGATCGATCACGCGGCCGGACAGCTCGGTCGGGTCTTCGGTCTCCAGGATGAACTTTTCGTGCGGGAAGACGGCGGTGAGGTTTTCGAAGCGCGGCCGTTGGCGCGCTTCATCCGGCTCGGCGCCGTTGACCAGTACCGCGTCCTGCAGCCCGTAGTATTTCTCGCCGCTTTTGGGCGGCCGCACCGGGCCCATGACGTAGTCGCCGCTGCGCAGCCCGTGGCGGCGCACATGCGCTTGCGAGACGTATACATCGGTCGGCGCGGGCAGCAGCGATTCGCCGCGCAGGAAGCCGTAGGAGTCGTCGACCACTTCCAGCACGCCGCCGGAGAGCACGTTGCCCTCGGCCTCGCTCTGCGCCTGCATGATTCGCAGGATGATGTCCTGCTTTTTCAGCCCGCTGAGGCCGCGCACCCCCTGCTCCCGCGCGTGCGCCAGCAATTCGTCGCGCGTGTAGGAATCCAGGTCGGCGATGTTCAGGGTCGTCACGGCTGCCTCGTTTGTTAGGGCTGCGCGAGGTGTCCACCGGGTCCGAAGAAGGCGGCGCGCCAGCGCAGCGCGTGGGAACTGTGCGGTCGATGCTCAACGGTGCAACGGAGCGGTCCCGCGGAACGAAGTGGCAAGACCGATCGTAGGCGACCCGCGCTGCTCGCTGCAACTGCCCTCCGTACCCTCAGTTGCTGATCCTATGGCGCGCCGGGCGCGGCCTCAGCCGACGGCAGCGCCCGAGCGCGTCTGCGCGGCGCGCCAGTCGGCGAGGAAGGCCTCGATGCCCTTGTCGGTCAGGGGGTGCTTGAGCATCTGTTCAATGACGCCGAAAGGCAGCGTCGCGATGTGCGCGCCGGCCAGCGCGCAGCGGGCGGCGTGCTGCGGCCCGCGCAAACTGGCCGCGATCACCTGCGCCGGCAGGTGGTACTGATCGAGCACCCGCACGACTTGCGCGACCAGCTCCACGCCGTCGTGTCCGATGTCGTCCAGACGCCCGACAAAGGGGCTGACGAACGCCGCCCCCGCGCGCGCCGCCAGCAGCGCCTGGTTGAGCGAGAAGATCAGCGTCGCGTTGACCCGCACGCCCTGCGCGCTGACGCGCCGCATCGCGCCCAGCCCGGCCGCGTCAATCGGGATCTTGACCACCACCTGTTCATGCCAGGATGCGAGCTCGAGCGCTTCGGCGGCCAGCTCGTCCTCGCCGCGCGAGACGCACTCCGCGGAGATCGGGCCTTCGATCAGCTCCGCGATCCGCAGCACCCGCTCGCGGTAGGTGAGCGCCTGATCGCCCTCGTGTGCGGCTGCGCGCGCGTGCAGCGAGGGGTTGGTCGTCACTCCGTCGCAGACGCCCCAGGCGGCCGCCTGCTCGATCTCGTCGAGCCGGCCGGTGTCGAGAAAGATACGCATCGCTCGGGCTCCTCTCCGGCGGCGCGCAGGGCGGGGTCGGCTCAGGGCTGCAAGGTGACCAGCGCGGCCTGCACGGGCAGCAGGATCAGCATCATCACGGCAAAGGCTAGCGGGCCGCGATCGGCCAGGGCGTCCTCCAACTCGGCTGACATTGCGCCCGTTTTACGCGCCTGCAGCGAAAGCAGCCGCACCCGCCGCAAGCCGGCGAACATGCCCGGCACCAGGATGAACAGCGCGAGCAGGTAGAGGATCTCGGCCGCCAGCAGCCAGCCGGTCGTGATCGGGTCTGCGGCCTCGGAGCGGATCCCCCAGACCGCGCCGATCACTCCGCTGAGGATGATGCCCGGCAGCAGCAGCCGGGTGTGCGCGCGATCGGCGCTGATGAACAGCACATCGCGTTCGAGCGGGTCATCGGTTTGCCAAGCGCGGGTGAGCGCCAGCGTCAGCGCGGCCACTCCGCCGCCGTAGATCAGCGCTGCCACGCTCAGGAAATAGCGGAAGACGTCGTCTTGGCTCATCGGCGCGGCCTGCCAGCTGCCCGCCGCGCCGCTACTGGGCGGCCGCGGGCACGCCGGCGGCCGCAGCGCCCGCGGGTGCGGATACGCCGCGCAGCGGCGCATCCGCTGCTTCCAGCACCCGCTCGATGAAGCCCAGAAAGAGCGGGTGCGGACGGCCCGGCCGCGAGCGCAGCTCGGGGTGAAACTGGGCGCCGAGCATGAACGGATGCCCGTGCACCTCCGCGATCTCGACCAGCGCCCCGTCCGGCGAATCGCCCGAGGCGATCAGGCCCGCCGCTTCCAGCTCAGCGCGGTAGCGGGGGTTGAACTCCCAGCGGTGCCGATGCCGCTCGAACACCGGTGCGCCGCCGTAGAGCGACCAGGCCAACGTGTCCGGCTGCACGCGGCAGGGATAGCGCCCCAGCCGCATCGTTCCGCCCAGCTGCGTGACATCGGCCTGCTCATCGAGCAGCGCGATCACCGGGTACTCCGTCTCCTCATCGGCCTCGGTTGTCGTCGCGCTCTGCCAGCCCAGGCGGCTGCGGGCGAAGCCGATCACCATGTTCTGCATTCCGCGGCACAGGCCCAGATAGGGCATGCCCTGCTGCAGGGCGTACTGGGCCACGCTGATCTCGCCTTCCACCCCGCGCGCGCCGAAGCCGCCCGGCACGATCACCCCTTCCACATCGACCAGCGCTGCGGCGATCTCCGCTCCGCTTGCCTCATCCAGCTGATCCGATTGGAGCCAAACGATCTCGACCGCCGCGGAATGCTCGACGCCCGCATGGATCAGCGCCTCGCGGACCGATAGATAGGAGTCGCGCAGCTCGATGTACTTGCCCACAATCGCCACCCGGCAGCGCCGCTGGAGGCGGTCGAGGCGCCCCGCCCACTCGCGCCAAGAGGCCAGCCCCTCGCCCGCGCGCGGCTGCAGCGCGAGCCGATTCAGGACCAGCTCGGTCAGCCCAGCGTCCTCCAGAATTTGCGGCACGTAGTAGATGCTGTCGGCCGTTTGCAGCGGGATCACGGCCTCGGCCGGCACATCGCAGAAAAGCGCCAGTTTGGCGCAGATCTGCTCGTCGACCGGCGCATCAGTGCGCGCCAGGATCACTTCCGGCTGGATGCCCATCGAGCGCAGCGTGCGCACCGAGTGCTGCGTCGGCTTCGTTTTCACCTCATCGGTCGCGCGCAAGTAGAACAGCGGCGTCACGTGGATCGCCAGCGTGCCGTGGGGCGGCTCTTCGTAGCGCATCTGGCGGATCGCCTCGAGGAACGCCTGCCCCTCGATGTCGCCCACGGTGCCGCCGACCTCAACGATCAGCACATCGGCCTCGGCGCGCAGCGCCAGCCCGCGCACCCGCTCTTTGATCAGATCGGTCACATGCGGCACTGTCTGAATCGTGCCGCCCAGATAGTCGCCCTTGCGCTCGCGCTCGATCACGGCGGCCGAAATCTGCCCCATCGTGACCGATGAGGCCGCGCTCAGGTCCTGATCGAGAAAGCGCTCGTAGTGGCCTAGGTCGAGGTCCGTCTCCGCGCCGTCGTCGGTCACGAAAACCTCGCCGTGCTGGTAGGGCGACATCGTGCCCGGATCGACGTTGAGGTACGGGTCCAGCTTTTGCACGGTTACCCGCAGCCCGCGGCTGTCGAGCAGCTTGGCCAACGAAGCGGTGGCGATCCCTTTGCCGACCGAGCTGATTACGCCGCCGGTGATGAAGATGTAGCGCGTCATCGAGCTGCGCGGCGCTCGCTCAACGGCCGCCCCCCTGCAGGTTCACCAGCAGGTCGACGCGGTCTCCGTCGTGCAGCAGGTCGTCGTGCTGCGCCTGCGCGTTGTTGATCACCGCCGCGATCGCCTCTTGGTCCTGCTCCGAGAAGCCCTCGGCCGCGAGCAGATCCCGAATCGTCAGGCCGTCCGACCAGTCGATCTCGAAGATTGGGCGCTTGGTCTTGGAGAGCGGAATGAGTGTGGTGAAGAGTTTGACCTGGACTGCCACGCCGCGCCGCCTCTGCAATCGAATATGGATTGCGCTGAGTCTACCAACGCCGTGTTCGAGGCTTTGCTCTCCACTTGATGACGGGAAGAGAGATGGCGGCCGGGCTGAATGGGCGCAAGCCTGAGACGGCGGACCTTAGTGCCCTAGCACTAGGCAGAGGATTGCAGCTCGGCGAGCGCTTGGCGCAGGATGGCGGCGCCGGCGCTGCGCACGCCGCGGGCGTTGGGCGCGCCGCCCATCGGGTAGGGAAAGAGCGTCGCGAAGCGCGAGAGCGTGAGCGCGAGCCGCTGCGCCGCCTTGGCCTGGGGCGAGGCAGCGTCCAGCCCGCGCCAGAAGCCAGCCGCCTCGCCGCGCGCCGCGGCGAAGGTCTGCGCCGCACGGGCGTGGCCCTGCGGCTCGATCGGATCGCCGCTCTCCAGCACTGCGATCCAGCGCGCTGCGGCGGCCGCGGCGGACTGGTCCGCGGCTGCTTCGAGCGCGGCGCGGCGGACCGCCTCAGCACCGCCCGGCGCAGCGGGGCGCAGGCGGATCAGCACCAGCGGCGCGGCGCGGCGCAGCTCGTCCTCGCGCAGCCAGGCGCCGACCTGCTCTGTCATCGGACCGTCGCGGCGCCAGGCGCGGCGCGTGTCGTCGAAGCCCACGATCAACCCAAAGGTCGGGCCGAAGGGGTCGACGCCGGCGCCCGCGGCGACAATCGGGCGCCCGCGGCCGAGCTCCCGCCGCAGTGCCCAGCGCAGCGGCCGCCAGCGCCAGCGATCCAGCCCGGCCTGGCGCTGCGTGACCGACGCTGCGGCGCCGAGCGCCCGCAGCCCGCCGCTCAGCGCGGCGGGAAGCTCGAGCCGGCTGCGGCGCGGTGCGAACCAGACTCCATCCGCAGCGTCCCGCTCCACTGCCGGCGGGGCGCCCGCGGCCCCCGTGAGCACGCTGATCGCCGCGGCGCCGGCGGGCCGCTCGAGCGCCCGCAGCGCCCCCGCGAGGCTGCCCACCAGCGGGTTCCAGTTATATTCGTACTGCGCGTCGACCAGCCGTTGGGCCACGCTGCAGCGCCCTTCCCCAGCTCCGGCGCAGCGCGCAGCGCTGCCATGAACGGGCCAAGCGGAATGCCATCATCGCACCCCGCCGCAGCGCCGCAGACCGCGCTCGCACAGCTCAGCAACGGCCTGCGCGTCGCGGTCACGCCGATCCCGCACTCCCAGGCCGCTGTGCTGGCGGCCTATGTCGGCGTCGGCAGCCGCGACGAAGTGCGCGCCACGCTGGGCCTCTCGCACTACCTCGAGCACATGCTGTTCAAAGGCACCGAGCGGCGCCCCGAGGCGACCGCGATCTCGGCCGCGATCGAGGGCGCCGGGGGGGCGCTCAACGCCTTCACGACCCGCGAGCTGACCGCCTACTGGAACCGCGTCCCCTTCGACCGCCTCGCGTTGGCGATGGACGTGCTCGCCGACAGCGTCCAGCACTCGCTGCTGGAGGAGCGCGAGATCGAACGCGAGCGCGGCGTGATCTGCTCCGAGATCCGCCGCGCCCACGACCAGCCGGCGCAGCGCGCCGGACAGCTGATCAGCGCCGCCGCCTACGGCGGGCAGCCGCTCGCCTGGGAGATCGCCGGCGACCTCGATTCGGTCGGCGCGGTTACGCGCGGGCATCTCGCCGACCACATCGACCGCTGGTACCGCCCTGAGAACATCGTGCTCTCTGTCGCCGGCAACGTCGATGTCGAGCAGGCCGCTGCGCTCGCCGAGCAGCATTGGTCGGCCTCGCCGGGCGGGCTGCGGCCGCGGCGCCGGCAGGCGGACGCCGAAGTGGCCGAGGATCCGGTCCGTGTCGAGCAGCGCCCGATCGAGCAGTGCAACCTCGCGCTCGCGCTGCGCAGCGGCGCGCGCCTCGATCCGGACCGCTACGCGCTCGCGCTGCTCAACGAGGTGCTCGGCCGCGGTATGAGCAGCCGACTCTTCTGCGAAGTCCGCGAACGCCGCGGCCTCGCCTACTCGGTTGGCTCGTACGCCGCAGCGTTCGACGACACCGGCCACCTCGGCATCTCGGCCGGCGTCAACGCTGAGGATGTACTCGAAACGGTCGATGTGATCCTCCGCGAGCTCGAGCGTCTGATCTGCGAGCCGGTCTCGGATGAAGAGCTGGCGCGCGCGCGCGAGCACGCGATCGGCTCCTTCCGCCTCTCGCTCGACAGCGCCGCCGCCTGGTGCCACCGCGCCGGCGGCATGCTGATCGCGAACGGCTTCATTGAGTCGGTCGAAGAGGTGATCGGCGGCTACGAAGCGGTCAGCGCCGGCGACATCCAGCGCACCGCGGCCCGCATCATCCGCCGCGGCAACCTCGCCGCCGCCGTCGTCGGCCCCTTCGAAGCCGAAGCCGAACTGCGCGAACGGGCCGCCGCTTTCGACCCGGCGGGTTGAGCGGTATGGACGCTGTCAGAGCCGTGCTCGTGCTGCCCGCCGATGCTGAGCCGCCCGCGGCTGAGGCTGCGGACGCGATCGTCGCGCTGCCGCCGCACGATGCGGCGGATTTCGCGGCCGCGCGCGGGCGCACCGCCGCGCTGCTGCCCCGCTCCGACAGGCTGTACCTCGCCGCGCCGCCGATTGAGAGCGGCGCGGCGCGCGGCTATCTCGCCGCTGCGCTGCAGCCCGGCGTCTACGGCGTCGCGGCGCCCGCCGCCGCCAGCCTCGACCAGCTGCGCTATCTCGAAAGCATCCTCGAGGACCTCGAAGCGCGCGCCGATATTCGTCCCGGTCTGACTGCGATGGCGCTCCGCTTCGATACGCCGGCGGCGCTTGCGATCATGCCTGAGGCGCTCGCCGCGCTGCAGCGTTCGGCCGGCCGCGTTACCTGGGTCGGCTGGAGCCCGCAGCGGTTCGCCGACGCACTGGCCGTGCCCGAGGATTCGCCGACCGTCGCGCAGGCCGCCGCCCAAGTCGTGCTCGCCGCCGCCGCCCGCGGCCTGCCCGCGGTGCATTGGACGGCGGGCAGGCCGAGCGGCGCCGAGATCAGAGCCGCGCGGCGCGCGGGCTTCCGCGGCCTCGCGACTAGCGACCGCGCCGCTCTGCCGCACCTCAGCGCCGCATTCCCCGCCCCTGAGCCGGATTCGGACCCCGAGGAGCCCCAATGACCGCCACCGTCATGCGCAGCATGCTCTCCGTGCCCGGCATCCGCGAACGCTTCATCGAAAAAGCGCGCGATGCCGCCGCCGATGTGCTCTGCTTTGACCTGGAAGACTCCGTCGCCTGGGACGACAAGCCGGCCGCCCGCAAGCTGCTCGCCGAAGTGCTGCCCGACTTCCCCGCCCGCGGGCGCGGCGTGTTCGTGCGCACCAACGGCTACGACACCGGCCTGATCGAGCAGGAGCTCGATGCGCTCGTCGGCCCCTGGCTGCATGGGATCAACGTCTCGAAGGTCGAAAGCGCACGCGATATCCAGCGCCTCGACGACTACCTCACCTTTCTCGAGCGCAGCCGCGGCCTGCCCGACGGGCACACCGCGATCGTCTCCTGGATCGAAAACGCCGCCGCCGTCGTCAACGCGCATCAGATCTGCACCGCCTCTGCGCGCCTGCGCGGCATCTGCGTCGGCGGGGAGGACTACGCCGTCAGCATCGGCGTGCGGCGCAGCAAGCGGGGTGCAGAGTTGGCCCTGGCCCGCCAGACGGCAGTCAACGCCGCCCACGCTGCCGGGATCATCCCGCTCGACACGCCCTGGACCGATCTGACCGATCGCGAGGGCTACGAAGACGAGCTCCAGCGCATGCGCCAAATCGGCTTCCGCGGCAAATTCTGCATCCACCCCGATCAGCTGGAGGCGGCGAACCGCGTCTTCGCGCCGGCGGAGGCGGATACCGCCTGGGCGCGGCGGGTGGTGGAGGCCTACGAAGCGGGGGTCAGCCAAAACCTGGGCGCGGTCGCGCTGGACGGCCAAATGATCGACAAGCCGGTGCTGGAGCAGGCCGAGGCGGTGCTCGCCTGGTCCGAGCAGATCGCCGCGATGGAGGCGGCGCGCTAGCCCGCTTCGCTATTCAGCCCCCGCCTGGCCGCCGCCGAGCCGCGGAAGCACGCGCACCGCAGAAACTGCAGCCACCAAGTCGTTCACAAATCGGTGCGTGATCGTCAAACCGCCCCAGACCATGACATAGTCATGCTTCTGGTAACCGTGCACCGCTGATGCATCCGTGACGTATGGATTGCCTTCAGTCGGGTCGCGGAGCAGCGGCTCAACGGCTGCCCTGAAGTCGAGCTGCCGTCGAACATCGAGATCGTTGAATGCCCAGCGCTCTGCGTCTTCGGTGAGACAGAGATCGTAGCCTGAAGGCTTCACCTCTAGCTCCAGCGGCGCAATCGGCCTGCGGCTGCATCGGCGCGGCCGCGCTTTACTGTCTGCCTGAGCTCCTCGTCTTGCGCCAGGTGCGCTAGCACGGCGCTGCGGTCTGCCGGTTCGGGCGCGCGGCGTGCACCGTGAAGCTCGGCCCGAAAAAAGTGCTGCAGCGATTCATGTGTGAGCTGCGCGTTGTCTTCACCGGTCCGCCACGCCTCGCGCCACGGTGTTTCATCGTGCGTTCGAGTACGCAAGTCCCAAGCGGTCATCCAGCCGAAACGGCGGTACACCTCGTCCAGTATCTGGGTGCGCCACGGTTCAATCTCAACGTCGTGCTCGGGTGCCGGGATTGGGGCGGATCTATATTGCTTGTATTCATTCCACAGGGCGCGGATCACTGGGCCGTGCTCCCATGCCTCGATCGGTTCAGCAAACATCGGCGCACCCAGCAGCGCCAAGCTGTAGCCTTGCGCATAGTAACAGAGCTTCTGCAGTTTGAGATGGGTGACTATCGTCCCGTCTGCTTGTGCTTGCTGCAGCAGGTAGGCGGCGGTATCGTGCACGCTTGCCATGGCGCTCTATCCCTCTGGTGCGTTAGAGCTACAGAAAGCTCTCTGTCACAGCATAAGCCGCTAGCGCGGCGCCGGAGCTTCCGCGGGCGGCGGGCCGCGGCGCTGAGTAGGGCTGATCGATGATCAAGCGCGAGCGGCCGCCGCCTGTGGACGCGGCGAAGAGCGGCGCCCCGGATTTCCGGGGCGCCACGGGCCTTCCGTTCCCGTGCCGGCATTGCCTGCGCTGCGGTTTGGCCGCTAGCGGGCCGCGCCGGCGGAGCTGACCCACTCGCCCATGTTCGCGCCCTCGAACCTCACGTAGGAGATGACGCTCTTCTTGCCCCGCAGCGCCAGCGCGGCCATCCTGTCGGGCCGCGTGGCGCAGAGCGTGTTGCTGGGGTCGTCGTCGGCCTCAGGCATATAGGGGTTGTTGTAGTAGTCGGCGCAGGCTGCCACGGGGCGAACCCGTACGCCGACCGCGTTCTGGCCCGCGCTCAGAGCCGCAATGATGTCGGCCTCAGCGGTATCGAATTGGCTCTCGTCCTGCGGCCAGCCTTCTGCGCCGGCAAGCAGCTTGGGCAGGGTCGTCAACGCGCCCACCCACTCACCGTCCTCGCCGTCGGAGGTGTTGAGGTCGCTGTCGTTCAGGGCGTTCAGCACTGACGCGTTCGGGTGCTGAGACCAGCTGGGGCTGAGCGTTGTGTAATGCCCAGCCGTGTTTGAGTCGTTGTGGATCTGGCTGGCCCTCACGATGCGGGTCACCTTCGTACGGCGCTGGTCTGCGTTGCTGGAGCGGGTCCGGAACGTGTACTGCACCTCATAGTGGCTGGCCTGCGGTACCTTGCGCCAGACGGCCGCCACCATCGGCAGGTTGGAGTTGGGGTCCGTCACCAGCGTTGAGGCGACTGTGTCCGCATTCGCCCTGGCGGTGAAAGCCGCAGGGAGGGTCGGAGGAACAGGGGTCCGCACTTTCGTGGTGCGCGCACTCGAACCCTCGCCCCCCACGACCGCTATGGACAGCCGTTCGCCGGGCCAAGGCACAGCCACGGGCCAACTGCTATGGCCTGCGGCTATGGGCAGGATCACTTCCGTCGCCACCGTCCGCCGTGACCAGGCCTAGGAATAGAGCTCATCATCGACGCCGAGGCTATCTGGGAAAGGCTCTCTATAGCGCTCCATGTAAATGGTGTAGGGGAAAGGTTTGCCGGGTTCCGGCGGGGCTGGGGTGATACCGCTCCACGATACGTTCAAGTAGTAACAGCGGAGGTTTTCGCACGTCCAAGCGCGGCCGCGTATTGAGTCTCCGTCTGTTCCTTCGGCGTGGTTGCTAATTGTGAATGTGCTGCCCGTGATTTTGGACTGCTTGGCCGGCGTCCGCGGCCCAACCCCCTACCGAGACGGTAATCGTGGGTTGTTCCTGCGCTGATGCGCCGGCGGCCATCCAGAGCAGCGCCGCGAGCGCCGCCGCGGCGCCGATGCTGAGCAGGCGGATCAAGGGCATGCCGGCCTCCCGCTTCGTTTGCGTCTTGCGCTTCACCTCAGCTGCTCCTATCCGTTCTCCTCCCCCGGCGGCTCCGGCCTCGGGGCGCTTGGCCTCCAGGAGCGCGCAGCGGTAGCTGGCATTTGAAGGAGGATCGAGTCAGCCCCCCCCCCCTCCTTGTAGGGGAGAGAGGAGAGTCGGGGCGGCATCCCCGCGCAGGCAGGGGCGGCGCGGTAGTTCTCCCGCAAGCGAGCAGGGCGGGGCGGGGCGGCGGGGATTTTCGACCGCCCGGCCCGGCCGGCGCCCGCTAGCACGCCTGGCTGCGATAATGCGGCGCACCGCTGAAAGGGCTGCGCGTGCGCCAAAGCCGATCCCCGCTAGAGCCGTCCACTTCCACCCCTGCGGCCCCGGCCGCGCGCGCTAATCGCGCTAAGCGCGTCTCCGCGCTTGCGATCCCCGCCTGGCTGCCGCTCGGCGGGCTGCTGCTCGTGTCCGGCGTGGAGACCGTCCGCGTGACCGGCGCGCACCGCGAGCTCTTCTTCAACATCGATCACTTCTGGGTGCTCTACCTACTCCTGCCCTTCGTGATCGGCCTGATCGTCTACGGCATCGCGCGCCGCTCGCGCGTCTGGCGCCTGGGGCGCGCCGACTTCTCCTTCGACAATCTGCCGCGGCGGCTCCTCCGCGTGCTGCGCGGCGGCGGCGGCACCGAGCGCGTCCTGCGCGACGGCTACTCGGGCGTCATGCATCTCTGCATCATGACCTCGATGATCGTCCTCTTCCTGGTCACGGCGCTGCTCGCCGTCGATGATTACGTCCCCGTCGATATTCTCGTTGGCCCCCGCTATCTCGGCTACTCGCTCGTCGCCGACGTCTTTGGCCTGATCGGGCTGATCGGCGTCGGGATGGCGGTTGCACACCGTTGGGTGCGCCCGCGCACGGCCTGGCTGCCGACTTGGGAGGACTGGCTGATCGTCGGCGGTCTGGGCGTGCTGCTGCTGAGCGGGTTCTTCGTCGAAGGCTTGCGCATCCACGCTTCCGAGATCGACACCAACCCCGAGTGGTCCTACTGGTCGCCGGTCGGTTACGTCGTCGCGCTGATCTTTTCCGGCGTCTCCACCGGCGCGGCGCTCGATATCCACAAGGCGCTCTGGTGGTTCCATATGGTTGGCGCGCTGGCCTGGATCTCGCTGCTCGGCTACTCCAAAATCAACCATCTCGTCATGGCGCCGGTCAACGCGTTTCTCAAGCGCACGTCCGCGCCGGGCAAGCTCGAGCTGATCGAGAACATCGAGGAGCAGGAGCACTTCGGCGTCAGCCAGCTCGAGCATTTTTCGGTCAAGCAGCTCTTCGAGCTCGATGTCTGCGTCCGCTGCGGGCGCTGCACGGACCAGTGCCCCGCGGACATCGCCGGCCAACCGCTCTCGCCGATGCACATCATCCAGGACCTCAAGTCCTACGCCACCGCGGTCGGCGAGCAGAAGGTGGCCAACCTGGTGCGCGGCGACGAGCTCGACTTCGGCCTCAAGGGCGCGCCGGCGATGGTCGGCGGAGTGATCCGCGATGAGTCGCTTTGGGCCTGCCGCACCTGCGGCGCCTGCGTCGAGGCTTGCCCCGTCTTCATCGAGCACATCCCCACGATTGTCGATATGCGCCGCTCGCTGGTGATGGAAGAAGCGCGCATGCCGGACACTGTCCAAGGCACGCTGGAAACGCTCGAACGGCAGGGCCACCCCTGGCGCGGCACGCCCTACACGCGCGAGTCCTGGCTCGAAGGGCTGGACATCGACCCCGCCGAGCTGGCCTGGACGGGCGAGCAGGAATACCTTTACTTCGTCGGCTGCACCGGCGCATTCGTCGACCGCGCCCAGGCGATCAGCCGCTCCGTCGTCTCGCTGCTGCGCGAGGCCGGGGTTTCCTTCGGGATCCTCGCCGGCATGGAGTCCTGCAACGGCGACCCAGCCCGCCGGCTCGGCCACGAATACCTCTATCAAATCCTCGCCGAAGGCCTGATTGCCACTTTCAACGAGGCCGGCGTGAAAAAAATCATTACCCACTGCCCGCACTGCTTCAACACCTTCCTCAACGAATACCCCGACATGGGCGGCCGCTACGAAGTGATCCACCACACGCAGCTGCTCGAGCAGCTGCTCGCTGCGGGCAAGCTGGAAACCCGCGCCGTCGAGCCGCAGACCGTGACCTACCACGACTCCTGCTATCTCGGCCGCCACAACGACATCTTCGAAGCGCCCCGCCGCATCCTCGAGCAGATGCCCAACGTGACGCTGATCGAAATGCCGCGCAGCCGCGAGCAGGGTCTCTGCTGCGGGGCCGGCGGCGGCAATATGTGGATGGAAGAGCAGGGCGCTTCGCGCGTCAACGAAGTCCGCGTCCAGGAAGCTGTCGAGACCGGCGCCGACGCCGCCTGCACCGCCTGCCCGTTCTGCATCCAAATGTTCGACGCCGGCGTCGGCACGGTGCAGATGAACCGCGAGGATGAGGACAAGCTTCAGGTTCTCGATGTGGCCGAAATGCTGCAGGCCGCTGCGGTGCGCGGCGAGGGCGCTGAGGACTGACAGGAGCGCTTACAGCTGTACTGCTGACCGCTCCCCCGCGCTTGCGGGGAGCGGGCGGCGCTGCGCAGCGATTGCCCCACGGCGCGCGGCGCGGGACAATGAGGGCCGTTGGGGCCGACGCTCCAGTCAGGCACGGCCGTGCGCCGCGCAGGCGGCGTCTGCTCAGCACATGGAGCAGCGGGCAGCGCAGAATGGCAGAATGAGGAACGCGATGGATGCAATCGTCTGTGTCAAGCAGATCCCCGACCCCGAGACCCCCGCGGCCGCCTTCCGCGTCGACGAAGCCGCGATGCGGGTGCTGCCGGCGCAGGGCATCTCGCCGGTCATTTCGCCCTTCGATGCGCAGGCCGTCGAAGCCGCCCTGCGGCTCAAGGACGCGGCCGGCGAGGGGAGCGTCAAGATCATCTCGCTCGGCCCCGATTCGGCGCGCGACGCGATCAAGCACGGCCTCGCGATGGGCGCCGACGACGGCTACCACCTGCACGACGACGCCTTCGAGGGCGGCGACGCTTGGACCACCGCGCTCGCGCTGAGCCGTGCGATCCAGCATCTCGGCGTGCCCGACGTGATCCTCTTCGGCCGCCAGGCCGCCGATTGGGATCAGGGCGCTGTCGGCAGCATCGTCGCGGAACTGCTCGATCTGCCTTCCGCCACGGTGCTGCGCGCCGTCGAGGGCGGCGCGGAGGGGCTGCGCGTCTCCCGCGTTGTCGCCGACGGTTTCGAGACGATCGAGCTGCCCACGCCCTGCGTGCTCACGATCAGCAATGAGTTTGGCGACCCCCGCTACCCGCAGCTGCGGCAGATCATGCTCGCCGCCCGCAAGCAGGTGACCGAGTTCAGCCCCGCCGACCTGGGCCTCGACCCCTCTGAAGTCGGCGCGGCCGGCGCACGCCTGCAAATGCACGCGCTCTTCCAGCCGACCAGCGATGTCGAGGTCGAGATCATCGAGGGCGACAGCCCCGAAGAGAAGGCCGCCGGCCTCGTCGCCGCCCTCCGCGGCGCCAAAATCATCTAGCCGCCAGCAGCCGTCCAGCAACCACCACCAGCAGCAGGAGCCTCCACCATGGCCAGCGTCCTCGTGATCGGCGAAAGCGAAGCCGGCGCACTGTCCGCCAGCACCGGCGAACTGCTCGGCAGCGCGGCCGCGATCGCCGCCGAGCTCGGCGGCGGCGTCAGCCTCGCGCTGATCGGCGCCGCGCTCGGCGCCGCCGCCGCCGCCGCCGGGCCGGCCGGCGCGGACACCGTGTACCGCGCCGATCAGTCCGCACTCGCCCAATACCAGACCGAGTCATACCTGCCGATCGCACAAGCGATTGTCGAGCAGGATGCCCCCCAAGTCGTGCTGCTGGCGCAGAGCAGCATCGGCCGCGACCTCGCGCCGCGGCTCGCCACGCGGCTCGGCAGCGCCGCCGCGATGGATGCGCTCAGCCTCGCTGTCGACGGCGATCGCGTCCGCGTCACCCGCTCCTGCTACGGCGGCAACGCCCGCCAGGTCGTCACCGTGCAGACTGACCCGCAGGTCATCACCGTGCGCCCCAAATCCCAGGATCCGCTCGAGCCCGACGCCTCGCGCTCGGCCGCCGTCGTCGATCTTGCGCCCGCCGGCGCCGATGTCCGCGCCCGCGTCACCGCGAAAGAGGCTGCCGAGTCGGAGGGCGTGCGCCTCGAGGACGCAGAGATCATCGTCTCCGGCGGCCGCGGCCTGGGCGGCCCCGAAGCCTTCGCAGACCTCGAGCAGCTGGCCGCGGTGCTCGGCGCCGCGGTCGGCTCCAGCCGCGCCGCCTGCGACCTCGGCTGGTATCCGCCCTCCCAGCAGGTCGGCCTGACCGGCACCGTAGTCTCGCCCACGCTCTACCTCGCCATCGCGATCAGCGGCGCCTCCCAGCACATGGCCGGCTGCGGCGGCAGCAAGAACATCGTCGCGATCAACAAAGACCCTGACGCCGCGATCTTCTCATTCTCAAGCTTCGGCATCGTCGACGACTACAAAAAAGTCCTCCCCGCGCTCGAGCGCGCCTTCCAGCAGGCCCTCGCCGACTAGGCGCCTGTTCACACGTTCAGCGGCCCCCTCCCGCGCTTACGCGCGGCGGGGGCGCGCAGCCCGGCCCGTCTCTCTCTGCAGCAAGCGGGGGATTGGTGGAGTGAAAGGCCTTTGCGAAGGCCTGCTCAGGCGGGGCGGGTTTTACAGCCCCGTCGTCTTTCGCCAGGCGCGGATGTCTGCTGTGTGCATCACATCGTGCTCGATCAGCGCGTCCACCACGTCATTTGCGCTTAGGCAGTCTGTGCCGATGTCGTAGCAGGGGGTTTCGCGCTCGTCGTCGGTCTGCGTGCGCAGGCGCTCGACCAGCTGCTTGTTGGCCGCGCTCAGCGTCTCGAACAGAGCGTCCATTGTGCGGCCCGACCATTGCTGCGGCGCGGCCTGGTTCATCGCGTGCTCTTTGGGAAACTCGCCGATCGGCTCGCCGCGGTCGTAGCGGTTGAGCGCGTCGAGCACCCAGCGGTCCCAGGCGGCCAGATGCGCGAGGCAGTCGCGGATGCTCCAGTCGCCGATCACATGCGGCTTGTCGTAGGCCGCGCCGGGCAAGTCCGCAGCCGCCTCGATCAGGCAGCGCCGGCTCTCTTCCAGATCGATCGTGTCGCTTTGCACATCTGTGGTCATGGCAATTCCTGGACGCCGCTGCTGCGACGAGGGCGATCGCCCGCTCCGCCAGAATCATCACTGCAGAGTTAACGCTAGCCAAGCTTTCGCGTTGTTTTACGTATCCTGCGACACATTGCGTGCGCCCGAGCGTGAGCCCGCAAGTCGCCGCCCGGTCCGCTTGACGCCCGCCAGAGAGCGTCGATAGCATCCAGCATTGGCGCCGCTGCGGTGGGGTTGCCGCGCTGTGGCGGGACGCGCGCGCCGATTCGCACTCACCCTCCGCATCATGATGTCAGGACGTATGCACTCAATTGGACTCACGGGCGGGATTGCCTCGGGCAAATCGACGGTCGTCGAGCTCCTGCAGGAGCTCGGCGCCGCCGCGATCGACGCGGACCGCCTCGGCCACCAGACCTATGAGCCGGGCACCGACACCTTTGCGGCCGTCGTTGCCGCGTTCGGCGGGGAGGTCGTCGCCGCAGACGGCAGCATCGACCGCCGTGCGCTGGGCGGCAAAGTGTTCGGCCAGCCGGACCAGCTGAAGCGGCTCACCGATATCGTCTGGCCCGGCATCCGCAGCCTCGCGGCGGCCGAGCTGCAGCGCCTCGAGGCGCAGGGCGAGCGGGTCGCCGTGCTCGAAGCGGCCGTGCTGATCGAGGCCGAGTGGCAGGACCTCGTCGACGAGGTTTGGGTCGTCTCCGTCTCTGCAGAGGCTGCGCGGGAGCGCTTGATGGCGCGCAACCAGATGAGCGCCGTAGACGCCGACGCGCGCATTCGCTCGCAGCTCAGCAATGGGGAGCGGCTGGCCCACGCCGATATCGTGATCGACACTAATTGCGCGCTCGCCGATCTGCGCGGGCGCGTTCAGAGCGCCTGGGATGCGCTCGCCGCGCGCAGCGCCCAATAGCGCGCCGCCGCGCAGAACCAGACCGCACCAGCGAGGGGATCCTGGATGACCACCGCCGCCGAACCGATCACCGAGTACCGCTCTTGGGCCGTCGAGGAATTCCGCCTCGAAGAGGAGCCGTATTACGTGCCCGTCCAGGATGAGGTTGATGTCTTCCAGGCCGCCTGGAACAGCAAAATCCCCGTGCTGCTCAAAGGCCCCACCGGCTGCGGCAAGACTCGCTTTATCGAGTACATGGCTTATCACCTCAATCGGCCGCTCGCCGTCGTTCGCGACGGCCAGACGGCGATCGAGAGCGAGTCCAACCTGCCTTTGGTGACCGTCGCCTGCCACGAAGATCTGACCGCCAGCGACCTCGTGGGCCGCTATCTGCTGGAAGGCAACGAGACCGTCTGGATCGACGGCCCGCTGACCCGCGCGGTCAAGGCCGGCGCGATCTGCTACCTCGATGAGGTCGTCGAGGCGCGCAAGGACACGACTGTCCTGATTCACCCGCTGACCGACCACCGCCGCATTCTGCCGGTCGAAAAGAAGTCCCAGCTGCTCCAGGCGCGCGACGGCTTCCTGCTGGTGATCTCCTTCAACCCCGGCTACCAGAGCGCGCTCAAAGACCTCAAGCAGAGCACCCGCCAGCGCTTCGTGGCGATCGAGTTCGATTACCCGCCGCGCGAGACTGAGGCCGAGATCGTCCGCCACGAATCGGGCTGCGACCCCGATGTCGCGCTCAACCTCGCGAAGATGGCGGAGAAGATCCGCAACCTGCGCGAGCACGGCCTGGCCGAGGGCGCCAGCACCCGCCTGCTGATCTACGCCGGCCGCATGATCGCCGAAGGCGTCGCGCCGCGCCGCGCCTGCCAAGTCTCGATCGTCTGGCCGCTCACCGACGACGGTGAAATCCAGCGCAGCATCGAAGAGGTGGTCTCCTCGATCTTCGAGGAGTAGCCCCGCATGCGGCTAGGCATCGTTTCCGACATCCACTGCAACATCGCCGCGCTGGACCGCGCGATCGAGCAGATGGGGCCCGTCGATGAGCTGCTCTGCGCCGGTGACGCCTGCTACCAGTACCGCTTTTCCAACGAGGTCGCGGAGCGGATCCGCGCTGTCGGCGGCCGCTACGTGCTCGGCAACCACGAGGAGATTCTGCTCAGCGAGGCCGGCGCGCGCGCGCAGGCCTCCAGCAGCGTCAACCGCGAGCTGCTCGAATGGACCCGCCAACAGCCCCAGCTGATTCGCACCGAGATCGGCGGCAAGCGGCTGCTGATGTTCCACGCCACGCCCTGGCCGCCCTACCGCGACTACCTCTTCCCGCACGATCCGCAGCTCGAGCGGCTCGCTGAAGAGCAGGCCGACTTCATCATCTACGGGCACACGCACGCCCCGCTGGTGCGCCGCATTGGCGCCGCGCTGGTGATCAATCCCGGCTCCGCGGGCGAGGCGCGCGGCCTCGAACGCAAGCTCACCTATGCTGTTCTGGATACGGCCGCCGACGCGGCCACAATCGAGCAGATCGTCATGCCCGCGTCTGAGCGGCCGCAAGCGGCTCCGCTGAAGCTGCGCTAGACGCGCCCGCGACGCTGCCCAGCCCCTGGACGGATGCCGATGACCGACCGATCGACCCCCGCTGCGCCGCTCGAAGCGGCGCGAGAGGCGCTGCGCGCCTTTCCGCCCGCACTCAGCCAGGAGTTCGAATCCGCGCTCAGCGCGGTCGAGCCGATTCTCGAGCCGGACGAACTCGCCCGCTGGACCGAGACCGGCCTGCAGATCGCGCGCCACTCGCTGCGCTCTTGGGAAGCGGCCTCCGAATACTTCCGCAGCAGCAGCCCGATGCTGGAGCAGGTCACCTTCGAGCGGATGCGCGAGTGGTGCGGTGTCGGCGTCGGCCTGATGGACACTTCGCCGGCGCTGGCCGGCGCGCTCTTCCGCGCTTCGCCCCAAGTGCTGCCCCACCTCGCCGTCGCTCAGGCGACCGACTGGTCGGCGCAGGGCCAATCGCTCTACAAGGGCACCTGGAAGTCGGGCTCGCTCTCGGCCCAGTACTTCGATGTTAGCCCGCAGGTGCTGCCCCACCTGCCGCTCAGCCAGATGCGTCTGCTCGTCGAGCTGATCGATTCGCTGGCCAGCCACTCCTATGAGCTGGCCAGCGCCTGCCTGGGCATGGCGCCGACCGTGCTTGCGCAGCTCGAGCGCAGCGATCGTGCGCCGTTCCTCGAGTTCGGCGGGATCGTCGCCCACACCGCCTGGGTCGATGCGCGCGTCTACTTCGAACGCGGCCCGGCCGCGCTGCAGCATGTCAGCGCTGATCAGCGCGGCCGCTATCTGGGCCTCTCCGGCCAGGTCGCGCTCAAAGTCGGGCGGCTCGGCCACCCTTACTTCATCGAGGCGGCGCAGGCCCTGACCGAGGTCGACCGCAGCCTGCACGAAGGGTTGTTCGAGCTCGCCGAGCAGCTCGCGCCCCACTCCGGCGACGCCGCGATGGAGTTCCTCAAATCGAGTCCGCGGGTCGTCCAGCGGCTCAGCATCGACGATATCGCCCGTTGGCAGGAGTTCGGCCTCAACATCCTGCAGCAGAGCGTCGACGGCGGCGAAGCCTTCTTTCGGCTCGAATCGACCCGCGGCGAAGAGGTCATGGAAGCGCTCTCCTCGCGCGTCGACCTCGACCGCGTCTCCGAGCTGATCCGCATGTACTGCAAAGCGCTGACGGGCGTCGATGTCGGCGTCAAATCGTCCGAAGAGCTGGCCTCCAAGGGCGTCGGCTGGGTCGATGAGAGCAGCCCCACCACCGAGGGCACCACGATCTACTTGCCCGACATGGTCGAGCGCTATCAGACCAAGGCGGACAACTTCAGCGTCTACAAAGTATTCGCCACCCACCAGGCCGGCCGGCTCGAGTTCGGCTCCTTCGAATACGAGCAGGACCGCGCCCCGCAGGTCTTCGGGCCGGGCAACGGCCGCAGCGCGGGCGCCGCGGCCGCACCCGCCGCGCCCCCAAGCGCTGCAGGCGGGGCGGAGCCGGAAGCGATCCACACCGATATGGAACGCTTTTTCGATCGCTTCGCCGACCGCCGCCTCGCGCACGATCTGTTCACGATCGTCGAGGACACGCGGATCGACACGATCGTCAAACGCGAGTACGCCGGTGTGCGCCGCGCGCTCAACCGCCTGCAGCAGGCCGCCGCCGACCAGCGCCGCCCGATCGAGAACATGCCGGCCCGCCAGGCGATGGTCGAAAATCTGCTGCGCGCCAGCCTCGACGACGCCGGCAGCATCCGCTGGCCGGCCGAGCTGGCCGAGCAGCTGCGCACGCCGCTGCGGATTATGAACCGCATCCGCCAGGAGGGCGCCACTGTCGAGGACTCGGCCGCCGCCACCGAGATGCTCTACGAGTGGGTCGCGCAAGTGCCCAACATCGAGCTCGAGACCGATGACTGGAACGACCTCGACCAAGCGCCGATGGCCGGCGAGCAGGACGAGGGCGACTCGGACCTGATGCCGGGCAGCGGCTCGAGCGGCCTCGAAGAGTCCTTCATGCCGTTCATGCCGGGCAGCGAGGAGCGCCCCTACGACAGCCCCGAGCCGGTCGACTTCCGCGGCGATTTCAAGCCCGAGCTGGTCCAGCTGCTGATGAAGCTGAAGGGCGAGACTGGCAGCGGCGACGCCCCGCCGGTCCCGCTCACCAAGGAGCAGCTGCAGGAACTGCTCGAGAAGAGCGTTGAAATCTCGATCAACGAGCTGATGGATATGGACCTGGCCGAATCATCGGGCATGTTCCTCGACAACCTGCTCAAGGAAGTGAACAGCATCCAGGGCGATCGCCCCGAAGGCCAGCAGGCGATGGGCGACGACAGCACTAGGATCGACGACGGCGATGAGCTGCCGGTCGAGGCCCGCTCGTTCTACTACGACGAGTGGGATTTCCGCGCCGCCGATTACAAGCCGCGCTGGTGCCGCGTACAGGAGCAGCGCGGTGAAGTCGGCAATATCGGCTACTACAACGAGACCCTGCACGACCACGCCCAGCTCGTCCAGGAAACGCGCAAGCAGTTCGAGATGCTGCGGCCCGAGCTGTTCCGCAAAATGAAGCGGCTGACCGACGGCGAGGACTACGACCTCGACGCGGTGATCGAGTGGTACACCGAGAAAATCGCCGGCGCGACCACCGAGACCAAGCTCTTCTACCGCCGCAACAAGGTCGACCGCGACGTTGCCGTCGCCTTCTTGCTCGATGTCTCGGCGAGTACCGACGAGGAGATCCAGAAGCATCAGGATCGCCGCCAGGACGACCAATTCGACGACGATCCGCGCAAATATCTCTCCTGGTGGGCGCAGCGCCGCGCCGAGGCCGCCCGACACCCCGGCAAGCGCATTATCGACCTTGAGAAGGAAGCCGTCGTGCTGCTGATCGAGGCGCTCGAAGCGATCGGCGACAAGTACGGCGTCTACGGCTTCAGCGGCTACGGGCGCGACAACGTCGAATTCTTCGTCTACAAGGACATGGACGAGCCGTTCGGCGACCGCACCAAAGAGCGGATCGACAAGATCGCCCCGGTCCGCTCGACCCGCATGGGGCCGGCGATCCGCCACTGCATCTGGAAGCTCCAGAACACCGACGCCAAAGTGAAAATCCTGATGCTGCTCTCCGATGGGCGGCCGCAGGACCACGGCTACGGGCGCGACCGCACCGAGAAGGAATACGCGATCCACGACACCAAAATGGCGCTCACCGAGGCCCGCCGCGAAGGGATGGTGCCGTTCGCGCTGACCGTCGATCGGGCCGGCCACGACTATCTCAAGCAGATGTGCCAAGACATGGCGTACGAAGTCGTCGCCGACATCGAATCGCTGCCGCGCCGTCTGCCCGCGCTCTACCGCCGGCTGACGGGCTGAGCGGGTGGAGCGCGGCCGCTCGGGCCGCTCGGAGGCCGCGCCGCTGCTCGGGGCCGGCCTGACCGCCGCTGCAGCCGCTGCGGCGGTCATTGCGGTGCTGGTCGGCGCCGCTTCGACCGATCTCTACCTCGGCGCCGCCCTTGCCGCCGCGGCCGGCACGGCGCTCGCCGCCGTTCAGCTGCTGCGCCACCGCGCCGACCGCTCGGCCTGGAGCGCGGCTGCTCCGCTCTGCGTCGTGCTGGGATTGCTCGGCGTTGCCGCCAGCGGCGCTTCCTGCGGCGTCGCCTGCCTGGCGATCGGCGCGCCGATCGCCGGCCTCAGCCTCTTCGCGCCCGATCTCCACCCGCGCCGCTGGCGCCGCCTGTTCGGCAGCTAACCGCGGTTCGCTGCCTGCACGCCTGCACCGCACCCCGCTCCGCCGGCTGTTGCTCTCCCCGCACCCCCTTTAGCTGATCTTAGTTCGTTAGGCGCAGCTCGCGGTTCAGCTCCAGGTTGAGATACCAGCGCCAGGTGGCGAGCACACCCAGGACGAGCACGGCGACCAGCGCGCCGAAGGCGATCCCGAGGATTTGCCAATCGGTCTCGATCTGGAACGGCGGCAGCACGGTCCGGCCAGTGTCATCGATCTCCAGGTAGGCCAGCAGGAGCTGTGAGATGCGGTTGCCCAGCAGCACGCCCAGCGCCAGACCGCTGCCGGCGATCAGCGCGTACTCCAGCAGCACCTGAATCAGGATCGAGATGCGGCTCACGCCCACCGTGCGCAGCAGCGCCATCTCCAGCCGCCGCTGCCGCGCGGCCACGGCCATGGAGACGAGAAAGGCGAGCGCCAGCAGCACGCTGATCGCGATGAAGGCGACGAGCAGAATGCCGCTGCCGCCGGCCGTGGTCAGCGGGTCGCGGCCCTGCTCGTAGAGGCGGTCCTGCATGTCGCTCCAGTTGCGCAGCGAGTAGCGCGAGCGGCGCAGCTCGGACATCACCGCTTCGAGCTGCGCTGGGTCGTCGGTCAGGTCGAGCCAGGTTTCGGTCGGGATCACCGTCGGCCGCAGCGCCGTCACCGCGCCGAGGTGGAAGAGCGCGTCGTAATCGGCCACGATGAACGACTTTTCATCCGGCCGCAGGGTCGGAAACAGCTCGACGATCGCCGCGATCCGCGCCTGCACCACCATCGTGTCCAGTCGCACCGTGAAGCGGTCGCCGACTTCGAGCAGCTGCCGCTCGGCGAAGTCCTGGCTGACGATCATCGGCACGATGCAGCGCGTGCCGCTGCAGAGCGACGGATCGGCGAAGTGCACCGCGCGCAGGCCCGGGCTTTGGCCGATCCCAGGGCTGAACTCCATCACCTGCGCGCCGCTGACCGCGTCCTCGGCCTCGCTGAAGGCGAGCCTGTCAGCGGCCTCGCGCCGCTGGCGGTATCGGCTCCAGCGGGCCTCTTCGAAGTCTTCGATGATCAGCTCGCGCCCGTCTGCGGTGATCGCGGTGACGGCGTCGAAGCGCAGCGTGGCCGGCTCCGAGACGAACACGCCGAACGGTTCGCTCATCACGATCGAGTGCAGCGTGTAGGGCGCGGCCGCCCCCGCGCCGATGATCTGGCGGCCGAACTCGACATCGACCGGCGTCCAGCCCAGCTCGGGATCGGGGGCTTCGATCTGCCCGGCCGTGAAGTAGCGTCCGTCGCCGTCGCGGATCCGCACCCAGAGCGTCTGCTCGCTCTCGCCTTCAGTCAGGTCCACCCAGATGCGCAGCGTCTCGGTGTTGTCCGGAATCCCCACGCCGCGCCCGGTCGGCGGTACGTCGATCGAGCGGATCAGCTCGTCGAAGCTGAGTTCCGAGAGGTCGTCTCGGAACCAGAGCATCTCGCGCGCGGCGCGCGGCTCGAGAGCGAGCAGATCGACGGCCGAGGCGGTGCCGATGCTGCGCCCCGCGGCGGCGCCCGAGCGGTGCACCACGCTGATCCGCTCGACGCCCTCGACCCCCTCCAGCCGCCGATGCACGCCGCCCGGCGTGGCGTAGGACGCGTCGGCCAGCTGCACGCGGTGCTCAACGCCCGCGTCGTACTGGATGCGTTCGGTCAGCGAGCGGTCGATGGTGTCCGCGTAGGAGGCCGCGAACGTGCCCAGCGCGGCGCCCAGCATCAACAGGATCGTCAGCCGCGCGGCCGGCCCGACAGTCCGCGAGACGTAGCGCAGCGTCGCGGCGATCGAGAGCGGGAAGCGGTCGTAGGTCAGCCAGGCGACGAAGCGGTAGAGCCAGGGCAGCAGGCGCAGGATCACCAGCGTCGCGGCCAGCGCAAACAGGATCGGTGTGCTCAGCAGCAGCGGGTCTGCTGAGAGCCCGCCGACGCTGTTGCGCTCGAACACGGTGCCGCGCAGGTCTGCCTCAAAGATCAGGCCGACGGCGACGAGCACCAGCGCCAGATCGAGGTAGTAGCGCTGCAGCGCGTTGGCTCCGGCCGGCCGGGTCAGCCCGCGCAGCCGCTCCGAGAGCACCCGCGTGCGGCTGGCCGCCGTCAGCGGCACGAGCATGAAGATCACCGCCACGATCGCTCCGCCGGCGGCGAGCAGGAACGCGTCGTCGGTCAGGGTGACGTTGATCGCTTTGCCGCCGGTGAGCGGCTCAAAGATGCCGGTGTAGCCGAGCGCGCTGATCACGCCGGCCGCGATCAGCGGGCCGATGATCGCCGAGACGACGGCCAGCACCAGCCCTTCAATCGCCGTTAGCCCCAGGACTTGGACGAGCGAAGCCCCGCGGCTGCGCATCGAGAACAGCTCCTCGCGGCGCTGCGCGACGTGCACGCCGGAGACGACCACGATGTAGAACAGCGCGATCCCCACGACCTGCGCGAGCAAGAGCAGAATCGGCGCCTGCGCGAACGAGAGGTCGCGCGTGAACGTATCGAGCCGCGGCTCGATCGGGCTCAGCACCGTTCCGCCCATGCTGCGCAGATCGGCGCGCAGCAGGTCGAACGTGGCCTGCGTATCCTCCAGCACCGCCACGTTGAGCAGATCCGTGTTGATCTCGCTGATCCAGGTGATGTTGACCGGGTACTGGCCGACGATCTCGGTGATGTGCTGGTCGAACGCGGTCGTTGAGATCAGCAGCGGCAGGATCTGAGCGCGCGGGCCGCCGCTGTAGAGCGCCGTCACGCTGCGCGGCACGCGCGACCAGAAGTGGCTCTGCGGATCGTCGGGTGCGACCAGCGCGGTGACGACGATCGGGAGCGTGCGCTCGACGCGCAGCGTCGGTTGGCAGGGCGGGCGCGGCGGCGGCGGCGGACCGCCGGGCGGCGGGTCCGGCTCGCGGTCGCATTCGTCGAACCCGTCGCGGATGTTGAAGCGGTGACCCGGCTCGATCCCGTAGTCGCGCGCGATCACGGCCGGCAGCGCCACCTCGATCGGTGCATTGAGGCGCACCCCGCCCAGCGAGTCGCTGCGCTCCACGTTGGGCGCGCCGGGCAGCCGCCCGGCGATCACCGTGACGTGATCGAGCGCCCCTTCGAGCGATGCAAAGATGCCGCGCGGCTTGATTTCGGAGCGCGGACGCGGAGCCTGGTCGACGCCGAGCGGGTTGGTCGCGATGAAGCGGCGGCGGCCCGATTCGAGCTCGCCGAAGCGCTCGGCGGCGCTTTGCTCGATGTAGTCCCGCGCCGCGAAGTTGGCGCTGCCGCTCAGCGGCGCGCCGTTCAGAACGGCGAACGATTGGCGGCGGTCTTCGAGCTGATTGCGCAGCGTGACAGTCAGC